>LJCW01000065.1 GCA_001298555.1 Actinobacteria bacterium OV450
GAGGTTGGGGAAGTACCCTATGCGGACCTCGGAGGCGGAGAGCTTCTTGGTGTCTGCGGCGGGGGAGGCGGACGTCTTCGCGTCATCCTTGTCGGCCTGGGAGCCGTAGCCGCAGGCGGAGAGCAGCAGGGGGAGCGTCGCTGTGACGGCGAGGGCGCGCAGGGTGGTGAACGGTCTTGCGGCAGACACGGAGGTGTCCTTTCACGGGAACGGGACGGTTGCCAGATGGATGTCAGACGGGTGCCAGACGGGAGTCTGACCGGTGTCTGACCGGTGCCGGAGGGGGACGGGAGCGGGCGGCGTGGAGCCGTCGGCACGCAGGGAATCCACCCCCGGCCGTGGGCGGGGGATGACGTGGGCGTGCCCGTCGGACGCCGGCGCACGAAAACCGGCGGGCGGCGAGACAGGTCGGGGGTCGGATCTGCTCGGCCTGCGACGGTGAGCACAGTGGGGCGGCGCCCGCTGGTGCGTTACAGGGGGAGTGGAGCCGGCCCGGCGAAGGATGTCAGCCGGGCTGACAGATGGCGCTGGAGGTACGCACTAGGTCGATGTGCCGGCGGGAGGTCAGAGGCAGCGTCCGGCCTGCGTGGTGCAGTGTTCGCACGGCCACCTCCCTGGATCCCTAGTTTTCCCACCTGGTTGGTAGGCATATTGGCAGAGCGCGACATCCGGCCCAAGAGGGTGACCGTATGGTGGACGTCTACATCTCGCTATATGGGAAAGCGCAGGTGGGCGGGGGTTAGGGATTGGTCCAGGCACCGGGGGTTTCGGCCAGTGCCGATACGGCCGGGGGCAGATCGGCGGAGGCGACGTCGGCGAGGGTCACACCGTCGAGGATCTCGCGCACGTTGGCCCGCAGCGCGATCCACAGGGGGAGGAGTGACTGGGCGGGGCCGGTGTAGGACAGGTCCGGTGGCCGGACGCCGCGCACCGAGACGAGCGGTCCGTCCACGACGCGGATGACGTCCGCGATGCTGATGGACCGGGCGGGCTTGGCCAGCCGGTAGCCGCCGTTGCCGCCGCGCTGGCTGACCACGAGACCACCCCGGCGCATGTCGTTCAGAATGCCTTCGAGGAACTTGTGCGGGATGTCCTGGGCGTCGGCGATGGCTTCGGCCTTCACCGGCTCGTCGTCCTGCGACGCGGCTAGCTGTAGTGCGGCACGTACCGCGTAGTCCGCCCTGGCTGAGATCCGCATGAGGACATTATCCGGCACGGAAGGCCGGGATCCGGCCGACGCCCCATGGGTCGCCGCAGGCTGCCGGGCCGGTACGCCCGCCCGGCAGCCGAAGGCACTCCGGTCCGTCCCCTGTGGGCCCCGCGTCAGTGGAAGTCCGCCGCCACGGCGCGGTGGGGGCCGTTGAGGTAGTGCTCACCGATGGAGCGCAGCCGCTGGGCGACCGGGCGGTGGGCCGTCAGCACCCGGGCGTTGCGCCAGAACCGGTCCAGGCCGGGGGTGTCGGCGAGTTCCAGCACCCGGGCGGTGACGTGCAGGGCGGCCTTCGACATCACCGCTTCGGCCGTGGCGACCAGCGCGGCGACACCCGCCGGGACCTCTGCGTCGAGGTGCGCGCCCGTGGCGAGAGCCCGCGCCATCACCTCCGTCGCCCGGTCGACCACGGCGGTGCCCGTCTGGATGGCGGAGGCGAGTTCCCCGTACGTCAGGAACAGGTCCGCGTCCTCACCCGGCATCCGGTGGGCGTGGCCGCCCCTGCTGAGGTCGCGTGCTTCGGTGAGGGCGCCCTCGGCGACGCCGAGGCCGACGTGACACAGGGCGAGCCGGAGCGCCGGTTCCGCGAGCGCGGTGAGGGGTGCGGTCGACTCCTCGTCGTGCGGGCGGCGTCCCAGCACCTGCCCGGGCGCGACGGCGACCCGGTCGAGGACGAGCCGGCCCGCGCCGGCGACCCGCTGCCCCAGGCGATCGTGGTCGGGTTCGACGGTCGCACCCCGTGTGTCGGCCGGGATCCGTACGACCAGGACGTCGCCGGTCGCAGCACACACGGCGTCCACCACGATCTGGTCGGCGGCCGCCACCGCCGTGTCCACGCACCGGCGCCCGCTCAGTGCGTAGCCGGTGGTGCGCGGCCTCAGTGTGAGGTCGGATCCCCCGGTGTCGTGGTGCGAGGGAGTGCGGACCGCCCCGGTCCACAGCCACCGCTCGCGGACCGACTCCTCTTCGAGGGCGGTGGCGTGCTCGTGATCAGCGTAGAAGCGTCCGCTCCAGGCGTGCACGTAGTGACGGGCGAGGAGTTCACCGACCGCGCCGTCCGCTACCGCGACCTCGCGTATGACGGCGCATCCGGTGCGCCAGTCCGCCCCGCGGCCGGGTCCGGGCGGGGTGAGGGCCGCCGGCAGGCCGGCCTCGCGCAGCCGGGCCGTCTCGTCGGTGGGCGGTTTGCCGGCCTGATCGCGGGCGATGGCGTCCGCGGCCAGGTCGTCCGCCACATCGCGGGCGGTGCGCAGGAGCGCGCGGCGCCGATCGTCGTCGGACCGGTGGTCGTCGGACCGGTGGTCGGCGGGGCCGGGTGCCGTCCGCGTGGGCGTCACCGGCAGGCTCCCGTGCGGCTGTGTGACGCGGGGGCTGGGCGGACAGCGGTGCGGCGGGGGCTGGCGACGGTCATGTCGGCTACTCCGGAGGTTGTTGGGCGGCCTCGGCCGGTTGCTGAGAGGTGGGGGAGGCGCGCGAGGGCTGGAAGGCGATGGGTGCGCGAGCCGTCCGCGACCGGATGGTGGACGCGGTCAGCGGTTTGATCCCCATGTTTCCCATCGGATTGATAGGGATACTCGCCCGAAGCGACCTTCCCGGCAAGAGCGTGACCGAATGATGGACATGACAATCTCGAAATGAAAGACACTGCCGCTCGCCGGGAAGTCGTCGCGGCTCAGGTGGTGATCCGTCAGGAGTGCAGTGTGTCTGCGGAGTTCGCTGTGCAGCCCGCGCGGGGTCGGGCCTTGCGTCCGCCTGTTTCCTATGTAACCGGTAGGGAAGTATTGACGCGGGTCCGCCCCGCACCTCAGGATGTGCCCATGTCCCCGTCGCAGCCGTTGCTCGTACGCCGCAGGCACGTCGACTTCCGTCGCGTCGCCAGCGCCGTCTGCCGCCCCTTCTAGGGCTTCTCCGTCAGGGCATTTCCCCGATGCGCGCCGGTGTTCCGGCGTCGTCGCACCCCTCTGCGCGTCGTGCCTTTCGTGACCCCGGCCCCGTGGGCCCTGCGGGTCCGTCCGGCGCGTGACGTGCCGATCCTTCCGATCGGCTCCGTCGCGGAGACCCTCGCGCCCTGTCGTGCCCGAACACCCGGCATCCGTACCTCACTCCGCGCAGCCGAAGGGGCTCACCGTGACCACCGCAATTCCCTCACCCGCATCCGCCGTCCGTCGTTTCCCGGCCCCGCGCCTCCAGCTGGTGGGTGACCGCCGGCCCAGTGCCCCCGTCGGCGAACCCGACGGCGGTCGTGTCGGATACCTCGTGTTCCTGCCGGCGGACGTCGACCCGGTGGCGCTGATGCACGCGCACGGCATACGCCCGGAGGTCCATCCCCTCGGGCCCGGACTGTCCCGGGCACCCGAGCCGGAACCGGCCGCTCAGCCCGACCCCGCCCAGCACGAGGACGCGATCCGGGTCGACCGGGCGCGTCGGCTGGTCGAGCTCGACGGTCGCGAACTCGACCTGACGTACCTGGAGTTCGACCTCCTGGCCCACCTCGTGGCCCACCCCTACACGGTTCACACCCGTGACGCCCTCATCTCGGGCATCTGGGGATACGGGCACATCGGCGACGGCCGCACGGTCGACGTCCACGTGGCCCGTCTGCGCCGCAAGCTCGGACCCGCCTACCGGGACCGCATCTCCACCGTACGACGCGTCGGCTACAAGTACGTTCCCGACCACCGGCACTGACCGTCAGCCGCCGCCCGCTCGGGGGATGGGGAACCCTGGCGGCGGCCGACTCCCCGCGCGTCGCACCGCCCGCCGTCACGGCGATCGCCCCCCGGGGGCCGGGCGGTGCTTCCGGCTGCCCGGCGCAGAACACTAGCCGCCGGCGGCGGTCAGCGTGTGCAGTCGGGCGCGCAGGGCGGTCAGCCGGATGCGCAGTCGCTGCGCCGGCGTGGGCGGCAGGCTGCGGGAGGTGCCGCGGGCGTAGTACCGCTCGACGTAGTACTGGCCCCCGCTCAGCAGGGTCGTCGTCGCGATGTACCAGAGGGTGGCGACCATCAGCAGCGGGATCACCTGGTAGTTCTGGTTGTAGACCAGCTGCACCGAGTACAGCAGGTCGTGCACGGCCAGCACGCTGACGATGCTGGTGCCCTTGAGCGTGCCGATCAGCATGTTCCCGGCGGTCGGCACGATGGAGCGCATCGCCTGGGGAACGACGATGCGGCGCAGGGTGCGGCGTCTGCTCAGGCCGAGTGCCTGCGCCGCCTCGGTCTGGCCGGGGTCCACGGAGAGGATGCCGCCGCGCACCACCTCGGCCGCGTACGCGGACTCGTGCAGGGTCAGACCGATGACGGCGGTCAGGGTCGGACCCAGCAGGTTCACCGTCTTGACGGAGAAGAGCTGGGGCCCGTACGGGATGCCGAGGCCGAGCGTGGGGTACAGCGCGCCGATGTTGAACCAGAACAGCAGCTGCACCAGCAGGGGCGTGGACCGGAAGATCCACACGTACCCCCAACTCAGCGCCCGCAGAACCGGGTTGGCGGACAGTCGCATCACCGCCAGCACGGTGCCGAACAGGAAGCCCAGCACCATCACCGCGCCGGTGAGCCACAGGGTCAACAGCAGCCCGTCGAGCACGGCGGAAGTGGTGAAGTACCGCCCCACCACGTCCCATTGAAAAGCGTCGTTGCGCACGACGGAGGCCAGCACCATCGCGAAGGCCAGCAGGGCGGCGGCCGCGGACACCAGCCGGCCGATGCGCCTGCGGGGCACGATCAGCGGTGGCTCGCCTCCGAGGGCGTCGTGCACCTGTGTGCGCCCGGGTGGTGAGGTGACCGCCGCATCGCGAGCGATGGTGGCGGCGGTGGTGTCGGGTACGGCGGAGACATCGGGCGGGGTGGCCATGGGAAGGCTCTCCAGGGAGGGGGCGTGGGTGTGGGTGACCACCCGGCGGCACGGTGCGCGGAAGTACGGCACAAGCTCCGCGGGGAAGCCGTGCTGCCGGATCGGATACTCGTGTCGTCACGCCCACCGCGTCCCTCAACGCGGGCGGAGGGGCTTGCGCGTGGGCGGAGCCCCTCCGACGCCGATCGTATGTGCCCAGGGCCCGGCCGTGTCAACCATGCAGGGTCGGCTGGCCGGTGGCGTCCGGCATTCGGGCCCTTGCTTGACGAAGAGCCGCACGTACTGGTCAAGTAGTCGCATGACTGCCCATCAGCGCCTCGTCTCGCGCGACTACATCGACTTCGGTCGGGTGTGGTCCGCGGCGTGTTGCGCCTGAGGCGGCAGCGGGCTGTCTGATCGGCCCTTCCCTCCCTCGGTGACCCCGTCGCGGGCCGAGATCCTCCTTCGCGCCACCACCGCGCGCTGACGGCGAGCCGTACTCGGCACGACGCCACGCGTCCGGACGTGCGCTGCCGCCGCCCCGATCTCCTTCCGACGCCCCTCGCGTCGTCACGCCCGCACAGCCCCGCACATTTCTCGTGCCGTCTCGTCCTCGCCCGATGCACCAACGGCTCTTCAGCCGTGCCCGGACGCGTGAACCTCCGTCCGTTCCGAAACACCACCCACGCCCCGCAACGGAAAGGCCTTCCCGCCGTGAACCTCCCCGGGAACGGGATCCGCACCCGCATGCGCACCGCCGCGGCCCTCGCCCTGCTGCCCCTCCTGGCGCTGACCGCCTGCGGCTCCGGTGACGTGGCACCCGCCGGTGCGGGCGCACCGGTGTCCTCCGCGCCCGCCGACGATCCCGTCGCCGACGTACGGACCGTGGACTCGGTCGCCGCCCTGCTGCCGGCCGAGGTCCGCTCGGCGGGCACCCTGCGGGTCGGCAGCTCCGTCGGATCCCCGCCCTCGGCGTACCACCCGAACGGGCAGGACAAGCCGCCCGTCGGCCAGGACATCGACATGGCCGACGCGGTGGCCAAGGTCCTCGGCGTGAAGCTGGAGCGCCAGGACGCCTCCTTCGAGACGATCCTGCCCGCCCTCGGCAGCGGCAAGTACGACTTCGGCACCGGCAACTTCGGCGTCACCACCGAACGCCTGAAGACCATCGACTTCGTCACGTACATCAACGACGGGCAGGGATTCGCGGTCAAGACCGGCAACACCACCCTGACCACACAGGTCTCCGACCTCACCCAGTTGTGCGGCCTGACCATCGGCACCGGCGCGGGCACGACGTTCGAGAAGACCCTCACCGCACAGAAGGGCGTCTGCGCCGCGGCCGGCAAGAAGCCGTACGAGGTGAAGGTCTTCGCCGAGACCGGGGCCGTCACCACCGCCCTGCAGCAGGGCCGGATCGACGTCGTCATGTCGACGGTCAACGGCCTGCGCCATCAGGCCGCGCAGCCCGCCGCACACACCACTTTCCTCGGCGAGTACCACCGCCTCGACGTCGGCTTCGCCTTCAAGAAGGGCTCCCCGCTGACCGCCGCCCTCCAGGCCGCCGTCAACGAGCTGATCAAGAACGGCACCTATGCCCGCATCCTGAAGAAGTGGGGCACCACGGCCTCCGCGATCGACACCTCGCAGATCAACCCGGCCGAGCACACGTGAGGGGAGAGGCCGTGAACGACGTCATGGTGGAAGTGCGCGACGTCCACAAGAGTTTCGGGCCGCTGGAAGTGCTGCGCGGCGTCGACCTGCACGTCCGCACCGGCGAAGTCACGGTGATCCTGGGCCCCTCCGGCTCGGGAAAGTCCACGCTCCTGCGCACCATCAACCATTTGGAGAAGGCCGACCGCGGCTGGATCAGCGTCGACGGCGATCTCATCGGCTACCGCAGCTCCCGCGGCAAGCTGTACGAGCTGAAGGAGAAGGAGGTACTGAGGCAGCGCACCAGCATCGGGTTCGTCTTCCAGAACTTCAACCTCTTCCCGCACCTCACCGTCCTGGACAACCTCGTCGAAGCCCCGGTCTCCGTGCTGCGCCGCCCGCGGCCGGAGGCGCAGACGACGGCCCGGCGGCTGCTGGACCGCGTCGGCCTCGCCGACAAGGCCGACGCCTACCCGCTGCAGCTGTCCGGGGGGCAGCAGCAGCGGGTGGCCATCGCCCGCGCCCTGGCCCTCGAACCCAAGGTGCTGCTCTTCGACGAGCCGACCTCGGCACTCGACCCGGAGCTGGTGGGCGAGGTCCTCGACGTCATCAAGGACCTGGCGCGCGCCGGAACCACCATGGTCGTCGTGACGCATGAGATCGGGTTCGCCCGCGAGGTCGCCGACACCGTCGTCTTCATGGACGCCGGAGCCGTCGTCGAACAAGGCCCGCCCGCAGCCGTCCTGGACGAGCCGCGCCACGCCCGAACGCGCGCCTTCCTCTCCAAGGTCCTCTGACCGCAGTCGTGCCCCGCCCGCGTGCATCTGAGCCTGTACGGCGGCCAGTGGATCCCCTCCCCGTCGCGCCCGGCGGCCCCCGCCCGCGGCGGTTGCCGGGCGGCACGGCAGCAGCGGAAATACCTTTCCGGGCGCTCAGGGGGCGGCCCTAGGCTGAGTCCATGTCGGATTCCGTGAGACTCGTCATCTTGATCAACACCCTTCCCGGCCGCGGCCGCGAGCAGGCCGAGGCGTTCACACGCCTCGCACCGGCCGTGCGCGCCGAAGACGGTTGCCTTCAGTACGACCTGCACGAGGTGAGCGGCGACCCCGACCGTTTCGTCCTCGTCGAGCACTGGGCGACGAGGGAGGCGCTCGCCGCGCACGACGTCGCCCCGCACATGCGGGAGGCCGACGCGGCCAACAAGGCGTTCCGCGCGGGCCCGGTCCAGGTGATCGAGCTGTCCGGTACGCCGGTGGCCTGACGGCTCCGGGCGTCAGGCGGACCGGCCGAGGGTCTGCCACTCGCGCCGGAGCATGGCGTACACCAGGTCGTCGCGCCACGCCCCCTTGAAGAGTTCCGTTCCGATGAAGCGGGCCTCCTGGCGCATGCCGAGGCGTTCGAGGAGTCCGGCGGAGGCGGTGTTGGAGGCGTGGCAGCGGCCGGTCACCCGGTGCAGCCCCAGTACGTCGAATGCCACACCCAGGACGGCGGCCGCGGCCTCGGTGGCGAACCCCTTGCCCTGGTGGGCCGGGTGGAAGACATAGCCGAGCTCGCCCTGGCGGTGTTCCACGCTGAGCAGGACCAGTTCCACCTGCCCGATGACCCTGTCCGTGCCCGGCTGGACGACCGCCAGGCTGAGACAGTCCCCGTCCGAGGCCGGTTCGGTCTCCCGGGCCATCTGCTCCACCGCCACCCGGACCTCCTGCGGTCCGCGCGGCTCCCACCGCATGAACCGGGCGACGTCGGGGAGGCGCTGGTAGTCGCAGACGTCCTCGGCGTCCCCGGGCCGGAACGGACGGAGTATCAGCCGGTCCGTGACGAGGGGGAAGTCGATGTGCGGCATCGGGTGACTGTACCCCTGCCCCCGTCGGCATGCCGCACCGCCCCGACCGCCGGGCGCGATTACCGTCGGCGCCATGGACGGTGATCGCAGACGGTGGCGCCAGTGCCTGCTCGGCGGGGCGGTGTTCGCCGTGTGCATGGCCGGCACCACGTTGCCCACCCCCCTCTACGGCCTCTACCAGGAGAAGTTCGGGTTCTCCGAACTGCAGGTGACGGTCGTGTACGCCGTGTACGCCTTCGGCGTCATGGGGGTCCTGCTGCTGGCCGGCAACGCCTCGGACGTCGTGGGCAGGCGGCCCGTGCTGATGACGGGCCTCGCACTCGCGGCGGCCAGCGCCGGCTGCTTCCTGTGTGCCAGTGGGCTGGCCTGGCTGTACGCGGGCCGGCTGCTGTCGGGTCTGTCCGCAGGTCTGTTCACCGGGGCAGCCACGGCCTACGTCATCGAACTGGCGCCGCAGAACCGCTCCTCACACGCCACGTTCGTGGCGACGGCCGCCAACATGGGCGGTCTGGGCTGCGGTCCCCTGCTCGCCGGTGTGCTCGCCCAGTACGCCCCCTGGCCGCTGTACCTGCCGTTCGTCGTGCACCTCGCCCTCGTCGCCGGCTCGGCAGCCGTCCTGATGCGGCTCCCGGAGACGGTACGGGAACGGCGCCCGTTCGCGACGGTACGGCCGCAGCGGCCCGCTCTGCCCGCGTCCGTGAGGCGGGTGTTCCTGCCCGCCGCAGCCGCCTCGTTCGTGGGTTTCGCACTGTTCGGGGTGTTCACGTCCGTCAGCCCGGCCTTCCTCGTCGAGTCCCTGGGCGTGCACAACCGGGCCGTGAGCGGGCTGGTCGTCGCCCTGGCCTTCTTCGCGTCGACCGCCGGACAACTGGCCGTCGGCCGCATCGGGGTCGGCAGGTCCCTGCCGCTGGGCTGCACGGCGCTCCTCGCCGGGCTGGCGCTGCTCGCGGGCGCCCTGTACTGGGATCTGCTGGCGCTGGTGGTCCTCAGCGCGCTCGTCGGCGGCGCCGGGCAGGGCCTCGCCTTCCGGGGGGCGCTCTCGGCGGTGGCCGGGGCGTCTCCGGACGACCAGCGCGCGGCGGTCATCTCGACGCTGTTCGTCGTGGCCTACGCGGGCATCTCGGTACCGGTCATCGGAGTGGGCGTACTGACGGACCCGCTCGGCCTGGAGGGGGCCGGACTGGTGTTCCTCGCCTGTATGACCGCCCTGGTGTCGGCCGCGGCCGTCTACCTGCTCCGCCACCCCGTGCGCCAGGAGTGACGGACCTCCGCCTCGCGAGGGCTGCCCGGAAGCCGAACGCCCGGTTCGGGCATCGGGCCCACGGACCGGGACGACGACCCTACAATCGGCCCGTGAGCGAAGTCAGGTGCACGTACTGCGGGACCATCGGCATCGAGCAGGGCTTCGTCGAGGACAACGGCGAGGGCTCCCGCGGCTACGCACGCTGGATAGCCGGGCCGCTGGAGCGGGGCCTGCTGGGCGGCGCGAAAAGGCTGGGCAGGCCCCGCCGCCAGATCGATGCGTACCGCTGTCCGAACTGCGGCCATCTGGAGCTCTTCGCCACACAGCCCGTCTGAGCGCGACGGCTCCCGGGACGCCGGTACGAGGCGCCCCTGCGACGCCGTCCGTACCGGGGCGCCCGTACGAGGCGCCCCTACGACGCCCTACGCAGCGAGCACGCACATCCTCCGGCGAGGTCAGCGGCCCCAGCGCAGCGCCGCCGTCTGCACCGGCGCGTCCCACAGCCGCAGCATCTCCTCGTCGGCCCGGCACAGCGTCACGGAGCAGCCGGCCATGTCCAGCGAGGTGACGTAGTTCCCCACGAGGACCCTGGCCACCGGGACGCCCCGGGCGGCCAGCACGCGGGCCACCTCCGCATGGAAGCCGTACAGCTCCAGCAGCGGTGTCGCGCCCATCCCGTTCACCAGGGCCAGCACCGGCCCGTCACCCGGGGCGGCGCTCGCCAGGTCGTCCAGGACGGCACCGACGGCGAACTCCGCGATCTCGCCGGCCGGCATCATCGGACGGCGCTCCCGGCCCGGCTCACCGTGGATCCCGATGCCCAGCTCCAGCTCGCCGTCGGGCAGGTCGAAGGTGGGACTGCCCTTCGCGGGGGTGGTGCACGCGCTCAGCGCCACGCCGAAGCTCCCCGAGGCCTCGTTGACCCGCCGGGCGACTGCGGCGACCTGCTCCAACGGTGCGCCCTCCTCCGCCGCCGCACCGGCGATCTTCTCGACGAACAGCGTGGCACCCGTGCCGCGCCGCCCGGCGGTGTAGAGGCTGTCGGTGACGGCGACGTCGTCGTTGACCAGCACCCGTTCGACCTGGATGCCGTCCTCCTCGGCGAGCTCGGCGGCCATGTCGAAGTTCAGCACGTCCCCGGTGTAGTTCTTGACGACGAACAGCACGCCCTGCCCGGAGTCCACGGCCTTGGCCGCCCGCAGCATCTGGTCGGGCACGGGGGAGGTGAACACCTCGCCCGGGCAGGCGGCGGACAGCATGCCGGGTCCGACGAAGCCGGCGTGCAGGGGTTCGTGTCCCGAGCCGCCACCGGAGACGAGACCGACCCGCCCGCCCTCGCGCGCGTCCCGCCGTACGACGACCCGCGCGTCGGCGTCCACCTCCAGTTCCGGATGTGCCGCGGCCAGCCCCCGCAGGGCGTCCGCGACCACGGTCTGCGGACTGTTGATCAGCATCTTCATCGTGTGCCTCCCGGTGGGAGCCGGCGGGTGAGCGGCCCGGGCGCCGTCATGGATCGGATCACCGGGCGCCGCGTGCCGGTCGGGCGCGTCCGGGCGGGCACGCCCTACGAACAGTGTGCTGCCGAGCCCCGGAGATCCGCGAGAGCTCGCACGACGCCCCGGAGAGGGAACCGGACAGCAATGCCGCGGTACTGCTCCGAACGGGGGACGGGACCGTCCCGCCTTTCCGGGACGGGTGACTCGACTTACCCTGATCACGGGGGGCTCGGGGCAGTCGAATGCCGGTCTGCGGACCGGCGGGAAGCGGGCACCCATGAAGGAGCGCCTCAAAGCATCCGGGCTGATCGGCGAACTCTCGGCTGAATTCGCCGGCACCATGATCCTCATACTCTTCGGCTGTGGTGTCGTGGCCCAGGTGGTCGCCGGCGGAGCCCTGACGAACCCCGCGGGCGGCCTCGGAAACCACGACAGCATCGCCTGGGCCTGGGGTCTCGGCGTGACCCTGGGCGTCTACGTCGCGGCGAGGCTGAGCGGCGCCCACCTCAATCCGGCGGTGACCCTCGCGCTGGCCGCCTTCAAGGGCTTCCCGTGGAAAAGGGTGGCCCCCTACGCGCTGGCCCAGCTCGCCGGAGCCTTCGTCGCGGCCCTGATCGTCCGCTGGAACTACACCGAGGCGCTGGCGAAGGCCGACCCCGGGCACACCATCAAAACGCAGGGCGTCTTCTCCACGCTCCCGGCCAACGGCAACCCGAACCTGCCGGTGCACGAGTGGGGCGCACTGCGCGACCAGATCATCGGCACCGCGATCCTGCTCCTGCTGATCTTCGCGGTCACGGACCTGCTGGGAACGCCTCCCGGCGCCAACCTCGCCCCCTTCATCGTCGGCCTGATCGTGGTGGCCATCGGCATGGCCTGGGGCACCAACGCCGGGTACGCGATCAACCCGGCACGTGACCTCGGCCCCCGGCTGGCCAGCTTCGTGACCGGCTACGGCACGGCATGGCGAGATCAGTACGGCAACCTGTACTTCTGGGTGCCGATCGTCGGCCCGTTCATCGGCGGTCTGCTGGGAGCGGGCATCTACAAGCTGCTCATCGGCAGGTTCCTGCCCACCGCCGAACCGGAGCCTCCCGGACGCGTACCGGCACCGGACGAGAGCTGACCCGGTCCGGGACGGGCGGCTGCCGCCCGTCCCGGACGGCAGCCCCCACACACGGCATCCCAAAGGAAGGCGGCACCCCATGGCTGACTTCGTCGGCGCAGTGGACCAGGGGACCACGAGCACCCGTTTCATGATCTTCGACCATGCCGGCAACGAGGTGGCGCGGCACCAGCTGGAGCACAACCAGATCCTCCCGCGCTCGGGGTGGGTCGAACACGACCCCGTGGAGATCTGGGAACGCACCAACTCGGTGATGCAGAACGCCCTGCGGCACGGAAACCTCGACGCCTCCGACCTGGCGGCCGTCGGCATCACCAACCAGCGCGAGACGACCGTCGTCTGGGACCCCCGCACGGGCCGCCCCTACTACAACGCCATCGTCTGGCAGGACACCCGCACCGACTCCATCGCCGCTGCGCTGGAGCGCGGCGGCCAAGGCGAGGTCATCCGCCGCAAGGCGGGGCTGCCGCCGGCCACCTACTTCTCCGGTGGCAAGATCCAGTGGATCCTGGAGAACGTCGACGGCGTCCGGGAGGCCGCCGAGCAGGGTCACGCCCTCTTCGGCAACACCGACTGCTGGGTGCTGTGGAACCTCACCGGCGGGCCGGACGGCGGCGTCCACGCCACCGACGTCACGAACGCCAGCCGCACCATGCTCATGGACCTGGAGACGCTCGACTGGGACGACGAACTGCTCGGCTTCTTCAACATCCCCCGCTCCATGCTGCCCACCATCAACCCGTCGTCCCACCCGGAGGCCTACGGGCAGACCCGCACCTCCCGCCCGCTGCGCGGGGCCATTCCCATCACCGGCGTACTCGGCGACCAGCAGGCGGCCACCGTCGGGCAGGTCTGCTACGCGCCCGGCGAGGCGAAGAACACGTACGGGACCGGCAACTTCCTGGTGCTCAACACCGGGACGGAACTGGTCCGCTCGCAGCACGGCCTGCTGACCACGGTGGCGTACCAGTTCGGCGACAACCCCGCCATCTACGCCCTCGAAGGGTCCATCGCGGTCACCGGCTCCGCAGTGCAGTGGCTGCGCGACCAGCTGAAGATCATCAGTGACGCCGCCGAGAGCGAGCGTCTGGCGAGCACGGTCGAGGACAGCGGCGGCATCTACTTCGTCCCCGCCTTCTCCGGCCTGTTCGCCCCGTACTGGCGCTCCGACGCCCGCGGTGCGATCGTCGGGCTGGCCCGGTACCACGACAACGGTCACTTGGCGCGGGCGACCCTGGAAGCCATCTGCTACCAGAGTCGCGACGTGGTGGAAGCCATGGAGCAGGACTCCGGCGTCCACCTCGACGTGCTCAAGGTCGACGGCGGGGTCACCGCCAACGACCTCTGCATGCAGACCCAGGCCGACGTCCTCGGCGTACCGGTCAGCCGCCCCGTGGTCGCCGAGACGACCGCGCTCGGCGCCGCCTACGCGGCCGGGCTCGCCACCGGCTTCTGGCAGGACACGGACGAACTGCGCACCCACTGGCAGGAGTCCAAGCGCTGGGAGCCCGCGTGGTCGGAGGAACGGCGCACGGAGGGCTACGAGGGCTGGAAGCGCGCGGTGGAGCGCACGCTCGACTGGGCCAAGGTCGAATAGGTTCCGGCCGCGGGCCCGCAGCACCGAGGAGGAGACCATGGTCGATCCGGTAGCCCTCTCACCCCGGGCCCGCAGCCGGGCCCTCGCCGCCATGGGACGCGGCGAGCTCGACGTCCTCGTCGTCGGGGGCGGAGTCGTCGGCAGCGGGGCCGCCCTGGACGCCGCCACCCGGGGCCTGAGCGTCGGGCTCGTCGAAGCCCGCGACTGGGCCTCGGGCACGTCCAGCCGCTCCAGCAAACTCATCCACGGAGGCCTGCGCTACCTGGAGATGCTGGACTTCCGCCTCGTCGCCGAAGCGCTCAAGGAACGCGGCCTCCTGCTCCGGTACCTCGCCCCGCACCTGGTGCGTCCGGTGCCGTTCCTCTATCCCCTGCAACACCGCGTCACCGAACGCCCGTACGTCGGCAGCGGAGTCCTGCTCTACGACGCGATGGCGCGGGCCTCCGGCACCTCCGGAGGGCTGCCCCACCACCGCCACATGAGCAGGCGAAGGGCCCTGCGCGAGGCGCCCGCCCTGCGCTCCGACGCCCTGGTGGGCGCCATCCAGTACTGGGACGCCCAGGTCGACGACGCCCGGCACACCCTCTTCCTCGCCCGGACGGCCGCTTCGTACGGCGCACTGACCGCCAACCGCACCAGCGTCAGCCGCTTCCTGCGGCAGGGCGAGCGGGTGGTGGGCGCCGTCATCACCGACCTGGAGAGCGGCGACGAGACGCAGGTGCGGGCCAAGCAGGTCATCAATGCGACCGGGGTGTGGACGGACGACACCCAGGCCATGGCCGGCACCCGCGGCCAGTTCCACGTCCGCGCCTCGAAGGGCGTCCACCTGCTCGTCCCCCGTGACCGCATCAACTCCCGGACCGGCCTGATCCTGCGCACCGAGAAGAGCGTGCTGTTCGTCATCCCCTGGGGCCGGCACTGGATCATCGGGACCACCGACACCGACTGGACCCTCGACAAGGCACACCCCGCCCTCAGTTCCAAGGACGTCACCTACCTGCTCGACCACGTCAACAGCGTCCTGGCCACGCCACTGGTCCCCGAGGACGTCGAGGGCGTCTACGCCGGCCTGCGCCCCCTGCTGTCGGGCGAGGCGGCGGAGACCAGCAAGCTGTCCCGGGAGCACCTCGTCGCCCATCCGGTGCCCGGGCTCGTCGTGGTGGCGGGCGGCAAGTACACCACGTACCGGGTGATGGCGAAGGACGCGGTCGACGAGGCGGTTCGCGGCATGGACGAGAAGGTCCCGCCCTGCGTGACCCACCGCGTTCCGCTGGTGGGCGCAGACGGCTACCCGGCGCTGTGGAACTCACGGCACCGGCTCGCCGAGCGCTCGGGGCTCCACGTCGCGCGCATCGAGCACCTGCTGAACCGCTACGGCTCCCTGGCGCCCGAACTGCTCGCCCTGGTGGCGGAAGACCCCTCGCTCGGTGAGGCGCTGCCGAGTTCCGACGACTACCTGAGGGTCGAGGCCGTGTACGCCGTGACCCACGAGGCGGCCCGCCACCTGGAGGACGTCCTCGCCCGGCGCACCCGGATCTCCATCGAGTCCTGGGACCGCGGGGTGGACGCGGCGCAGACCGTGGCCCGGCTGATGGCGCCGCACTTGGAGTGGGACCAGGCGCACCAGGACCGGGAGGTGGACCACTACCTGAAGCGCGTGGCCGCGGAGCGCGAGGCCCAGCAGCAGCCGGACGACCGGACCGCCGACGCCGTGCGGCTCGGGGCGCCGGACATCATCCCCTTGAACTGACCCGCCGCCGGGGCGTGCCCACCACTGCCCCCACTGCGGCTTCGGGCACTGCCCCTACTGCGGCTTCGGGCCCTTCATCAGCTTGCTGAGCTGCTCCAGGGGGCCTTCCTGCATGCCGCGGACGTAGTCCCAGCCGTTGTGGTCGCCGCCCTGGATCTCGTGGATCGTGACCTTGATCGGGCCCTTGCCGAACTGCTGCTGGAACTTCTCCATCCGGTCGCGGCCGCCCTCCTTGGTGCCGTACTGGAAGAAGACGTTCACCTCGGGGCCCTTGTCGGCGATCAGTTTCGGGGCGAGCTTCTCGGGGTTGTTCGCATCCATTTCCGCCTGGTGGCCCTTCCAGAGCGGGGAGTCCGGGACGATCTCGCCGCCGTTGGCGATGACGGCCCGGAAGCGGTCCGGCTTCTGCAGGAGCTGCTTGAGACCGACGAAGGCGCCGGAGGAGTTGCCCATGTAGGCCCAGCCGTCACGGGACTTGTAGGTACGGAAATTGGCGCGGGCGAGGTCGGGCACGTCCTCGCCGAGCCAGGTGCCCATCTTCGCCTGGCCGGGGATGTCGGAGCCGTCGTAGTAGTACTTGCTGTCCGGGTTGAGGAGCGGCATGACCAGGATGAACGGCAGGCTCTTGCCGGCCGCGCTGCCCTCGGCGACGGCCTTCTGCAGGCCCAGCTGCGGCATGGTCGCCCAGTAGTTGTCCGCGTTCCCGTTGCCTCCGGGCAGCGCGATCATGACCGGGAAGGCGCTCTTCGCGTACTCGGGGCGGTCGTACTCCTTGGGCGTCCACACCCATACGCTGCCCTCGAAACCGGACTTGGCGCCCTTCACCCGGGCCTTGGATATGCGGGTGCCGTCGGCCAGTTTGACCGACTGCTTGAACTCGGTGAACGGGCCGGTGGGGAGGGAGACGTCCGGGTCCGCGCTCGGCGCGGAGGTCTGAGTCCCGCCGCCGGCGTCCTTGTTCTTGTCCCCTCCGGCGGGCGGCTTCGCGTAACTGACGGCCTCGCCGTTCCCGTCGAACCAGTCCGCCTTCCAGTAGGCCAACCCGGCGCCGGCGCCGACGAGCAGGGTCACGGCCACCGCGGAGCCGATCCAGACCTTCTTGCGGGATCGCCTGGGCTGCTGCGCCTGCGGGTACTCGTGCACGAACTCGCTCCGAACGGTGCGGCTGCCCTGGGCGGGCAGAACGGGTGGGTCTTCCTCTTGGGATGTGTTTTTCGACGCTCAGGTTGCAAAAATATGCAAAAAATGTCGTTTAGGTTTCAAATGGCGCCCTGGGCTCCGCTCAGGACGGACGAAACCCGAACCTCACCGCCGTGATGCGATCGCGCTGCCCGCGATCGAAGACCACCACGGACCTGATGCCGGGAACCTCGGCCGGACCACCCCGCCCGACACGGCGCAGAAACCTCGCCAGCCCACGCTGGTGCAGCGCGAACACCCGGCGCGACGCGAGCCTGCGGCGTGCATGCTGACCCGACAGCGCCTCGTGGGCACCGACGTCCAGGACCACCATGTGCAGGGGGCGCCCGGCCCGGCGAGCGGTACGGGCCAGCCACCCACGCATCCAGCCCCTGCTCCCGCAGTCGTGGATCAGCAGCGGACCACCGCGGCGCAGCTCGCCGCGCAGCCAGTGCATGTGCCTCAGTCGTGCCCACGGCCGGTAGGACGCATAGGGAAGCCATGCGGGCATCCGTGCCTCGAACGACGTGCGCGTGACGCGGGGGTCGACCACGGTCGCGGAAGCGGCCCATGCCCGCAGCAACGTGCTCTTCCCGCTCCCGGGCAGCCCGCAGACCACGACCGCCGCGTCGAACGGGTACGAGAGCCACACGTCCCGGCCGGCCGACCCGCGCAGATCGAGCACTCCGTGCGGGGATATGAGGTGGTCAGGGCGCGCGCCGACGACCGGGTCGGTGCTGGTGGGTGTACTCACAGATGCAAGCCGTCCGTACGAGGTCCAAGGAACCGACAGTACGACACCCGCTTTGTGGCCGACCGCCCACTGTTTGACCGATCTGAACTCGCGTACAAGTGAAGGCCGTGCAGCATCCGGTCGGCCGGTGCCCGGGGAGGGGCACAGCGGCCTGCCGCATCGTGTTCGTCTTGATCGTTCACTTCAGGGGGCATCATGCGCATGCGTTCACGTGCCTGGACTCTGGCCGCCGCCGGCCTGCTCGCCGCAGCCGCCGGACCGGCGTACGGGGCCGGCCTGGCGTACGGGGCCGGCACGCCGTCGGCCGAGTCGGCGGCCCGGTCCGCCCAGTACACCGTCCAGGACCTCGGCACCCTGGGCGGTACCCGCAGCAAGGCGACCGCCGTCGACGGCAACACGGCCGTCGGGAGCTCGCAGACGAGAGGCGACGCCGCCGAGCACGCCTTCGCGTACGACCTGCACAGGCACATCATGATCGATCTCGGCACGCTGGGGCGTTCCAGCCGGGCGACCGCCGTGGAGGGCGACCACGTCGTCGGGGAGTCCGACCTTTCCGCCGAAGGCCCGACCCATGGGTTCGCCTACAGCCTCCGCACCCGCCGGCTCCTCGACATCGGCACTCTCGGCGGCAGCAGCACCCACATCACCGGCCTCAACGGTGACACCGTGGTGGGGACGTCCTCGCTGTCCGGCGACGCGGTCACCCACGCGTTCGCGTACAGCCTGCGCACCCGGACCATGACCGATCTCGGCAGCCTCGCCGGCCCCTCGGGCCAGAGCAGCGCGGCGGCCGTCAGCGGTTCCGTCGTCGTGGGCAGCTCCTCCCTGCCGAACCTGCCCGCCACCACGACGCACGGGTTCGCGTACAACCTGGGCACCCGGACCATGACCGATCTCGGAACCCTC
The DNA here is from genome assembly GCA_001298555.1 of Actinobacteria bacterium OV450. GTDB lineage: Bacteria > Actinomycetota > Actinomycetes > Streptomycetales > Streptomycetaceae > Streptomyces. Next base: position 18,586 of record LJCW01000065.1, read on the forward strand.
GGCGGAAGCTCCAGTACGGCCAACGACATCAGCGGTTCAACGGTGGTCGGCCAGTCCCGGACGGCGGGGAACACCCTCACCGGATACGCCTACGACCTGCGCACCGGCACCCGCACGGACCTGGGCTCCCACTTGCTGACCAGGCAGCTGATCAGCGGCAGCACCGTGGTCGGCGGCGACGGCATGCTCGCCAGCTCGTTCGACCTCACGACGCACACGAGTGCCGTGATCGGCTCCGGGCGCGGCGTCACCGAGGTCAGGCAGATCGCCGGGAACCTCATGGCCGGCGACAACTTCGCCCCCAACTCCTTCGCCTTCGTCGCCCGCGCCGACGATGGCGAGTTCACCTATCTGCCCTCCCTGGGCGGCCTCAACTCCCGTGCGGCTCAGGTCAACCGGAACGGCATCGTCGCGGGCAGCGCAGCCCTTCCCTCCGGGGACCCGGCCACCGCGAACGGCCCGTTCCACGCGGCCGTCTGGGTACCGCAACCGGCGGCGTAGCGAACGGACCCACGAGGGCGCTGAATGACGGTCCAGGCGCCCGGCCGCCCCGCCCGGCCGCCCCGCGGGCGGCCGCCGGGCGCCGGTGCGAGCCGTAGGAGCCGCAACGCCGCCCGGTGCGGCCGGGCGTGCGACACGCCCGGCAAGGGGGGAACCGCGTGTCAGCCGACCGGACCCGGCCCCGCGCGCCGCGGGCCCGGAACGCCGCACGGCTGCTAGTGCTGTGACCGGAAGGTACCGGCTGGCCCGCACCGGCCGGCCGTCCGCCGACCCCGCCCCCACACCGGGAGACACCCGTGCCCACCCGCGTACGCCGCTTCCGCACCGGTCTGTCCGCCGCCGCCCTCACCGCCGCCGCGCTCGGCGCCCTCCTTCCGCCCGCGCAGGCGGCCGGGGCCGGACCGGGCGCCGCGGGAGGGCCCCAGGACCACGACAAGCGGCTCCAGCGGCGGCTCGAACGGCTCGTCGCCCAGGACGACGGCCCGCCCGGAGCGATCGCCGTGCTCACCAGGGGCGACCGGACGCAGGTGTACACCGCCGGTGTCGGGGACGTCGCCACGGGACGCCGGCCGGACCTCGACGACCACATGCGCATCGCCAGCATCGCGAAGGCGTTCAGCGGTGCCGTGGCACTGCGGCTCGTGGACGAGGGGCTCCTCTCCCTCGACGACACCATCGGCGAACGGCTGCCCGGCCGGCCCGCCGGCTGGCACGCGGTGACCCTGCGCCAGCTCCTCCAGCACACCAGCGGCCTGCCCGACTACTCGGCCGCCCCCGAGTTCCTGAGCATCCTCCAGGCCGACCCCCGCCACCTGTTCGACCCGCGCACCCTCCTCGACTTCGTGGCGGACGAGCCGCTGCTGTTCAGCCCGGGCAGCCTGTACCAGTACTCCAACTCCGACAACATCGCCGTCGCCCTCATGGCCGAGCAGGCCACCGGCCGCCGCTACGAGGACCTCCTCAAGGACCTCGTGTACCACCCCCTCGGCCTGCGGCGGACCAGCCTGCTCCTGGGCTACCGGCTGCCCCGCCCGTACCTGCACGGCTACGACGTCACCCCGCCGGCCGAACCGGAGGACGTCAGCGAAGCCCTCAGCGCCTCGGGGGTCTGGGCCTCCGGCGGCATCGTCTCCACCCCGAGGGAACTGGGCGCCTTCATCCGCGCGTACGGGGGCCCCGGCCTGCTGTCGGAGAAGACCCGCAAGGAGCAGCTCACCTTCCGCCCGGGCGACTCCTCGGAACCGGCGGGCCCCGGCACCAACGCCGCAGGCCTCGCCATCTACCAGTACTCCACCCGCTGCGGCGTCCTCTACGGCCACACCGGCAACTTCCCCGGCTACACCCAGCTCGCCGCCACCACCCCGGACGGCACCCGCTCCCTCACGTTCTCCATCAACACCCAGGTCAACAAGGACAACAAGCCCGCGCTGCTCGCCCGGCTCCGCACGGCCCAGGAGGACTTCGCCTGCGCACTCCTCAAGGACCGCTGAACCGGCCCGGCCAGAGGGGACTTTGACCACAGGACCTAGTCCGCGGTGCGCGGCGGCAGCCACCGGGTGATCCGGTCGAACAGCTCCACCAGGGGTTCGCTCACGTTCCTGCCGAACTCGGTGAGTCCGTAGGTGACCTGAGGCGGCGTCGTCGGTTCGACCGTCCTCCACACCAGGTCGTCCTGGACCAGCGCGCGCAGTGTCTGGGCGAGCATCTTCTCGCTGATGCCCTGGATGCTCTCGCGCAGCTCGAAGAACCGAAGGTCGTTGTTCCGCAGGGAGATCAGCACCCAGATGCCCCATCTGCTGGTCACGTGGTCGACCATGTCGCGCGCTGGGCAGTCGGTGTGAAACACGTCATACCGCTTGCCCGCGTCGCCGCGTCCGAGCTGCACGCTTCCCGTCATGTGAGGAGCTTACCCAGGGGTACGTCCTTACTGGAGGTTAGCCCCAAGTCCTAGCGTCGGGGCCGTAGACGACGTGGGACGAACAAGGAGCTGATCATGATCGTGGTGACAGGAGCCACCGGGAACGTGGGCGGACCGCTGACGCGGACGCTGGCCGAGGCGGGCGAGCAGGTGACGGCGGTGTCGCGGAGCGCGGCGCCCGTTCCGGACGGAGTCCGCCACCTGGCGGCCGATCTTGCCGAGCCGGCCGGCCTGGAGCCCGCGCTCGCCGGGGCGAAGGCCCTGTTCCTGCTGCTCTCCGGCGATCTGCACGGCCCCGGAACCGGCCCGGCCGAGCTCATCGCCCGAGCCGGGGCAGCCGGGGTCGGCAGGGTCGTCCTGCTCTCCACGCAGGGCGTGGCGACCAGGCCCTTCGGTGCGACGCGGATCGCGATGCGCGCCCTGGAGGACGTGGTGCGGGAATCCGGCATGGAATGGGCCATCCTGCGGCCGGGCGGCTTCGCCTCCAACGCCCTGTGGTGGGCCGGGTCCATCCGCGCACAGCGGGTCGTCGCCGCCCCGTTCGGCGACGTCGGGGTGCCGGTCATCGACCCGATGGACATCGCCGAGGTCGCCGCGGCCTGCCTGCTGGAGGGCCGGAACGTGGGTGGCGTGTACGAGCTGACCGGTCCCGAGGTGATCACCCCGCGCCGGCAGGCGCGGGCCATCGCCGACGCGCTGGGCTCGCCCCTGCGGTTCCAGGACCTCACGCGTGACGAGGCCAAGGCCGCCATGACCCACAGCATGCCGGCGGAACTCGCGGAGGACACCCTGGACATCCTCGGCGCCCCGAGCGAGGCCGAACTGCGCGTCAGCCCGGTGGTCCAAGACGTCCTCGGCCGCCCCGCGCGTCCCTTCGCCGACTGGGCCACCCGCAACGTCGGCGCGTTCCGCTGAGACGTGGTCCCGCCGCACGCTCCGCCGCTCCGGCGGCCACCTGGCTCCCGCGAGACGCCCAGGCCGCGCGGGGACGGAGCGGTCGGCGCGGGCCGCGGTCCGCGCGGCACCGCCCGGGCCCGCCGCCTCCGAGGCGGCGGGGAACCTACCGTTCCCTCTGTTTTCGTATTTAGCTAATGTGCTAAGTTCCTACGCATGAGCACATCAAGCGAAGACGAGGCGGGCGCGTTCAGGGCGCTGGCCGACCCGACGAGGCGTCAGATCCTTGAAGACCTGCGGGATGGCGAGCTCGCGGCCGGGGAGATCGCGAGCCGGTTCGCGATCAGCGCGCCCTCCATCTCCCGGCACCTCGGGGTGCTCAGGGGCGCCGGGCTGGTCACCGAACGACGCGACGGCAACCGCATCCTCTACGCGCTGGCCGAGGAGCGGCTGGCCATGCACATCGGACGGTTCCTCAGCGCCGTCTGCCCCGAGCAGGTGGTGCTGCGGCACACCAAATGGCGCAAGGCCGAGGGGAGCGAGCCTTCGGCCGCAACCTCCGCCGAGACCGACGGGGCGGCCGGCTCATGAGACACCTGTTGCAACGACACCCCCTGCCCATGCAGACGTCGTTCGCCCACTCCCTCGTACTCACCTACGCGCTGCCGCCCGAGCTGCTCACCCCGCTGGTGCCTCCGGGGCTCTCCCTCGACACCTACCGTGACGCGAACGGCACCGAGCACGGGTTCGTCGCCGCCGCCGTGGTCGACACCCGGGCGCTGCGCCCGTCGTTCCTCCCCGCCGGGCTCGGCCGCGACTTCATCCTCACCGGCTACCGGATCTTCACCAGGTTCCCCACCCCCGGTGGCCGCACCATGCGCGGCCTGCGCATCCTGCGCAGCGACACGGACCACCGGATGATGGTCCTCGGCGGAAACCTCTTCTCCCGCTACAACTACCGCCTCGCCCGCATCGGAACCCGGACGGTCGGCCGGACCCTCGAGTTCAAGGTGGTCAGCGCCGACGGCCTGGCCGACCTCCACGTCCGCGCCGACCTGGCCGACACCCCCGCCCCGCTCCCCGAGGGGAGCCCCTTCGCGAGCGCCAAGGACGCCCGCCGGTACGCGGGCCCGCTCCCGTACACCTTCGAGTACGAGTCGCAGACCGGCACGGTGATCATCGTCAAGGCCACCCGCACGCAGTGGGAGCCGGTCCCGGTCGCGGTCGACGTTCCCACCCTGACCTTCTTCGACCACGGACCGTTCGCCGGGACCAAGCCCGTTCTCGCCAACGCCTTCCACGTCGGCGATCTCGAATACGGCTGGGAGCGCGGCCACAGACGGGCGCTGGACGGGGGAGCGCTGTGAGCACCGGAACCGGCACTGGCACCGTCCCGCTGCCCCCGCGCCCCTCAGGGGTGCGCGAGGTGATCGGATACAACTGGCCCCTGTACGCGGGCGGGCTGGCCGCGATGGCCGGCGGTCTCGCCCTCGCGCCGCGCCTGCCCCGCGTCCCGGCCACCCTGGCCCGCACGGGCGCACTGGCCGCGGCCGCCCTGCTCATGGGCAGCACCGCCGCCAGCTGGTGGGTGTACGACCACTCCGAGTTGTACTCCCTCGACTGGCTGACCGGCCTGCTGCCCGACGGCCCCGGCGACCATCTCGTCATATCGACCGGTCTCGACGAGGTAAGCCACTCCCTGGCACTCCGGTACCCCGGGACCCGTCAGAGCGTCGTCGACCTCTACGACCCGGCGCTCACCACCGAAGGGTCGATCCGGCGAGCCCGCCGGCGCGTGCCTCCGCGGCCCGGGACCCTGACCGGCACCCCGTCGCGACTGCCCGTCGCCACCGCCTCCCGGGACACCGTGTTCGCGGTCTTCGCAGCCCACGAACTGCGCCTCGCACCCGACCGGGAGGCGCTGTTCGCTGAGATGACCCGCACCCTGCGTCCCGGTGGCAGGCTCGTCCTGGTGGAGCACCTGCGGGACCGGGCCAACACGGCCGTCTTCGGCCCTGGGGCCTGGCACTTCATGCCCCGCCGCGAATGGCTCCGACTCGCGGACGGCGAGGGCCTGCACTCCGTGGCCGAAACACGGATCGCCAACCTCGTCACGGCCCTCGTCTTCCGCAGGGGCGCCGAGTGAACACCCTCTTCGCCCTGGAGTCCCAACTCCGCCTCGTGGGGCTGGCCCTGACCGGAATGGGCGCCTTCCACATCGTCCTGCCCCGCCTTGTGGACTGGCCCACCGACCTCGCCGGCACCAGCCTGCTGACCCGCCAGGTCTCCTACGCACACCTCTTCTTCATCGGCCTGACCTGCGTCCTGCTCGGTCTGCTGCCGCTGTGCTACACGCCGGAACTCCTGGCCGGGACCTCCCTCGGTACGGCCCTGCTCGCGGGCCAGACCCTCTTCTGGGGCGCTCGCTGGGCCTTCCAGTTCGCCTACTTCTCACCCGCCCTGTGGCGCGGGGACGGCTTCCGGACCGCCGGGCACATCGCACTGGCCGTCCTGTGGACCTGGGTGACGGCCGTGTTCGCCTACGCCCTCGTCGCCGGCCCTTGAGCTCCGGCTCCGTGGCAGAGCCGGGCCACCTGCTCCAGTTCGTCCGCCAGCAGTGCCGGGTCTCGGGGGCCGATGTGCGGGGCCGCGAGCGACCGTACGCGGAAGCGGTTGTCGGGGGTCAGCTCGTCGGCCTCCCGGATCATCAGGTCCTGGGGCGCGGGCGGGAGGGTGCGGTCCTCGGTGAACCGTACGAACGTCCGCGGGATCCGGCCCCACCTGTGGGGCAGGCCGCGGCCGTCGGCGGCCCCGATCGCGGCCGACTCGTCCGGTTCGAGGATGTTGAGCATCGTCCGGACCTCGGTGTCGGTGTAGTCGGCGCCCATCGCCTCCTTGGCGGTCCGGAAGAACTCCGGGTCGCTGCTCCGCCAGTTGACCCGCGTGACCCCGAGCTCGGGCGCAGTGGGGACGGGAGTCAGCTTGAAGATGAAGCTGTCGGCCGCCTCCGGGGTCGCCATCAGCTCTCTCACCGAGGCCCGCTTCGCCGGGCACAGGGCCGAGACGTACACGAGGTGCGAGATCAGCTCGGGCACCAGGTCGGCCACCGCGTTGACGGTGACGCCGCCCAGGCTCTGGCCGGCCAGGACCACCGGGCCGTTTCGGTGCGCCCGTCGCACCACGGCGGCCACGTGGGCGGCGCAGTCGGCCAGGGTCGTCCCGGCGATGGGGGAGGGCTCCGTACGCAGCCGCTCGAGGTCCTGGGGTGCCTGGTACGAGAGCGGGAGGTACGCGCCGGGTCCGTGGCCGGGCAGGTCGACCGCGACCGCCCGCTGCCCACGCAGCCCCAGTTCGGCCACCACGGGCGACCAGCCGTACGCGTTGCTGCCCGATCCGTGGACCAGGACGAAGGTGACCAGTGGTGCATCCGCACCGGCTAAGTTACTCATGAGTAAACTCTATACGCGGTCGTCCGTCGTCCGGTCGCTTGAATCCGGATTCCGTACCAACCGTTCACGTGTTCGCCGGCGGCGGTGACCATCCACATGACCGTCACGTCAGGACACTTGCGCGGATGTACGGGAAGCACCCAGGATGGATCGTTCCATTCCGGAAGAGACTTGTTCTGATCGCCCGTCATTGACGACTGGGGGTTGCCAGGCATCCGTGACGGGCAGTTTTATGAGCCGCAGGACGGGCATGACCCGGTCTCACACCAGGGGAGGTCACCACACCGGCTCGCTTGGGCATCCGGCACCGCAGCGCGCCACTACTACGGCAGGCCGTTCGGTGGCGCGCCGTGCTCTCGGCGACGAGGTGAGAAGAAGAACGGCAGGAGAAACCAACCGACTTCGCGCAGGAAGGCCGCTGGCGTGCTGGTCCGTACACCACGCGGGCCCGGAAGAGAAGGAGATTGGTCCCCATGACAGTGCGTGCCGTCGAGCTCCCTCAGCTCTGGATGCCCTATCCGCTGCGAGTGAATCCGTTCCTGTCCGCCCTGCGAGAGGAGAGCGAATCCTGGGCGCGGGAGATGGGCATGCTGGACGGCCACCAGGCTCCGTCGGGCCGCCCGGCGATATGGACCCGCTCCGCGTTCCATGCCATGACCGTTGACCAGCTGACAGCCTGGACGCTTCCCGACGCCTCGCTCGCCGATCTCCGGCTCAATCACCGGTTCAACGTGTGGGCTCTGGCCTGGGACGACTACTTCGCCTCCGCCTTCAAACAGAACGGTGACCTCGCCGGTGCGGTGGCCTTCACCACCCGCTTACGCGCCTTCCTGCGTCCGGAATACGGCGCCCGGTTACCGGAGCCCACGAATGCGGTCGAGAGGGGAATTGCCGATCTGCAGCAATATCTCTTCCCCCCGAGACTGGCGCACTGGCGGCAGGAGTTCAACCGGGCCCTGGAGAGTTACATCGATGCGGGGGTCAAAGAGCTGGCCAACAGCCGCAGCGGCCGCGTTCCCCACCTGATCGAATACGTCCCGTTCCGGCGCGAGAGCTTCGCCGCCCACACGGCCGCCTATTCCGTCGAGTTGGCCACCGGCGCCCGAATACCCCGGCAGATCCGGCATACCCGGACCGTTCGCGCCCTGCTCGATGCGTTCATGGACTTCATGGGACTGGCGAACGACATCGCGTCCTATGAAAGGGAAGTCCACGAGGAACTCGACGTCAACAACCTCGTCCTGGTCGTGGAGACTTCACTCGGCATCAGCCGCCACGAAGCCGTACCCGCTGCCTTGAATCTGGTGAACACCCGCCTGCGTGACTTCGAGCACCTCAGACAGAAGGAACTGCCCCTGCTCGTCGGGCGATACGGGCTGCGCCACGACGAGCGTGCCGAGTTGGCGAAGTGGCTCCAGGGAGCGTGCAATTTCCTGTCCGGTCTCCATGCCTGGTACACCGGGGCACCCCGCTACGCCGCCTTTGACGTCTCGCACCAGGTGTAGCGGAAGCGGGCTCCGGGGGTTCCGGCAGACACCTGTCGCAACCCCCGGAGCTGAGCTCGGCGCTCGCGGCCCTGGTCGTGCCGGCCTACCGCCTCCGCAAGAGGTGTCCGAGCCGCGTCCACCACGGAACGCGCGGTTCCGGCCGGCGTTCCGGCGCGGGGGCGTTCGCCGGGGCGTTCGCCGGACGCAGCGGCGCCGAGGGCATCCCGTTGCTCCGTGCGGGCGGGACCGGAAGCGGGGCCGGGGCGTCCTTGGCCTGGGGCGGGCGGGCGGCGAAGTTCACGGGCAGGGCCGTGAGGTGACGGGCCCATGTGGAGGACCGCCAGGTCAGGCGTTCCTCCGGGACGGCCAGGGTGATGTCGGGAAGACGGGTGAGCAGGATGTCGATGCCCGAGTCGGCGATGATGCGGCCGATGTCCTGGCCGGGGCATTCGTGGGTACCGGCGCTGAAGGACAGGTGCGCGCGGTTGTGGTGCACGGGGGTCGAGGGATCCGGGCGGATCGCCTGGTCGACGTTTCCGGCGGCCAGGCCCAGCAGGAGCATGTCTCCCGTCTTGATCTGCTGGCCCCCGAGAACGGTGTCGCCCTTGGCCCAGCGGCCCGGGCACACCATCAGCGGCGGCTCGTCCCAGAGGACCTGCTCCACGGCTTCGGGCAGGGTCATCTGTCCGCCGGCCAGCGAACCGCGGAACCGGGGGTCGGTGACGACCATGCGCAGGACGTTGGACATGAGGTTGGCCGTCGTCTCGTAGCCGGCGAGCAGGATGAGGCGCAGGTGGTGCACCACCTCCTCGTCGGTGAGGTTGGCGGGGTGGGCCATCAGCGCGGAGGCGATGTCGTGCCCCGGGCGGGCACGCTTGGCGACGACGAGCTGTTCGAGGCTCTCCAGCACGTAGGCGTTGCTGGCGAGCGATGTCTCGGTGGCCTTGAAGAGGTCACGGGCGGCGTGTACGAGTCCGGGGCCGGACTCCTCCGACATACCGAGCAGGTGGGTCAGGGTGAGCATCGGCAGGTGCTCGGTGAACTGGCCCACCAGTTCCGCCTCACCGCTCTGACAGAACGTGTCGATCAGCTGGTGGGCGAAACGGGCGATGTGACGGCGGATTCCGCGGTGGTCGAACTGGCTGAGACCGGCCGTGACCGCACCGCGCAGGCGCTGGTGTTCCTCGCCGTCCGCGCAGACGCAGTCGGGACGCCAGCCGATCATCGGTACGAGAGGCGAGGTGGCGGGGTCGATCTCCCCGCTCGTCCAGCCGTGCCAGACGCGGGGGTCGCGGGAGAACTGGGTCGGGCGGCTGGCCACGTCACGGTTCTCCAGGTACCCCAGGACGAGCCAGGCGCGTACGTCGCCGTCGAGCAGGACGGGAGCCACGGGACCGTGGGTGGCCCGCAGCTTCTCGTACAGGCCCATGGGGTCCGTCGCCGCCGCGGCGCCGTAGAGCCGGGTGGCTCCGTCGGCTCCCGTGGCGGTGTGGGCCGGGCAGCCCGCGGGCGGGGTCGGCCCGGGCTCCGCCGCGGGCCATCCGTGTTCAGCAGGGGGAAAGGTCATGCGGTCTCCTGGGCGGCGGCGAGGTTGCTCAGGTAGACCATCAGCGAGAGCAGGGCGTCGCGGCACGACGCCCGGTTCCGTGCGTCACAGGTGACGATGGGCACGGATTCGCTGAGGGCCAGAGCAGTACGCAGATCCGGTAGGGGGTATTGCGGGGCCTCCGGGAAGGCGTTGACGGCCACGACGAACGGGACGCGGCGGTCTTCGAGTCGGGTGATCACCTCGAAACAGACTTCGATCCTGCGTGTGTCGACGAGGACCACGGCGCCGAGCGCGCCCTCGAAGATGCCGTTCCACAGGAACCAGAAGCGTTCTTGTCCCGGCGTCCCGAACAGGTAGAGGACCAGCTCCCGGTTGATGCTGATCCGTCCGAAGTCCATGGCGACGGTGGTGGTGTTCTTGCCTCCGGCGCCGGGGTTGTGGTCGATCCCCACGCCCGCCTGCGTCATGGTCTCCTCGGTGGTCAGGGGCGGGATCTCGCTCACCGACCCGACCATGGTCGTCTTGCCGACGCCGAAGCCGCCGACGATCACGACCTTGACTCCACTGGCGCCGTGAGGCAGCGGCGCATCGGTGTCGCGCGGGCCGGTGACCCGCGCATCAGAGCTTGCGTAGTCCATGGATCACCGCCTCCAGAAGGCCGCGCTCGGGGAAAGCCGCCACCGGCACGGGTGCGATGGCCTCGACCCGCTCGTCGTCGACGAGTTTGGAGAGCAGCGCGGTGACGACGCTGAACGGAAGGCTGAGGTAGGCCGATAACTCGGCCACCGAGAGCGGGTACGTGCACATGGAGAGGATGGCCGCCTGTTCGGGCTGCATCGCGGGCTCGGGCTCGGACCTCGCCGCGATGAGCGTGACCAGGTTGAAGGTCGTGGCCGTGGAACCCGGGCCACCCGTGATGACGTAGAGCGGGACCGGAGTGCCTTCATCCCAGGGGTCCTGGTCTTTTGATGTCACATCGCCTGCCCGACGTCCTCACGGGGCGGGCTGGTCATGTGCTGGCCGATCCGGACCACCAACGTCCGCATGCGGTCGCCCAGGAGCCCGGCATCCACCTCCTGGTCGGCCAGCACCGCGAGATAAGCCCCGGGACCGGCCGCCATCAAGGAGAAATACCCGCCGTCGGCCTCGATCCCGACCATCCGGGTCGAAGCGTCTCCGTGCGGGAACATCTGCGCGATGGCCCTCGCCAGGCTCTGGATGCCGGAGCATGCGGCGGCGATCGCGTCAGCGGTGTCGGGCGCCGTGTTCGCCTGCCCGATGCACAGGCCGTCCGACGACAGGACGACCACGTGTCGCACGTAGGGGACTCCGCCCACGAGCTCCTTGAGCATCCAGTCCATGTTGGGCAGTGGCTGCACGTTACTCAACCTCATCTGACGGTTCGCTGGGGGGAGTGGAAGATTCGGCGACGGACTTCTTCTCGCCGTTGAACGCCTCCCACATCAGACCCGGCTGGCGGGAGGTACCCGAGGTGCCCCAGGAGGCAGTCGGAGCGACGGGGGGCGGAGGGGTCGCCAGTACGACCGGCTTGGGGACGGGCGACTCGCGTCGTCGTTGGGGAAGTCCGTTGGTGGTCTTCCTCGCCTCGCCGGAATCCATGACGGCGTCGCGTACCGGCGTCGGCGCCGGCCGGGACGGGACCGGGCGCACCGGGCGCTTGCGGACGGCCTCCTGCGGCCTCGCGACGGGCTGCGGCATCGTGGTGATCAGACGCCGGGGCACGAGGCCGACGGCCCGTACGCCTCCGTAGGCGGACGTGCGCAGGTCGACCTCGCAGCCGTGCTCGTGGGCCAGCCTGCTGACGACGGGGAGGCCGAGCTGGGTGACCTCACCCAGAGCCGAGAGCTGGATGCCCGACATGGCCTGCGCCATGACGCGTCCGATGTGCTCCCGGACCTCCTCGGTGAGTCCGACCCCGCGGTCCTCGATCTCGATGGCGATGCCGGAGGGCACCTCGCTCGCGGTCACCTCCACCGGGGTGTGCGGCGGCGAGAACGTCGTGGCGTTGTCGAGCAGCTCGGCGAGCAGATGGATCAGCGGCTCGGCTCCCGAGCCGATCACGGCCACCTCCGTCACGGCCTGCAGCTTCACGCGGGGATAGTCCACGATGCGTGACATGGCTCCGCGCAGGATGTCGTAGAGCGGAATCGCCTTCGACCACTGCCGTCCGGGCCGGGCGTCACCCAGCACCGCGATGCTCGCCGCGAGGCGGCCGATCAGCGCGTTGCGATGGTCGATGTCCTGGAGACCGCGGGAGACCACGACATCCGTACCGTGGAGGATCTGCATGGAGTGGAGATCCTTGGCGAGCTGGTGCACGATCGCCTGGACCCTGCGCGCGACCGCCACAAGTGCCCGCTGGGAGGCGTCGCGTGTGTGCTCCTCGCCCTCGACGGCCTCAAGGAGCGTCTGCAGTGCACCCCTGAGCGCTTCGGTGAACTCGCCGTCGAGGTGGTCGCCGAAGGTGACGGCCTGCAGGATCTCCGACGCGGGGGCGCCCTTCTGCAGACGGGCGACGGCCGCGGGAAGGAGCTCTTCGGCGAGCCAGACCGCCGTCGCCCGCTGATCGGTCAGGCGTCCGATCAGCACGGCCTCGCGTTGTGCGTGGTACTCGTCGGCCTGGGCGCTCACCTGTGCGTGGCGGGCCGCCTCCGCCGAGCGCAGCGGACGGGCGCTCTCGGCCGAGGTGATGAGCGTCAGGACGACGCCGGCAACGCCCCACCAGGCAAGTGGTGTCCGTATCTGTGCAGGGCAAATGAGCAACGCTATGGCCGAGGCTCCCGCCAGAACGGCGGGAGGAAGCAGCCATGCCCGGGTATCTGTGGTGGGCCGGGCTCTGGACATTGCACCTGCACGAAACATCAGGGGCCCCTATACGGTCTGAAAATGAGCGGACTGAGGCGATGTGGTGCGCCGAAAGGAACGACGGCCTCCAGTGGGGCGGATGTGCATGCTCCGATGGGGCCCGAGGGGTCGCTTCGAGAGGGCGCCGATGGTCGCTTCTCTTCGCAGCCACGCTCCGTCCGCGCGCACCACAGCGTCCATGACTCGCCGTGAGCGCAGCGCAACACATCGGGGAGCATAGTCAGTTCGGGTTCGTCATGTGACTTTGCCGTAATGACAGCCGCCACCGGTCATTCCGAACCCATAAAACGATCAATCGCCCGCAGCTTAGGTGTAATGAAACGATCAGATTCTGACGTCCGTCCACTGCGGCTCCCGATTCCCGGCCCCCATCCGCCGCGTGGGTGCGCGCACCGAAACGGAGCGGAATCAGCCCCTGCCGGTCGCCGAGCCCCCAAAGTGGCGCGTTTTCGCGACCGTCGCACATCTATGCGGCTCCTTGGCCTCACGGGACCGTGGCCGGGCCCGGTGCCGCGGCGCTGCACCGGGGTCTGCGGGCGTCGGCGCGACCGGCGCATGGCCGGAACGGAAAAAGTTTTCCGCGAACGCCCATGGAAGAGCCGCCGGTTGGGAATGCTGCGGGTAATCTCCCGCCTCTGCTCGACTCTCCGTCACCACGTCGTCCGGGCGGGCCTTCCGTTCTGAGCTCTCGGGAGGTAACACGCCATGCAGACAACCCCCACTCCGCAGCCGGCCCGCAGCCGCCGCGAACTCCTCACCGGCCTCGGTGCGGCCGCCGCGGCCCCGCTCCTCGGTGGCACTGCCGGCTCGGCCCCCCGCAATCGCGGTGCCCACCAGCCGGCCCCGGCCGCCCGTACGATCCTGCTCCGGGGCGCCGCCCTGGTGCTCACCATGGACCCCGCGTCGGGCAGCGGCCCCCTCGGCTTGATGCAGAACGCCGACGTCCTGATGCGCAACGGTGCCATCGCCGCCGTCGGCACGGCCCTCCAGGCTCCGCCCGCTGCCTGGGTGGTCGACGTCTCCGGCAAGCTCGTCATGCCGGGCTTCGTCGACGCCCACACCCACCTCTGGCAGGCGGCGATCCGCGGAGGCTGTACCGACGGCAACCTCTTCGGATGGTTCGAACGTTGCACCGACCCCGCGCGCGGCCGGCTGACCCCCGCGGCGCTCCACAGCTTCGTGCGCCTCGCAGCCCTCGACGCCGTCCAGTCAGGCGTGACCACCCTCGTGGACTGGTCGGACATCTTCGTCTACGACCTCATCGAGAGCTACGTACGGGCCCTGGCCGGCACCGGGGTCCGGTTCACCTACGCGATGTTCCCGCCCAGACCCGACGCGGTGCTGGTCACGAAGGTGAAGAAGGACCTCGTCGACCCGGTACCGCTCGGTGCCCTCCAGGTCGCCACGCACGCGGCGCGGGCAGCCCAGGACCTCAACCGCGCGCACTGGGAGGCCGCCCAGGAGCTGGGGGTCATGCTCAACTCCCACGTTCTGGAACGCCCGGAGCAGCGCGCGGACGATCCCATCGGAGTCCTCGCCGACATCGGCGCGCTGGGACCGCGGCTCCTGGTCAACCATGCGGTCCACCTGACCGACGAGGAGATCGCCGCTTTGGCGGACCATGACGCGCGGGCGGTCCACTGCCCTCTGAGCAACATGCGGCTGGCCTCCGGCGTCATGCGCCTTCCCGAGTTCAGACGGCGGGGGGTCAAGGTGGGGCTCGGGCTGGACGGCGGCACCAACGACACCTCGGACTTCCAGGCGCTGATGAAGACGGCGATCGGCCTGCAACGCGCCCGCGCCCTGAACGCCGGGGTGTTCCCCCAGGTGCCCGACGTCCTGCGGATGGCCACCCTGGGCGGCGCCGAAGCACTGGGCATCGCCGACCGGGTGGGCTCCCTGACCCCTGGCAAGCGGGCTGATCTGCTCGTCATCGACCCGGCGGCCCTGAACTTTGCGCCGCGCTTCGAGTGGGTCGGCCAGATCGTCTTCAACGGCCGGCCCGAGAACATCGACTCCGTGTTCGTGGACGGACGTCCGCTGAAGTTCGGGGGCGGACTCGTCGACGTCGACACGAGCCGCGTGGTACGGGAGGCCGAAGCGGCGGCCACCCGCCTCCGCATGGCCGCATAGGCAGCCACTGGGTCCTGTCCGGTCCGTCTCGCCGAGAGGAGAAGATGGTACGCGAGCGCCGCAGTGGCGCCGGGGGGTCCACAGAGGCGGGGCAATGATCGAGGTCGGGCGGCAGGGCGCGTTCAGCGTCAACTGTATTGGCATGGAGCGCCTGTCGTTCCCGTTGAGTTTCAGCGTCCACGAGGCAGAGGGGACGTGGAAGGTGGCCGCCGGCGCGGCGCAGGCGGGCGAGTTGGCCGACCTGCTCGGGGCTGCGGCGCACGGCTCGGTCGCGGTGGTGTCGCTGGAGACCAACTCCTTCCTGGACGAGAACTGGCAGATGCTGCGACCCTCACTCATCGCGGCCGATCTCGGCGTGCGGTGCACGGTCCACCCCCTGGGCCCCTGGGCGTCCGGCACGCACGGGCTCGCGGAGGAGATCCTCGTGATGGACGGCGACCAGCTGCCCCGTCTCCTCGACGGCACCTGGCTTCCGTACGAGCTGACCCTGATCGACGTGCCCAAGGACGTGACCCCGGAACGCCTTGACGAACTCGCCCTCGTGCTCGGCACGACCGACTTCGACGAGCCGCTCCTGAGCCGCCTGGGAGACTCCTCCCGGTTCTGGTTCTCCGGCCACGACGACTGCTACGTGCTGCTGGAAACCCGGGACTCCGCCCTGCCGGCCGCGGTTCTGGCCCGGCTGCTGACACTGCTGGCCGGCTCCGGAGTCGCCGCCCTCACGGACGGGCCCTCCGTACGCGTCCCCGAGCCCGGGCCATGGCTGCCCGAGCGGCTGATGGCCACTGCACCCCACTGGATCGGAGCCCTGGACACCGTCACCGAGGAGCTGGTGACGATCCGGCTGGCTGCCCTGCCGAAACCGTGGCGGCTGGACGTTCCGCTTCCGCAGCGGGCCGACCTGACGGCGGCGCTCGACGTACGGGACGGCACCTGGCGGATCACCCCCGCAGGGTGACACCAGGAGCTGCCTCCGAAGGGGTTCCGGACGAGAACGGGACGGAGACGGGCCACACAGCGGGGCCGACGCCGTGCCGGCGTGCTACGCGGGCGCGGGCGGGCGCGCGGCGCCGGGAGGGGACGTCGCGGCGGCGCGCAGCGCAGGGCCGCTGTGGCCCCCGCAGCTCCGCAGTGAAAGAGGCCGGTCACCTGGCGCCGGAGGCAGGGACGACGCCGAAGGCGGTCGCGACGTCTCCGGTGTCCGCGCACCGGAGCCAAGGACGACGGGCCCGCGTGATCACGACGCCTCAGGGAACGCCGCGCCGGTCGCTACGCCGGTCGGCCCACGCCGAGCTGCGAGCCGGCTGGACCGTCCCTACCGTGACCGGATGATCCTCAGTCCGTCCGTACGCAGGCTTCTCTCCCGTGCGGCCGCTCTGGCCGCCGGTGTGGGCGTCGTCTTCACGCCGTCGTTCGCCGGCGCGGCCCCGGCCGAGCCCGCGCCCCCGCGGGCAGCGGCTCCGCCGGACCCGGCTCTCCTGCACCGCCCCGGCGTCCACCTGCGGCCGCGCGAGGGCGCCCCCGCCCTACCCGGCGACATCTCCGCGCTGTCGTGGCTGGTGGCCGATGCCGGCAGCGGTGAGGTGCTCGCCGCCCACGACGCCCACCTGGGCCTGCCGCCGGCCAGCACCATGAAGACGCTCTTCGCTCTGACCGCCTTGCCCCACCTTCCGCGTACCGGCACCCACACGGTCACCGACGCCGAACTCGCCGAGGTGGGCGAAGGCAGCAGTCTGGTGGGCCTCGACGCCGGCCGCACCTACCGGATCGCAGACTTGTGGAAAGGCGTCTTCCTCAGCTCGGGCAACGACGCCGTCCACGTCCTGGCCGAGATGAACGGCGGCTGGACGCAGACGGCCGGGGAGATGCAGGCCAAGGCCCGCACCCTGGGAGCACGGGACACCCACGTCGTCTCCCCGGACGGCTACGACGCCGACGGCCAGGTGTCCTCCGCGTACGACCTCGCCGTCTTCGGCCGCGCGGGCCTCACCGATCCCGATTTCGCCCGGTACGCGGCACTGGCCGACGCCCGGTTCCCCGGGGACACGGACGCCGAGGGCCGGCCGAGCTGGACGTACGGCATCGAGAACACCAACCGGCTCCTCACCGGGGAGGACGGAGTCGAACGCTACCCGGGCATCATCGGCATCAAGAACGGCTACACCTCCGGGGCCGGATTCACCCTCGTCACCGCCGCGCGGCGCGGTGGCCGCACCCTCCTGGTCACGGTCATGAACCCCCAGCAAGGCGGCGCCTTCGCCGTGTACGACGAGGCGCGGGCCCTGATGGACTGGGGCTTCGCCGCCGCCGGACGGGTGGACCCCGTCGGATCGCTTCAGCCGCCGCGGGCCGCTGCGCCCACCCGCACCGGTCCGCCTCCCGTGGCCGCCTCCACGTCCTCCGCAGAGCCGCTCACCGGCTACGTGTGGTCGGCCGTCCTCCTCGCGGGAGCCGGCGGTGCAGCGACCGTCGTGTACCGTCTCCGACGCCGACCGCCGCACCGGGAGCCCGGTTCCAACGCAGGACCGGACGCCGGCTGAACTTCCGCCCGGCCTCTGCTGCGGGCCGTCCGCTCCGCGCTCCCACCCCGGCGGCCGCGGAGCGGGCTCCCGACCCGCCGGACTCCGGCTCCGCGGCGGCGGGCTCGGCGCGGTCCGTGACCGTCGGGTTCGGCGGCAGATGGGGATGAGGAGGGGCAGGGGTGAGGGATCTCGACGTCGTCAGGTTTGCGGACCGGGCGCGGAGCGTATCGGTGGTCCTGGAGACCGCGGCAGGCGGCGGAGGACGCCACGGGGGCTGGCACGAGGCCGAGATCGTGATCGAGACGGGTTTCGTCGGCGCGCGCCTGCCCGTGCACTTCACCGACTCCGACCTCGCGGACCTCACCGCGTTCCTGGCTGCTCGGGCCGCCGCCGAGGAGGACGGTGCTCTCCCGGACGGCTCGGCCACCGACTGGCCGGCGGCGGGCCGAAGCGCCTACCTGCGGCTGCACGCCGCCGACCCGTTCGTGGTGGAAGTCCGCGACCCGGTGCAGAGCGGGGTGACGGTGACCGTGCCGCTGCAGCTGCGCGACGGCTGGGCCACCCGCGCCGCCTCCCGACTCGGCCGACTGCGTGCCGCGCTCGCCGACGGACACTGAGGGTGCGGTCGCCCGTATGCGGTGCACGGTCCGACACCGTGCCGGTGCCCCTCGGCGGAAATCAATGAAAACGGGTCGGAAATACCCCGGAACGCATTCGCGTTCAGGGGTATTTCGTGAACGGGCTGGTCGCCGAGAGACGGCTCAGCCGTCGTACCACCCGTACTGGGTAATCGTTCCGTGACCGCTACAGCTACCGCCGAAGTCCCAGAATCCAGGATTCTGCAGCGGGCCGTGGATGTCCGTGCCATCGCTGCAGTGGGTCCATGCCCCGGTGCGGCCGTAGTCGACGGTGACGGTCGCGCGCCACGAAACGCCGTTGAAGAAGTACGTGTTGAAACCGTGGTTCGGGACGTGCATCGGGGTGATCTTCCCAGGTACGGGAGCCTCCCAGACAACATGCTCCGTCACTTTCGTACCTGTCGGCGCGAGCGTCGCGGCCTGAGCCGTACCCCCGAACACGACTGTGCCGGCCAACGCCGCGGCGCCGCCGAGCGCGAGGGCGGTCGTCTTCCTGTTGCGCATGGACTGGTTCCCCCCTGGTTGGATTTGTTGTCTGCACGCTATTTCAGGTTCTCCGACAGGGTCAATGGCGCCTGAGGGGTCCGAATTGGCCAAAGAGATCGGCGAGGCAAGTGGAACCTTTTATTTGAATACCCGTCGAACGGCCTTTCCCTGATGGGTGCCGCGCCATTCCCCTCGGTCCCCCGCGATCGGAATCCGGAGACCCGACGGGGGCGATGACAGGCGCTTCTGTCCCGGATGGCGCGGACCTGCTGGAACCACCGGTCGTGAGCCGGACACCACACCTCCGTTTTCATGGCCTTACGTCCGGTTCGGGGCGGTCGGGCCAGAGCCTCCGGTCCGTGTCCCGGCATGTGCTTGGGAGGGGCAGGACACAGGGCCCCGTTGAGTGGACGACGGGCGGCCGGCGTGACCGCCGTCCCGCAGGCCGTCGGCAGCCGTCGGTGTCAGACGCGGCTCAGGGTGTGCGCGGGACACACAGAACGGCCAGCGCGGCCGCGACCAGGTACGCCGCCGAGCCGACGGCCATGCTGAGGCGGATCCCGTCGGCGAAATCGGCTGAGGCTGCCAGCAGGGATCCGCCGAGTGCCACGCCGGCCGCGCTGCCGATCTGGCGCGTGGTGTTGAACAGGGCGGAGGCGGTGCCGGCGTGCGTGTCCGGGGCGGCGGACAGCACCGTCGCGGTGGTCCCGGTGAGGGTGAAGGAGGTACCGAATCCCGCGGCCGTCATCGGGGCCACGAGCAGCCAGTAGGACGGGTCCGGCCCGGCGGCCGCCCAGCCGGCCAGGCCCGCGGCACCGATCAGCATGCCGGTGATCATGAGAGGGCGGTGCCCGGTCCGGCGGGCGAGCCGCCCCGACAGGGCCGAGGCGAACATCGACATCGCCACCGCGGGGAAGAGCGCGAAACCGGTGCGCAGGGCGCTCATTCCCCGCTCGTGCTGGAAGTACAGGCTGGCGGTGAAGACCATGCCGTAGAAGGCGAAGTTGAACAGGAGGCCGATGGCGGCTCCGCCCGCCACCGGGCGCTTGCGCAGCAGCGAGAGCGGTAGCACGGGACGGCGTGCCAGGTGCTCGCGCAGGACGAACAGTGCGCACGCGACGAGACACAGTCCGGCCGAGGCCAGGACCAGCGGGGCGGTCCAGCCGAGCCGGCCGGCCTCGTTCAGGGCGGTGGTGAGGAAGGTGACCAGTGCGACGAGCGCCGTCTGGGCGGGCCAGTCCAGCGAGCGGCCGGGCCGGCGGACCGAGGCCGGGACGTGGCTCAAGGTGAGCAGGAGGCACAGGACTCCGACCGGCAGGTTGACGAAGAAGACCCAGCGCCATCCCAGGGTGTCCACGAGCAGGCCGCCGAGCAGCGGGCCCGCGGAGGCGGCGATGCCGGCCATGGAGCCCCAGAGCCCGTAGGCGCGGGCCCGGTCCGCCGGCGACCGGTAGGCCTCTTGGAGGAGGGCGAGCGAGGCGGGCACGATGAACGCGGCGCCGGCCCCTTCCAGGAGCCGTGCGGCGGTCAGGACGATCGCGTCCGGGGCGAGCCCGCAGGCCGCCGAGGCCGTGGTGAACACGACGATGCCGACACAGAAGACGAGCCGGTGCCCGAACCGGTCCCCGAGTGCCCCGCCCGTGAGCAGGAGGGCGGCGAAGGCCATGGTGTAGCCGTTGGTCACCCACTGGACCGCGGTGACGGACGCGGAGAGGTCCCGCCCGATGACCGGGACGGCGACGTTGACGGCCGTCACGTCGAGAATGACCATGAAGTAGCCGGTGCAGACCGCGATGAGCGGGGCCAGGCTCGGCCCGGGCCCGGCGCCCTCCCGCGGACCGCCCGCGGGCTCTCCCTTTTCAGGCTTCATGGCGGCATGCTAGGCGGGCGCTTCGGGTGATATGCGTAGTTACGCGGGCAAGTGTCCAGGGGGATGGGGCGTCTCGTGACCCATGACGCCCTGTCGGCCGGGGCTCGCCCGGGGCCGATCGCGCCGACGGGCGAGGGAACCGGGCAGAGTACCCCGCACGGCAGACCGCCCCACTACGCCGTCGCCGTTGCCGGTGGCCGTGCCGGCAGGGGCGGATGGCAGCCGGCAGCTGAGTGGCGCCGTTCGTTCTGGACCTCGTCGCGCCCACCACCATGGACTGGAACCGCCTGAGCGACATAAGCCAGTCATACGGTGCCGTGTCGCTCGTGATCTCCGCTGCAGCCCTTCTGGGGGTCGTGACCTCCATCGCGTTCCAGGCGAAGCAGGCTCGACTGGAAGGCGAGCAGACGTTCCGTTGGGACGTCTCAACGACAGCGCGCTGCGGGTGGTGCTTGGAGCGCATTTTCGAGGGGAGGTGGCACGAGCGCATTGGGAGAACAGCGGTCCCATGTGGCGTGACCACATGGCTGCGCTGGAAGACCCGCGCCGCATTCGCTTCGTGGAGCTGGTGGACGAGGCGTATCAGCATGCCGGGGAGGCAGGACCACCGGTCCTGGACGGCGAGTTCTTCACTCCTGGGGACTGAGGTCCGTCGACGGCGACTCAGCCTGCATCAAGCCGGCGCCGGAGCCGGAGCAGTTGGGCGGTGCACCGCCCGAGCTGCCATGCCCCGGTCCGCGAACCAGTAGCTCAGCCAGGCGGCACATAGTGCTCTCTGTGCTACCTCGCTCGGGCCGTCGCCCTTTCGGTGTTCCTTGGTCTCGGTGGGTCAGCGGGCCAGGGAGACGGCGAAGGGTTGGAAGCCGTGTCGGCGTAGCACGTGGGGAACAGCCAGGATCATGGCTTCGGTGGCGCGGGCCGTGGTGATGTCGCCGAGGTCCTCGATCTGTTCGGGCTGCCAGCCCAGGTCGCCGAGCAGGCCGGTCACGGTCCTCTTCGCGTGTTCGTCGTCGCCCGAGAGATAGGCGGTCGGTGGGGTGGTCAGGGCCTGGGGAGCGGTCATGACCATGAAGAGCATGGTGTTGAGGGTCTTGACCACTTGGGTGTCGGGGAGCGCGGCCTGGAGCTTTTCGGCGAGGCTGCTGCCGGGATAGCAGAGGTCGCCGGGCAGGCCGTCAGCGGCGTCGCGGGTTGCGTTGGAGACGTCGATGAGGATCTTTCCGGAGAGCTCGGTGCGCAGGTCGGCGAGCCGGTCCAGGGAGCTGTCGCCGGGCGTCGCGTTGATCACGATGTCCGTGGTGCGGGCGGTGGTGCGTTGGTCGGCGAAGGTGATCCGCGGGGCGGGCCCGGTGGCGCGCGCGGCGGTGGTCTCGGGGCTGCGACCGCCGAGGGTGACATGGTGTCCGGCTGCGGAGAGCTTGCCGGCGAGGTTGGCGCCGACGCGGCCGGTGCCCAGGATGCCGATGTTGGTCATGGGGTGGTGCTCCTTGCGGGTGGGGTGAGTGCGGACTGTCCGGTCAGGCGATCGGCGAGAGGACCTTGAGGGCGGCGCTGTGGATGCCGGGGCCGGCGGCCAGGAAGTCACGGCTGCCGGTGTGCCAGGGTTCGCCTGCCAGGTCGGTGACGGTGCCTCCGGCCTCGGAGACCAGCAGGGCTCCGGCGACCAGGCCGG
Organism: Actinobacteria bacterium OV450; assembly: GCA_001298555.1. Taxonomy (GTDB): domain Bacteria; phylum Actinomycetota; class Actinomycetes; order Streptomycetales; family Streptomycetaceae; genus Streptomyces. The sequence continues at coordinate 40,591 of LJCW01000065.1, forward strand.
AGCGGACGTCGGAGAACTGCCAGAACGCGTCCATTCGTCCGGCGGCGACGTGGATGAGCTGCATCGTGGCGGGAACGGATACGCGCACCACCAGACCGTTGATGAGCATGGCGGTGACGGAGTCGCCGATGCGCCGGAAAGTGCGCTCGTCCTCGCCGGGCCTGGCCTGGCCGGTGCCGACGAGTGCTGTGCCCAGGTCGGTCTTGGCGGACACCTTCATGGGGCGGCCGTTGAGGTGGGCGCCGCCGCCGGCGGCAGCGGTGTAGGTGTCGCCGGTCAGCGGCAGGTGGACGACGGTGAGTACCGGCTGGTTGTCACGGACCAGGGTGGCGGTGACGGCCCAGTCATCCATGCCGTGGACGTGGTTGATGTTGCCCTCGGCAGGGTCGACGACCCACCATTCCCCGGGCGGGAGCGCTCCGCCGGCCAGCTCGTCCTCGGCCCACTGCGACCCTTGCCGTGCCCGCAGCAGCGGTTCCCGCAGCACGTCCAGCACCGCGTCGTCGTTGGCGTGGATCTCGCCGACGATCTCGTCCAGACTCACGCCCCGGGCGTGCGAGGTGTGGCGGTCGCGCAATGTGACCCCGGCGGTCGTCACCGCGGCAGTCACGTCGGACAGGAGCGTCGTACCGGCGTCGAAAGGCATGGCTGTGCTCATGGTGGGCTCCCTGGGAATCGGTAGAAGCGGGGCGGCGGTTGTCTCGTCCCCGCGCACTTCGAAGGTAGGCCGCCTGACCATTAACAACAAGTGCATGCTTGTCACTTGAAGAGTTACCGTCATGCAATCCTGGTCCATACCGGCCGTAGCACGGTGACCACCACGTCCGACCTGGACGCGGTGGAGGGAACGCGTCCGCTGTGGTCTGACTCTCCCAGGGCAAAGGCCGCCTACCTGCGGTCTTGACCGGCTGTCCGACAGGAGAACCGCCGTGCCGCTCCCGTTCCGTCGCACCCGCCCTCGTACGCCTGCCCGCGTATCCCGCCTCGCCGGGACCTTGGCCGCCGTCATCGTGGTGGCGTCGTCAGCCGGGGCCGTGGTCGCTGTCCGGGAGGGCCGCGTGCCCGGGCTCCTGCCGGAGGGCAGCTGGGGGCCCTGGACCGACGGGGGGATCGAGGGTTGGTCGACGCACGTACGTGTCAACAACTGGGGCGACGCGGCCGAGGCCGACATCCACTACGGCAAAGCCGAGGATCTCGTGCTGCAGGCCCATGGGAAGACGGCCAGCGTGACCAGCATGATGGAGCCCACCGTCTTCACACTCACCCCCCACGGCAGGCTCACCGCCCGCCGCCTGTCCGCCCCATGAGCGGATCGGTGAGCCGGGTCTGGGGGCAGAGGGATGTGCGTCATGGATGCTGCGGCCAAAGAGGCCGCAGTCGAGGCCGGGCTGTTCGGCAACGACTGCGATCACCCGGAACGGGCATGGTGCCGGGCCGCGTGCGCCGCACACACCTCTGAACTGAGCGCGGTGCTGGAGACGGGAGTCTCACGGGCGGACTGCTCAGCGCGGACGACCGCGAGTGCCTGCTCAAGGCTATGGAACCGCAGCCAGATCCGGCCTGAACGCCGCAGGACTTACGGGACAGGTCTCAGGGGCCGACCAGCAGTGCGGCGAGTTCGCCTTGGCTGCTCGACTGGTGCAGATCACTGACCTGGCCGTCACCGACTTCGACGACCCGCCATGTCCCGTCCGACCGAAGGGCCACGTCGGTTGTGATGAACCGGCATCCCAGGCGCCGCACCGCAGGCCCGACGTGGTCAAGGTCGGGCTTCAGCCCGCGCTCGAACGGGCTGTCCGGGTGGGGAGTGAACAGCCGGGGTTCTCCATCCAGCCACCAGACGCGCACCTCGGCCGCGACGGACTCAAGCCGCGGGAACGCTTCGAAGGCACGGAGTACGATCCCACCGGTCAGGAACTCCTCCTGCAACTCGACAAAGCGCTGTACGACCCGTGTCAGCTGCACGGTGTCGGCCAGGTCGGGAATGAAGCACGCCTGCTCCCACTCGTGTTTGCGGGATTTGACGTAGTCCTTCACGATCGCCGCCCCTGGCGGCAGAGGCGCGGCGAGAGCCGCCAGGTCCTCAGAGGTCAGCACGTCATCAGGTCTGGCGGGGCGCCACACGCTCGCGGGCGTGACATCGGCGAAGGTCGCATACCAGCCCGGCAGCTCGTGAGCGGTGCGGTACTGCTCCGGTGTGACGATCAACTCGGCGCCGCGCCGGCGCAGGGCCTCAGCCAGTGCGGCGTATCGATCGCCGGGAATCATCCAGCCTCGGTACCAGACGTTTCCCAGCCCATCCGGAACGTGTGCAACAGCCTGTCGCGCGTCGCCCTGCAACAGCGCGTCGTGGTCGATCAGCCCCACTGCCCCGCCACGGGCGCGGACCTCTCGTGCCTCCAGCGTGAAGTGTTCGTCTACGCGTCGAGGGTTCAACGAGTCACGGCAGTACAGGACGGGCATCGGCATGACCGACACGCTACGGAACCTCCGGCTCTCGAGCCACTGGTTTCGTTCCGGCAGAGCGTGGTCTGCCCAAGGGAAGCCGCATGAGCCACCCGGGGCCGCACGCCCTCACAACCCACGCGCCCACCCCTCCGTCCGTCCGCCCTTCCGTCCGCGTCCCCACCAACTCCCGCTGGCCTGAACGGCATTACGATCGTCGCCATGACCTCCGCACTGATCCTCATCGACCTGATGCCGCGCATCGTCGCCCTCCCGCTCGCACCTCACTCCGGCGACGAAGTGCTCGCGCGCTGCCGTGCACTGGCCCGCTCGTTCCGGGAGAGCGGCCGGCCGGTGGTGCTGGTCCGGGTGGAGCGCCCGAACGTCGCCGAGCAGCCGCCGGGCAGCGACTTCGCCGATGGCCTGGTCCAGGACGGTGACATCGTGGTGGTCAAGCAGACCATCGGAGCGTTCTACGGCACCGACCTGGACGAGCAGTTGCGCAAGCTCGGTGTGGACACGGTGGTGCTCGCCGGTCTGGTCACCACGATGGGTGTCGAGTCCACCGCAAGGGCTGCGGCCGACCACGGCTACGAGGTGGAGTTCGCCGCCGACGCAATGTCCGGACTGGCCGCGGACGAACACGAGTTCACCGTGAAGCGGACCTTCCCACGCTTCGGCGAGGTACGGAACACCGCCGACTACACCTGACGCAGCCCAGCAACGTCCATCCCCTCCGCCCGGGCGCCCGCGTCCGGCCGGTGGTGCGGTCGGCGGACCAGTCCGCACACCGCCCGGCCTAGACGAAGGCGAGGCCTGCGGCTCCTCCCGGGCGCCCCACCCCGGTGACCGTGTCCTGCGAACTCAGCGCCATAACTGCTGGTGCTGGAGGCCAGCAGAACTGTCTATTGGCCTTCTGGATCGGCCACTTGCAGGCTGATCACATGCAAAGCGCAACGGAACCCACACACGAGCAGGCTGTCCGCAAGGCAGCTGTCCGCAAGGCCGCCATCGCCGCCGAACGCCGCGAGCCGGCGGACCTCTTCGACGCCCTGAAAGCCGACGACCGCCACGCCTGCAGCCCGCGTGTGGGCTGGGCCGTCCGCGAGGTCGCCGCGCTCTCCCTCTACGCCACCCCGGACGCACTCCTGAAGGCGCGGGGCAACCTCCACCGCGTGAACGGTGCCTTCGGCCGGCGTGTCCCACACGGCCGATTCGGCGGCGACGCGGCCCGCCGCTTCCGCGGGCGGTGAGGGCAGTGCGACGCATTCGACTCCTCCGGGCGACCGCTCTCTTCTCCACCGGCCTGCTGGCCGGCGCCTTCGGCTACGGCGCCGCCAACCTGGTCCCGACGTTCAACGCCGTGCCGATCGAGATGCGGCTCGACTTCCACGCCGAGCTGATGAAGATGAACGGCATCACCATGCAGGCCGCGATGGCGGTCTCGGCCCTCAGTGCCCTGGCCCTGGCCGCCTCGGAACGCGGCCGGGCGCGCCTCCTGGCCGGCGCGGCGGGGCTCCTGACGGTGTCCGCCTTCCTGATCACGCGGTTCGGGAACGTCCCGATCAACGGCCACATCAAGCAGTGGGCCGCCACTGCACCGCCGTCCGATCACGCGGAGATCCTGCGTCGTTGGGAGCTCTTCAACGACGCCCGCACCGCCACCGCGACCCTCGCCTTCGGGCTGCTCATCGCCCTGGCGCTCCAGCGGTCATCCGGCGACTGCGGCGGGCAACAGGGCCGATGCCCGCATCTGGTCTGATTCGGATGTGAGTCGGATCGGACACCGGCTTCGTCGACGTCATCAGCGCCGTTGCCGGCCCCTCCGGAGCCTGTCACATGGGCCGCTGAACGCCGGCGGCACCTACCACCGCCCCTGACTCCCAGCATGACGGTACGGGGGCCGGGGCGGCCAGAACACGGCCGATGTGCCCGCCACGCCGGCCTTGGCGTCGGGCACCGTTCAGCAGCCGCCGGAGGGGGCGGGCGCGGCGCCGATGGTGAGCGTGGCCGGAGCGGCGCAGCATCCCCCACCGGCCTGCTCGGCGGCTTCCGGCTCGTCGAAGAGGCCCGCGCCGCCGCACACGCCGGTCTCGGGGAGCGTGAGTTCGACGCGCTCAGCGGCCTCGCGGTCACCGGCCAGGCCGGCGGCGACGGAGCGGACCTGCTCGTAGCCGGTCAGGGCGAGGAAGGTGGGTGCGCGGCCGTAGGACTTCATGCCGACCAGGTAGACGCCCTTCTCCGGATGGGAGAGCTCCTTCACGCCGTGGGGGTGGACGGTGCCGCAGGAGTGCTGGTTGGGGTCGATCAGAGGGGCCAGCTCCACGGGTGCCTGCAGCCGCTCGTCGAGACCGAGCCGGAGCTCGCCGAGGAAGGTCAGGTCGGGGCGGAAGCCGGTGAGGACGATGACCTCGTCGACCGGGTCCAGGCGGCGGCCGTCCTCTCCGACGAGGACCACGCGGCCATCACCATCCCGCTCGAAGGTGTCGGTGCGAAAGCCGGTGACCGCGACCGCGTACCCGCCGTCCACGGCGGCCTTGGCGGCGAGGCCGAGGGCGCCGCGGGCGGGGAGCCGGTCGGCCTCGCCGCCGCCGAAGGTGGAGCCGGAGATCCCGCGGCGCAGGGTCCACGTGACGTGCGTGCCCCTGCCGACCTCGGACTTGGCGAGATCCGCGAGACAGGCCACAGCGGTGAAGGCGGATGCGCCGGATCCGATGACCGCGGTGCGCTTGCCCGCGTACCGGGCCCGGATGGTGGGGTCTTCGAGGTCCGGGACCCGGTACGTGACCCGGTCGGCAGCGGCCTTCTCGCCGAGGGCGGCGAGGCCGCTGCCGCCGGCCGGACCCGGGGTGGACCAGGTGCCGGAGGCGTCGATGACGGCGCGGGCGAAGATCCTCTCCTCGCCGCCGGGTCCGGTGAGGTGGATGACGAAGGGCCGGGTCTCGCGGCCGGCGTCGACGATGCGGTCGCGGCCGGCTCGGGATACGCCGGTGACGGTCGCGTCGTAGCGGACGCGGCCCCCAAGGGCATCGGCCAGGGGCTGCAGGTAGAGCTCGGCCCAGTCGCCGCCGGACGGGTAGGTGGCGCCGTCCGGCATCACCCAGCCGGTGGGGGAGAGGAGCTTTTCGGCGGCCGGGTCGGTGACCTCGGACCAGGGGGAGAAGAGGCGTACGTGCGACCACTCGCGCACGGCGGAGGCGGCGGCGGGTCCGGCCTCCAGGACCAGGGGCTCGACGTCCCGTTCGATGAGGCGGGCAGCCGCGGCGAGTCCGATCGGGCCGGCGCCGATCACGACGACGGGCAGGGCTTCGGTGGATGCGTTCACGGCGGGCTCCGGGTTGATTCGATGTCTGTCGATGTCCTGTCGAATCCAGCGTGATCCCTGGATCGACGTTCGTCAACATAGACATATGTCGAAATCAATCGGATGATGGAGCCATGACTGCGAAGGTGTTGCCGCTGCTGGAGCCGGAAGCCGTGGCGATGTGCTGCCCGCCCCTGTCGGAGCGCCCGCTGACGGCAGAAGAGGCCGAACGGACCGCCGTCATGTTCAAGGCCCTGGGTGACCCCGTCCGCCTGCGCCTGTTCTCGCTGGTCGCTTCGCACGAGGGCGGCGAGGCGTGCGTGTGCGACATCTCCGACGTGGGGGTCTCCCAGCCGACCGTCTCCCATCACCTGAAGAAGCTGCGGGAGGCTGGGCTGCTGTCCTCCGAGCGGCGCGGCACCTGGGTGTACTACCGGGTCGAGCCCGCGGTACTCGCCGCGATGGGCCGGCTCCTGACCCGGGCGGCTTCCGCATGAGCATTACCATCGCGCCACTGACCGAAGCGCACGCGGATGAGGTCCTGGCGATCTACCAGGCGGGGATCGCCGAGGGCGACGCCACCTTCGAGACCGCGGCCCCCACCTGGCAGGCGTTCTCGGCGGGCAGGCTCCGGGAGCACCGCTTCGCCGCTGTCGGCGAGGACGGCAAGGTCCTGGGCTGGGTCGCGGCGAGCGCGGTCTCGGACCGGTGCGCGTATGCGGGTGTGGTCGAGCACTCGGTCTACGTCCACCCCGCCGCCCGTGGACAAGGTGTCGCCCGGGTACTGCTCCAGGCGCTGATCGACTCCACGGAGGCGGCGGGGATCTGGACGATCCAGTCCGGCGTCTTCCCCGAGAACGGTGCGAGCCTGGCCCTCCACCAGCGGGCCGGCTTCCGGGTCGTCGGCACCCGCGAGCGCATCGGCTGCCATCACGGCGTCTGGCGTGACGTCGTACTGCTGGAGCGTCGCAGCCCCAGAGTGGGGTGAGGCCGGTCGATGGGGCCCGAGGCCTCGTCGGTCCGGCAGCCGGTACATCCGGCGCATCCCGTACGTACATCCGGTACGTCCGACCCAAAGACACGCACTGCAAGCCCCCAGCCCCCGCCGCAGTCGCCTCACCCCCAGGAAGAACAGATGTCCTCCGCTCCCACCGCCTCCGTCCTGTTCGTCTGCATCCACAACGCGGGTCGCTCCCAGATGGCGGCCGGGTTCCTGCGCCACCTCGCCGGAGACCGCATCGAGGTCCGCTCCGCCGGCTCCGTGCCCGGTGAGCAGGTCAACCCCTCCGCCGTCGCCGCCATGGCCGAGCTGGGCATCGACATCTCCGACCAGAAGCCGAAGGTCCTCACCCCCGAGGCCGCCCAGGCGTCCGACTACATCATCACCATGGGATGCGGCGACGCCTGCCCGTACTTCCCCGGCAAGACCTACCTCGACTGGCCGCTCGACGATCCGGCCGGCCAGGGCGTCGAGGCCGTCCGTCCCATCCGTGACGAGATCAAGGGCCTCATCGAGCGCCTGATCACCGAGATCGACGCCGGGTCGAAGGCCTGAGACGGACGACGCGGCATAGGCGACCCGAGCCACGGCTTGCACAAGGTCATCGTCACGGGCTCCGCCGCCGGATACACAGCCGCCCTTCCCATCCCCCGCATCCAGCCGAAGCCCTGCCCTGCGCCGGCGGCGGGTCGGGGACGGCGTTGACGACGGGCGGCGTTGGCGACGAAGAGGGTGAGGCTGCGGGCGGCGCCCGGCGAGCCCCCCGGTGGCGGGGGAGCTCCACACCAGGCCCGCTGCGACGGAGTCCGTGTGTGCATCGGTTGCCCGCCCACGACCGCTGCGGGCCAGATGCCGTCCTCGGCCACCCGCAGCCGCAGTCGGCCGGCTCCGGGGTGGCGTCGGCGCGGCCCGCGGCGGACGGGACTCGCTTCTCAGGCCGCGCCGACCTCCGCGGCCTCCGCTGCGTCGGCCGCCTTCACGGCGGCCGGTCGCGGCTTACGGAGGAGCGGGACCGTCGCGCACGCGGCGAGCAGGGACGCCAGGGCGACCGCGTACCAGCCGTGCCGGAACGCGGTGACAGCGTGTCCGGGAGCCGGGGTGCCGAGGACACCGACCAGAATCGCGACGCCGAGGACCGCGCCGATCTGGCGGCCCATCGAGGTGATGGCCGAGCCGGTGGCGAAGCGGGCCGGTGGCAGGGCTGCCGCCGACGCCCCGGTCAGGACGGGGAGCGTCATACCGACGCCGAGGCCGGTCAGCAACATGCCGGGCAGGAGCGAGGACGCGTAGGCCGAGCCGGTGTCGAGAGCCGCGGCCCACCACAGGATGCCGGCTGCGAACAGGACGGTTCCCACCAGCGCGATGCGGCCCGCACCGAATCTGGCGACGGCGGGCCCGATGCGCAGCGCGACCGGCGGCACCAGCAACGGCCCCGGCGCGATCGCCAGGCCGGTGCGCAGAGCCGAGTAGCCCCACACGCCCTGGCACCACAGAACGGCGCCGAGCAGCATTCCGGCGAACGCGACGGTGAACAGCGCCAAGGCCGCCGCCGCGGAGGCGAACGCCGGAACCCGGAGCAGTGGCAGCTCGACGATCGGCACGGCGTGGTGGGCCGAGCGCAGGACGAACCAGACGCCGAGCAGCACCGCGACGGCCAGGCCGCCAAGGGTGCCTGCACTCGTCCAACCCCAGTCGGGAGCCTTGACGAGACCGAGCGCGAGCGTTGCGATCGAAGCGGTGAGGAGGGCAGCGCCGAACAGGTCGGGCAGGGGACTCTTCTCCGCCCCGACGCGTCCGGGGGTCGGCAGCACCTTGACACCGAGGGCGAACGCCGCGACCCCCACGGGCACGTTGACGATGAACACCCAGCGCCATCCGGCCTCGACCAACAGCCCGCCGGCCACCGGACCGAGTCCGGCGGCGATTCCGCCGATCGACGCCCAGGCCCGCACTGCCCCAGCGCGCTTTTCGGGTGCCGTCGTGGCGAGCAGCAGCGCGAGCGACGTCGGCATCAGCAGCGCAGCGCCGGCGGCCTGCACGAGCCGTGCCGCGACCAGCGTCCCGACGTCGGGAGCGAGGGCGCAGCCGACCGAGGCGAGGGTGAACACCGCCAAACCGGCAAGGAAGACCGGCTTGTGGCCGGAGCGGTCGGCGACGCGGCCGGCGACTACGAGGAGCGCCGCGAAGACGATCGCGTAGCCGTTGAGGACCCAGGAGAGGGAGCCGAGGTCGCTGCCGCCGAACGAGCGGCCGATCCCGGGGAGGGCCACGTTGACGATGAAGAGGTCGAGGTTCGACATGAAGACCGCGGCGGCGACCGTCGCGAGCACGGCTCGGGACGCCCTTAGTGGGTTTGAAAATCCAACTGTCATGGGCCGGAGAGTAGCCGTGCGAGTTTGAAAACACAACGGACTCGGGGGAGGATGGGGACGTGACCCCGAACGCGAAGCAGAGCGAGAACTCGGTTCCGCATCCCGACGTACCCGGACGGCCGTGCTCCGCCGCCGCCGCGCTGCAACTCGTCGGCGAACGCTGGGCGCTCCTGGCGATCCGCGAGATCTTCTACGGCAACCAGCGCTTCGACCGGATCGTCCGCAACACCGGCGCGCCCCGCGACCGTCTCGCTGCCCGACTGCGCGCACTGGAGGAAGCGGGCGTGGTCGAGCGCCACGCCTACAGCGAGCGCCCGTTGCGCTTCGAGTACCACCTCACGGAAGCGGGCCGGGACCTCGCACCGGTGATGCACGCGCTGCTGGCCTGGGGTGATCGCTGGGCGGTGGACACTCCGCCGGTCGCCTTCCGACATCGCGGCGGGCCCGGCACCGAGCACGACCTCGACCTGAAGTCGACGTGCCGGACCTGCGGTGAGGAGGTCGAGTCGGGCAGTCTCACGATCGACGTGCGGGCGCCTGGATGGGACCGGGCGGGGCCGGTCGAGGGCTCCTGAGCTCAGTGGCGATCAGTGCGGGCGCCGGCAGGGTGACCCACCCGTGGCGGCGCGGCCGGGAGAACCGCAGACAGTCCTGCCGAGGCATGGACGTCAGGGGGTCGGTCAAGGTGGTGGACGGCCCGTCTCAGGGCAGCCCCGGAAGTCGGCGCAGCAACAGCAGGCCGGGGATGCCCTGAGGTCCGGTCCGGTCACTTTCGCCAGAACAGGTGGTGAGCCACCCCGCTCGGGCTGGGAACGACCTCAAGGTGGAACCGGTCCAGCAGCTCATCAGGGGACTCCCAGAGTCGCACTCCGGACCCCAGCTTCAGCGGGGAGACCACGACGTGCAGAGTGTCGACGAGGTCGGCGTCGAGAAACTCCCGGATGGTGGTGGCCCCGCCGCCGAGTCGGACGTCCTTGCCCTGCGCCGCCTCCCGGGCCTGCTCAAGGACCGCGGCGGGATCACCGCCGACGAAGTGGAACGTGGTGTCGGAGAGCGTGAACGAAGGACGCTCGTAGTGGGTCATGACGAACACCGGCGTGCGGAACGGGGGCTCGTCACCCCACCACCCCTGCCACTCGTAGTCCTGCCAGGGCCCGCGCTGAGGCCCGAACTTGTTGCGGCCCATGATCTCGGCGCCGATGTTGCGGGCGTAGTCCCGCGTGAAGTAGTCGTCCAGGCCCCGGCTTCCGCCGGGGGCGGTGCGCATGGGCCAGCTCGCCGTGGCGCCGGCCCAGGCGAACAGCCGCCGGGGGTCCACGTGACCGAATGGCCTCTCGAGTGTCTGGTCCTCTCCGGCGCCGATCCCGTCACTCGAGACGTTGAAGTTCTGGACTCTCAGCAGCTGGGTCACGTGTTCCTCCTGTGTTGTCGACAGCGGTGGTAAGACTTGCCGGACCGGGAAAACTCATCGCTGATTCCGGGACCGGTCTGAGACGCCGTCGCTGCCAGGTGAGCCGAACCTTGAGTTTGTGCAGTCGGGCGGGCCCCTGCCGTGAAGGGCTGTCCGCGGTCCGCGGTCCGCGGTCCGCTGTCCGGGGTCCGCTGTCCGGGGCCGGTCCCAGAAGTCCTGCGTCTGAATCCCTCCCCCCGAGACGGGAGGGTTGCGGCTGTGGACTCCGCCGCGATGATAAATGTGTCGGGTACACCGAAGGCGCTCGGCTCGCCAGAGAAGTAGCTGAGACCGTTTGGGAGCCACTCCTGGTCATCGCGGACTGCCGTGTCGTACGTCCGCCGTCCGGTACGGGCCTTCGGCACGCCGGGTCCCGGATCGGGGAGTGGCGACCGTGGTCGTCGACGGCGACGCTGCCTTCCACATCACAGTGCGGGGCACGAGGGACAGAGCGTCCCAAGCCCGGGTTGCAGCTGTGGGACCAGAGCGTCCCGCCGTGGAAGTCACGCTATGGCGCCTCGGGCCACGACGGCGAGGACCGGCGGAACTTGGCCAGGAGCGGGCCGATCGTGGCTGCGAAGCGATCCTCAATGCGGCCGGCTCAGAGTCGGCGCGTCGGCTTCCCCCGGAGCATTCGGAAGTCCCCGCAATCGTAGGCCGGAAGCCTCTCCCTGTGTTCATGCCGCACTGACAGGGTGCACCGGCCGCAGGATCCTGCGGTGGTCGAATCCTCATGATGGTCCATCAGGGAGCCCGCAGCCCACGGAACTTGACGCGGCCTGTTCGATGCCGTGTCATCACGAAAGGGACAACGACGGTGAGTGACACCACGGCGACAGCAGGAGACGACGGGCCCGGTGCCGAGCCCGACCACGACGATGTCAGCCCACAGCCCAGCGCTCCGAAAGCCCCGCGATGCCGGCGAAAATCAAGAGCGTGCGGGATGTGCGGGGACCAGCTTGGTCCGGTTCAGCTGCCGAAGGCTTTCCGTCGGCATCCTTCTGTGACGCTGTGACGTCCCAGCTGACCGCGCACAGGAGGAAGGCCGCACGGGAGGCCGTCTCGGCAGCGGTGGCGGTCGCCGGCCGATTGCCTTGGTGCGCCGTCCCATAGTGGTAGCGCAGCGGCTCGCGCCGGCCGGTGGCCTCCGGCTCGTCGAGGGACAGTCGACGGAGACGGTGGTGAACCGTCACATCGGTAATCCGTCGGCCCGGTGACCGGCCCCAGCCGGGTCCAGTTCCTCACGCGCTTTCGAAGTCTGACCATGCCTGCCCGCTGGGTCCGGAAGGCCGGGCGGGTGCGTACCTGCCCGCCTGGTCCACCCCGGCGTCCAGGCGATCGAGGCCGGTCAGGCGCTCCTTGACCGTGCCAGGTCGGTGACGTCATGGGCGCCCTGTGCTCGCAGTTCGAGGACACGCCGGCTTGCGCGGCGGCCGAAAGCGGTCGATCGGACTTCGTGGTGTCCTGCGAGATCGTGGGTCCGCACCCTCGACAGCCCCTCAGGGTCTGCGCCATCATTCTCATTGCACTGTTGGTGCAATAGTAGAGAGGTGATTGCCGCTCAAGAGCCCTCCGCCCGTCCTCGCGTGGTCCTCGGATGAAAGGCTCCACATGCGCATGATCGTCCGCGTCCTGGCCGTCCTGGCGGCAGCCGCCCTCCTCCCGCCTCTGGCGGCCGCGGCTCCCGCCGAAGCGGTGTCCGCCCCCGCCGTGGCCATACCGGGAGACCCCCGCGGGGCGTCATTGACGCAGTTCACCGGCCACGCAGCCGCACCACGCCCGGTGACCGTCCCCGCCGTCCCGCAGAACCCCTTCATGGCTCCCAACGGCTCCAGCAACCTGCACGCGGACGCCTATCAGAGCGACACGTACACCGGACCCGGCCCCACCGGTCGCGACCTCACCGTGCGCAGCAGACTGCAGGGCGGTCTGTGCGGCTCCGTCACCTTCGACTCCCGAGGCCGGATCGTGACCGTGTGCATGACCCCTGAACACGCTCCCCGGCTGATGCTGCTCGATCCGCACAGCCTCGCGTCGATTGCCTCCCTCACCCTGCCCGGCAGGGCCGGCAGCAGCCCGACGGAGGTCTCCGGAGGTGGATACTTCTACCTCGACCAGCGCGACCGGGCCGTCATCCCGACGAAGGACGGCACCCTTCAGATCGTGGCCGTCCGGGGCGACACACTCGTCACCGAGGCACGCCACGACCTCAAACCGGTGGTCGGCGCCAGCGGAATCGTCTCCGTCCTGCCCGACTGGGCGGGCAGGATGTGGTTCGTGTCCGAAAGCGGCGTGGTCGGCGTACTCGATCCCTCCACCGGCGCGATCAGCTCCCACAAACTCACGGGGGAGAACATCGCCAACAGCATCGCGGTCGACGAGTCCGGAGGCGTTTTCGTCGTCAGCGACCGGGCCCTCTACCGCTTCGACGCGAACACCGAAGGCAGGCCCGTCATCACGTGGCGGTCCCCCTACGACAGGGGCTCGCGACAGAAGCCGGGCCAGCTGAGCCAGGGCAGCGGTACCACCCCCACCCTCATCGGCTCGGCATCCGGCCCGGACGGCGGATACATCGCCATCACCGACAACGCCGACCCGAGAATGAACGTGCTGGTGATGAGCCGCGGGACCGCCGGACCACACGGAATCTGCACACAGCCCGTGTTCGCCCCGGGCCGGAGTGCCACCGAGAACAGCCTCATCGCCGTGGGCGGCGACCTCGTCGTCGAGAACAACTACGGCTATGTCGTCGGCGACCACGCACTGCTGAAGGGTGTGCTGGGAGGGCGCCAGGTCGACACCGAAGGCGGCGTGGCCCGTGTGCACGTCGACTACACCTCCCGCACCTGTTCCCTCGCCTGGTCCGACACGGGCGAGAGGATTCCCAGCGTCGTCAGCAAGGTCTCCCTGGCCAACGGCCTCCTGTACACGTTCACGCACCCGACTGCCGCCGAACTGCGGACAGCCGACCGCAAGGGCGCCGCGGCGGCCCCCGACGCCTGGTACCTCACCGCGCTGGACGTCCGTACCGGCAAACGGGTCTGGAGCCGCCTGATCGGCTGCGGCCCCCTGTTCAACAACCACTACGCACCGATCACCTTGGGCGGTGACGGCTCCGCCGTCGTCGGCGTGGTCGGAGGTCTCGTCCGTATCAAGGACTCCTGACCGGGAGAACGCCGGCCCGCCCGCCACCGGCGGCGCGACACGGGGCCCGGACGTGCCAAGCCATATGAGGGTTGCGGCGGTGCCTGCGGTGCCTGCGGTGCCTGCAGTCCTTGCGGTGCCTGCAGTCCTTGCGGTGCCGGCGGTGTCGGCGCTCAGAGCGGCTCCGTGAGAGCCGGTGCGCTCGCCACCGGGCCGCCGCAAACACAACGCATGAGCGGCCCCACCCTGGGTAGCGGCCGTATGTAGCGCACCTGTGGATTTCGTGGCGGAGGAGGTGCCGGCCGTGATCGGTGAGAGGGACGGACGTGACGGGCCCGCCACGCCCCCCGGCCGCAGCGTGCCCCTGCCGCACGACCACACGCAGGCCATCCTGGAAACCACGAAGCGCGTCGCGGTTCTGTTGAAGTCCTCCGGAAAACGGTTCGCGCTCGCGGGGAGCGTAGCCGCGTTCGCACACGGCCTGCCAGCCAGCTTCCAGCACGACACCGACTTCTGCGTCCGTCGCGAGGACGCAGACGAAGTGGTCCGGGCGCTGGAGGCCGGCGGCGTCACCATGCGCCAGGCACCCGAGGACTGGCTGGTGAAAGGGTGTTCGGAGGGGGAGGAGTTCGATTTGATCTTCGAGCTCGCCCGGCGTCCGGTGAGTACGGAACTGCTCGACCGGGCCGAAAGCAGGGCGGTGGACTCGGTCTGGATGCCGGTCCTGGCGCCCACCGACCTGATGGACAGCCGGCTTGCCGCGCTGTGTGAGCACTACTGCGACTTCGGCGATCTGCTCCCGATGGCCCGCATGCTGCGGGAACAGATCGACTGGGACCGAATGTACCTGGACCACCGGGACGCGCCGTTGTCCGACGCGTTCCTCTACCTCCTGGAACGGCTCCGTGTCATCGAGCCGCGGGAGCGGCGGGAGGGGCGATGACGGCGGGGGGGGACATCGAATACCTCATCCAGCACCTGCGGGACCGGCTGGCGCGCGAAGACATCGCCGAGCTCGGCGTACGCGTCGAGACCCGTGGGCCCGCCGCACACGTCTGGGGCAGTGTCACCAGCACGGATTGTCGCGCGGCGGTCCTGCGGATCGCCGAGGAGGAACTCGCGGGCGTCCCGTGGCACGCGGACCTTCAGGTGAGCTGTCACCAACCGCCGGACCATCCTGAGGAGCTGTCGTGATCCGCGTGGCGGCCGTGGGGGACATCCATCTCGCCCCGGGGGACGAGGGCGCCCTGCGGCCCGCCTTCGACACCCTCGGGAGCTGCGCCGATCTCCTGCTGTTGGCGGGCGACCTCACCAGGCACGGCACGCCGCGAGAGGCGCAGGTGGTCGCCGGGGAGGTGGCGGGGCTGCCCGTGCCCGTGGTCGCCGTGCTCGGGAACCACGACTACCAGAGCGACCAGGAGGCGGCCGTCACCGGGGAACTGACCCGGGCCGGGGTGCACGTGCTGGAGGGGAACGGCGTACTGCTGGACGTGGACGGTTCGCGGGTCGGGGTCGCGGGGACCAAGGGGTTCGGCGGCGGCTTCGCCGGACGCTGTGCCAGCGAATTCGGCGAGCCCGAGATGAAGTCCTTCGTGCGCTACACGCGGCGGTGCGCGGACAACCTCGCGCGTTCGCTCGGTGAGCTCCGGGGAGCCGGAGGCACCGTCCTGATCGCGCTCACGCACTTCTCACCCGTGGCGGACACCCTGGCGGGTGAGCCGCTGGAGATATATCCCTTCCTCGGCAGTTACCTGCTGGCCGAGGCGATGGACCAGGGAGGTGCCGACCTCGCCGTCCACGGCCATGCACATATGGGCACCGAGCACGGGATGACGGCCGGCGGGGTTCGGGTGCGCAACGTCGCGATGCCGGTCATCGACCGGGCCTTCGCCGTGTACCACCTTGGATCAGGCGCCGCATGAGTCTGCGAACCGACCCGAACGGTGGCGTCGACGCTTGCGTGGCGCACCTGCGGCGCTGACGCCTGCACATCGCACGATTCCGACGCGATCACCAGCATGCCCCCGGCCCGGATCGTCGTCGCAGGCGCAATGCACGGCTCCACTGGCTGGCTCACCAGGTCCAGGCACCGACGGAGTGGCAGCAGACGAGTCCTTCAGCTCCGTTCTCCGTTCCACCCCGGCGGAGGGGGCGGAGCTCGCCACCTCCATCCGGCGCATGTTCGCCGGCGAACGCCAGGTGCCGTCACAGTCCCCGCCGAACCGCGCGCGAAGGATCCGACCGAACTCCTGCACGGATCGATGAATCGCCGGTCCACGGCCTGGCCGGTGCGGAGCAAGTCAGGAACGAATGGGGCGAGCAGGGGCGGTCCCAGCAGGTCATGACACTCTGCTAGGACACGAAGGTCTGGACGAATGACGGGCGCGAGCGCGAAGAATTCCGCAGAACGGTTGTTACCAGATCAATTGCTCCGGGTGGGTGAGCTCGGGGAAGGCTGCGCCCGGTGGTGCGCCGGAGCGCCACGCCCTCGGATGCCGCATGCGGCACGGGTGGGCGCAGAGTCGGTGAATGTCAGGAGCACGCCCGGAAGATGTGCTTGGGGTGAGCAGGCGAGCGTGACGGAAATGTCTGTGGCTGGTAACCGACCTCGGCGCGTGCTGCGCAGAGGCGGGGGCCGGGGCGAGAGTGTGGCCCTCGGCTCACTCCGGGCCGCGAATCCGCACCCGCCGCCACCGCTCGTTCGGTCGGCAGGACACTGTTCTTGAGGGAGCATCACCCATGTCATCTGCTTCTTCCTCCGTCCGTCGCATCGCCGCTGCCGTCTTGGCCGCCGGAGCGGTGGTCGGTGCCGCGGCGTTGCCGGCGGCTGCCCAGGACCGCGGCCACCAGCAGCGTCCGCGGGTGGAGATCAGCCGCGTCCAGGCCGTCAGCCCCGGGCGCGAGGACCGCTCGAACCGGTCTCTGAACGGGGAGTGGGTGGAGATCACCAACACCACCCGCAACCCGATCAACCTCCGCGGCTGGACCCTGCGCGACGACGACGGCAACCGCTACCGCTTCGACAACGTCCGCATCAACAGCCGCGCCACCATCCGCATCCACACCGGCACCGGACGCAACACCCGCACCGACCTGTTCCAGAACCGTCGCGACTACGTCTGGGACAACCGGGCCGACACGGCCACGCTGCGCGATGACCGCGGCCGCACGATCGACACCGAGTCCTGGGGCCGTCGCCACCACTGACCGGTGTCAGGGTGTCGACGGCCGCCTGGACGGCGGGCGGCCGTCGACACCCACCTGATGGCCTCACGCCGAAGGATCCACCGGCCAGGACCGGCCAGGACCGGCCAGGACCGGCCAGGACCGGCCCGGTCCTGTCCGGTGTCGGGGTCGTTCTACGTCCCCTTGTCACCGCTCACCCTGTTCATTCGGCCCGGTCACGACCTTCGCGGACGCAGCGAGGTGCGTTCGACCTGCCTGAGGCGGCAACGGTGGCCGAGGTGCCTGGGCCGGACGGGAGCAGGGGCTTGCCGGCGGTGGGCCAGGGCCGCGGGCGGGCTTGCGCGTCGTACAGGCGACTGATCGGATGTGCCGTCGACGTCTACGCCGAGGGCACCCTTCCGTGGGGTACCGGTCGGCAAGCGGTCCGGGCAGTCGTCCGACCGGACCGCCGCTCACCGGGTGCTACTGCTCGGCCAGACCGCTCAGCCCGCCGGGTGGAAGTTGATGCGCTCGCGGACGACGGGGAAGCCCGCCTTGGCGAAGTTCGCGGCCATGGGGAAGTTGGCCTGGTCCGTGGCTCCGCTGATGAACTCCGCGCCCTGCTCGACGAGGAAATGGGTGCACTCCGCGAGGAGGTCGTACGCGTAGCCGCGACCGCGCTGTTCCGGGACGACCCCGATGAAGCCGATGGTGGGGCCCGAGGGGTTGTGGGCCGGGATGTGGATGCCGGCCAGGTCGCCGTCCGGTGTGCGTGCGGTCTGCCACCACTCCCGGGGGGAGGGGCACCAGCGGAAGAAGTCGAGTTCCTCCTGGGCGGCCTGGTCGAGACCGCCTTCACCGATGGCCCTGAGCGCGTGGGCGTCCAGGGTGGCGGAGTGGATGCGGCGCAGCGCGTCGAAGAACACGGCGTCGTCGGGTTCTGCGCCGAAGCGCAGGCGTCCGGGCCGCTCGGGCAGTCCTCGCCCCGGGGTCCAGCGGTACAGGAGGCGTTCCACCAGGAGTTCGTATCCCGCGGCCCGTGCGGCGGCGAAGCGGGACTCGGCGCCGGCGCGCAGGTCGCTCTGTTCCCGCCAGCCAGCGGGCAGGTTGATCTCGAGTTCGACCTTCCAGGGAGCGGAGCGCAGGAGTTGGGTCCCGGCTTCCTCTTCGCCTTCGGCCACGTCGAACCAGTTGATGTTGACGGGCTCCGAGTCGTCGGGACCGCCCCACCACGCCCCGCGTGCGACGACCCGGCCGTCGCGCAGGGCGACGCGCTTCCATTCGGGGCGGAACCGGGTACGCCGATGCCCTTCACGGGCGCCCAGCGGGTCGGGGAGTGCGTCGAAGAGATGAGCGTCGCTCGCCGAGAGCGTGCGGATGACCGGATCGGTCATGGATTCCTCCGGGATACAGGCTGCTTGGAGCGCTCCCGGTCAGAACTGACGAGCCACGCCGGGGCAGCGGAAGAGGGAGCGCTGGATAGATGTGAACTGCACGGGCTCGCCTCCTTCCGTCCGTCTCAGGGCGTGGTGCCACACGGTACGTGATCTTCCACTGGTGCGTCCATGGGTTTCCTCGCCCCGCGGGAGGGGTTCGCGGGACGATGCGGAGCGACGCTCTCAGAGCCCGGCGGGAGCAACGGGCGCATGAACGTTCCGCCATGCCCGGTCGCTTTCGCTTCGCTTTCGCTGCTGCTCCCGCCCCCCGGTCGTCGGCCTCAGCCCACCGCCTTCTTCACGAGCGCGCTGACGAGCTGTTCGTCGGCCGCGGTCAGCTCCTTCAAGGCGAAGGTGGTCGGCCACATCGCACCGTCGTCGAGTGCCGCCTGGTCGCTGAAGCCGAGCGTCGCGTACCGCGACTTGAACTTCTCAGCGCTCTGGAAGTGGCAGACGACCTTGCCGTCCCGGGCGTACGCGGGCATCCCATACCACAGCTTGGGCGCGAGGCCGGGAGCGGCAGCCTTGACGATCTCGTGGATCCGCTCGGCGAGGACCCGGTCGGCGTCCGGCATCTCGGCGATCTTCGCGAGCACGTCCTGTTCCGCTGCCGCCTCCTTCTCCGCCTTCGACGCGCCGCGCCGGGCCGCCGTGTTCTTCTGCTCCTGTGCGTGCTCCTTCATAGCGGCCCGCTCTTCGGTGGTGAATCCGCTGTACTTCTCGGCGGGCGAGTTCGTGGACGACATGGCGGTTTTCCTCTCGTACAAGGTGAGACAGACGGGACAGGTGTGGAGGTGCGGGAGCGCGGGGCCGGCAAGCGGCGCAGCGCGGGGTGGGAGGCGGGCTATGCGGCAGGCTCCCAGACGAACCCGTCCGGGTCGGTGAAGGTGCCGGCGGTGCTGCCGAGGACGATGCGGTGCGAGCCGTCGCCGTCCACGGGGACGCCGAGGTCCTTGGCCAGGGCGCTGCGCTTGTACAGGGCGAGCTTGACGGGGCTGGAGGTGCCGGGGGCGAACTCGGTGTATTTGCCGCCGAAGCTCTTGGCCACGGTCAGGCCGCGCTCGACGTAGAACTGCCTGGTGGCCTTCACGGCCTCGACGCCGAGCAGCAGGACCAGGTCGTCGATCTCTCGGGTGTCGGGGCCGGTGTCCTTCTTCGCGGAGGTCGCGATCTTCCAGATCGTCCCGTCCGGGGCCCGGACCACGCCGCTGTAGCCCCACAGCGACTTCGCGGTGGGCTTCAGGACCGTGGCGCCGGCGTCCACGGCGGAGGCGAAGAAGCCGTCGACGGTGGCCGGGTTGGACACCGTGAGTCCGAGGGTGAAGCCGCGGAATCCGGCGGATTCGGCCTCGGACACCCGCAGGCGTATGTATGTGTCCACGCCGAAGGCGGTGTAGAAGCGGTGGGCGGCCTCGGAGTCGGCGACCTCAAGGGTGACGGAGGCGAGGGACGTGGGGGCTGTGGTGGAAGCGGTGGTTGCCATGAACATCACGTTAGGGGCTGCACCGCGGTCGGGGCTTCTCGATTCCTGACCGGTCTCGCAACCTGCTTCGCCCCGTGCGTCGGCAGCGTGAACGCCCTGGTGGCGGACGGCCGGCGATTCTGCCAGGGGCCGGCCCCATGAGGAGCTTCGCGGCCCGGGGCCGGCGGTCCCTCACGCGCGCCGGCAGCACGGCCGCCCACACGCGGCTCTCGAACGGCAGGGTGGTGTCGTCGACGAGCCCGATGAGCAGATCGGCGCCCTCGTCCCGGTGCCGGTCCAGGACCACGCCCCAGGCGGCCACGACCGGTAGCCGCCCAGTTTCTCGATGAACGAAGGCGCCGGCTGTCGGGCCTGTCGCTCGGTACTTGGCACAGCGGCCCTTCGACGCGCTGCCGGCCCTGCCGGCCCAGCGGTCTCCAGCGACTCACCCGACCCCGGCTCACGGGCATCCGGTGGGCATACGTATGATCTTCGCTTTCTCCCCCCGAGCGAAGGTCGGACAATCAGCGATGCCACCCCGTAAACCCGCTGGCAGGTACGCCAGTTGGATCGCCGCCGCCCTCGCGGTGGTCCTCTCGGTCCCGGTCCTCGGTTCCCCCGCTCATGCGGCCCCCGGAGATCCGGCGACCGCGTCGTTCTTCAACCTCAAGTCCGGCCCCGACCTGAGCGGCCAGGTGGCCGATCTGAAAGCGGCTCTACCCACGGAGGGCGTGCAGGACTTGCTCGACCAGGGCAACCGGGTAGCGAAGACGGACGCGTCCTGCACCACCGACCCGTTCGGCTCCGGCGACGACGGCAAGGTGCTGGCGCCCGCCCAAAAGCTCTGCTGGGACTCCGGTGACTCCGCCACCGAGGAATGGATACCCCAGGGCGTCACCGGCGTCTCGGACGCCCAGACCGACGAGCTGTGGGGCTCCCGGAAGCCACTGGTCACCGCCTGGTACGACAAGGTCGGCAGTAAGGGCGTGCGGCTGTCGTTCCTCGACCCGAAGACCGCGATACCGGGCGACCCCGACGGCCGGCGGTACCGTCACGTCCTGCTGGTGGAGCCGTACTACAACAGCTACAACCACGTCTCCTACAAGGCGATCGACGTCCACGCGGGCGGCATCGCCTGGTACAAGTACTACCTCTACGTCGCAGACACCATGAACGGCCTGCGGGTCTTCGACATGCGTTCCATCCTGGACCTGAACCCCGACCAGAACGCATCGGTGGACGACACCACACTGGACGGCCTGAAGAGCAACGTCCGTGACGAAACCCAGATCGGCCGGCAGAGCAACGTCTACTACAGCTACACGTACCGGTACGTGATGCCCCAGGTGGCCTCGTACAAGTTCGTCAGCGCCCAGGGCAATTCCTCCGCAGGCACCTGCGTGGCGACGGGAGCTCCGAAGGCCTCCTACATCTCCGTCGACCGCAGCGACACCGCCGCTCCGGCTATGATCATGGGTGAGTACTGTGACTCCGACGACACGCACCCCGAGAAGGGCCGGGTCGGCGCACTGCCGATCGACGACGCCACCGGCCTCCTGAAGTCGACCAACGGCGTGGTCAGCGCGACGGGGGCGTTCTACCTGCCCCGCGACCTGACCCAGGGCGCGGCACGTTACGGCGGCATGTACTACTTCAACCGCAGCTGGACCACGCACAGCGGCAGCCTGCGCCGGGCGACCGTCTCGGGCGGGCGTCTGGTGGACTACGGCGCCAACATCACCAACGCGGTCGGTCCCGAGGACCTGTCCTTCGAGCACGGGCAGAGTGTCCCGGGCGGCGGTACGCAGTACCTGTGGTCGCTGACCGAACACCGCATGGACCCCACGGACCCGACGTGCACGGACACCGGCTCCCCATGCGGCCGGGTGATCTACGCACACCGGGTGACCGACGTCCTCGCCCGGCCCTAGGGTCGCGCCTCACCCCTGCCGGGGCCGCCGCCATGTGGGTGGCCCCGGCAACCCCCGACGAGGGCCGGGCCGTCCACTCACGCCCGCACGGGCATCGAATCCTCGCGTGCTGCGTGCTGCGTGCTGCGTGCTGCGTGCTGCGGTCGCGGCGACACCGAACGAACAGCCTCGTCACGGCCCCGCCGGCCCTTCGCCGACCGCGGCTACGACTTCGACGAACACCGGCCGCTGGGTCGTCGAGCATGCTGAACCGATCGGTCGGGCTCGCCTTCGTGGGTTGCGGTTAGGGCGCCGTCGGTGTTTCTGGTTGGGCCAGGTGATAACCCAAGGGGGTTGCGACGTGTTCGACCGCCTGGCCCCTGCGCAGGGTTCGGATCAGGCCGGCACGCCGTAGCACCGCGGCGTGCCGGCTTGCGGCCGCGTTCGACACGCCGAGCAGTGATGCCAGTTGGCGGCCGGTCACTCCACCGGACGTGACGATGCACCTCAGCGCTGCCGCTCTGCCGACGCCCAGCAGGGAACGGAGCGCCGCTTCTTGGCCCGGGTCGGTCCGTGGAGCGGGTCCCGCGGGGATCCGGATGGTCAGGTGCTCGCCGGCCGGCTCGGCCAGGGTGACCCGTGGGCTGAGTGCGACTGCCTGGACCTGAAGCAAGCGCTCGTCCAGTTCGAGGTCCGCGTCGAAGGAGGTCGGCAGTTCCAGAACACCCCGCCGGAGTCGGATGCCGTGTCCGAGTTGCTGGAGCATCGCCGAGGCTCCGCCGGCGACGTACCGCTGGGACAGGCCGACGGCCCTGGCTGCGACCGCGGCCCGGATGCCCGAACTCTGTGGCTCGACGGCGGTGCTGCGCAAGTGGTCGATGGCGTTCGCGAGAACGCTGCAGGCCCGTTCCTCGCCCTCGGCGAGCGCCTTGGTGAAGGGCGTAGGACTGCGACAAGCGAACAAGTGGGAGAGGTAGCGGCGGCTGACACCCTCAGCGAGATCCGGTGAGACGCTGCGTGCGTAGAGCTGCATCAACAGGTCCTGAGGCCGCCCCCTGCGGACGTAAGCCCTCCCGGCTGCTGTGAGTTCGGCGTCGAAGTCCGGGAGGGAACAGACTCGCACCCGGCCCAAGCCCTCGGACCCGAGATGAATCCGTATCAAGGTCTGCCTCCTGCGCACTTGACTTCCCCACCAGGGCTTTTGCGCGTGCATGGCGAAAGCTACCCGTGGCCGCGCACAACCGAAACACTGCGAATGCACCACGGCGCGAAACTGCTGGGAACAAAGAGGAACCGGAAACTCTTTTCTGGAGGAAAATTCATGATTCGTTCACTCCGGCGAGCTGCGGCCATGTCCATCGGGGCCGGCCTGTTGGCCGTCATGGGAACGGGGGGCACGGCCTACGCGGGTTCCACCGGAACGGTGACTCTCACTGTTCCCGGATGCGTGGGCAAGCTGCACCTGGACGGCGGGGGCTCTTCCAACTGGGCCACTGCCACGCTGCAGTCCACCGGACCCAACACGTGCTGGCTGGCGTTCTGGTCGCGCAACACCGCGACTGGCAATCCGCCGGTCTCCCAAGGCTTCAGCGTCAGCCCGTACTCGACCGGCTCCGCGGGCTCGCCGTACTACCACGACAGCACACACCAGGTCGCCATTTCCATCTCCAACGGGACCAAACAGGTCGGCAGTGCTTGGTACAACTAGACCGTTCAGGAACTCCGGAATTCCGAGCTAGCGTTCCGGACAGTAAAGGCCGGCACCCGAAGCGGGTGCCGGCCCCCTCACATCACCCGACAGCATCATCGCCGCCGTCCGGGGACGACTACCCCGCCCGGAGCGGGTGGTGGGGGTCAGCCCGCATCGGGGCGTCGACAACGGGGGTGTCTTCCGGGCCGGGCGGCTGGGGTCAGCGGGAGGGCAGGAGGGACGCGGGCCTGCGCTGTCGTGGCGCGCACTCTGCGTGCGAAAATGCCTTGCCCGCCCGGCACTTCACGTCGGTCCGGAGCGAGCGCGTCGATGAGCGCCGTACCGCCGCCCCGCCCACCGCTCGTACAGCAGAACCCCGTTGTCCGCGGGCGAGCAACGTGAGAGCATCAAGCCTCAACGGTCCGTCTTCTTTCGTTTGCGCGGCGCAGCGCGCAGAGGGAAGAGCGCGGGCCATTGTCGTGTCATCTCATGTCCACGATTCTGAGCAATTCGCCACGATTTCGCGAATGATGGGTACCGTTTGATGTCCATAGCCGAGTCGGCCGAAGCCTGCATCGAGGATGCGAACAACATCCTGGTTGCGCCTTCGACGTTGCAAGACAATGATCTGATCAGAGACTTCTTCGGGTCCGTCATCACGCCCGAGAAGCTTGCTTCCGGATCGCCCGACGTCGAGCAGAAGACCGTCTACCTGTGTGGCGACATGACCGGGATCAGCAGCCGCCACCTGCACACCGCTGCCCGGGTGTTCGTCGTCCGGGAGCTGTCGCACGGCTACCACGAGGACAGCGGCCTGCCCTGGACCCTCGTCGACCTCGGCCGAGTTCCCGTCCGCGTGCACGGCGTCGGCGTGTACTACCGCCGCTTCTTCGGGCTCGGTGATGATCACTTCGCCCGGATCCGTGCGGAGCACGCGTTCCAGTCCCTGACGGAGTCCACCAAGCCCGGAACGGCCCATCGCAGCGGAATCTATCTGACGCCCGTCAGGCGAGACGGTGACGGGCTGCATTTCCGCCTGCTCCGGTGCTCCACCAATCTCTCAGGGCCGACCGAGAACTTTCGCCCGACCGACACGCGCATCGTCGAGGCGCTGAACCGCGAGGCCGCCACCGTCTTCCGGAACCGGGCACCGCTCAATCACGTCCTCGCCCAGATCTACCACAACACCCTTGCCACGGCCGAGCGCAAACAGTCCAAGGCCAGGATCTCGTCCCACGCCGACAAGACCAAGGACATGCCTGTCAACGGCGTCATGGCCTTCTGCACCTTCTATGACCGGCTCGACAAGCTGCAGCCCCTCGTCGAGGACTCCTTCGACCGTGGTGTGAAGGGTGTCAGCGGTCTGACCAAACTCCACTTTCGCCTCAAAGAGCAGACCGAAGAACGCGCCGGGGTCCCGCTCCCGCCGCAGTTCACCGTGACGCTCTACCCCGGCTCCGTCTTCTTCATGCCGCTGTCCACCAACCGCTTCTATACGCACGAAGTCCGGCCGTCATCGTTGGACGCGGAGTTGCTCCCGACCCGCATGGGATACGTGGTGCGGTGTTCGAGGGCCGAAGCCGTTCACAGGAACGGCCGCACGTTCCTCAAATCGGCCGGAGGCCTCGTGAACCTGGAGCCGCCCACAGAGGCCGGCATGAGCGACCTGCGCAGGCTATACGCCGAGGAGAACAAGACCTCCTCCTTCATCGATTACGGCCAAAAGTTTCTCTTCAGCATGAATACGGGAGACTACCTTGCCCCGCGGGTCTAGGATCGTGGACGAGATCCTTTCGTGTGATGTGCCGACCGATGAGAACCTCTTTGCGGAGTTGTCCGCGTCGGTCCAGTGGGAAGACCTGGGAAAAGGCCGTCGAGGCGCCACGCTTGCCAGGGTCGACGAGGCGGGTGGTGTGCCTCTCGTACGGACCACCACTCAATACAGCACCCCGGCGCAGCGCTTCCGGACGGTGCACGAACGGCTGGCGCAACGGATTCAAGAACGTGCGGCGCTCCCGATCGGCTTCAACAATGCTCTCATCGAGAGCTACACGAACGCTTACACCAGCATGGGCAGTCATTCCGACCAAGCCCTCGACCTGGCCGACGAGTCGTCCATCGCGGTCTTCTCCTGTTACGAACACCCTGAAGCGGGCCCGCCCAGGAAACTCGTCTTCGAATCGAAAGAGTCCGGTGGCGAGAAGTTCGAGATCCCCCTCGTCCACAACAGCATCGTCGCGTTCTCCGTCGATGCGAACCGGCGACTCAGGCACAAAATCGTATTGGACGCGTCCCGCCGGCCGGCGGACAACCAATGGTTGGGCGTAACGTTTCGCACGTCAAAGACCTTCGTGCGGTTTCGCGACGGACACGCATGCCTCCCTCAGGGTGAGCGCCTCACGCAAGCCGATGACGAGCAGAGGCGGGAGTTCTTCCGACTACGACGCCGTGAGAACAAGGAAACGGACTTCGTCTACCCGCTCCTGACATACACGATCAGCGAGAGCGACCTGAGGCACCCCGTCTGACCGCGAAGGTCCGAGCACCTCCCTCCGTCGGCGGCCGCCACACACTGTCGTCGGGAGTCCTCGGCTTCTCAGGGTGAACGGGTCAAGGCCCGTTCCCGGGGCAGGGTCGGGAATAGCGACCGACGACGAGGCAGGGGCGGGGCATGACCGGAGTGCTGATGGCCGGAGGGTGGGGGCTGTTCGCGGGAGCAGCCCTGTTGGTGGGCGCGGCGGTCGGGTCGTTGTTCCCGGTCCCCACCCGGTGGATCGCGCTGGTCATGGCCTTCGGCAGCGGCGTGCTCATCTCGGCCGTGTCGTTCGAGCTGGTGGAGGAGGCCTACGAGCAGGGCGGCGTGCTGCCGACCGCCGCCGGGGCGGTGGCGGGGGCGACCGTGTACTCCCTGGCGAACGTGCTGCTGTCCCGCCGCGGAGCCAGGCACCGCAAGCGCTCGGGCGCTCGCCAGCCCTCGGAACAGGAGCAGCCCGGCTCCGGCAACGCCATCGCGCTCGGCGCACTGCTCGACGGCATCCCGGAGTCGGTGGTCATCGGCACCAGCCTGTTGGGCGGGGGGAGCGTCGGCGTGGCCACCGTCGCCGCCGTCTTCATCAGCAACGTCCCGGAAGGGATGGCCAGCGCAGCCGGGATGAAGCGTGCGGGCCGCAGCCACGCGTACGTCTTCACCCTGTGGTCGGTCATCGCGGTGGCGTCCGGGCTCGCCGCGCTGGCCGGTTACGCCTTCCTGGGCGGAGCCTCCGGTACGTGGATGGCAGTCATCACCGCGGTGGCCGCCGGAGCGATCCTCGCGATGGTCGCGGACACCATGATCCCGGAGGCCTTCGAGGAGGCGCACCTCCTCGCCGGGCTCACCACGGTCCTGGGATTCCTGGCGGCCTTCGTCCTGTCCCACGGCGCCTGAGCAGAGAAAGTGGCCCTCGCGGGCGGTGCCGCCCTGTGGCCGGAAACCGACTGGCGCCGAGGCGGAGCCGCTGCCACCACCGCCGTCCACGTCCCCGAGGGGCAGCACCGTTCGATGCGCTCATCCTGGTCGCGGCTCAGCTGTAGACAGTGCCCACTACGGTGAGATCGCCTCCATCGGACTGGCCTCAAGGAAGTCCACAAGCAGCGCCGGTGCACGTCACTGCCGAGACACGGGTCGGCCTGTCGCCGCCCCGGCCCGGGTGCAGGAGGGCGGTGAGGAGGCAAGACCCCGGACGGCGGTGTGCACACCCGCCGGCTCACGCAGGCGCCGGAAGCGGTCGGCGCGGAGGGCGGTGTCCGGGGTCCGAGGGGGCGGCCGCACATCGCCCACGTCGGCGGCGCCTTCCCGCGTCCACTGCCTCCTGCGGCTGACTGTCTCCCGTCGGGGCCTGATCCGGCACCACACCTTCCCGGGTGTCACGGGAGACCCCTTACACGAGCCGTGTGAACGGAACCGGGAGATCCTGTACCTGAGGTTCGGGCCGGACTCACCCAGTCGGTCCGGACCTCGGCGTGCGGCTCGGCGTCAGCCAGACGCAGGTCTCGCGCCTCCCGCTCCCATTCTGACCAGACTGCGCACGGGCGCCGCCTGACCGCGGTGGCACGGCCCGGGCCAGCTACCCGGCCGGTGATGACCTATGAGCCCCCTGATCCCGCAGGACCCCGACGCGCTCAAGCAGCACCTCGCCCGCGAGGTCCAGGGCTTGCGGGAAGCCGCCCGCCGCGGGGCGGGGGTCCGGCTCGACCGGCACCCCGAACCGGAGGGTGCGCGGCCGGAGGACGAGGGCGAGGAGCTCTGCGCCTGCGGTACCGCCGGGCCCGGACACGGTTGTGGGGACGGCGGCGAAGGGCACGATCCGTGGGAGTGCGTCTGCGCGACCCTGCCCGCGATTCCGCTGTCGGCCGCGCTGTTCACCCCGGTGCGCGACGGCTCCGGGCGGACGGTCGACTTCACGGTCCAGGCCGGCAACCACGTCCGCGCGGCCGAATGGCTGGAGGCTCCGGACCGCCAGATCGGCAGGCGGCTGCTGGAGGTCCAGCCCGGCGCCGCGGTCGGCGGGCTGGTCGGGGCCCTGGACTCCGTACTGACCACCGGCCGTGCCCTGAAGGCGTACGCCCTGGACTACACGGAGCAGCGCAGCGACGGCCTGCACCGCACGAAACTCCTGTACGACGCCTCGTCCTGCGGCGGCAAGGTACTGGCGACGTGGCGGGCGGCCCACAACCGCATGGAACTGCTCTCGCTCGACGCGCAGTACATCGGGTCCATGGGCTGGGGGACCTGGGACCTGCTGTCCGGCGAGGTCGCCTGGTCGGAAGGGCTGTCGTCGATCTTCCGCAACGATCCCTCCCGGCCGCTCTCGCTCGCCGAGCTGTGTGACACGGTCCTGTTGGACGACGTGCCGCGCTTCGGGAAGTTCCTGCTGGCCTTGGTCGACGGAGAGGAACCGTCGGGGACCGAGATCCGTTGCAGCGTGCTCGGGGAGGTGCGCACCTTGCACCTCGTGGGGCATCCCGTCATCGCGACCGACGGGCTTCCCTGGTCGGTGCACATCATCGCGCGCGACCTGACGTCGCAGGTGCGCAGTCGACAGCGCCTCGCCGCGACGCGCAGGCAGTCGGACCGGCTGAGGGAGGAGGCGGCCGCCGAGAGACGGGTCGCCGCCGCGCTGCGAGAGGCCCTGCTGCCGACGCGCCCCGCAGAGCTCGCCCAGGCGGGGCTGTCCGTGGCGGCCGCGTACCTGCCGGCGGAAGCGGACGCGGCGGTGGGCGGCGACTGGTACAAGTGCCGCCTGCTGCCGGATGACCGGATTCTCCTCGCCATCGGCGACGCCTGTGGCCATGGACTGAGCGCGGTCGCCCGGATGGCGCAGCAGCGGCACGCCCTCGCGGGTCTCGCCCACTCGCCGGGTACCCATGCGGGTCAGCTGACCACCTGGCTCAACGAGCTGCTGTGCGCCGACGCGGCCGCAGAGACGGCGACGGCGGTCATCGGGCACATCGACGGGGAGCGGCGGTTCCGGTGGGGGTGTGCCGGCCATCCGGCACCTCTGCTGCTTCGCGACGGCACTGCCTCAGCGCTGGACACACAGCACCGAGGCCCGCTGTTCGGGCTCCTGCCCGGGCACGAGTACGCGACTGCGACCGTGGAGCTGCTCCCCGGGGACCTCCTGCTGCTTTACACGGACGGCATGGTCGAGCGCCGGGACGAGGACATCGCGGACAGCATCGACACCCTGCGCAAGCGGCTGATGGGCTGCTGCGGACTCGGCCCCCAGGACGCCCTCGACCGGATCATGGATGCGTATGCGCCGGAGGAGCACGAGGACGACACCTGCCTGGTGGCCCTGAAGATTGGCTGACGCCGGGCCGCGCGCCGATGACACGACTGGCCTATGACACCACTGGCCGATGACACGCCTGGCCGCGGCCGTGGCCGGTGCAGGCCGGGGGTGCGTGCCGGGCTGCTGCCGTCGGATCCGTCGCCCGGGGGCGGCGGTATGAGCGCCGGCGCCGGGGGTTCGCCGGGTGGCGCCCCAGGTTCCCGGCCGGGGAGGGGGCCGGGAAGCGGGGCGTCCGGCTTCCGCGCGGATCCGGGCGGCAGCCCGTCGTGCGGGCGGCCTGCCGCGTGACGCCGGGGGAGGGGCATCACGCGGCGGGGCCGCTCCGGAAGCACCCCACCCGCAGGGTGTTCGCTTCCGGTACCCACGCTTCTGACCCCGCCTTCCTCTTTCAAACTCCTTTTTCTCCATATGTGTTGAGCAGGCGTCGAGGTTGCTGCTCTCGCGACCCGCGGCCGGAGCCACCCCGCCGGCCTTCGGCGCTCGGGCGCATCCGGGATGCCGTTCCGGTCGGCCCGCCGCACTGTGGATGCATGGCGGACCAGACTGAAATCGTGATCCACCCCGTGTCGCCGCGGGGCGGGCGCAAGATCACCGTGCACGCGCTGGGCGTGGACGCGGACCTTGGCCGGGCCTTCACACCCGCGGACGTGTCGGAGTTGCTGCGCCGGGCAGGCCTGGAGGACGTGGAGCTGTCCGAGGACGGGCCGATCCGGTGGGAGGGCGGTGGCCCCGAGGTGTGGACCAGCGACATCTGACCCACGGGTATCCGTGAGTAGCCCGCGGCTAACCTTGAGCAGACCGCGGGGCGCCCATCACAGTGCTCCCAGGCCTGGCCGCCGCGAGCTGTGGCCACGTCGTCGGTCAGGACGGGCGGACCTTGCACGGAGGATCTGGCCATCGGCGGGCAGGGCCCGGTGTCGGCGCAGAGCCCGGAGGCCTGCGCAAGGGGGTTGCGACGAGTGCGCGGTCCCGCAGTGTGCCGAGGGCGGGCGCCGAGGGCGGGCGCCGAGTCCGGCCAGTCCGCAGAATCCGCCGAGTCCGCCGAAGTTGTCTTCCCCTGCGCGCCGGAAATGGCAAAGGCAAGGAGAGAACTCTCCTTGCCACTCTCAAGTTATAGCGCGCCAGGGGGCTTGCCGCAAGGCCCGGGGCAGGGCTCAGAATCGTCGACCGGAGCCACGACCGCCTCGGAGGTATCGCAGTGAACGACGAGTACGTGTGGGACCTTCACACGGTGGACGAGTCGCAGGTCGCGCTCGTCGGGGGCAAGGCCGTGCACTTGGGTGCGCTGTCACGGATCGAGGGCGTCCGCGTACCGGCGGGCTTCTGCGTGTCGACGGAGGCCTTCCGGCGGGTCATCGCGGAAGCAGCCTCGCTCGACGACCTGCTCGACCAGTTGTCGCGCGTCAGCCCGGACGACCGGGAGGCGACCCGGAAGCTCAGCGCGCAGATCCGTCGCACCGTCGAGGGGATCGCGGTCCCGGACGACGTCGCGGCGGCGATCACCCGCGCGCTCGGCCGGTTCGGCGAGGAGGCTGCCTACGCCGTCCGGTCCAGTGCGACGGCGGAGGACCTGCCGACGGCGTCCTTCGCCGGTCAGCAGGACACGTATCTGAACGTCGTGGGGCCGGCGGCGGTCCTGCGGCACATCAGCCGGTGCTGGGCCTCGCTGTTCACCGAGCGCGCCGTGAGCTACCGCCGGCGCAACGGTATTGACCACCGTACGGTCCACATGGCCGTGGTCGTGCAACAGATGGCCTTTGCAGACGCGTCCGGGGTTCTGTTCACGGCCGACCCCGTCACGGGTAACCGGAAGGTCGCCACGGTGGATGCCGGCTTCGGTCTCGGCGAGGCCCTGGTCTCCGGCCTCGTGAACCCGGACGCCTTCACGGTGCGGGACGACGAGGTCGTCGCCAAGGCGATCGCTGCCAAACAGTGCGCCGTGACCGCCCTGCCGGCCGGCGGTACGCGGGAAGTGGCGATCGACGCGCAGGTGCAGAAGCAGCCGGCCCTGACGGATGAGCAGGTCGTGCGGCTGGTACGGCAGGGGCGGCGGATCGAAGCGCACTTCGGCTGCCCGCAGGACATCGAATGGTGCCTCGTCGACGACGACTTCCGTATCGTGCAGAGTCGGCCGATCACTACGCTGTTCCCCGTTCCCGAGAGCGATGATCAGGAGAACCACGTCTACGTCTCCGTCGGCCACGGGCAGATGATGACCGACCCCATGAGGCCGTTGGGGTTCTCCATGTGGCAGCTGACGGCCATGGTGCCGATGCACCACGCCGGCGGGAGGCTGTTCGTGGACGTCACCCGGCGCCTGGCCGCCCCCGCCGGCCGCGCCGGCCTCCTGGACGCGATCGGGAAGGGCGATCCGCTGATCCGGGACGCGCTGGAGACCGTCCTCGACCGCGGCGACTTCGTCCCGTCGCTACCGGACGAGGGTCCGGGCGGGCCCCCGGCCGGCGGTACGCCCGCCTCGATCGAGACCGATCCGGCCGTTGTCACCGCGCTGATCGAGCGCAGCCGGGTGTCCATCGCGGCCCTGGAGCGCGACATCCGGACGAAGAGCGGACCTGCGCTGTTCGACTTCCTGCTGGAGGCCTTCGACGAGCACAAGCGGGTCCTCGGTGATCCGCTGAGCATCCAGGCGATCATGGCGGGCATGGAGGCCACGGAGTGGCTGGCCCACAAGCTGCAGGAGTGGCTGGGCGAGAGGAACGCGGCTGACACGCTGACCCTGTCCGCCCCCGGCAACGTCACCTCGGAGATGGGACTGGCACTGCTCGACGTCGCGGACGTGATCCGTCCCCTGCCCGAGGTGGTGGCCTTCCTGCAGGGCGTCGGGGACGAGGACTTCCTGGACGGGCTGGCAAAGCTCGCTGGCGGGACCGAAGCGCGCGACGCCATAGAGGCCTACCTCGACCGGTACGGCATGCGCTGCGTCGGCGAGATCGACATCACCAGGCCGCGTTGGCGCGAGCGCCCCAGCTCCCTGGTGCCCGTGATCCTCGACAACGTGCGGAACTTCGAGCCCGGAGCTGCGGAGCAGCGCTTCGAGCAGGGGCGGCGGAAGGCGCAGCAGAAGGAAGAGGACGTGCTGTCGCGCTTGCGGGCCCTGCCGGACGGGGACCGGAAGGCCGACGAGGCCAAGCGGATGATCGACCGGGTGCGCACCTTCATCGGGTACAGGGAGTACCCGAAGTACGACATCATCAGCCGCTACTTCGTCTACAAGCAGGCCCTGATGCAGGAGGCCGAGCGCCTCGTGCAGTCGGGCCTGATCTCCGAGCGGGAGGACGTCTACTACCTCACCTTCCAGGAACTCCACGAGGTGGTGCGCGCGAACCGGGTGGTCGACCGGCATCTCATCCAGCAGCGCAAGGAGGCGTTCCGGACGTACCACGCGCTCACGCCGCCCCGGGTGCTCACCTCGGAGGGTGAGGTCTTCAACGGGGAGTACCGCCGGGACGACGCGCCGACCGGGGCCCTGGTCGGCGTACCGGTCTCGGCCGGGACCGTCGAGGGACGGGCCCGCGTCGTCCTCGACGTTGCGGAGGCCGATCTCGAAGCGGGCGACATCCTGGTCACGGCCTTCACGGACCCCAGCTGGTCGCCGCTGTTCGTCGGAATCGCGGGGCTGGTGACCGAGGTGGGCGGCGTGATGACCCATGGCGCGGTGATCGCCCGGGAGTACGGCCTGCCCGCCGTCGTCGGCGTGGAACGGGCCACCAGGCTGATCCGGGACGGTCAGCGGATCCGCGTCCACGGCACCGGCGGGGACGTCGAGATCCTGCCCTGACCGACGACACCCCCACAATCCCGGCCGGTGGCAACCGGCCGGGATTGTGGCCGTGCCGCTGGTGCGGTCGGGCGTTCTCTGATCCCGAGGGAGAGGCCCGCTCGGCGACAACGACCGTTTATCAGGGGGCAACGCCCGCCTCAACCGAAACGGCCTTCACGACATGATGAAACGACAATTAATCAGTACGGGGTGCATTGATGCGCATCCCCTATGACTTCGACATGCTGCACTGTCATATTCGTGCCAGATTTCCCGCTCATCTCGTTGCACCCGTCAGGGGGAAGGCAGGAACATGGGCAAATTCAGGCGCGGTACTGCGGCGTCGGCCATCGTGCTGGCCGCCTTGGGATCGCTCGCGGCCGCAGGAGGAACAGCTCACGCGGAAGCGGGCCAGGACACCATCAGCATGCTGAAGCAGGAGAAGACCCAGTGGTGCTGGGTCGCCTCCGGGCTGACCATCGCCAAGTTCCAGGGCTTGGGCTCCACACAAACGGACTTCTGCAACCGGGCCCAGCCGTACTACGGTTGCAACAACCAGCCCGCCACGCTCGACGACATGGCCAGGGGCTGGAGCAGCCTGGGAATGGCCCACACCGGCTCGGCCCTGAGCAGTGCGGCCACGTTCAACCAGGTGTACACCGACGTCAAGGCGGCCCGCCCGATCGGTGCCCGCATCGGGTGGACGTCCGGCGGCGGCCACATGAACGTGGTCTACGGCTTCGACACGTCGAACAACACGATCGCCGTGGCCGACCCGTGGCCGGACACCACCACCTACACGTGGTGGAACTACAACGACTACGTGAGCAACAGCTCGTCCAAGTGGACCCACTCCCGCATCGGTATCTCCCGCTAAGGCAGGCGACATGCGCGACACTGAAATGTCCGGCAAGCGGGGGGACTCCCGCTTCTCCCGCCTGTCCATCGTCATCGCACTGAGTGCGTCCGCTCTGCTGTCCGTCGTCGGCCCGGCCCATGCGGCCCCGGTCAAGGACCCGCTCCCGGCCGACATCCCCGACTATCAGGCCGCCCTTGACGCGGTGAAGTCCACCGACGTCCGCAACGCCGTCTGTCGCTTCCTGCTCACTCCGGTGCCGGCCGACGGTACCGGCGGGCAGGTGCAGACGTTGCCCGACACGGCTGAACCGTGCCACGACCTCCCCGCCTTCACGATCAAGGACCCGGTGGCACGGAACGAGATCACCCCCGGGTTCGTCGCGGGCACCGCCAAGCCGTTGCCCACCGAGGCGATCAAGCTGACCCAACTCGTCTCCTCGCTGAGCATCACCGTCAACGGCCGCAACGCAACGGTCATGCTCGCCCCCACCCAGGGCGGCGGCTGGCACCTGGCGGCCGTTCGTGACGGCGACAGCGACGCCACGTACGCCGGCAAGGCCACCCTGGGGACGCTCGTCTTCACCGAGCCGCAGATCCGCGGCTGGTACCAGCTCAAGCTCACCACCGTCGAGCCGCTCAACGACGAGGCCCGGCAGGGCCTGGGCGGACAGGCGTCGATGTCGCTCAGCG
The DNA here is from genome assembly GCA_001298555.1 of Actinobacteria bacterium OV450. Classification (GTDB taxonomy): domain Bacteria; phylum Actinomycetota; class Actinomycetes; order Streptomycetales; family Streptomycetaceae; genus Streptomyces. The sequence continues at coordinate 75,129 of LJCW01000065.1, forward strand.
ACTACCAGAAGCTGGTCAAAGCCCGCTACGCCGACAAGTTGCCCGGCTCGGAGTACGACACCAACGGCTACTCCAGTGGCTACAGCCCCCAGCACAAGGCGGACGGTGCCGCGGACTCCACCCTGCTGCTCGCCGGCGCCGCCAGCGCCGCACTCGCCCTCACGGGCGGGGCCGTCTTCCTCCGCCGACGCCGGCGCGTAACCACCCGCTGAAGCCGACCCGTACGCCCGCCTCCATCTCGGTCCGGCCGGTCCCCAATCCGGCCGGACCGAGCCGTGCGCCCCGGTCCACGGACCGGCACGTCGGCGTTCCCGGGGGCATCGGCTGCGCACTGCCCGTCGCGCCGGCCGAGGTCTCTGTCGCCCGCCGGTGTGGGCGGGGGAGTGGTCGTCCTGACCGCCGTGCCCGGACGGGTGCCCCGCCCCGGCACGGCGGCGGTGCTCAGGCGAGCGCCAGGCTGATCTGGTCGTTGAAGACAGCCCAGCTCTGCCCGCGGTCAGCGCGGTCGCAGGGCTTCGTCGAGACATTGGGCGTTTCCCAGGCGTTGGCGAGGCAGTAGGCCGGGGCGAAGGCGAGGGAGATCTGCTGACCCGAGACGTTCCAGTACTGGCCCTGGTCGTTGGGGTTGCACGGCTTGACCGAAAGCTGCGGGGTGTCCCAGGTATTGGCCAGGCAGTAACCGCGCGCGTTGGTGAGGGAGATCTGCTGGCCCGACACGGTCCAGTGCTGGCCGGGGGCCGCGGAGTCGCACGGCTTGGTGGAGACGTTCGGCGTCTGCCAGGCGTTGGCGAGACAGTACCGGCCCGGGATGCGCGCGGTCTGCTGGGTGGGGTTCGCAGCCTCCGCCCCATTGACCGGCAGGAGGGCGGCCGTCACTGCCAGCGAAGCGAGGGCGAGGGTCTTGCGCAGGGCGATTCGCATGATGCGGATTCCATTCTCGATGCGGGTTGGTGCGATTCGTGCACGACCTGAAATGGGCGGCTTATCCGACCCGGATCCAGTCGCCCGGAAAATTGATAACAGTAATCAGAAGCCGGTCGACGTGGTTTCTGGAACCGTTCACCCGGAACGCCCAGTCACCGGAAGATCTTATGATTGCCGAGAAACGATTCGCTGACACGAACCGGTGACGACGTTTTCGGGCATGGCTGAAATGCGTGGTCAATTCGTGGGGTGGCTCGTTTGGGGAGGCCGGGAGAAAAATGGGTATCGCGCTCCGGCGGATGTTCGCGACGCTCTTCATTGCCGAAAAGTTCCGGATGCTCTTCCGCTCATTTCCGGTATAGCCGTATTTAGCCGAAAACCTTCGCCTGCGGGAGGTGGCGACGTCGGTAGCGGGTGGGACTGTTGTGGCGGGGCGGGGCCGCGCGAACGGAGCGGCGGGCTACGCGGTGTCGCGGAAGGCGGGCGACGGATGGCGGGCGAAGTGGCAGGCCGGCAGCCGGAGGAACTGGCCGTGCAGCCGCGAGCCGGGCCGGGGGTGCGACCGGGACGGCCGCCGATCCTTGGAGGTGAGCAGGTCCCCTGCTGCGTCACGACGACCGGCCCGGCCGATGCGCGCATACCCCCTGCGGAAGTCCTCACTCCGCGTCCTCCGCTTCAAGGAGCCCGTGCGGCAGGCAGACCCAAACGGTGGTGGGCCGCACCCCCGACGGGGTGCGGCCCACCATGGCGTATCGCCGGGTAGTGCGGGTCGGGCTACCAGCGGTACCAGCGCCCGCTGCCGTTCTTGGGACGGGCGACGAAGCCGATCAGCCACAACACCAGCACCGCGATGGCGATCCACCAAAGGATCTTCACCGCGAAACCGGCGCCGAACAGGATCAGGATCAGCAGGAGAACGAGAAGCAGGGGAACCATAGTTATCAACCTCCGAAGCGTCGACTGCCCGCCTACGCGACGGTCATGCGCTGGCTTTTTACACGATTCTTATGCGTGCAGCCGGGTAGGAGCGGCGGCCCGCCGTTGATCGTCGTACAGGTTCCCCCGGTCGGCGGCCCAGAGGGGGCCCACCTTCCGCCACTGGGGACCAGAGTCCGTGGCGGGGCCGGGCAGCGTGGGCTGCCGGGCCGTGGGCACGCGGTGAGGTGCTGGCCAGGCACAAGGCCGTCGCATGGCGGCAGGCGGGTGGTGGGTTCTTCAGTACCGGCGGATGCCCCTCACTGCTCGGGGTACTGGTGCTTCTCCTCGTTCCTCGCGTGCTCCTGCGGTGTCTGCCAGGAGTCCTCTCGGCTCCGGGCCACCGGATTCTGCTCGGCGGGGCGCGGCGGAGCCGTGAGGCGGCGCCTGCGCCGGCTGCCGAACCAGAAGGCGCCGATCAGGAGCAGTACCAGCACCACTCCGGCACTGATCAGGAAAAGTGATGCCTGACCTTCAGCTGCGAGAATTCCAGTAGCGATCATGCACTGCGCCTACCCACGATCCGCCCGACCACCGTCCCAGCCACCACTCGGTCGGTGCGTGCCGGGATGGGCCGGGCCCAGCACGCACGACCCCCACTCTCCGCGACGCCGAGATTGGTGGCTCAGATCGTCGGGGGCTGCGATGACGTTCTTCGCAGGTCGACCAGTTGCAAGGCCTCAGTCAGCCGTGGAGCGGCGATAGCGAACCTCCTGCACGGCCGTCTCGCCGTACACGTCGCTCGCTACTGCACCGTCGCCCACGTAGCCGGCGGCGGCGTAGAACCTGCGTGCCCGAGCATTGTCACGGAGCACCCACAGCAGGAGCGTGCGGAACTGCTGGGCCTCGGCGTGCTGGTGCACCGCATCGAGCAAGGCGCGACCGATGCCGCGGCCCGTGAGCAAGGGGTCGACGTACAGGGCGTACACCTCGCCGGGAGCCGCGGCATCGGTCACGCCTCGGTATGGACCGAAACAGATCCAGCCGATGGGCACGTCGTCCTCGTCTACGGCCACCAGGTTCCAGACCGAGCCACGGGACGAAGCGAACCTCGCGCGACGCCGCTGGGCGTCGTCCCCGGGGGACATCGCATCCAAATAGTCCTGTGGGATGAGGCTCGCGTAGGCACCCTGCCAACCCCGCACCCGCAAGGCGGCCACGGTGTCGATGTCGGCTTCGTTCATATCTCGCAGTCTCACCATCACGTCACCCTGTTCAGCTCGGACCTATTCACCCCGCGCGCTGCAAGCAGATCAGCTGAAGCCGAGCCGTTCGCACACCGCGATTGCCCCGGTCCGTCATTTCGACACGACAACCGCACACCGCGCACGCCGATTTCCCCGGAATGTGCAAGCGCGGCACCGAGCAAGCCGGATGCAATGCCCCTGCTCCGGAATATGGCTCGCTTGGCCAGGACAGCCGTATCGGACCGGGCGTGCAATGGGAGCGTCGGCGGGCGGCAGGAATCGGCAGGGCGGCGGCGACCGCCGCCCACGAGGCGTCACCGACCCCCGGGCAGCGGATGCGACCGCTGCTCCGTGCCGCCCGGTCCGCGTCGTCGGCTCAGAGGGTGGCGGCGCGCAGCACGATCAGGGCGACGGAGGCCATGGTGAGTATCACCGCCGGAGACGCGCCCTTGCGGTCGCCGACGCGGAGGTGGAAGGCGGCCGCCCCGGCGAAATAGAGCGTCAAGCCTATCGCGGCGGCGACTCCGAGGGGTCCCCACCAGAGTCCCGCGATCGCACCGGCCGCGCCCGCGATCTGAGCGCCGATCAGGAAGGCCATCATGCTCTGCGGTATTCCGAGAGCGGACATCTGCTCGGTGATGTGCCGCGTCCGCGCAGACTTGGCCCCGGCCGATGCCAGGAGAACAGCCGACATGAACACGGTGACGACGGCAAGGGAGACGAACATGGCTGAAACCTCAATCATGCGAGATGCGAGTACAGGACGTGCGCACCTCGACGACGATAGGCGGCCGTCAGGTACCTCCAGGTAACCTTCGGGGCCATGAGCCTGCGACCTGGAATTGCCTTCCTTTCGGACTGTCCCGCTCTCCTGGCCATGGAGATCATCGCCAGCGAGTGGTCCTTGGTCACGCTCTTCGCGCTGACCGATGGCCCGTTGCGCCACGGCGAGCTGGTCGAGCTGAGCGGTGGCATCTCGCGCAAGGTACTGACCCAGACACTGCGCCGGCTCCAAGCCAACGGGCTCGTCGAGCGGCACGCGTACGCCGAGGCGCCGCCGCGCGTGGAGTACGCCCTGACCGATCTCGGGCGAACCCTGGAGGAGCCCATCAGGATGCTCACGGCATGGGCGCAGGAGAACGGCGAGGCGGTCGTCAACTTCCGGGAAGCAGCCGCCGCAGCCGGGACCTCGGGCCAACCCTCAGTGAAGACTCCTCCCGTTGATGCGAATCTGAACCGTTTCTGATCAATAGGGTCACAGTTCAAGAAGCCCGCTCTCTGGGCGTAATGCCTCCGCTGCCTCGACTGGGTAGCCCCATTCCGCTGGCCGCGGCGGAACGCGCCGGCGCGGACTACGTCATGCTCGGGAACACCTACGGCTACGGTCTGGTGGACGGCGCGGCCGACGAGGACCTTCCGCAGCGGCCGAGCAGCGTCAAGGGTCGTGTTCGGGCGCAGATGTGGCGTGACGCCGAGGCCGCTCACCGCGCCGTCGCCCGGCCAGCCCCCCGGCTGGCCTGGGCCCGCCCCGACTGGCCCTCCCCCCCCGGGCCGGTCGGGGCCTTTCGCATACGGGGGCGGCAGGGCGGCTGCCGCTTTCGCCCGTCCTCCCTGGCCAGCGCGGTGCACGCCGTCTAGCGGCCCGCACCGGCGGTGGTGCCGCAATGTCCGGACCGGGGGATCCGCCTGAGGGCGGACGGGTGCCCTCACATGTGTCTCCTTCGTGATTGCGTCGTTCGTGGGAAGGAGAACTCGTAACTTCTAGGAGGCTGATGTGGCGGATGATCGGATCGGGCTGGCCGAGGTGCTGGCCGCGGCGGAGGCCGCAGCGCCGGTGAACTCCCTTGACGTCGTGGCGCGCAATCTGCGTGACCGGTTCGGCGCCGCGTACGTGTCGTTCCTGTTCGTCGATGTCGTCGGTCGGCGCCTGGTGCGCGTCCATGACACGGCAGACCCGCATCGGGAGGGCCGCGCGGCGCAGGTGCCGCTCGCCGGCAGCAGCGCCTACGACGAGGTCCTGCGCCATCAGCGACTGCTCCTGGCAGCGGACGGTGAACTGGGGCAGCGCGTCCTGGCCCCGGTCACCAACCGCGGGGATGCCATCGGCGTCCTGGAACTCTTCCTCACCGACGTCACCGCGGACGTGCTGGAGCAGGTCCAGGAAGCCGCGCACGCGCTGGCGTACATCATCGTCACCGACCGGCGCTTCACCGACCTGTACCACTGGGGTAACCGCACGACGACCGTCAGCCTGTCCGCGGAGATCCAGCGCCAGCTCCTGCCCGCGGCCTCCTCCTGCGACGCGCCCCAGTTCACGCTCGCCGGAGCTCTGGTGCCGGCCTCCGACATCGCCGGCGACACCTACGACTACAGCCTCGACCAGAACACCCTGCACCTGTCGATCACCGATGCCATGGGCCACGACGTCAGCGCGTCCCTCATGGCCACCCTCCTGGTCAACGCCTCCCGCGGCGCCCGCCGCGCCGGAGAAGACCTCGCCGAACAGGCCCGCCAGCTCCACCAGGCCCTCCTCGAGCACGGCAACCGCAGCATCGCCACCGGCCAGCTCCTGCGCATCGCCCTCGACGGCAGCAGCGCCCAGCTCGTCAACGCCGGCCACCCCTGGCCGTACCGGCTGCGCGACGGCGCGGTCACCGAACTCGCCCTGGCCGTGAACATGCCCTTCGGCGTCGGTCTGCAGGGCCCCTACCGGGTGCAGGACCTCGACCTCCGCCCCGGCGACCGCCTGCTCCTGTACACCGACGGCATGCAGGAACGCGAAGCCGAAGCCGTCGACCTGCCCGGTCTGCTCCGCAAGACCGCCGACGAGCACCCCCGCGAAGTCGTACGGACGCTCGTCGGTGCCGTCTCCGATGCCTACGAAGGCCGCCCGCCCAAAGACGACGCCACCGTCCTGTGCCTGGACTGGCACGGCCCCAGGACACCGAACCCATGACCATCTGAATCCGGACCGGCGGCGACGAAGCGCACGGTGGTGACTTCGTTGGAGGGCGCGGTCCTGCTTGCCTCTTCTGTGGGGCCGCCTGCTGGGGCGCGGTGTTGTTCCGGCTGGTGAGGCCGTACGTCGCAGGCGGCGGCCGGCGCGTGCCGGGCCTGGACCGGGAGATGCCGGTGGCCGTGACCCTGGAGTGCCGCGACGGGGAGCAGGGTGCGGGGGCGCCGTCGACGTGCTCTGGTCAGGTGTGGACGCGGCTGTTGGGGCCGTCCTGGCTGTCGGCGGTGGGGTCGTTGAACCAGTAGTCGCCGGCGGCGAGGTAGCGGAAGGAGTGGGCGCTGTGGGGTGGGAGGGCGACGGTGGCGGCACGGGTGCCGTCGCCCTGGTCCTCCAGCGGGTGGGCGGCGGGGTTCCAGTGGTTGAAGTCCCCGACCACGCTGACCGGCCCCTCGGGGGTGTGGTCGGGCAGGACGAAGGCGACCTGAGTGCGGCTGCCCAGCTGCTTGCGTTCGAGCACGGGAGTCTCCATCACGAAGTTGTCGAAGTCGTCGAGGGGTGCGGGCATCCTCGCCCGTACGCCGGTCGGCCCCGGCGGCACGTGCCGCGCGCGGCACGCGGCCACCCGGCCGGATCTTCCGCCCGCCATCGGCGAAACGTGCCACCGGGGGCGGGGGCAGGACCGCGCGTCCGTAGCGGAGCCCGGCCGGGGTGGCTTCCAACCGGCCGGGCCCCACCGTGCGAGGACCTCTTGTCGCCCTGTCACGGTGACATGGGCCCGCCGGATCTGCGCGGGGTATGGGCCAACCGGGTACGGGCCACGCTTCGTCCGGCATTTCCCCCGAGAGGCGTCGCACGCCCATTGCCTCCGCTAGCCCGACGACGCCGCGCTCGGGCCCCGCCACGCCCGCTCACGCCGCCGGCTCCGACGGGGCGGTCTCGTCGCCGGCGGGCCACCCCCGGTGGCGGCCCGCGTATTCGTGTGACAGAGCGCAGCAAAACTTTTTAGTGCTTGGTCCAGTGATTTCGGTGACGGCTATCCGAAACGGTCGGTATTTATTGCGGGGACTAAATGCTGTGAAGAAACCAGACAATGAGTCGGTCGAACGGGTCGTCGTACGGCGTTGAGGCGGCCGGGTATGCAGTCGTCCGAGGATGCGCCGCGGGCCGTGGATACGGTCGTGCCGCAGTGCCTCCCGTGGACCTCACCCGCACGGGTATTCGTACCGAGTGGCCGGCGGGCCGATTCTGCTCGCGTTCGGCGTCGTAGGCGGACCGTCGCAGTGGATCGTGCAGGGTCTGGTAGGCGTCGATGACTTCGGCGAGTTCCGCATCGGCCTGCGGCCCGCTTGGGCGGGCGTCGGGGTGCAGGGCGCGGACAAGCATGCGGTAGGCGCTGGTGATCTGCTCCGGCGACGCCTCGGCCCGGAGTCCGAGGACGGTGTAGTGGTCGCGCGATGGCCGCGAGCCGCTCATTTCTCTCACCTCCGGAATACCCGGAGCGACCCCTCTCTTCCACCCGTCTTAAAACCTCAAGGGGATGTTGTCAAGGCAATCCCGGACGGATATATCGCACGACTGGAGTATCGACCACGGCATCCAGCAGTACAGCGACGAAGAAGGCGGAATCTGGGAGTACGTCTCCCGCAACGGCAGCCCCACCGCCCCCCGGCACACGCGTGTCGGCGCCTCACCGCGCCCGGTGTGCGGCCGCCACCGCGTCGGCCGCCTTCTGGCTCGCAGGCTGGTTCCTACAGCACCCGAGAGCAGGGCCCTGACGGAGCGGCGCGCCCGGCTCCTGCTCTACAGCACACACCCAGCCGGACCAGCTCGGAACCGAGCAGCTCCGTGGAGCGAGCGTCGGCTGGCCGGCTGACTGAAGGCGTCTGCCGGCTCAGCCGCGCTCTTCCTCGTCGGGCGGTTCGCTCACCGTCACCTCGGCCGGACGCAGGAGGTGGTGCCCGACACGGTAGCCGGGCCGGTGCACGGTGGTGCAGGTTGGCTGGTCGACCTCGTCGGACCGCTCGTAGGAGATCGCTTCGTGGCGGGTGGGGTCGAAGGGTTCTCCCAGGGCCCCGACCTCCTGAAGGCCGAGCGTCGCGAGCTGGGATTCCAGTGCAGCGGCGACTGCTCGCAGACCGGGGTCGACGGTGCCGTGCTCGCGGGCCTGGTCGATGGCGTCCAGGACGGGCAGCAGCCCGCCCAGGACGTTGGCGACAGCGATTTCCCGTACCGCGAGGCGGTCACGCTGCACTCGCTTGCGGTAGTTGTCGTACTCCGCTTTGAGGCGCTGCAGGTCGGCGGTCCGCTGGGCGAGCTGGCGCTCCACAGCGTCGGCCCCGGCGGCAGGGGCGCCGCCGCGCGTTCCGCGGTCACCGTCCCCGGTCGTGTGCTGGGCGGGGTGGCCGCCTGCCCTGAGCTCAAGGGTGAGGGGGTCGATGCGCCGTTTGTCCCTGATCACGATGGGGGGCGGCTGCTTCCGCGGTCCGTCGGGATACTTCGGTGGGCTCATCGGGCGTCTCCCTTCGGGCTCTCGTCGTCGACGATCTCGGCGTCGACGACTTCCTCGTCCGTGCCGGACGACCCCGCTTCGGACGGCGATCCGCCAGCGCCTGCTGCGGCGCCTTGGGTGTCGTAGAGGGCGGTGCCGATCTTCTGCGCGACGTTGCCGGCGCGCTCCGTCGCCGTGCGGATGGCTGCCGTGTCCTGGCCCTTGAGCTTTTCCTTGAGGTCGGTGATCGCGGTTTCGGTCTCGCTCTTGAGGTCGGCCGGGATCTTGGCCTCGTTGTCGCTGAGCAGCTTCTCGGTCTGGTAGACGAGCTGTTCCGCTTTGTTGCGCGTCTCGGCCTCCTCCTTGCGGCGGCGGTCTTCCTCGGCGTGCTGCTCGGCCTCGCGGACCATGCGGTCGATGTCCTGGCGAGGCAGGGAGGAGCCGCCGGTGACGGTCATCTTCTGCTCCTTGCCCGTGCCGAGGTCCTTGGCCGTGACGTGCATGATGCCGTTCGCGTCGATGTCGAAGGAGACCTCGATCTGCGGGACGCCACGCGGGGCCGGCGGCAGGCCGGTCAGCTCGAACATGCCGAGCTTCTTGTTGTACGCCGCGATCTCGCGCTCACCCTGGTAGACCTGGATCTGCACGGACGGCTGGTTGTCCTCGGCCGTCGTGAAGATCTCGGACCGCTTGGTCGGGATCGTGGTGTTGCGCTCGATGAGCTTGGTCATGATGCCGCCCTTGGTCTCGATGCCGAGGGACAGCGGGGTCACGTC
>LJCW01000055.1 GCA_001298555.1 Actinobacteria bacterium OV450
CGTTGAACCAGTAGTCGCCGGCGGCGAGGTAGCGGAAGGAGTGGGCGCTGTGGGGCGGGAGGGCGACGGTGGCGGCACGGGTGCCGTCCCCCTGAACTTCGAGGGGGTGGGCGGCGGGGTTCCAGTGGTTGAAGTCGCCGACCACGCTGACCGGTCCTTTGGGGGCGTTCTCAGGCAGGCGGAAGGTGACCTGGGTCCTGCCCTTGATGGGGCTTGCGTTCCAGCACGGGAGTCTCCATGAGGAAGAGTCGTTGCGGGTTCGGGCAGCCTCGCGTATGCGGCGGTCGGCATCGGCGGGGCGCGTGGCGCGACGGCCCGCAGGTCACTGAGCCGGATTGTCGTAGCCCGCCCGCGCTGAACGTGTCGCAGGCCGGGAGCCCGTAGCGGGGCCCGGCCGGGGTGGCTGTCGACCGGCCGGGCCCCGCCGTGCGTGGACCTCTTGTCGCCCTGTCACCGTCACACGGGCCCGCCGCATCTGCTGCCCCGTCTCATTTGATCTTGCCGATGGTTGAGGCCACGACGTGGGCAGAGGCCGGGACGGATGCGACAGGGCTTCTGTGGAGTCTCAGCTGACGGTGTCGCTCACGAGTGTTCGCAATGGGTTGTCTCACGTGAAGTTGTCGGCGAGTCGGCTCTCCCGCCGAGGTACCGGTCTCGTCCCGGGTTCCTGGTCGACGGTCGTAGAGGTGTGCGATGCTGACGTGATGTCGCTCTCACCTGTTCCTGCGGAGCCGATAACTCCCGATCCGGTGCGCGTGGTTGCGGACACGCTGCTCACCCAGTCCTGGCTCGAGGTGTCGTTCCTGCACTGGGCCGCTGACCCTGCGGACGTGGCGCCGCTGCTGCCGGCCGGGACCGTGCCGGACACCCACGAGGGGCTCACCTATGTCGGCCTGGTGGCGTTCCGGATGTACCGGGTGGGCTGGTTCAGGGTGCCGGGTATCCCGTACTTCGGCACCTTTGCTGAGACCAACGTGCGGCTCTACTCGGTGGACGGGCACGGCCGGCGTGGCGTGGTGTTCCGCTCGCTGGAGGCCTCGCGGCTGCTGCCGGTGGCCGTCGCCCGCAGCGCTTTCCGGATGCCCTACATGTGGGCTCAGATGGCGATCCACCGTGACGCGGACACCATCAGCTACACCAGCAAGCGGCGCTGGCCGGGGCCGCGCGGGGCGCGCTGCCGGATCGGGGTGCGGGTCGGCGAGCGGATCGAGGAGCCGACTGGCCTCGAACACTTCCTGACCGCCCGCTGGGGCATGCACAACGCTTTTTTCGGCCGACCGGTGTATCTGCCCAATATCCACCCGCGCTGGGCGTTGCATCGGGCGGAACTCCTCTACTGTGAGGATGAGTTGGTGGCCGCCGCCGGGCTGCCGTCGCTGGCCGGGCCGCCGGTGAGCGTGCTGTACTCCCCGGGCGTGCCGGTTCGCTTCGCCCGCCCTGCCCGCCCGGGCGGCCTGCCCACCCCCTGAGCCCGCCCAGGGCAGCGGTCGGACGTTAGCCGGGAACGTGGTGACCCGATCTTCGACGTCTCTCGGCGCCGTGTCGGTCGGCCCGAGGAGCAGGCCGAGCGGGACCGCAGGATGGGCATGGTGCTCGACCTGCTCCCCGGCATCGGCAGCGGCAAGGGCGTCGTGCAAGCCATCACCGGGAAGGACATGGCGACCGGTTAGCGCATGGGCACCATCGACCGGGTCGTGGGCGGGCTCGTCGTACTGAAATGGATCAAGACCGGCGGTACGCTCACGGCCGAGGCCATCCAGGCCGCCCGCAAGACCGAGAAGGTCGCCGGGTGCTTCAACAGCTTCCCGGCCGGTACGCCGGTGCTGATGGGTGACGGGGCGACCCGTCCCATCGAGCAGATCAAGGTCGGCGACACCGTCCGCGCCGCCGATCCCGAGACGGGTGCCAGCGGCCCCCGCCGGGTCGACGGCACGATCTACACCCCCGACGACCGTGACTTCACCGGCCTCACCGTCGGTCAGGGGGCGGGTTCCCTCACCGCCTCGGACCACCACCCGGTGTGGGTGGAGAACCGCAGGCAGGGGACGGACGCCGCCGACCTCAACTCCGGTGACACGCTCCGCACGCCGGACGGCACCGCCGTCGCGATCGACAAGGTCACGCACTGGAAGGAACTCCAGGGCGCGTACAATCTGACGGTCAACGACCTGCACACGTACTACGTGCTCGCGGGTGTCACGCCGGTTCTGGTCCACAACTCCAATGGACTGTGCAGCAGGCCCGCTGCCATCGCGAAGGCGACCGGCCTTTCGGTGAAGCAGGTCAAGGATGCGATCCACAAAGTGAAGGCCCGGGGAGCGTGGCGCGGAATCGGCGGCAACAAGAACTCGGACATGCTCGTCGACCCCGAGACCGGAGAGGTCTACCCCCAGATGCCCGACGGTTCTCCGGGTGACAGCATCGGCAACATCTTCGACCACATCCCGGGCCGGTCGTGATCGAGGACCTCGGCGACCGCTGGCGCATCGGACTGCGGGGCAGCCCGGTGCTGGCCGTCTCCCGTACGGAGGCGGCCCTCTCGGTGGCGTTCGCCGGCGAGGTGGTGCTCACGGTCGCCGGCCCGGTACTCCTGACGGGCGGGCCGGAAACCGCTCCGGGGGCCGTGGCCGTTGCCGGTGAGGAGTGGGGCCGACTCGTCGGTGCCACCGTCCTGTCGGCGGTCGTCTTCAAGTCCGGATCCCTGCGCTTGGTGTTCAGCACCGGCCATCACCTGAACGTCTGGGGCACGGAACCCGGGACGGAGGCCTCCCTGCAGAAGCCCGGAGTGTTCTGCTGGTCGCTCCGCCAGGGGGTCGGCGCCATGACGACCCCCTGGGCGGAGGACTAGTTAGGGCGGCGGCCAGCCTTGAGTAGCGACCACCGTCCGTCCGGCGCGGCTTGCTCTGGCCGACGGCATAGCAGCGTGGCTGAGGCCTGTGGGGCTGCAGCTGGACACGCGCGCGTGGTCGGTCGGCTGGCCCGCCGTCGGGGCTGACTGTCCTCGGCGAAGCTTCATCCTGGACCTCGAGGACCTGACCCCGACGAGGTGTAGGGGACCGGGTCACGCGGATGGGGTGCCCGGCGAACGCCGGACACCCCATCCGCCTGTATAAGGGGGAGCCAGCCACGACCTGGCCGCTCGCCCGGCCCGACCGCCGATATGCGACGGTGGACCGGGGCTCGATCACCAGGCAGATGCTCGCCCTCCTGATTCAGCTGGAGCCGCCTGCACGGCCGCCGACAACCTCGCCGAGGCGGTCGACGAGGCGTTCCCTCAGCACCCGGACGCTGAGATCATCCTCAGCTTCCCCGGTCTCGGCACACAGCTCGGCGCCCGGGTGTTCGCCGAGATCAGCGACGACCGGACACGGTTCGCCGACGCCCGCGGCCTGAAGGCATACGCCAGCGCCTCGCCCATCACCCGGGCCTCCGGCAAGAAATCCAGCATCACCCGACGCTGGGTCAAGAACGACCGCCTCAATGCCGCCGGCTACCTCTGAGCGTTCTCCGCGATCACCGCTTCCCCCGGTGCCAAAGCCCACTACCGGCGACGCCGCGACAACCACGCAGATTGGCACGCCGCCCAGCGCAACCTCTTCAACCGCATGATCGGACAGCTCTACCCCCGCCTCCAGCAGGAACAGAGGTATGACGAGGAACTGGCCTTCCCAGCTCCACCCGAGGAGGTGGGCACAGCGGCCGCCTGACCAGAGGCCGCTTGCGGTTCCGGGGACGACACCCAGGGGGCGAAGCGCTGACCAGGAGCTACGTCGTCGCGCCAGTACCTCAAAACGGTCTCCTGCACGACCTCGATTCGTTCCGCCGCGATGAGACACGAGACTGGCTCCAGCCCGCCCGCGTCCGCCTCGAAGGCGACAAGGACAGGCGGTTCTTCACCGATCTGGCGGGCGACTCGCGCGAGCTCTTCGATCGTTGGCGCGCGGAACATTGGATCGAGAAACTTCGCCGGGCAGCTGACAAGAGTCGGATCGCCGAAGACCAGCTCCAAGCCGTGGTAGTAGGTGAGATCATGCCCGGCCGCCAGCCGCAGCTCAGCAGCGTCCCAGGCGATGACATCCCAGTCCCACCAGGACCCCTCAGGGAGCTGGATGCCCACGCGCCGCCGCTCCGCGTCCACCCTCAGCTCCCCTCTCCCGTTCGAACAGATCGACAGGCTACACAGCGGCTACGAGCGTGCGACTTGACGAGTCAGGGCCCTGAGGTGTCCTACCTTCTAGGCGGGTTGATCGGGCCATTCGTAGGGTCCTGTCGCCTGGGGGTTCTGGGAGGGGCTACTGAGGTGTCTCCGCTCGTGGCTGAACAGACTTGGCCGCTCGGAACCCTACCGACGACCGGGCCGCTTATTGAGAGTTGCGAGTAGATCGCTGAGTAGGACAACCCCGGCGAGGTCGTCAACACGAGACAATCAGAACGACTCACCCGGGATCACGACTGAATCGCATCTGGGCCGGCATCGACGCCGGTAAGGGCCACCACCACTGCTCCGTCACGGACGGGGACGGCACCAAGCTGTTATCGAGGCGGGTGGCCAATGACAAGCCTGACCTCTTGCAGCTGACCACCGATGTTCTCGCTCTGGGCGGAGACGTGATCTGGGCCATCGACCTTGCCGACGGAGGGGCCGCTCTCGTCATCGCTCTCCTGCTCAACCACGACCAGCAAGTGCTCTACATCCCCGGCCGGACGTGAACCGGGCCACGACCGGCTACCGCGGTGAGGGCAAGACCGATGCCCGCGACGCACACGTCATCGCCGACCAAGCCCGCATGCGCCGCGATCTGTAGCCGATCAGGCCCGGCGACGAAGCAATTATCGAGCTCCGTCTGTTCACCGGCCGTCGTGCCGATCTGGTCTGCGACCGCACCCGCGCCGCCAACCGCCTTCGTGGCCTCCTGACCGGTATCTTCCCCGCTTTCGAGCGGGCCCTCAGTGGCTACCAGACACCAGCCGCCATCCGTCGGCTCGGTGCCAGCCGACTCGAACAGTGGCTCCGCAACCGTAAGGTCCGCTGGTGCGGCGCCCCGGCCCGCACCGCCATGGAAGCCGCCGAGCGACAGCACACCAGCGTCGCCGGAGAGAAGACGGTCGCGGTGATGGTCGCCACGCTCGCCCGTGAACTGATCGTGCTCAACGAGAAGATCAGGGAGATCGACCGGCAGATCGAAGCTTCCTTCCGCGACCACAAGCAGGCCGCCATCGTGGCCAGCATGCCCGGGATCGGCAACCTGCTCGGAGCCGATCGGTGGCGACATGGATCTCTTCGGCAGCCCTGATCGCTTGGCGACGTACGCTGGCCTGGCACCGGCTCCCCTGGACTCTGGCAAGGTCAGCGGCAACCGTCACTGTCCCAAGCGATACCACCGACGTCTGCAGCGGGCCTGTTTCTTGCAGCCATGAGCAGCATCACTGCTGCTCGGAATCACGCCGGTACGACGACCGCAAGCGGGCCGAGGGCAAGAGGCACTCCCACGCGGTCCTGGCGCTGGCCCGGCGACGAGTCAACGTCCTGTGGGCACTTTTCCGAGACCAGCGGCCCTACGCACTTACGCCACCCGCGGCAACAGTCAGATAGGGATTCTCACCGTCGCAAACCTGATCGACCAAAGCCGGCTTCTCAGGGAGGATCCCATCAGCACTGCCCTATGACGCTGAGGAGCCCTGTGTGATCACGCAAGGAGTACAGGTCACAGGCCGGTGCAGTGCCTGCGGAGGCACGACGACCTGCGATGTCGGCCAGTTCTTCCACCGCGGCATGCTCCGCTGGGGCACCGAAGGACACTGCGCGGACTGCCCGAATGCGTGGTGTGAGCAAGACAGTGGCCCCGTCACGCCCGAGAACATTCGGCAGGCCCTGCTGCAAGCGCACGGGCCCACGCGGCTTCGCCTGTCTGGAGACGTTCCGAGCCTCGTTCCCGTGCTGCAGGCCCTCCGCAGTACACAGGCACTGCCCCTGGACGAAGCACGGGCACAGGCCGCGGAACTCGTCGGAACGGGTCTCATCGGCACACTCGTCGAAATGGAGATCCTGGCGCTTCACCTTCGGAGACGAGCGATCGCGGTGAGCGTCGAATCAGCGGCGTAACACCGTCTGGACAGCGCCTGCTCGTGGCTTGAAACCGGCATTGAGAAGTCTTTCCCACGCGACAGTCGAGGGGAAGAGGTGTCGTCCATTAGGGCAGGGGCCGGGCGCGCTCAGGCCGGCTGCGCCTGGAGGCTGGCGAGCGGGGAGCGTCGGCCCTTGCCGGCCGTGCGCCGCTGCGCCCAGTCGATGGGGGGTGTGGGCAGGGCAGGTCGTCGACGTGCCCGGCTGCCGTATCCGTGGCCAGCGAGGATGCCCTTCATCTGGACTGTCCGGAACCTGGTCTCCTTGGCTCGATGCACTCGGCGCCCGCGGAGCTGGAGCCCATGCTCCAGCTCCGCGAGGGCTCGTGCAGGGGCCGCGGAAGCGCAACAGGCCCAGGAACTGTGGGTGCTGGGGCCTGGCCAGGCCTGGAGCCAGGTTCAGTCAGTAGCTGGCAGACCGGCGACGTTCAACGTCAAGCTCAGCTCCGGGCCCAGATGATCGATCCGTAGGAGCCCCTGACATTGACATTGACGCCAGCCTTGGGAGGGAAGAAGAACTTTGCGAAATCGTAGGTCTGCCCGCTTGCGGTTCGCGCTCTGATCACGACCTTCTGGTTGCCCCATGCCCATGGCGCCATGATCGAGCAGTGCCCGCGGGTCACCCTCCTCCACCCCCGGCAGGGCAGCCTGCCCTGGACGACAGCTCCATTGGCGGCCACCGGTTGACGCAGGCCCTGGGGATGCCGCTCCCGAGCCTGCGGCCCCGGATGACTGCCTCGGCCGTCGGCCACCTGGTCCGTGCCGGCCTTCTCGTCTACCTCGGAGGCGAGGTGCAGTTCCCCCACGCGGACCAGGTGGCAGCCGTCGCCCGCCGCCGCGACCTGCCCGCCCTCCTCGACCGACACGGGCTCCTCGGCCCGGACAGGCCGCGCGCCGGCTCGGGGTCCGACGAACGGACTTCGACCAGATCACCGGCCGGCTCGGGTGGCTGTCCCCGGTCGCCTCCGTGGACGTCGACTACAAGCACCACGGCGGCGTGACCACCTTTCCCCTCTACGACTGAGCCGGCGCAGGATAGTTGTCACATAGGCAGGCTGTTGTCACCGGCCGCGTTGGGGGCGGTGTGGCGGAGCGCGGGGCGCGGGCGATGAGCTCAACGTTTGTCCGGCCCCCGGCGGCCTCTCAGTCCAGGCCGCCGGGTCTGCCGCCGTTGCAGCGTGATACTCAGGCGGGCTGCGCCGCGCCCGGCGTGGTGCGCTACTCGTCAGTCCGCAATGGACGGTCGACAGCGTCGGACGGCCAGGCACTTCTCATGCCACCTTGATGACAACCTTGCCCGAGGCGTGACCGTTCTCGACGGTGGCGAGGGCGGCCGGGGCGTCGGAGAGTGGATGGACCGCGGTGATGACGGGTGCGAGGAGTCCGTCGAGGGCCAGCCGGGCCGACCGTTCCAGGTTCTCGCGGTCGACGCGACGCTCGACGAAACGCCCACCGAGACCGGGCACAGACGTATCACCCACAGCAATGACGTTGCGGGGATCCCGGGCCAGCGGAGCGACCGTCCGCAGCGAGGTGCCTCCGACCAGGTCGACGATCCCGTCGAAGCCGCCCGGAACCAGCTCGTGTGCCGCGGCGGTGGCGTCCTCGGCGGTGTAGTCGATGAACCGCACCCCGATGCCCTCGGCGTGCTCGCGTTTGGCAGTACTCCCGGTGCCGATCACACGCAGCTCACGCCCGATGGCCAGCCGGGCGACGGCGAGGCCGACCCCGCCCCCGACCCCGTTGACCAGGACCGTGGCACCGGCCGGGAGGCTGAGCTGGTCGAGCACGTCCACCGCGGTCGTCCCGGCCACTGGCAGCGTTGCCGCCACAGTCGCGGACAGACCCTCCGGGATGCGCGCGGTGTTCGGCGCGGACAGCACCGTCGTCTCGGCGTAGGAGCCGCCACCGGTGAGTGCGAAGCCGAAGACCGCGTCACCCACCTCGAGCCCGTGGACGTCCTCGCCCCGGGCGAGAACGGTTCCGGCTGCCTCCATGCCCAGCACGCGGGGAAACGGACGCCCGCCGTCGAGCCCGTCGACCAGACCCGAGCGCAGAAGGTGGTCGAGGGGATTCACGCCGGCGACGTCGACCCGGATCAGCACCTCGCCGCGACCAGGGACGGGATCGGGACGATCGAAGAACTCCTGCACCTCGGGCCCGCCATATTTGCCGAAACCCCACGCCTGCCCCATCTTCCGCCGCCTCTCGCATGACCAACCCGGTGATTCCGGGCGCTGTCGCCATCCTCACCTCTGACATTGATGTGAGGGGCAACCGGCTGAGATGCAGATCACAGCATCAGGCCGACTGCGCCACCCGGTTCCGGGGTCGTGGACAGCTCCGCCCGGTGTCGGCTGTTGGCCGTGATCAGCGCGTCGAGTGCATCTCGGGTTTCGATCGGGTGCGCGATGTCGGCGTCGATCCGGTCGCGCTCGCGCATCATCGCCGTGAACGTCTCCTCGGCGACGCCCAGGTCACCCGGGATGTCCACACACGGCAGCACAGTCGCGATCACCCGGCTGGACAACCCCGCATCGAACAGCTGTCGGATGAGCGACACGCGCTGGACCGCAGCATCGGAATAGTGACGCTGCCCCGCGTCGGAGCGTGAGCTGGTCAGCAGGCCCTGCTCTTCGTAGTACCGCAGTGAGCGCGGACTCACGCCCGTGCGCTTGGACAACTCGCCTATCCGCATCCTTGAGAGCCTACGCCCGCGGCCTCCAGGTTCAGACCGCCGATGAGCCATGGACGCATGCGGACACCCCCACCGCGCAGGGTTGTTGTCCCGGCCCCACGACTGAGTACGTTTCGTCTGTACACGCTGAGCACTCGCCGACGCGGCCGTCCGGGCCGTCCAGGCCGAACATCTCGACCGCGCGGAAGGCCTTCTTGTAGAACTCGATGGCCTTGTGCGCGTCCCGGACGGCCTCGGCCCACTCGACCGCCCCGCGCGCGGAGGATGCGGCTGACGCGGGCGGAGTGTCGTGGCGCCCGGAACCGGATCGCGGCGTTGTGACCACAACCCGGCGGCAGAGTGAATCATGGGATGGTCACACGCCCTGGTCGGCGGCCGCATCCAGCGAGATCCCGGGGTGTCGTCCTGTGTGGCGCTCAGGTTCCGGACGCTTGGCGCCGTCGTCCAAGTGCCGGCTGCGTCCGCTTCCTAGGCTTCGACGGCAGAGGGAAAGCGCTGCCGTGGGAAAGCGGAGACATGATGGACGGACAACTGTATGACCACGTCGTGGTGGGAGCCGGTACGGCGGGGTGTGTGATCGCCTCGCGGCTCTCCGAACACCCCGGGGTCCGGGTGCTGTTGCTGGAAGCGGGCACGCGGGACGCGACCGACGCGATGGCATCTCCCTGGGGGTTCCTGGAGTTCGCCCCGTCCTCCCTGTGGCAGAGCGCCTCGACCGTGCAGGCCGGTACCGGCCGCACCGCCGCCGTACTACGGGGCAGGGCGCTCGGCGGATCGTCGAGCATCAACGGCCTCTACCACCTGCGCGGCCACCGCTCCGGTTACGACGAATGGCCCGGACTCGGCGCTGCGGGCTGGGGTTTCGACGATCTGCTGCCCCATTTCCGCCGCAGCGAGACCGCGCGCGGTCGTGACGCCTCCCTACGGGGAACGGACGGTCCGGTCGTGGTCGCCCCGGTCCCCGCACCCCACCCGCTGGCCGCGGCGGGCGTTGAGGCCGCCGCGCAGGCGGGGTTTCCACGCGCCGCCGACATCGGCGGCGGGCTGGAGACCGGATTCGGCTGGAGCGATATGAACCTGCCCGGCGGCTCCCGGCAGAGCGCGGCCGACGCCTACGTCCGCCCGTTCCTCGACCGGCCCAACCTGGACGTCGTCACGGACGCGACCGTGCTACGGCTGCGCACCCGCGCGGGACGCTGCACCGGCGTCGACTACGTCAGGGGCGGCGAGCACCTGTCCGTCGAAAGTGCCGAGGTGGTACTGACCGCAGGCGCCATAGGCTCCGCACACCTGTTGATGCTTTCCGGGATCGGCCCGGCCCGGCACCTAGGCGAACACGGCATCGAGGTCGTCGCCGACCTGCCGGGAGTGGGCTCCCACCTGCAGGACCATCCGCTGGCGGCCGTCGTGTACGAAGCCGCCCGGCCCGTGCCGCACGTTCCCGCCAACCCGCCGGCCGAAATGATGGGCCTCCTGTACAGCGATGCCTCCGCGGCACGCCCGGACATCCAGGTCTACGTCGTCGCCGCACCCCTGCCCTCGGCATGGGGCCCGGCGCCGGCCAACGGCTACTCCATCGCGTTCTCGGCGATGGCGCCGCACAGCAGCGGCACCGTACGCCTGGCGGACGCCGACCCCGCCGGCGCACCCGTGGTCGACCCCGGCTACCTCAGCGACGACCGCGACCTGGAGGTCATGCGCAAGGGTCTGGCCCTGGCACGCCGTATCGGAGAAGCCGACGCGTTCGCCGACTGGCGCAGGCACGAATCCGTACCGGGCCCCGCGACGAGCGGAGCGTCCGTGGACGAGTTCCTCCGCAAGGCCACCGGCCCCTACTTCCACTTCACCGGCACCTGCCGCATGGGTACCGACGCCGATGCCGTCGTCGACCCGGCCACCCTCGCCGTCCACGGGATGGCGGGACTGCGGGTCGCCGACGCCTCGGTGATGCCGTCCATCCCCTCGGCCAACACCAACGCCACCGTCTACGCCATCGCCGAACGGGCCGCCGCACTCCTCGCCTGAGCCCCCTGCGGCGCGCCCCGATGGTGAGTCGGAAGCGGCCCGCGCGGCCCGTCGCAAACTCACCGCGAGCCCACTTCCGCCTCCACCTGCCCAGGCCCACCACTTCGGCCGAGCCCCCCACCCTTTCTCAGACAGGAGCACATGTCCCCATGTCCGAAACCCCTCCGACCGCCGCCGGCGCCGCCACCTCCGACGCCGACCTGCTGCACCACACCACCACCGCCGTACGCGAGGCCGGTTCGGCGCTGCGCGAGCGCTTCGGCGAGGTCGTCCGCTACGACACCCGCGAGGAGCTGATGCGCGCGCTGGCCGCCAACGACGACGTCGCCCTCGACATCCTGCGCCCCCGCCTCACCGGGCTGCGCCCGCACGCCCGCTGGGTCGAGGACGAACTCGACGGCGGCGCGCTGCCGCCCGGTGAATGGTGGGTCGTCGACCCCGCCGAGGGCAACGTCAACCACCTCCACGCCCTGCCCGAGTGGGCCGTGACCGCCACCCTCGTACGCGAGAACCAGCCCGTACTCACGGTTGTCCACCTGCCGTTGACCGGCGCCACCTACACCGCGCTCGCCGGAGCCGGCGCCCACCTCGCCGGACAGCCGCTGCGCGTCTCCGAGACCGCCGATCTCGGTCTGAGCATCGTGGCCACCAGCCAGGCCCGGCCGGACGAGGACGAGAAGATCGTGCAGCGCGTCGGCTCCTCGGTCACCGCGATGCTCTTCGACGCCCTCGTCGTGCGTACATCCGTCCCCGCGACCCTGCACCTCGTGAACGTGGCCGCCGGCCGGCTCGACGTCTTCTGGCAGTTCGCCGGTGCCCGCGCGGACCTGCTGCCCGGGGCGCTGCTCGTCGCCGAGGCCGGCGGCCGCATCTCCGACGCCGAGGGTCGCCCCTGGACCACGCAGAGCGACAGCTTCCTGGCCGCCGCCCCCGGCGTCCATGCCGAGGCCGTCGCCACCCTCTCCCGCTGACCCCCTCCCCACGTCACCATCCCACGCACGGAAAGACCCGATCACACCACTATGACCACGATCGCAGTACTCGGAAACGGCCGCGTCGGCGGCAACCTGGCCGCAGCCCTCATCCGGGCAGGGCACGAGGTGACGGTGGCCGACCGCGCACCGGGAGCCGCCGCAGACGCAGCCCGCACGGCCCGCATCGTCATCAACGCCACCCCGGGCGCCGGCTCCCTGGAGCGGCTCGCCGCCCTGCGCGAGGAACTCCGGGGCAAGATCCTCATCGACGTCTCCAACGCCATCACCGACGGCCCCGACGGCCTGCCGGCCGACCTCCTCCACCCCGGCTCCAGCCTCGCCGAGCAACTCCAGGAAGCCCTCCCCGAAACCCGGGTCGTCAAGACCCTCAACACCATGCTCTACCCGGTGATGACCGCGCCCGCCACCCTCACCCAGCCACCCACCGCGTTCCTCTCCGGCGAGGACCCGCTGGCCAAGGAGACCGTCCGCGAACTCCTCACCGACCTCGGCTGGAACAAGGAGTGGATCACCGACCTCGGCGGGATCCGGACCGCCCGCGCCACGGAGGCCGCGATCCTGTTCGTACCGCACGTGATGCGCTCCAGCGGATTTGCCCCCTTCGCGATCTCGATCGCCCGCTGACAGCCCGAGCCGCGCCGGCAGTACGGATTGCAAGCCGGCGCGGCACCGACCGTCCCTGACGGACCGTTCACCCACAGCGAGTACCCTGACGATCAGCTGATCCGTCTGATGTGAAAGCATCCGATCCGCCTACGGAACACGACCACCACAGGGCGGCGTCGCAGCATGAGCACCAGGGACCGCAGAGGGATAAGCCACACAGAACCGGGAGCGGACGGCGCGCGGGGGGTCCTGGCCGTGGACTCGACCGCTCCCGGCGCCGCACCGCAGGGACTCGACGCCTTCCGGCGCGGATGGCAGACGCAGATCGGCGACGACGTCTTCCAACTGCCCGCCTTCAGCCCGGAGACGATGGGCGACTTCCGCGTCAGGGGCAACGTGACCAAGGTGCACGGCGCGGCGATCGCCGATCTCCACGCGGCCTCCGCCACCCGAACCGCCGACCTTCCGGGCGGCGACCAGGACCTGGTCGCCCTGTACATCGTGCGGCGCGGCGCGTGGACCCTGGGCGGAGCCCCCGGACACGGCGACCAGACGGTGTCCGCCGGACAGTTCCTCGTCCGCCACCTCGGCCGCCTGACCGCTTTCGAGACGTCGGCGGACCTCACGGCGACCTTCGTCGTCCTGCCACCCGGCGAGCTCAGGCCCCTGCTCGGGACCCGGGCCGTCACCGGCCCGGCGCAATCGGCCGAGATACGCTTGCTCACCGCCCTCACCGACATGATCCACACCACCGTGGTCGATCTCGCCCCGGCCGGCGTGGCAGCCGCCCAAAGCACCCTGATCGAGCTGGTCAAGGCGGTGGCGAAGGGCCGCTTCGACGACGTGGAGCCCCGCCTCGCCCCCGCCCTCACCCAGGCCGCCAAAGACCTCGCCGACCGCCACCTCGCCGACCCGGAACTCTCCCCGGCGATGCTCGCACGCGCACTCAACGTCTCCGTCCGAACGCTCCACCGGGCCTTCGCCGCGGCGGGCGAGCCGGTAGGCACCTACATCCGCCAGCGGCGCCTGCACGAAGCCCGCCTCGCCCTTGCCGCGCCGTCACCCCTGAGCATCTCGGAACTCGCCGCGCACTGGCAGTTCGCCGACAGCAGCCACTTCACGCGCGCCTTCAAGAAGCACTACGGCCAAACGCCCACCGAGTACGCCCGCACGGCGCCGGCAGAGCGACGCGGCTGACCCTGCCCGGCCCCGTCCGGGTAGATATTGGCTGGTCAGGGGCTTGATGACCAGGCCTTCGACCCCGGCCGCGTCGGTCCACGTTTCCAGCCACTCCCGAGCCTTGGCCAGGTCCGTCGTCATCGGGACGAGCGTCCACGGGGCTCGGGACGAGACGCGGGGGCGGCGCAGCCGCGTGCCGGTCAGGTGTGGATGAGGCTGTTGGGGCCGTCCGGGCCGTCAGCCATGTCCTGGTTGAACCATTAGTTGCCGGCGGCGAGGTAGCGCAAGGAGTGGCTGATGCCTTCGGGAGTTCTAGGGTGACAGTCCGGTTGCCGTCCTTGCGCGGGGGTGAGGGCATGGACGCCGGGGCGCCAGGCGTTGAAGTCGCCTACCACGCTTATCTTGGCCGGGGAGTGTCGGAGGGCAGGATGAAGGTGGCCTTGGCGGAGTTCTTGCGCAGGGTGCGTTCCAGCACGGTATGGCTCCCTGCGGGCCAAGTGGGGTCATGCGCGTGAGGCCGAGCTGTGTCGGAGGAATCCTGGCACTCAGACACGCCTCCAAGCGTCGAGGAAGGCATTCCGCTCAGCCGGATCAGTTGATTTGTGGTCCGCGTGCAGGACCCGCCAGGCGGTGAGTTCGAGATCCCGGAGCCACAGCTCGCCGATGACCTGCGTCTTGAGGTCGGGGAGGTGGTCGGATTCGGCGAGCGCCTGGCCGATCACCTCCCCGGCTGCGACGCGCTGGGACGGGGTCATCTCGTCGACAGCAGAGAGGATCTGACCGGCCAGACCGGTGCCTGCTCCGGACAGCGAACTCAGCACGAACGTCTTGATGTTGGCGGGGAGCAGGTAGAGGGAGCCTGAGCTCCTCCACAGGTCCGACCAGAAGCGTTCTCCCGCCTCGGTGGGAGCGGGGAGCGCGGCCAGCAGTCCGAGGAGGTGCGCGGTGGCCGCGTACCCATCCGAGTGGGCGGACGCGACGACGGCGATGTCGGCGACGCGCTCCACGTCGATTCGGCCCGCCTCGAGGCGCGGGTCCAGCCCCAGCCGCTGTTCCAGCTGATGGGAAAGGGGGGCGGATGCATGGGAGCGGAACTCGGGAAGCATCGGCGGTCCCTGAACGTAGGAGAGCGGGGAGGCCCGTTCGGAAGCCCTGATCGTTCCCGTCCCCCGCCGACTTACACGACTTCCACGGCCCCAGTTGGGGGCAGGCCTCCAGGACCGGAACCATGGGCGGCTGAAAAGACCATGTCCGGCGGTGCCGGCCAGGTGGTCCGAGGCAGGCCTCAGCAATGCTCCTGCGGGCAGGCTTTTAACATGAGTACGTGGTTGCCAGCAGCGACGCCCAGCAGTCCGAAGCAGGAAGGAAAGCAGTGTCCCGCGAAGACGTCGAAACCGGCGGTGTGTCCTCCGCGCCGACGGTCAAAGGATGCGAGGCAAGTGGTCCTCCCTCCGGATCGCACCGTGACGAGGCCGCCGAGGACTCCCACCCGGTTGCCGACCTGGTCGAGCGAGCCGCCGATCTGGTGGAGCCGATCAAGCCGAAGCTGCGAGGCTGGCTTCACGCCGGAATGGTCCCCGCATCGCTGGCCGCGGGCATCGTCCTCATCTGCCTGGCGGGGACACCGCACGCCACCCTGGCCTGCACCGTGTACTCCGTCACCGCCTGGATGCTGTTCGGGACGAGCGCCGTCTACCACCTCGGCACGTGGGGACCCCTCGGTGAGGCCGTTCTGCGTCGCCTCGACCACGCCAACATCTTCCTGATCATCGCCGGCACCTGTACCCCGCTTGCCGTGATCCTTCTCCCCCCTGACCAGCGGTCCGTTCTGCTGTGGATCGTGTGGACGGGCACTGCGGCCGGCATCGCCTTCCGTGTCCTGTGGGTCGGAGCTCCCCGCTGGCTGTACACCCCCTGCTACCTGGCCCTGGGCTGGGCACCGGTGCGTTACCTGCCCGACTTCCTGAACAGTGGCGGGGCGCCCGTACTCGCCTTGATCGTGACCGGCGGAGTTCTCTACAGCGCGGGCGCGGTTGTCTACGCCCTCCAGCGCCCCGACCCTTCGCCCCGCTGGTTCGGCTTCCACGAGGTCTTCCACGCCCTGACCGTGGCCGCCTTCACCGCGCACTACATCGCCATCTCCTCCACGGTCTACTGAGCCGCGCTACTCGCCGCCCCGATTCGGTAGGCGTCGGATCCCGCCGACATCGCAGGCGTCCGCTGTTCGGGTCGAGTGGTACGGGCTGCAGGGGCAGCCTTACGTGCCGGTCTCGGTGCCTGCGCGTGGCGAAGGTCAGGCCGGGTTGATGTTCTCGGCCTGAGGGGGCCCCTCTGGCCCTGGGTGACGTCGAACGTCACCTCTGCCCCCCGGTACGGTGCGGGAGGCGCAGCCGAGCGCGTGGGGCCCCGCGTCTCGTCGATTGGCGCCGGGTTTCGACTGCCTTTCGATCCCTTCCTGGAGACATGAGTCGGGTTGGCGGGCAGTGAGGTGGGCACAGGGACCCGGTGGGCAGGGCCGGACGTGGACGTTCCAGAGACCAGGGTGACCTGATGAACACGATGGCCGAGAGCGTCGCAACCGTGCTTTCCACGGCGGATCTTGCAGAGACACGCCATGCCGTGCGAGCCGTTCTCGACGGTCTCCATCAGCCGGCGATGGCCGCAGAAGCCGCGGACACCGTGGTCTTGGTCGTGTTCGAGCTCGTCACGAACGCCGTGCGCCATGGCGGGGGCACCGGCACCTTGGAACTGACGAGCCACGCGGAGAGCATCGAGGTGACCGTTCACGACTCCACCGCGCACGCGCCGCGATTTGGCTGGCCCATGGTCAACCGTCTCGCCCGAGCGACCGCGGTCACCCGTCGGGCCTCCGGCGGGAAGACAGACAGCGCTCTTTTCGACCGGTAGGGCTACCGGTCGAAAGGACGGGACGACCGGTGCATAAAATCGGCTCATGTCGAAGCCTGACCAACTGCTCGTTGACGTTGCCACCCTGGTGGAGTCCGGGCACAGCAATCAGATGTCCCTGACCGTTGTCACCGGTGGCGCTGTCATCACCGGCCGGCTGGCACCCGAAGCCGTGTGGAGGCAGCGGGTGTCGGAGGTCCTGACGGACTCCGCCCGCCTGGGTGAGTTCGCCGCCATCTTCACCACCACGACACCCCGGGAGGAGCCGCCCACCCATCTGCACTTCCATGTGGCCCGCATCCTTCAGGGCACGGTGGGGATCCCGGAGACGGGTGGGATGTATCGCGTTTCGATTGCGGATGTCAGTGCCTGGACCATGGGCGACTTCAGCTACTCCGACCACTGACCCGGCGTCGCGTAAGAAACCCCTTGGTACGCGGGAGGGCCCGACCGGTGTGTGCCGGTCGGGCCCTCCTCGCTGTTCGGGTGTCGGCTCGCGCCGGGCCTGTCCGTCAGACGGTCACCGGGATGCCGAGCATCGCGGAAGCCTGCTGGAGCGGGCTGAGGCTGCGCGTGGGCACGGCGGCCCGGGGGAGGCCGCGGCAGGTGAACCCGAGCTGGTTCATGGCCCGGAGGACTTCGCCGGCGCTGAAGTCGCGGCGGTCCTGGCGGGTGATGACCTGACCGACCTGCTTGAGCGGGTAGGTACGGCGGCCGATGATCACGGACTCGCCGATGACCTGCTCGGGCTTGATGCCCTTCATCGACTCCAGGACACCGCTCCTGTGTCGCAGGTTCTTGAAGACTGACCCCCGGGAGACTTCCGAAAGTTGACCCCCCTTGTCGATCATGGAGGGTGCTAAAGGTGGAGGACTGGGCCGAGATACGCCGTCTGCATCGAGCAGAAGGCGG
>LJCW01000056.1 GCA_001298555.1 Actinobacteria bacterium OV450
CACCCCCGCCCCCCCCCCCCCCCCCCAGCACCAGCCCTTCCGGGACCTAAGGGCTGTCCCGTGATCCCCGGTGGATCGGCGCGGGGAGTCGGATGCGGTGCACCGCACGGCGGAGGGCGTCCGCATACACGCCCGCCGGCGGGCGGCCGACGGGTCCCGTTCCGGGTGCGGACCGGGATCCCGTGGCGGGACCTGCCACGGCAGACGCCCCCGCCGACGGGCTACCGGCCCGAGCCGGCAGCCGGGCGCGGTACCTCCAGGACGAAGAAGAGGAAGCAGGGTTCGGCCGAAAGGGCGTGGAAGTCGTCGGGGAACAGCTCACGGGCGGCTGGGTCGGGCTGTGGCTCGCTGACGGCGGAAAGACGGAAGCCGGCAGCGGTGAAGGCGTCCGTCATCGCGTGCAGTGGCTTGCGCCAGAACCTCATCGGGGCGGACCGCCCGTCGAACGTCCAGTCGAAGGCATAGCTGGTGGTCGCGAAGTAGTCCGGCCGGGGATCCCGAATCGTGTACGCCACGAAGGGGTGGTCCACCGACGCGATCAGCCGGCCGCCGGGCCTGAGCACGCGCCGCAACTCGGCCAGCGCCGGCCCCCAGTCCTCGAGGTAGTGGAGCACCAGTGACGCGACCACGTCGTCGAACGCCTCGTCGCCGAACGGCAGGGGGTCGTTCAGGTCGACCACCCGCAGGGCGACGTCGTCACCCAGCCGCTGTCTCGCCAGCGCCAGCATCCCGGCGCTGGCGTCGATGCCGGTGACGACCGCGCCGCGGTCACGTAGCGCGGCGGACAGCGGGCCCGAGCCGCAACCGGCGTCCAGGACCTTACGGCCGGCCACGTCTCCGGCGAGGGCCAGCATGGCGGGCCGCTCGTAGTAAGCGTTCACCAGGCTGTTCTCGTTCTCCGCCGAGTACGCCTCGGCGAAACCGTCGTAGTCGTTCGCCAGGACCGGGTCTGCGGGCCGGGCGGGAACCTCCGGCATGGGGATCAAGCGCTCCATCGCCGCAGCCTAGTGGTCACATCATCAGCCGGACAGGTCCTGGCCCGCGGTGTTCTCCACCGCCGCCACCAGCGGGGCGAGTTCGGGGTTGGCCGCGGCCTCGCGGAGCGCCTCGCGCAGCGCGGCGTCGTTGGTCGGCCGGGCCGAGGCGAGCAGGGTCAGGCCGGCCTCGCTCACGTCGGTGTAGATGCCCCGGCGGTCCGTGTCGCAGATGTAGCGGTTCAGCAGCCCGCGGTCCTCCAGGCGGCTGACCAGCCGGGTGGTCGCGCTCTGGCTGAGCACCACGGAGTCGGCCACCTGGTGCATCCGCAGGTGGCCGCCGGGACCGCTGTGCTGGCGGCTCAGCACGTCCAGCAGCGAGTACTCGCGCACGCTCAGCCCGTGGCCGGTCTGCAGGGCCCGTTCGATGTGCGCCTCGATCCTCCCGTGCAGCAGGGAGAGGGCGCACCAGCCCTGGGCGAGGCCGGTCAGGGCGCTGTCGGTGGCCGTCATGGCTGCTCTCCTTCGAACCGATTCCCGGGTCCGTGTCCCCACGGGCGCCTTCCCAGGATAGGCCACTGCCGCAATAGCCCGCGCTTGCAAATATCCCGCGTCTGCAATTAATGTGGACGCACGTAAGCGGCGACGGCAAGTGTCGCGCCACGGCACCACCACCTCCCCCTTGAAGGGCACCCCCTCATGCCTCTCGCACTTCTCGCCCTGGCCATCGGGGCCTTCGGGATCGGGACCACCGAATTCGTGATCATGGGCCTGCTCCCCGAAGTCGCCGCCGGCTACGGCGTCTCGATTCCCACCGCAGGGTTCCTGGTCACCGGATACGCCCTCGGCGTCGTCCTCGGCGCCCCGCTCATGACCGTCCTCGGCACCCGCATCCCCCGCAAGCGCATGCTGATGCTGCTCATGGGCCTGTTCATCGCGGGCAACGTGCTCTCCGCGCTCGCCCCCGCCTTCGGCGTCATGCTCGCCGGCCGCGTCGTCGCCTCCCTCGCCCACGGCGCGTTCTTCGGCATCGGCTCGGTGGTCGCCGCCGGTCTCGTCGCCCCCGAGAAGAAGGCCGGCGCGATCGCGATGATGTTCACCGGCCTGACCGTGGCCAATGTCGTCGGCGTCCCGCTCGGAACGCTCGTCGGGCAGACCCTCGGCTGGCGCGTCACGTTCCTGATCGTCGCCGCCCTCGGCGTCCTCGGCCTGCTCGGCATCGCCCGGCTGGTCCCCGAACTGCCCCGCCCCGAGGATGTCCGCATCCGCCACGAGCTGGCAGCCTTCCGTAACGTGCAGGTGCTGCTCGCGATGGCGATGACCGTCCTCGGCTTCGGCGGCGTCTTCGCCGCGATCACCTACATCACGCCGATGATGACCGAGGTCGCCGGCTTCGCCGACACCTCCGTCACCTGGCTGCTGGTCCTGTTCGGCCTCGGCATGGTCGCCGGCAACCTCATCGGCGGACGGTTCGCCGACCGCGCGCTGATGCCGATGCTCTACGTGTCCCTCGGCGCCCTGGCCCTGGTCCTCGCCCTCTTCACCCTGACGGCCCACTCGAAGGCCGGCGCCGCCGCCACGGTGGTGCTGATCGGGGCGCTGGGCTTCGCCACCGTGCCGCCGTTGCAGAAGCGGGTCCTCGACCAGGCCGCCGGCGCCCCCACCCTGGCCTCCGCCGTCAACATCGGCGCCTTCAACCTGGGCAACGCGCTCGCCGCCTGGCTGGGCGGGCTCGTCATCGCCGCCGGACTCGGCTGGACCGCCCCGAACTGGGTCGGCGCCGCCCTCGCCGCCTCCGCCCTGGTCCTCGCCCTCGTCTCCGGCGCGCTGGAACGCCGTACGGCCACCCGCCCGGCCGGTGGCGGTCGGGTCGTCGCGGGCACAGCCCCGGCCGGGGCCCCCGTGTCCGTCCACCACTGATCCACGCCCCCCTCGTACCCCCCCCCCCCTCCCACGCCGCGCACCACTCGTACGCGTACACCCGTGCGCCACGCACCGCACCACCCGTACCGCCACCCCCTGAGGAGAACCCCGCATGTCCACCGCCACCACCCCCGCCCGAACCGCCGTCGCCCCGCTGACCACGCAGGACGCCGAACTCCTCGTCTCCGCCGCCCGGGCCGCCGCCGAGCGGGCGGGGGTCACGGTCAGCATCACCGTCCTCGACGCCGGAGGGCACCCGCTCGCCTTCCGCCGCGACGACCGGGCGGTGCTGATCTCCGGTGAGACCAGCACCCGCAAGGCCTTCACCGCCCTCCAGCTGGACGCGCCGACCGCCGACCTCGTCGACGCCGTCCGGCCGGGCGGCCCCTTCCACACCCTGCCCACCGCCCTGGACCGGCCCTTGCTGTTCATCGCGGGCGGGCTGCCCGTCCACCGCGACGGCCGGCTCATCGGCGCCATCGGCGTGGGCGGCGGCGCCCCCGACGAGGACCACGCCTTCGCCGCCACCGCACTCGACGCGCTCCTCTGACGCTCCCGCCCGGCCTCCGGGTCGCGCGCCCCGGTCCCCCGTGCCACGTTGGTACGGGGGACAGGGGTGCATGATGCGAAAGCCGAGAAGGGGCCGGTCCGGCCGGCCCACGAGAGGCCACGTCGCCGCGACGGCAGCCGTCGCCGCGCTGGTCTCCCTCGCCGTCCCCGGCTGCACGGCTGCCTCCGACGAGGCCCGCAGCCCCGACGCCAGCGGTACGACGGGCTCCGCCGCCGCGTCCGCGGCCGCCTCCTCGGCCGCCGAGCCCTCGCCGACCCCCTCCTACGCGCTGTCCACCGCCCCGCGCACCATTCCGGCCGTACGGGAGCACGTCCCGGCCCGCGGCCCCGGCTGGAAGCCCGCCGCCGGCGCACGGATCGTCGTACCGCCGAAGGACGCGGCCGCGCTCGCCGACGAGGGGAGACTGCTCGCCGGCGAACTGCGCATGGGCTTCGCCGAGACCGCCGACCCGCGCCCCGGCGATGTGGAGCTGGCCCTCGGCGCCAAGAACTCCGGACCGCCCGAGTCGTACACCCTCACCGTCCGGGACGGCCGCGTCCGGGTCACCGGCCCCGACCAGGCCGGTGTCTTCTACGGCACCCGCACCCTCAAACAGGAGGTGAAGTCCGGCGGCCCGGCCCCCGAGGGCACCGTCCGCGACGCCCCGGCCAAACCCCAGCGCGGTCTGAACCTCGACATCGCCCGCAAGAACTTCAGCGTGGGCTGGATCGAGGACCGGCTGCGGCAGATGGCCGACCTCAAGCTCAACCAGCTCGGCCTGCACTTCTCCGATGACCAGGCCTTCCGGATCCAGTCCGACACCCACCCCGAGATCGTCTCCACGCCCCACCTCAGCAAGGCGGACGTCCGGCGGATCACCGCCCTCGCCGCCCGCCTGCACATCACGGTCGTCCCCGAGCTCGACTCGCCCGGCCACCTCGGCGCCGTGCTGCGCGCCCACCCGGACCTCCAACTGCGCGACGTACAGGGCCGGGCCGTGAAGGGCGCCGTGGACATAGCCGACCCGGCCGCGGCCAGGCTGATCGACGAACTGCTCCGCGAGTACCTGCCGCTGTTCCCCGGCACGCTCTGGCACCTGGGCGCCGACGAGTACCAGGCGCTCGTCTACCGCGACCCGCAGGCCTCGTTCCCGCAGCTCGCGCAGGCGGCCCGGCAGCGGTACGGGCCCTCGGCGCGCATCCAGGACCTGGCGACGGGCTGGCTGGACGACCGCGCGGACGTCGTGCGCCCGGCGGGCCGGGTGCCCAAGGCCTGGAACGACGGTTTCTTCACCGGAGGCGTGGTCCAGGCGGCCAAGGACATCCAGGTCGAGTACTGGACGGGCAAGGAGAACGGGGCCCGGCCGCCGCTGGAGTACCTGCGGGAGGGCCGCAAGGTCGTCAACCTGAACGACGAGTTCCTCTACTACGTGCTCGGCCAGCCGAACCAGTTCACCTACCCGACCGGCAAGCGGATCTACGAGCAGTGGACCCCGCTCGTCCTGCGCGGCACGACCCCGGTGCCCGCGCGCTACGCGGCGCAGGTACTCGGCGCGCGGCTCGCCGTGTGGTGCGACCTGGCCGGTGCCCAGACCCCGGCGCAGATCGCCGAGGGGATCCGGCTGCCGCTGGCGGCGCTGGCCCAGAAGGTCTGGGACTCCCGCCCGCCGCAGCCCGCCTGGGCCGAGTTCAAGACCCTCGCCGACCGGCTCCAGCCCCCGGCGTGAGCGGCCCGCTCCGTGAGCGGCATATTCGCTGGCCGGACGCCGTCCGCCTTGCTTGGATGCCGGGATGAACCGTGAGACCACCAGTGAACTGCCGGACGGCTACGAGCTGTCCACCGACCCCGCCCGGCTCGACGCCGAGCTGATCCACCGCTGGCTGTCGCAGGACGCGTACTGGGCCCTCGGCCGCAGCAGGGAGAAGCAGGACCGGGCCATCGCGGACTCCGTGAACTTCGGCGTCTACGACTCCGCTTCGGGCGCTCAGATCGCCTACGCCCGAGTGGTCACCGACCGTTCCACCTTCGCCTGGCTGTGCGACGTCTACGTGGATCCCGCGGCCCGCGGCAAGGGTCTGGGTACGAGCCTGGCCGCCGCGGTCCGTGACCACCTGGCCCCGTACGGCCTGCGCCGGGTCCTCCTCGCCACCGCCGACGCCCACGGGGTCTACGCGAAGGCGGGGTTCGCGCCCATGGCCCATCCGGCCAAGTGGATGGTGCTCGGCGAGCAGTGACAGGGCCTACGGCCGGTCGGCTTCGGCGTCGGCGGGGACGCGGCGCTGCAGACGGCGGCCGACCCACCGGCCCGCCGGCGGCAGGGCCAGGACCACGGTCAGGGTCCAGGCCGCGGCGAAACCCCAGATGAGGGGAAGCGAGACGGTGACCGCGGCCGCCACCAGCAGGATCAGCGTCACCACACCGAGAAGACAGGCGGCCACGGCCCGGTGGCGGGCGCGGGCCTGCGCGGAGCGCAGGTTCCGCTCGAAGGAGGGGTCGCGCCTGAGATCCGCCGCGATCGCGGAGAAGGCGCGCCGCTCGTGGTCGGACAGCCCGGCTCCGTCCATGACGACCTCCTTCGGACGGCGTCGCCGGACGGCGCGCGCCGCAGCCTCTGGCCCGGGAATACCCGGCCTGGCGCGGTCCAACCCTCGGAGGCCGTCCCCGGCGGGGTGACGGCCTCCGGGCCGGCATCACCAGATGGAGTCGACCCACTCGGGGTGGTCGATGAAGGGGTTCCGGTTGTGCTGGAACGTATCGAATATGACCTGGTTGCGGCGCTGCTCGAAGGCGTCCGGCGGGTCCTGCCGGCTCCACTGCTTGAGCACGCTGATCCGGCCGATGGCGGGAGCGGTGCCGTTGTCGACCTTGTCGTTGACTTCCAGGTCCGCGAAGCCGTCGCCGCCGTCGTAGCGCACCGCCATGTAGAGCAGCATGCGCGCCACGTCGCCCTTGACCGCGTCGCGCGGCTCGAAGGAGTTGGAGTCGGTGAAGCTGCCGGGCGCCTCGGCGACCGGGCTGCCGCCCATGTCGAAGTCCTTGTTGCCACGGGTGTTGTTGACCGTGACGTCCTCGGGGCGCAGGTGGTGCAGGTCGGTGCCGGGGCCGGTGGCGGTGCCGAAGTCGCCGTGGCTCTTGGCCCAGACGTGCTCGCGGTTCCAGTCGTTGGCGCCGCCGCCGTTGCTGGACTTGGACTGCGAGCGGCCCGAGTAGACGAGGATGACGTTGTTGGGGTTGGCCGGGTCCTGGTCGGTGACCTTCAGTGCGTTCCACACGCCGTCGTAGGTCACCTTGGACTGGTTCTTGATGATGTCGTGGAGCGCGGTCTTGAGTGCGGCCCCGGTCTTGCCCTCGGCGGCCGCGTAGTACGCGTCCACGGAGGTGGCGGTGGTGGTGGCCGCCGCGTCGGCGTGGGGAGCCGCCGTCCGCTGCGAGCCGGCCGACGCGGTGGCCGGAATCAGGGCCAGGGTCGCGACGGCGAGGCCGGCGGCCCAGGGGGCGCTTGGGGAGATTCTCATGATGTGGGGGATACCTCTTCGCAGGCACCGCCCCCGCCATGGCAGTTGGCGGGGCGTCAGGTGGCAGAGCAGAGGCTCACATTGTCATGTGCCCTACAGGTAAAATCCATGTGTCGGACGGCCGGATTCCGTCGTTTCGATCACTGGGCCGAACGGGTGAGGCCTCTTGGCAGGGCGCCCGGCTGCGGGCACGGTGGCGGGGGCCCCGCCCGGGGCCGAGCGGACGGTGCACACCGTGGACACCCCCACCGGGAGCAGCTCATGGCAGTGAAGATCCTCATCGTGACCGGCGACGCGGCGGAATCGCTGGAGGTCCTCTATCCGTACCAGCGCCTGCGCGAGGAGGGGTACGAGGTGCACATCGCGGCGCCGGCGGTCAGGAAACTGCGGTTCGTGGTGCACGACTTCGAGGAGGGCTTCGACACCTACACCGAGAAGCCCGGCTACACCTGGCCCGCCGACGTGGCGTTCGCCGACGTGGACCCGCAGGAGTACGCGGCCGTGGTCGTCCCGGGCGGCCGGGCGCCGGAGTACCTGCGCAACGACCCCGAAGTCCGGCGGATCCTGGCCGCGTTCACCGGCTCCGACAAGCCGGTCGCACAGATCTGCCACGGCCCGCTGATCACGGCCGCGAGCGGCGGGCTGGACGGCCGCCGGGTGACCGCGTACCCGGCGCTGGAACTCGACATGAAGGCCGCCGGCGCCGCCTACGAGGACTCGGAGGCCGTGGTCGACGGAACCCTGGTCTCCGCCCGGGCCTGGCCCGACCACTCGGCCTGGATGCGGGAGTTCCTCAAGGTGCTCCGCGCCAAGGCGCCGCTGACCTGACGGACGCGGCGGCTGTCCGTGGGGGGCGGTCGGTGGGGGGCGGTCCGTGGAGGCGGTCCGTGGGGGCGGTCCGGGGGGGGGGGCCGCCCCGGACCGCCCCCACGGCGCCGGTCGTCAGCTGCCCGTGGTGATCTGCGGGGCGGGCTCGTTCCTGTAGTTGGCCGGGCCGAAGTTCTTCTTCACCGCGGCCTCCCAGGAGCCGTCCTGGACCATCTTCTTCAGGGCGGCGTTGATCTTGCCCTGGAGCTCCTTGTCGCCCTTCTTGACGCCGATGCCGTAGTTCTCGTTGCTCAGGCTCAGCCCGACCAGCTTGAACTTGCCCGCGTTGCCCTTCTGGGCCGCGTAGCCGGCCAGGATGGAGTTGTCCGTGGTGAGGGCGTCGACGAGGCCGTCCTGAAGGGCGATGACGCACTCCGAGTAGCCGTCGAGCTCCAGGAGGCTGGCCTTGGGGGCCAGCTTGTCCTTGACGTTCTGCGCCGAGGTGGAGCCGGTCACCGAGCAGAGCTTCTTGTTGTTGAGGTCCTCGGCCTTGGTGATCGCGGTCTCGTCGGCACGGACCAGCAGGTCCTGGTGCGCGAGGAAGTAGGGCCCGGCGAAGTCGACCTTCTCCTTGCGCTTGTCGTTGATCGAGTAGCTGGCCGCGACGAACTTGACCTCGTTGTACTGGAGCAGCAGCTCGCGGTCGGAGCTGTCGACCTTCTTGAACTCGATCTGCTCCGGCTTGTAGCCGAGCTCCTTGGCGATGTACGTCGAGACGTCCACGTCGAAGCCGGAGAAGGTGCCGCTCTGATCGCGCAGCCCGACACCGGGCTGGTCGAACTTGATGCCGATGGAGAGGTTCCCCTTGGGGCCGCTGTCGCTCTCGCCGCACCCGGAGGCGGTCAGGGCGAGGCCGATCACTGCGACCAAAGCACCGGCCTTGGGAACCTTCATTTGCTGCACTCTTTCCTTGGGGACGCGACGCGCTGCGGGATCGCCGGCAGGAACCGCGGGTGTGTACGACGCGTCAGGACGCGTGAGGGACGCGTGAGGGACGCGTGTACGAGGAAGCTAGGAAGGCCGTGGCCGCGGTGTCACTGGAATTGAGCAAAACTTGAGGTAACGATCCGGCGTGGCCGGAGTTTCTGCGGTGGATTGTGCTGCGAAAGGGATAAAGGGGGTTCGCTCCACGCCTGGAGATCATCACGCAGCGTGACGGGCCGGAGGTCGGCCCGGGCGAAGATTCAAACTGATGATCGAGTTTCGGCCGGCGGGTGTATATGATCTCCCGCAGCAAGGCCGTAGCGCAGAGGTCGTCGCGCCCACGCATCGAGCTGGAGGACGTCGGTTCGAATCCGACCGGTCTTGCGTCTTCTTCCTGATCGTTTTCTTCATGTCGTTGTGGACGCCGGGCACCGGCGAAGGACCGGTGGAGTGGTGATGACACAGCCGACACCCGTACGGTGCCCCGCGATCGAGCACCCCGACCTGCCGCTCGCCGATCCGGCGGGGCTCGACCCGCTGCTCGCGCGGCTCGCCTCCGGCCAGGACGTCGAAGCCGACGAGACCTTCCCGATCGGCACCCTGCGCGCCGACGGCCGCGTGGACCTGTGCAAGCAGGGCCTCGGACCCGCCGGCGCCGCCCGGGTCGCGGCCGTTGCCGCCGGCTCCGCCCACGCCCGGCACCTGCTCCTCGGCACCAACTCCATCGGCGACGACGGCGCCCGTACGCTCGCGGACTCCCTCACCGCCGGACACGGCCTGCACACCCTCTACCTGGGCTGCAACCGGATCGGGCCCGAGGGCGTGGCCGCACTCGCCGCCGCCCTCGCCGAGGACACCGGTGTCAAGGCCCTGTGGCTCAAGCGCAACCCCGTCCGCGAAGACGGCGCCCGCATCCTCGCCGGCCTGCTGCGCCGCAACCGGACCCTGCGCACCCTCGACCTGGTCAACACCGGCATCGGCGTCGAAGGGGTACGCCTGCTCCTCGACGCCCTGCTCACCCGCGAGACCCCCCTCGAACGGCTCTTCCTCGGCGGCAACGGCCTCACCGCCGAGGCGGCGCCGCTGCTCGCCGCCCTCATCCGTGAGGCCGGGGTGCGCGAGCTGTACCTGCCCGCCAACCACCTCGGCGACGAGGGCACCGCGATCCTGGCCGCCGCCGCGGCCGCCGACCCCGCGCGCCCGGTCCGCCTCGGCCTCGGCGGCAACGGCATCGGCCCGGCCGGCGCCCGGTCCCTCGCCGACGCCCTCGGCGGCATCGAAGCCCTCGACCTCGGACGCGCGATGTCCGAGCGCAGCCTCGGCTCCACCGGCAACGAAACCGGCGACGAGGGCGCGTACGCCCTGGCCGCCGCCCTCCCCGGCAGCCCGCTGCGCCGCCTCGAACTGCGCCACACCGGGCTCACCGGGCGCGGTGCGAAGTGCCTGCTGGCCGCCGTGCCGCAGGACTCCCCGCTGGAGTACGTCGGCCTCGGCCCCGGCCTGCCCCGCAAGGTGAAGCGGTCCTTCACCACCCGGCTGCGGCCCGCCCGGCCCGCCCACCCCGACCTCGGCGCGATCACGAGCGTGTACCGGTGAGCGCCCACGCCGAACTGCCCGGCGGATTCCTGGCAGAGGACGGGCCGGCCTGGCGGCGGATCCGCCGTCTCGCCGTGCCCGGCTGGATGATCGAGCGCGCCACCGGCCACCGGCTGGCCGGCGACTGGCGGTCGGCCTGCGCGGCCGCCGCCGTGGACGTCCGCTTCGACCTGCCGGGACTCGCCGCCCGACACGGGGCCCCGGTGGCTGAGGCGGTGGAGGAGGACCTGCGCCATCTCGCCCCCGACCTGGTGCGCTGGCACCTGCCCCGGGTGCTGGGCGGCCGTACGACCATCGAGCCCGACGTGCGCGTCCTGCTCGCCCGCTACGGGGCCGGTGCCGACGCTCCCGTGCTGTCCGTGGCCACCGGCCCGATGATCGACGGCCCGCAGCGGCTGCAGCTGCACTGCGCTCCGGTCCACCCGGCCGAACTCGGCCGCATCCACTCCGGGGCCGTCAACCAGCCGCGCACCGAGGACTGGACCGCGGTGCGCCCGCTCTGGGACGCCCGGCACACCGCCGCACTGCGCGACCGCCACACCGGCGGCGCGGACCGGCTCCCCTTCTTCCGCCCGGACGGCACCCCCCTGCCGCCCGGCGAGCTGCCCACCGCCGATCCCGGCGCGGCGGATCCGGCCGGGCACGCCGAGTGGGTCGCCCTGCTGCACGCCCGCGGAGAGTACGCCGAGGCGTACGGTGCCGCCGGCGTGGAGCGGGACCTGACCACGCCCGAGGAGGTCCCGCGGTACGGCCGCGTGGCCGACCCCGAAACCGTCATGGGCTCGTCCGCGCTCGACCTGACCCGGCTCGGGGCGGAAGTGCACCGTCTCGCCGCGACCGGTGCGGGAGAACGGTTCCGGCTGCCGGTGCACTGGCGCGGCAACCTGCTGGTGGAGACCGCCGGCTCCGGTCCCGGCGACCGGGTGCGCGCCCGGGTGGCCGGCTGGGACGAGCTGAAGGACGTGCCGCGGCTGTCGCTGTTCGCCTGGAAGCGGCTCCCGGACCTCGAACTGGTCCGCACCGGGCGGATCACCCCGGGTGAGCTCCACCCCCTCGTCGCCGCGGCGCTGTTCCCGCAGAGCGGCCCCGCCGCCGGTCCGCCCGGACCCGCCCAAGCCGGGCCCGTACGGGTGCGCTGCCGCGGGGAGTGGCACGAGGTCCACTCCCGGGGCGGGGTGCTCGACCTGCTCCCGCACAGTGCCGAGGAGCAGCAGCGCGAGCGCGCCATGAGGGCGTTCGGCGGGGCGATCCAGGGCTGCTTCGCCGTGCAGCAGATCTGGACCACGGGTGAGGGCCGGCTGCCTCGCGCCCTGCGGGCCCAGCGGCGGGAGCTGTTCCTGCGGGCCCAGCACGGGGACACCCCCGGCGTCGTGGCCCTCCTCGACGCGGGCACGGACCCCCGGGTCAGGGACGCCCGCGGGTACACGCTGCTGCACCAGCTCCACCTCCTCGACCACCAAGCCCTGCTCCCGCGGCTGCTGGCGGCGGGCCTCGACCTGGAGGCACGGAGCAAGTCGGGCCTCACGCCGCTGCAGACCGCGGTCCAGTTCGGGGGGTCCGCCGACCTGGTCCGGGCGTTCCTCGCGGCCGGCAGCCGGATCGACGTCCTCGACGAGGCGGACCTGTCGCTGGGCCAGGTGATCCGCCGCTACAAGCGCACCGATCTGCGCTTCCTGCGCCGCCGGGTGGAGGAGGAGTTCCCGGACGTCGGCTCCGAGTGGTTCGACGAGTACATGGAGGAGCGCGAGTCCGACGAGGGCGACGACGAGGCCCAAGACGTCGGCTCCCCGTGGTTCGGCATGGAAGAGCCCCGGTTCGACGAGTCCTACGACGAGGAGGACGGTGCATGAGCGAGCGGACGCAGCCGTCGGGGGCCCTGGCGGCCGCCGACGCCCTGGGCGCCCGGCTCCGCGCCACCCGCACGGAGCCCGCGACCAACCCCCAGCTCGAGGCGCTGGCCCTCGCGGTGACGGCCAATCAGCCCGTCCTGCTGTGGGGTGAGCCGGGCATCGGCAAGTCCGCCGGCATGCAGCAGCTCGCCACCGCCCTCGGCGTCGGGCTGGAAACGGTCATCGCCAGCGTCCACGAGCCCTCCGACTTCGCCGGTCTGCCCATCGTCGGTGACGACCCCGCCACCACCGGCGTGCCCATGGCCCCGCCGGACTGGGCGGTGCGCCTCGCCCGCACCGGCCACGGACTGCTGTTCTTCGACGAACTGTCCTCCGCCCCGCCCGCCGTGCAGGCCGCCCTGCTGCGCGTGGTCCTGGAGCGCCGGATCGGCAGCCTCGTGCTGCCCGAGTCGGTGCGGATCGTCGCCGCCGCCAACCCGCCGTCCAGCGCGGCCGACGGCTGGCACCTCAGCCCGCCGCTGGCCAACCGGTTCGTCCACCTCGACTGGACCCACAGCCCGCGCACGGTGGCCCGCGGCCTGGCCGGCACCTGGCCCGAGGTGGCCTTCCCGGCCGTCGACCCCGCCCGTGTCTCCGGGGCCGTGGCCCGTGCCCGCGGTGTGATCTCCGGCTTCCTCACCGCCCGGCCGGGCCTGGTCCACCACATGCCGAACGAGGCCGAGGGCCGCGGCCGCGCCTGGCCCTCCCCGCGCACCTGGGAGATGGCGCTGCGCCTGCTGGCCACCGGGTACGCGTCCGGCGCCGGCCGGGAGGCCCTGGCCGCCGCGCTCACCGGCGCCGTCGGCGACGCCGCGGGGATCGAGCTGCTCTCGTACGTGGAACACCTCGACCTGCCCGATCCGGACCGGGTGCTCGCCGACCCGGACGCCTTCGCCCTGCCCGAACGCGGCGACCGGCAGCTGGCCTTCCTGATCGCCGTGGTCGCGGCCGTCCAGGGCGAGCTCACCCGCCCCCGCTGGGAGGCCGGCTGGGCGGTCCTCGCCAAGGCCGTGGAGGCGGGCGTGCCCGACGTGGCCGCGCGTGCGGCGGCCGACCTGGCCGCCATGCGCGACCTGGACTGGCCCGTGCCCGCCGGGATCGACGCGTTCGTCGAACTCCTCCAGCTCTCCGGCGCCCTGCCGGGCGGCGGCTGACCGGCCGGTGACGGTGCCCATGGACGGCGCGGCGGCGGACGACCGGACGGCGGGCGGGGCGCCCGCCCACGTCCGCCTGGACCGGGCCAAGCTGCTGGCCGCCCGCTACAGGGCGGCCGAAGCCCGGCCGTACCTCGCCTCCGCCCTCTACGCGCTCACCGTGGTCCCCTCGGACGGGGTCCCGACGATGGGCGTCGACCGGCACTGGCGCTGCTACGTCTCGCCCGCCTTCGTCGACGCGACGCCGGTGGCGGAACTCGCCGGGGTGTGGATCCACGAGGTGGCGCACCTGCTGCGCGACCACCACGCCCGCGCCGGCCGGCTCCCGGCCTCCGAGCAGCGCGACCCGGTCCGCGTCAACATCGCCCAGGACTGCGAGATCAACGACGACCTCCTCGCCGACGGGCTGGCGCTGCCCGAGGGCCGGATGGAGCCCAGGCTGTTCGGCCTGGCCGCCGGCGGGATGTTCGAGGCGTACCTGCCCTCGATCCCGGCCACCCCGCACGCACCCGACTGCGGCTCCGGAGCCCACGGCACGGCGGCGCCCTGGGAGCTCGGCGGGTCCGCCGGTCCCGCCCGGATCGGCCCCGTCGAGGCGGAGGCGCTGCGCCGGCAGACCGCCCAGGCCATGCGCGCCCACCAGCGCACCCGCGGCCGGCTCCCGGCCGGCTGGCAGCGCTGGGCCCAGGAGCTGCTGGAGCCGACCGTCGACTGGCGCCGCGCGCTGTCCGGGGCGGTCCGCGAAGCCGCCGCCTGGGCGGGAGGCGCGGTGGACTACACGTACCGGCGCCCCTCGCGGCGCACCCCCGCGCTCGGCGGCCGGGTGGTGCTGCCGAGCCTGCGCCGGCCGCTGCCCCGGGTCGCGATCGTCGTCGACACCTCGGGGTCGATGGGCGAGGAGGAGCTCGCCGCCGCGCTCGGCGAGGTCACCGGCGTCCTGCGGGAGGTGGGGGTCCGGGGCAACCGGGTCGCCGTCCTGGCCTGCGACGCGGACGTGCACACGGTGGCGCGGGTGACGAGCGTCGAGCAGGTGACCCTGGCCGGGGGCGGCGGCACGGACATGCGCGTCGGCATCCGCGCCGCGCTCGGGGCGCCGGAGCGGCCGAACATCGTCGTCGTCCTGACCGACGGGTACACGCCGTGGCCGGACGAGACCCCGTCCTGCCGGCTGATCGCCGCGCTGATCGGGGCCGACGCGCCGCAGCCGCCGGCCTGGGTGGAGACCGTGCGCGTGCTGCCCGGCTCCTGAGGGAAACGGCCCAACTGGCCGGGAATGTGCGCTCGTCCGGACCGGCGGGCCCGCCGCATGACAGCATGGCCGGGCAACACCCGGAAAGCGGAGGGGGAGTTCGGTGAGCACTTCGACGAGCGGAGTACGCAAGAGCCTGGCCAAGGTGGAGATCGCACTGCGGTGGGATCCGAGCCCCACGGGCACGCCCGCCCACGACCTGGACATCGTCGCGGCGGTCTACGGCGCCGCCGAGCCGTACGGGGAGCCCGTTCACCTCGTGCACTTCGGCAGCCGGTCGCCCGACGGCACCATCACCTTGAACCGCGACAGCCACACCGGCCAGGGCTTCGGTTTCGACGAGGTGATGACGGTCGAACTGAACCGGATGGCCTCCGCGTTGGGGCGCGTCGTGGTGGGCGTGGTGATCCAGGAGACCGGACAGCGCGGCGCCCGTACGAAGACCTTCGCGGCCATAGGCGGTACGGGGGTCCGGATCCGCGAGGGCTACACCGATCTCGCGGTGAGTGATTTCGCGGACGTCCCGGCCGCCACGGCGGCCGTCGTGGCGGAGTTCACCCGCGACGCGGCGGGGGTGTGGTCGCTGGACGCCTCCGTACGGGGCTTCGACGCCGACCCGGACGAGTTCACCCGGGCCATGGGCGCCCCGCGCGGCTGACGGCGGCGTCGGGCGGTCCTCCGGCCGCACAGACCGGGCGGTGGTCACTCCCTCGAGTGAGTGACCACCGCCCCGTCCGGGTGGCGCGCTGCCGCCGTCCCCACGAGGCAGCGCGGGCGGGTCGCCGTCCGGTCATCGGTGACGGCGGCCCACCGGTTCAGGGGGCCCGGTCCGGCTCCGGGCCGGGTGCCGGGACGGGCGTCGGCCCGGGGGCCGGGACCGCTGCCAGGCCCAGGGCGGGCAGCAGGGCCGCGTCGACGAACCGGACCAGGTAGTCGGCGTCGGCGTACCGCCCCTCCAGCACCGGCCGGATGCGCAGCACGCCCATCAACTGGGCCGGCAGGAACTCCACGGCCGGGTGGTCCGCGGCGATCTCGCCGCGCGCCACGGCCCGCGCCACCATCGCGTCGAAGGCGGCCAGCTCCGGCTCGACGAGCGCCTCGCGCAGCGCGGCCTGGAGTTCCTCGTCACTGAGCACGGCGTGCCCGAGGGCCTGGGTGAGCCGGGTGTCGCGGCCCGAGTTGCCGGCCGCGATCCGGGCGGCCTCGCGCAGGTCGCCGGCGAGCGTTCCGGTGTCCACCGCGACCAGCGTGCCCTGCCGGTTCGCCCGCAGGGCGGCCGCGACGAGCTGGGGCTTGGTCTTCCACTGCCGGTAGAGGGTCGACTTCCCGCAGCAGGCCCGGGCGGCGACGCCCTCCATGGTCAGCGCCTCGTACCCGCTCTCGCGCAGCATCTCCAGGACGGCGTCGTAGAACTCCTGCACCCGCTCCGGGGTGATCTTGGAGCGGCGCGCGGCCGGCGGCGTCGACGTCATGGTGGGCGGCTCTCCTCGGGGGCTCCGCGGCGGATGGTTCCGTGGAAAAAGTGTACGGGAACGCAAGCGTATCGGTACACCCCCGTATCGATACGCGAATGTATCGATACACTGGCGTGTCGATGTACGCCCGACCGGTCCCGCCGGCCGCCGCACGAGCACAGCAGGAAGAGAGAGCGGGGGAAATGAGCTCCCACACCACACCCGACGGGCCGGCCACCGGCCCGGGAACCGGGCAGCGGCGCCGTCTCATACGCGAGCTGCTGCTCGTCGCGGGCCTGTTCGCCGTCTACAAGACCGGCCGGATGCTCTCCACGGACCGCACCGACGAGGCGTTCCGCAACGCCGGCCGGATCTGGGACGCCGAGCGCGGCCTGCACCTGCCCGGCGAAGGCGCGGTCCAGCGCATGCTCCTGCACGGGGCCGGCAGCGGCGGCGCCGGTGACGCGCTCGTGCACACCGCGAACACCTACTACGCGGCCGTGCACTTCCCGGCGACCGCCCTC
The DNA here is from genome assembly GCA_001298555.1 of Actinobacteria bacterium OV450. Taxonomy (GTDB): domain Bacteria; phylum Actinomycetota; class Actinomycetes; order Streptomycetales; family Streptomycetaceae; genus Streptomyces. Next base: position 16,620 of record LJCW01000056.1, read on the forward strand.
TTCCTGATCTGGCTGTACCTGCGCCGGCCCGGCCACTACCTGTGGGCCCGGCGCACCCTCGCCGTCCTGACCGGCGCCGCCCTCGTGCTCCACCTGGCGTTCCCGCTCGCACCGCCCCGGATGCTGGCCGCCGCGCACCTCGTGGACACCGCGCAGGTCTACGGGCCCTCCGTCTACCGGGCCGCGCCCGCCACCGACACCATGGCCAACCAGTTCGCCGCCATGCCCTCGCTGCACTTCGGGTGGGCGCTGATGCTGGCACTCGGCATGATCGCCGCCACCCGCTCCCGCCTGCGCGTGCTCTGGCTGCTGCACCCGCTGGGGACCCTGCTCGTGATCGTCGGCACCGCCAACCACTACTGGCTCGACGCGATCGTCGCCACCGTGCTGCTCGGCGGGGCGCTGCTGCTCGTCCCGCGCCCGCGGACGCGTACGGGATCGCTGCCCGTCGTACGGCACCTGCCGCGCCCCCGGCACGTGGAAGCGGCCGAGCCGGTGGGGGCCGTCCGATGAACGCCACCGCCCTCGCCGTCGCGCTCTGCCTCGCCTCCGCCGTCGCCTACGCGGCCGCCGCCGTCGCCCAGGAGCGGCTGGCCCGCGCCGCCGTCGCCCGCAGCGCCGGCGCCCTGCTCGGGAACGGCGCCTGGTGGTGGTCGGCCGGGCTGAACGCCGGCGCCGCCCTGCTGCACGCGGCCGCCCTGCGCTACGGGCCGCTCACCCTCGTCCAGCCCCTCGGCGCCCTGACCCTCGTCGCCGCCGTCCCGCTCGGGGCCCGCGGAGCCGGCCGCCGGGTCGCGGCCACCGAATGGCGGGGCACCCTCGCCACCGTCGCAGGGCTCGGCCTGCTGCTGCTCCCGGCATCCGGTCCGGCCCCGGACGACACCCTGACCCTGGCCGAGGCGCTCGCCGTGTCCGGGGCCACCGCCGCCGCGATCGTGCTGCTGACCGTACGCCGGGACGTGCGCTCGGGGCTGCGGCACGCGACGGCGTCCGGGCTGGCCTCCGCCGTGGCCTCCGCCCTGACCCAGACCGTGGCCGTCGCGGGCGGTCGCGGCGGGGCCCTGCTCAGCGTGCGGGTCGTCGCCGTCGCCCTGCTCGTCGTGGTGTTCGCGGTCGGCGGCATGCTGCTGTCGCAGCGGGCCTACCGGGGCGGGCTCGGGGCCCCGCTGGCCGTGGTCAACCTGGCCAACCCGCTCGCGGCGGCCGCCATCGGCATGGTCCTGCTGGGGGAGCGCATCCAGGGAGGCGCGGTGGGGCTCCTGCTCGCGGTGGGCGGCGCGCTCGCGGCGACGCGCGGGGTACTGCTGCTGACCCGCACCTCCCCGAGCCCCGCACCCACGCCCGCGCCCGCACCGCCCGCCCCGCCCGCACCC
>LJCW01000057.1 GCA_001298555.1 Actinobacteria bacterium OV450
GGGGCGGGCGTCGGGCTGGGGCGGCGCGGGTCGGAGCGGGTGGGGGCGAGCCCGAGCGGGCCGGGGCGGGCCCGGGGCGGCCGGGACCCCGTCAGCGGGAGACCGCGATGCGGAAGACCGGGTGGTCAGCGGCAGCCGCCTGGAGCTCGGCGTCGGAGGACTGTGCCGTGATGCCCTGGAAGAACCGGTTGACCTCCCAGCCCCACTTCTCCAGGTAGGCGCGCAGCACGGCGGCCTTCTCCACCGGGTCGGTGAGCTCGCTGACCGTGAAGGCGCGCACCTTGCGGCCCACGCGCAGCTCGCCGCCGCCGGCCACGCGCATGTTGCGGACCCACTGGGAGTGGCCGCGCGCCGACACCAGGTACTGCTCGCCCTCGTACGTGTGCGGGTTGACGGGGATCCGCTGCATCTGGCCCGAGGTGCGGCCGCGCACCGACAGCTCGGCCGTGCCGGCCAGGCTGATGCCGAACCGGGCCAGCTTCCCGAACAGGGAGTTGAAGCGGGTCTCGAGCGGGCCGGCCTGGACGTAGTACGGGTTGGACGCGCTCATGACTGCCTCCGCAAGGTCTTGAGAGAGCGGTGCTCTCGCTTGAGAACAGTGTGCACGGATCGCTGCACCAATACAAGAGCGGTGCTCTCGCAATGGAGCGGCGATCCCGTTCTTGGGCACTGCTCTGGACCCGTGGCACACTGCCATCCATGAGTACCGTGCGCGGGGCCCGGGAGCGGGCCCGTATCGAGGTCACCGCCGCCATCAAGGACGAGGCGCGCCGCATGCTCGCCGCCGAGGGCGCCGCCAAACTTTCGCTGCGCGCCGTGGCCCGCGAGCTGGGCATGGTCTCCTCCGCCCTCTACCGGTACTTCCCCAGCCGCGACGAACTCCTCACGGCCCTCATCGTCGACGCCTACGACAGCGTCGGCGCCGCCGCCGAACGGGCCGACGCCGACGTCCTCGCCGTCGGCGGCGCGCCCCGCGCACGCTGGACCGCCGTCTGCGCAGCCGTCCGCGCATGGGCCCTGGAGCATCCGCACGAGTACTCCCTCATCTACGGCTCCCCGGTCCCCGGCTACAGCGCCCCCATGGACACCGTCGCCCCCGCCTCCCGCGTCGCCAACGTCCTCATCGGCATCCTGCGCACCGCGCACGCCGGCCGCGGCCTCGCTTTGCCCCCGCTGCCCGCCGCCCTGCGTCCCGAAGCGCTCCGGATGACGGCGGACTTCGCCGAGGGGCTGCCGCCCGAGGTCACCGCCGCCCTGGTCGCCGCCTGGGCGCACCTGGTCGGACTCATCTCCTTCGAGCTGTTCGGCCAGTTCAACCGGGTCGTCGAGGACCGGGACGCCTTCTTCGCGCACGCGGCCGGCCAACTGGCCCACGCGGTAGGACTTCCCGTCGTGTGACGGCGGCTCACGTGATGAGGTGACAGGTCGCTTGTCTGTTCCTCGCACGAATGCGAGTGGTTCGGCTTTCACCGAACGGGCGCCCGTCTAATGTTCGTCGGGTCGTGCCCCTGCCCCCGCCCCTCGCCGGAGGAACAGCCATGGCCCGCGCCGTGAAGGCCCTGTACGCCGTCCTGGTCACGTCCTTACTGGCCGCCCCGGCCCCCGCCGTGACCGCCTCGGCCGGCACCGCGGCCGAGGGGGCCGCCCCGGCCCCCAGACCCCGGATATCCGGGGTGCGGGGGCTGGAGATCGGCGTTCCCGCCTACGCCCGGGCCGGTGACCCCATGCTCGGCGACCTCGTGGCCACCACACCCGCCGCGTCCGTGGTCGTCCTCAACCCCGGCAACGGCGACGCCCCCTTCGACGCCCGCTGGCAGGCCCGCGCCGACGCGCTGCGCGCCGGGACCACCGCCACCGGCGAGAAGACCAAGGTGCTCGGCTACGTCCACACCGACCACGGCCACCGCGACATCGCCGCCGTGAAGGACTCCGTCGACAACTACCTCAAGACCCGCGACGGCCGCCTGCACGTGGACGGCATCTTCTTCGACGTCGTCAGCCGTGACTGCGGCCCCGCCGACACCACCCGCGACCACTACGCACAGCTGCGCGCGTACGTGCAGGACACCATGAACGAAGCCGATCCCACCGCCGCCGGCCTCGTGGTCGACAATCCGGGCACCGCCATCGCCGACTGCTACCTGGAGCCGGGTCACCGCACCGCGGACGTGTTCGTCACCTACGAGGACACGTACGCCGCGTACACCGGCGGCGGCTGGCTCGGCGGGAACGTCTTCGGCGCCTCGGGCGGCTACCGCGCCGGTGCGGAACTGGACCCGACCGGCACCGCGTTCTGGCACCTCGTGCACGCGGTGCCGGACGCGGCCGCCATGCGCGGCACGCTCCGCACGGCCTTCGACCGCGGTGCGGGCTACGCCTACGCGACCGAAACGCTCATGCCCAACCCGTGGGACGCGTCGCCGAGCTGGAAGTACCGCAGCCAGACCGAGTACGCCGCCACCCTCGGCTGATCCGGCAGCCGATCCGTCTTCCGACCGCCACACGGACTGCCGTCGTGCGGCGGTACGGCCTGAACGGGGCGGTTGGTCAGCAGTCTCCCCCCTGCACGCAGTGTCACGGCTCGTACCGTACGGTCACAAGACCGCGGCCCCCGGTCAGCCGACGCCGGCCGTCTCCACCCAACGCCGTGCCAGCGACTCGTCGCCCGTCACCCCGGGGCCCATCAGCGGGAGCCGGTTCCACAGCGCCGCGTACAGCCACGACGCCTCGCCCACCACTTCGCAGTCCGCCGGCTCGCCCGTGTCGCCCGTCACCGTCCGGGGCGGCTCCGCGGACAGGTGCACGGTCCACACCGCGCCCGTGTCGGCGGAGCGGATCCGCAGCACCCGCGGCTCCTCGGTCCGCATCCGGCTGCGCGGCCTCGCGTGGAAGCCGGTCAGCAGCTCGTCCACCCCGTCCTCGGCGAACTCCGGTGCCACGTGCCCGTAGGGCTCGCCGAGTGCCGACTCCGCGTCCATCCGGTGCACGGCCGTCTCGTGCGCCTGACGGCGCGCCCAGAACGCCAGCGGCGACGGCGCGGCCGTCGGCAGGAAGGTCCAGCACTGCACATCGGCCGGAGCCTCGGCCAGCGTCCGGACCAGGGCCTCGTGCCCCTCCCGGTACCAGGCCAGCAGCTCGGCGCCGGCCAGTTCCGGGGCCTGCGGGAACGGGCCCGGCTCCACGGCCGCGTCCCGGACGTACCCGGCGGCCCAGCGGTGCACCGCGCCCGTGTGCCGCAGCAGGTCGGCGACGCGCCAGCCCGGACAGGTCGGCACGGGGGCTTCCGTACCCGTCCGTTCGGCCGTCCCTGCGAGCGACTCGCCTTCCCGCGCAAGGGTTTCCACATACTCGCTGATCTTCATGCGGGCAGTGTCGCACCGGCCGGTGACAATGGGGTGATGGACGGGGAACTCTTCCCGCGCGAGCGGACCGAGATCGCCCCCGGCGCCGTGCACGTCCCCGACTGGCTCGGGCCCGAGCGCCAGCGGGAGCTGCTCGACGCCTGCCGAGCCTGGGCGCGCCCGCCCGCGGGCCTGCGCACCGTACGGACACCCGGTGGCGGCACGATGACCGCCCGCCAGGTGTGCCTCGGGCTGCACTGGTATCCGTACGGGTACGCCCGCACCGCCGTGGACGGCGACGGGGCACCGGTCAAGCCGATGCCCGGCCGGCTCGCGGAGCTCGGGCGCGAGGCGGTGACCGCCGCGTACGGACGGCCCGCACCGGAATCCGGACCGGACCCGGACGGATACGCGTACGACATCGCGCTGATCAACTTCTACGACGGTGACTCCCGCATGGGCATGCACCGTGACGCCGAGGAGAGGTCCCCGGCTCCGGTCGTCTCCCTCAGCCTCGGCGATACGTGCGTCTTCCGCTTCGGGAACACCGCCTCGCGCGGGCGCCCGTACCAGGACGTCCTGCTGCTCAGCGGGGATCTGTTCGTCTTCGGCGGCCCCGCGCGCCTGGCCTATCACGGGGTGCCGAGGATCCTTCCCGGCACCGCCCCGCCCTGGCTCGGGCTGACCGGGCGGCTGAACATCACCCTCCGGGTCGGCGGGCTGGGGGCGGCCCCCGGCTGACCGGGGCGCCGGACATACCGCCGATCATGCGAGGATCGCTGTCATGAACGGCAACGGGGCCCCGGAGAGGGTGGGCGAGGCGGCGTCCGCAGCGGCGTCCGCGGCGGTGTCGGCTGCGGCGAGGACCAAGCTGGAGCGGGGCCGCGGCGCTCTCGGCCCGGCACTGGAGCTCGTCCACACGGGCCGGGCCCCGACCCGGGCCGTCCTGACGGCCGAGCTCGGCGTCACCCGCGCCACCGCCGGAGCCGTCGCCGCCGAGCTGGAGGCGCTCGGGCTGATCCGCGTCGACTCCCGCCCGGGCGGCGCGGGCGGCACCCAGGGCCGCCCCTCGCACCGGCTGTCCATCGACGAGAACGGCCCCGTGGCGCTCGCCGCGCAGGTGCACTCCGACGGGTTCCGCGCCGCGCTCGTCGGCCTCGGGGGCCGGATCGTGGCCACCGCCCCCGGCAAGGTCACCGTGTCCGCGGACCCGGCGCAGGTGCTCGGCGCGGTCGTCGCGGCGGGTGCGGAGCTGCTGGCCGACACCGGCCGCCGGTGCATCGGTGCGGGCCTCGCCGTGCCCTCGGCGGTCGCGGAGCCGGACGGCACGGCGCTCAACCCGCTGCACCTGGCCTGGCCTGCCGGAGCGCCCGTACGGGACATCTTCACGCAGTGCGTGAAGGCGGCCGGCATCGACGGCCCGGCTCTCACCGGGAACGACGTCAACCTCGCCGCGCTCGCCGAGCACCGGCACGGCGCGGGCCGCAGCGCCCAGCACCTGCTGTGCGTGGCCACCGGGCACCGCGGGGTGGGCGGCGCGCTCGTCCTGGACGGCCGGCTGCACAGCGGCAGTTCGGGCCTCGCCCTGGAGGTCGGTCACCTCACCGTCAACCCGGAGGGGCGGGCCTGCCACTGCGGCAGCCGCGGCTGCCTGGACGTGGAGGCCGACCCGCTGGCCTTCCTGACCGCGGCGGGCCGCACCCCGGGGCCGGAGGTGTCGCTGCTCCAGCAGGCCCGTGACCTGCTGCGCGAGGAGTACACGGAGCCGGCCGTGCGCGCGGCCACCGAAGAGCTCATCGACCGCCTCGGGCTGGGCCTCGCGGGGCTGGTGAACATCCTGAACCCGGACCGGATCATCCTCGGCGGACTGCACCGGGAGCTCCTGCACGCGGACCCGGAGCGGCTGCGCGCGGTGGTCGCCGACCGCAGCCTGTGGGGGCGCAGCGGGGGAGTGCCGATCCTGCCGTGCACCCTGGACCACAACAGTCTGGTGGGCGCGGCGGAACTGGCCTGGCAGCCCGTCCTGGACGACCCACTGGGCGCCCTGGGGGCCGCAGCGGTCTGAGGCCCGCACGCCTGCCGCCCGCCGCGGTCCGGGACCGGGGCCTGCGCGCCCGTCCGTGGCAGCGGTCCGGGGCTTGCGCGCCCCCGGGGCCCCGGACCCGCGGGGCGGGCCGAGGGGTCGCCGGATCCGGTGGCGGAACCCCTACCCGGGCCGGGCGCCGACCGACGCAGCCACCGGCATCGCCGTCGGGACGGCGCTCGGGTCCACGGCGACGACCACCGCGGGCGCGGGCTCGCGTACGGGTCTGGATCCGTTGCCGGTCGGGCGCTGCGCCGCCGGGGCCGCGCGGAGCGAGAACCACACCACCTTGCCGGGGGTGTCCTCCTGGTGCCGTGCGCCCCAGGCCTCGCTGACCGCCGCGACCAGCGCCAGCCCGCGCCCGCAGGTCTCCAGCGCGTCCGCGGCCGCCTCCCGCAGGACGGGAAGCCGCGGATCGCTGTCGTAGACCGAGACCGTCAGCCGCCCCAGCCGCAGCTCGATCTCGACGGTGCACGTCTTGTCCGGCTGCGCGTGGCGGTGGACGTTGCTGAGCAGCTCCGTCACGCCGAGCGCAGCCCGGTCTATGAGCGGATCCAGCTGCCAGTGGCGCAATTGCGCTGAAACGATCCTTCGGATCTGTCCGATCCGGGACGGCAAGGCCTGCAGTTCGACTACGCAGTGCCTGCGTGAATGACTGATCACGGCTGCGACTCCCCGACATGAGTGTTACGGGTGCTGCACCCTCGGTAATGCTCCACCAGGGTCACCCACGGTGCCCGTGTATGCAACCGAACGCGATCGAAAGCGATCCGCATGGATACCCAAAGTGACTGTTTGTGCAGGTGAGAGAGGTACATTGCGAAAGCAGGGGGCGAGACACCGCACGAAGGAGCAAGGCGCATGAGCACCACCCGTACCTCCGGTACTACGGCTACGACCATTGACGTCGACCGTAGCGACGCGGACTACCGCGCCTGGCTGAAGGAAGCCGTCCGCAAGGTCCAGGCCGACGCCAACCGTTCGGCCGACACCCACCTGCTGCGCTTCCCGCTCCCCGAGGAATGGGGCATCGACCTCTACCTCAAGGACGAGTCCACGCACCCGACGGGCTCCCTCAAGCACCGCCTCGCCCGCTCGCTCTTCCTGTACGCCCTGTGCAACGGCTGGATCCGCCCCGGCCGCCCGGTCATCGAGGCCTCGTCCGGCTCGACCGCCGTGTCCGAGGCGTACTTCGCGAAGCTCATCGGCGTCCCGTTCATCGCCGTCATGCCGCGTACGACCAGCCCGGAGAAGTGCCGGCTCATCGAATTCCACGGCGGTGAATGCCACTTCGTGGACGACCCGATGAAGATGTACGAGGAGTCGGCCGAACTCGCCGCGCGGACCGGCGGCCACTACATGGACCAGTTCACGTACGCGGAGCGGGCCACGGACTGGCGCGGGAACAACAACATCGCGGAATCCATGTACCAGCAGCTGCGCCTGGAGCGTTACCCCGAGCCCGCGTGGATCGTGGCGACCGCCGGCACGGGCGGCACGTCCGCGACCATCGCGCGCTACGTGCACTACATGCAGCACGACACCCGCGTGTGCGTCCCGGACCCGGAGAACTCCTGTTTCTTCGACGGCTGGACCACCAACGACCCGCACGCGAGCAGCGATTGCGGCTCCCGCATCGAGGGCATCGGCCGGCCGCGGATGGAGCCGAGCTTCGTGCCGGGCGCCATCGACCGGATGATGAAGGTGCCGGACGCGGCGAGCGTCGCCGCGTGCCGGGCGCTGGAACAGGCCATAGGGCGCAAGGCCGGCGGCTCCACCGGAACGGGCGTGTGGAGCGCACTGAAGATCATCTCGGAGATGGTGGCCGAGGGGCGCAAGGGCAGCGTGGTGACGCTGCTGTGCGACCCGGGCGACCGCTACCTGGACAAGTACTACTCGGACGAGTGGCTGGCCACGCAGGGCCTGGACATCGCCCCGTACACGGAGACCCTCGACACCCTGCTGGCGACCGGCGTCTGGCGCGAACCCGCGGCCTGACCGGCGGCTACTGGCCGGCCGGGTGACGGGGCGACAGGCGGGAGTCCAGGGCCCGGACGGCCGAGCGGAACGAGTGGCCGAGGCCCGGGCGCGCGCAGGCGAGGGCGAGCCGGAACGGCGCCGGGCCGTCCGCCGCGAAGGTCCAGCGGACGAGGGTGCCGGAGCCGGAACCACCGCCGGAACCCGTGCCGGGGCCGGGGTCCGTGCCGGAGCCGGAGCCGGGGCCGGTGCCGGGGCCCGGTTCGGCGGGGTGCAGGCGCCACTCCTCCAACAGGGCGCGCACCCCTGGCGCGTTGGTCTCGTCGACCCGGTACGCGTAGCGGTGCTCCGGCTCCGCCGCCATGATCGTCTCCTGAAAGCGGGTCCCCCCGACCAGCCGGACCTCCCGCCCCGCACCGCCGTGCGTCGGCCGGGCCAGGGTCACCGCCCCGAACCACCGGGGCCATCCCTCCACGTCCTCGGCCAGGGCCCGGTACACGGCCTGCGGTCCCGCCGCCGTCCGTGCGGTGAAGGTCAGGCGGATCGGGGCGTCCTCGATGAAGTCCAGCCCCACCGGGCGGAGTCGGCGAGTCATGGCGGTCCCTCCTGGGGGTGTACGGCGGAACGCATGTGCGCATGTGGTGCGCGTACCCTAGCTGGCGGCTCGTCAGATGTCCGCCGCGGCCCTTCCGCCGGCCGTAGCGGCGGCTCTCACCGCGGCTCTCCCACGGCCCCGCGCCGCATCCCCCGGGCGCGGCCCGCCCCGCTGCGGCCCCCGCCCGGAACATCGCCCGGAGGATCGCCCGGAGGGGGCCTAGGCACGCGGCGCGCCGCGCGGGATGCTGGATCCGCGCTGATCCCGCCCCGCGAGCGGAGGCCGCCGTGCCGGACACCCCCCAGCCCCCGCATCCCCTGGCCCTCGAACTCCTCACACCCCCACGTCCCCTGGCCCTCGAACTCCGCGTGCACGGAGTCCACGGCGCACCCCCCGACGAGCTGCTCGGCGATCCGCGCACCGTCCGCATCACCGGGGACTCCACCGCCGCCGTGTTCCGCCGCGCCGCGGACGCCGGGGCCGAGGCCCACCCCGAGTGGTACGCCGGCCGGCCCGTCGTCGAGGCCTACTGCTGGTCCCGGCTCACCTCCGGCAACGGCTCCCGTGCCCTGTGGCTGCTGCTCCTGCCCTTCATGGTGGTCAACCTCGCCCACTGGGCCCGGCCGGCCGGCCCCGCCACCGGACCGGCACCGCGCGCGGTGCGCACGTACGGGGTCCTCGTACGGGTCCTCGCGCTCAGCCTCACCCTGCTGCTGATCGCGGCCGCCTGCGAGGTGGCGCTCGACCTCCTCGCCTGGCAGTGCGCGGGCACCAGGACCTGCACCGGCTCCCGTTCCTGGCTCGGCTTCCTGGAGCCCGGCGGCTGGTGGGGCCAGCCCGGGCGACGCCTCGTGCTCGGCGCGCTGGTCCCGGCCGCGCTGACCGGGCTGCTGTGGTTCCTGTCGAACCGCACCTGGAGCGCGTACGAGTCCCAGCCGCCGCCCGCGGGCACGGCCGTCCCCGCCCCGGCCGGGGACGGCGCGCCCGCGCTCGGCCGGCCCGGATTCTGGTACGGGCGGCGCATCGTGGCCCGGCTGCGCGCCGCGCACACCGCCGCCGGACTGCTCACCGTCGCGGCCGCCGTCGCCGCCCCCACCGCCCGCTACGACCGCAGTGCCGCCGCCCCCGTGCTCGACCTGATCGGCTGGGCGGTGGAGATCCTGCTCGCCGCCGGGGCCGTCGCGGTCGCCTGGGTCGTCTGCCGCCGCGGCCGCACCGAAGTCCGCCCCGACCACGCCCTCGACCGGGCCGCCGTCACCCTGCTGCCCGGCGCCGCCCTCGCCCTGCTCGCCGCCGTCCTGCTGTACGCCGGCTGGTCGCGCCCCGGCTGGACCTCCACCGGGCGGCTCCCCGGCGATTTCGTCTTCGGCGTGCTCATGCTCGGCCAGGGCTGCTGCGTCCTGCTCCTCGCCGCCGTCGCCGCCCGCCTGTACCGGCTGGCCCCCGACCCGGCGAACGCCCTGCACGGCCTCGGTGGACCCGCCATCGCCATGCTCGGCTGCGCCCTCGGCGGGGTCATGTCCGGCGGCGTCGCCCAGCGCGTCGCCGACTGGCTCGACGGCGGCACCCCCGCGGCCGCCGGGGCCCCGGTGCCCGCCCCGCCCGTGCTGCTGTCCTGGCAGGCCGCCGTCCTGCCCCCGCTGCTCCTCGTACTGGCCCTGCTCGCCGCCTGGTTCACGGTGCGCACAGTCCGCACCCGGCGCCGGCTCGCCGCCCCCGTGGCCGCCGAGTACCCGGGGGAGCCGCCCGACGAGGACCGCAGCCGCCGGATCGCCGGGGCCCGGGCCGCCGCCGCGCTCACCGACTCCGCACCCTGGTTCGTGGCCGCCGTCTCCGGGATCACCCTGCTGCTCGGCGCGGGCGCCCTCGCCGGAGCCTGGCTCAGCGGCCGGGTCCCGGGCGACGCGGCCCGCGGCGCCCACCCGCTGCTGGCGAGCGCCGCCCGCACCGCACAGGACACCGGGTCCTGGCTGATCGGCCTCGGCATCGCCGCCTTCGTCACCTGGGGCCGCCGCGCCTACCGCGACCCCGCCGCCCGCCGCACCATCGGCGTGCTGTGGGACGTCGGGACTTTCTGGCCGCGTGCCGCACACCCGTTCGCGCCGCCGTGCTACGCCGAGCGGGCCGTCCCCGACCTGACCTGGCGGATGACCGGCTGGACCGGCAGCACCGGCGGCCGCCTGGTGATCTCCGGCCACTCCCAGGGCAGCGTCCTCGCCGCCGCCGCCGTCTGGCAGCTGCCGCCCCAGGTCCGCCGCCGGGTGGCCCTGCTCACGTACGGCTCCCCGCTCCGGCGGCTCTACGGCCGCTGGTTCCCCGCGTACTTCGGCCCGGGGCCGCTCGGCGCGCTGCACGGGGACGTCGACTGCTGGCGCAACCTCTGGCGGGCCACCGACCCGATCGGCGGCCCCGTCCTCCACGACCCCGGCGACACCACGGCGCCGGACGGCTCCGTGGACCGGGGACCGCTCGCCGACCCGCTGGCCTACGGGCGCAGCGCGCGCCACCCGCTGCCCGCGCCGATCCTCGGCCACTTCGACTACCAGGCCGACCCGGCCTTCGCCGCCGAACGCGACGCCCTGCTCGCCCGGCTGGCCGGACCCGCCCGCCGCAGCCGGTCCGGCACACGCGCCGTACCGGCCCCGAGGGTCAGCAAGGAGCCGGCAGCGCCGGAAGGGCCGGAAGATCCGCCGGGAACAGCAGGGTGAGCTCGTCCGTGCCCGGGTCCGACAGCTGCGCCACCCGGCCCGCATGCCGTTCGACCATCGACTCGAACGTCTGCCGTGCCGTACGGCCGTTGCCGAACGCCGGGCCCTTGGGCAGCTCGGTGAAGTACGTCAGCAGCGCCTCGGCGGTGCCCTCCCCGAGCCGGTACTCGTGCTCCTCCGCCTGCTGCTCCACGATCCGCAGCAGTTCCTGCGGCCCGTAGTCGCCGAAGGTGATGGTCCGGGAGAACCGCGAAGCCACCCCAGGGTTGACGGTCAGGAAGCGGTCCATCTCCTCCGTGTACCCGGCGACGATCACCACGACCGCGTCCCGGTGGTCCTCCATCAGCTTCACCAGGGTGTCGATCGCCTCGCGCCCGAAGTCCCGGCCCGAGTCCTCCGGCGCCAGCGCGTACGCCTCGTCGATGAACAGGACCCCGCCGCGCGCCCGCTCGAACGCCTCCTGCGTACGGATCGCCGTGGAGCCGATGTGCTCGCCGACCAGGTCCACGCGGGAGACCTCCACCAGGTGACCGCGCTCCAGGACCCCGAGGGAGGCCAGGATCTCCCCGTAGAGCCGGGCCACCGTCGTCTTGCCGGTGCCCGGGGAGCCGGTGAAGACCAGATGGCGGCGCACCGAAGCGGCCTTCAGGCCCGCCTGCTGCCGCCGCCGCCCGACCTCGATCATGTCGGTGAGCGCCCGCACCTCGCGCTTGACGCTCTCCAGACCCACCAGCGCGTCGAGCTGGCCCAGCACCTCGCCGGAGCCGCGCGCCTGCGACGACCCCCGCTCCGCCTCCTCCGCCGGGCGCGGAGCCGGCACCCGGTCCGGCTGCGCCACGGGGGCCTGGACCGCCCCGGCCGCTCCGGCCGCGCTGCCCGTTCGGATGCCCGCACGCTCACCGTGCGCGCCGGCCGCGGCCGACTGGTCGGCGAGCCGCGCCCCCGACTCGTCGGAGGTGCACTCCTCGGCGACCGGGCCGTCCTCGGCGAACTCGTAACCCCCGCGTGCACAGCGCTCGGTGTGACAGCGGGTCAGCGTGGTCCGGCAGCCGTCCAGGACGTGGAAGCCGAAACCGGAACTTCCCGTCACCCGGCAGGACCGGAAGCTCCCGCGGCCGCCCGCCGACACGTAGAAGCCCGCTTCGGACGGGGAGCTGACCGTGCACCGCTCCAGAACGGGATCGGCGCCCTTGGTGACGATCACGCCCGTCTGGACCGCGTCGATCGTGCAGTTGGCGAGGGTGCCGCCGCTGCCGTGGTCGCGGAACCAGGCCCCGGTCGCCGCCTCCCGGATCCGGCAGTCGTCGACCTGAGCGGTCGCCCCGTCGCTGACCGAGACGGCCGTGTTCCGCACCTGCGACAGGTCACTGTCGACGACATCGGCGCGCGAGCCCCGGTCCAGGACGAAGACCGCGTCCGGCACGTCGTGGACGCGGCAGGAGTTCAGCGAGGCGGTGGCCCCGTCGCTGATCCACACCGCCGGATAGTCGCCCGTGCTGTCGTGGATCTCGCAGGACTCGGCATCCACCCGGGTGCCCGGATCCCATACCGACAGGCCGTTGCGGCCGAACCGGCGGACCGTGGTGCGGCTGAGCGTGAGCACCGAACGCGACCGCAGGTCGACCGCGTTCTCCGGGATGTCGTGGATGTCGCAGCCGGCGAGGGTGAGCACCGCGTCCGTGTCGAGGGTGACGCCGTCCGCCGACGTGCGGTGCACCGCGCAGTCGGTGAGCCGGGCCGCCGCGCGCGCGGCGATCTGCACGCCCGCGCCCTTGATCTCGTAGACCTCGCAGCCCAGCGCCTCCAGGCCCGAACCCTCCCCGGTGACCGCGATGCCCGCACCCGAGGCGTGGTGGATCCGGCAACGCTCCAGACGCGGCCGCCCGCCGCCGCGGACGAAGACCCCGGTCTGCCCCGCGGCCACCACCTCGCACTCCTCGAACACCCCGCCGCCGCCGTCCAGTACGGAGATCCCGACACCCGTCGGGTTCTCCACCGTGCACCGCCGCACGAGGGGCCGGGCTCCACCGCGCACCTCGATGCCCGTCGCCGACCGGGTGCTGACCCGCAGATCGGTGAGCTCGGGGGAACCCCCCTCGACCAGCAGCGCGGGCGCTGCCCGGTCCTGCCCCTCCAGGTGCAGGTCCTGGACCACGGCCGAGGCGCGCACCGTCAGCGCCACCCCGTCCAGCGGGGCGATCCGCACCGACCCGACCGAGCCCTCCGGCCCCCGCAGGATGACGGCGTGCTCCAGCACCAGGTTCTCCCGGTAGGTGCCGGGACCGATGGACAGCACGTCCCCGTCGCCCGCGACGGCGAGCGCGGCGGCCAACGTCGGATACTCACCGGAGCGGCGCCGCCACCGCGACGACCCGCCGTGCGTCACCTGGACCGTGCCCTGTGCCATGGTGCTGTCGTGCCCCCGCCCTCGTACTCGCGCTCTCGAAGCGACCGGAACCACCGCCGCCGCCCCTGAGGTGGCGACGGCCCGGCTCCGGCGCTCCACCGTAGCGCGCGCGGGGCCGATGAGATGCCAGGTCAGCTGCCCGCGCCCGCCCGGCCCCAGTCCGGTCCCGCCGCCGCCCACGCACGGTCCAGTCGCGTGTACCGACGGTGCATGAGCCTTCGTACGACCAGCCGGCGAACCGTCTCCACCAGCGCCGCCGCCCCGAGGGCCGCGGCCAGCCCCACCACCGCCGCATGGACGCTCGCCAGGGAAGTGTCCAGCGGACGCCCGACCAGCCGGCCCTGCGCATCGGTCCATATCCGGAACCGGTCGCCCGCCTGCGGCGGTTCCTCCGCGGCCGGCACCGTGCCCTGGTGGCTGCTGCCGTCGGGCGCCGTCCAGGACGCCACGATCTGCGTACGCTGCGGGTTCTGTCGCTGCGCCGACGGATCGGCCTGCGACCCCTCGGGCGCCACCGCGGCCGGCCGGACCACCACCGCCGGTACGAGATGCCGCTCCTGCCGCTGCTCACGCACGGCACGCTGCAGCGTGCCGTCCACCTCCAGGCCCGCGACCGTACCGACGGCCGGAGCCACCAACAGGACGCACAGCAGCGCGGCGAACGCCACCCATGCCTCGAAGAGGTCCGTCGGCCGGCGCAGCGGATTGCGCCGCCAACGCCACACACCCATTGCTGTCCACACGGTCCGGCTCCCCCAACTTGTGCCAGTCTCCGTCTGCCTGCGGTCCAAGCCTCCCGCGTGCCCCGGAAAACCGCATTCCGGGACGTTCGGCAGCCCTGTCACCCGATCCGCCGCGCGAGTCCCGGTGGTCTGTGCCGAGTCCCGCGCACCTTCACGCCACACCTGTCGAATGCACCAACGGCCCGCCCGTGGTGCTTGGTTCCATCGTTTCCCCAGAGCCCCCCGAAGGTGTCATTCCAGGACGCGGACCTCGTCGCCCACCCGCACCGTTCCCACCTGCACGGGGACCAGCTGCCGCCCGAACGCCAGCGACTTGCCGATGCGCCGGTGCCGGGCCAGGGTCTTCAGCGGTTCCTTGCCGCGCTCCGCCGTCGCCTGGTCCGTGGTGGTGACGATGCAGCGCCCGCACTCCCGGACGCCGCGGAAGACGGCGTCGCCGATCGCGATGCGCCGCCAGCCGTCCTCCGCCCACGCCCCTGCGCCGGCGACCACGATGTTCGGGCGGAAACGGTTCATCGGCAGCGGACCCTCCTCGGGAAGGTCCCCCTGCGCGATCAGCGAATTCAGCGCGTCCAGCGACGCGAGGGTGGCGAGCAGCACCGGATAGGCGTCCGCGAGGCTCACCGTCTCGCCCGGCAGCGCATACGCCGGGTCGACGGGCCGCCGCACGGCGGGATCGTCCAGGTGCACCAGCCGCGCCGGCACCCCCAGGTAGGCACTGAACCAGTCCGCCGCGGCCCCCGCCGCGACCACGGTCTC
This sequence comes from Actinobacteria bacterium OV450, assembly GCA_001298555.1. Taxonomy (GTDB): domain Bacteria; phylum Actinomycetota; class Actinomycetes; order Streptomycetales; family Streptomycetaceae; genus Streptomyces. The sequence continues at coordinate 14,614 of LJCW01000057.1, forward strand.
GACCTTCTTGCCGAACAGGACGACCGGCTCCAGCGGACCCGGCTCCGGCACCTCCACGACCAGCTCGGACATGCCGGGTGCCGACAGCGCGACGGCGCCGCCCCCCAGCGGACGCGCCGCGGCCAATGCCAGCCGGGGCTGCTGGCGTTGGGTGATGACCGTGCCCTCGGCGTCGACCAGCGCCCACCGCCGGTCCCCGGACAGACCCCAGGGCTCCACGACCACCTCGTCGGGAGCTGTCCCCGCTACCGACTTGACGGGATGGACGTGGAGCGCCTGGACATACAAGTTCGACATGGGAACATCCTGCCAGGAGCTCCCGTGCACGCCCCAGTGAGCGTCGATGGGCCCGTCAGTAGCCGCGCCCCTGGTACGGGCGGCCGTACGGGTCCTCGTACGAGGCCGCCGGAACCGGAGCCGGAACCTGCATCGGTCGCGGAGCGGCCGGACGCATCGCCTCGTACCCGGTGCCCATGGCGGCCGGCCGGGGCTGCTGCGGCTGTGCCTGCGCCTGTTGCATGTAACCCGCTCGGGCCACGGCCGGCTGCTGCTGCGGGATGTACGGGGCTGGCGCGTTCTGCAGGGGCATCGGCGCGGGCGCCGCCTGCTGGTACGGGTACCCGTACGCCGGGGCTTGCTGCTGCTGCGGCATGGCCGGGGGCAGCGCGGCCGGCAGCGCGGGCAGCGAGGAGGCGAGTGCCGGGAGGTACCCACCGCTCGAATAGCCGGCGCTCGGGGAGTCGTACGCGGCCGGAACGCGGATCGGGGCGATCTGCGGAGTGCCGCGTTCGGCGACGAGGGAGTCGTAGATGGGGGTGTCCGGGAAGGAGGGCGCGGAGTAGTAACCGCCGCCATAAGTGGAGCGGGGGGAGGTCATGGGACCTAAGTTAAGCCCACGACTTCACCGGGTCCATAGCGAGGTGTGACGAACGCCGCGCTGACCTGCATATTCCCAGGTCAGAGGCACACCCTTCACTTCGCGTTCACGTGTACGTTTTCGCCACTTCCGCCCCCGGTTGTTCCTACTCGTACTCACCGGTTGGGTGTTGCACCGATGTGCCGCTGACGTAGCGTCACAATACGGTGACCTGGGATGACATCGGACCGGTGGGCGGATTGTCGTTTCAGGCGTCACGGGGCCGGGCATAGGTGCGGCCCTTCCACGCGGCGCCGCGCCCCCGGTAGTGCTGAACCGCCGAGTCGACGGTCATCAGGAGGTAGAGGAAGGCCGTGAGCGGAAGCAGCGGAGCCAGCACGGCGGGCTGGCGGTAGTAGCGCAGCATCGGCAGGTAGGTGCCGGCCATCAGCAGCCAGGCCAGTCCGCCCGCCCACGCGGTGGCGGCGTGCCCGCCGGCCAGCCCCGCCAGCAGGGCGGCCGGCGGGGCGAGGTAGACGAGCACCAGCCCGGCCACTGTCCCGGCCAGCAGCAGCGGCTGGTGGCGCAGTTGCGCGTACGCGCTGCGCGAGACCATCCGCCACAGGTCCCCGAGCGCCGGGTACGGGCGCACGCTGTCCACCCGCTCCGCGAGCCCCAGCCAGATCCGGCCCCCCGAGCGCCGGACCGCGCGCGCGAGGGAGACGTCGTCGATGACGGCGTGCCGGATCGAATCCGGAACGCCCGCCCGGACGGCCGCCCCGGTCCGCAGCAGGACGCAGCCGCCGGCCGCGGCGGCGGTCCGGCCGGTCGGACGGTTGATCCGGCGGAAGGGGTAGAGCTGGGCGAAGAAGTACACGAAGGCCGGAACGACCAGCCGCTCCCACGGGCTGACGGCACGGAGCCGGGCCATCTGCGAGACCAGGTCGAGCTCGGCGCTCGTCGCGGCGGCGACCAGCTCGCGCAGGCTGTCGGGCTCGTGGGCGATGTCGGCGTCGGTGAGGAGGAGGTATTCGGGCTCGGTGGCGTGCGCGGCCCGGGCCAGCGCGATGCCGTGGCGCAGCGCCCACAGCTTCCCGGTCCAGCCGGGTTCCGGTTCGCCGGGGGAGACGACGGTGAGGGGCAGCCCGGGATGCTCCCGGGCCAGCCGCCGGGCGAGGTCGCCGGTCCCGTCGGTACTGCCGTCGTCGACCAGGATGACCTCGGCTTCGCCGGGATAGTCCTGGGCGATCAGCGAAGGCAGGCTGCAGGGCAGGACCCCGGCCTCGTCCCGGGCCGGGACGACGATGGCGACGGAGGGCCAGCGGGCGGGATCGCGGCGCGGCGGGAGCCGCACGTCGGTCCGCCAGAACATGCCCTGGGCGAACGTGAGCCAGATCCAGACGGCGAGGGACGCGCAGGCGGCGCAAAGAAGGCCCATGCGCGCAGTCTGCCGAACCCTGCGGGACGTGTCCCGCGCCGCTCCGACCAGCGGCGCGTGCGCACATAAGCGTCGGTGGGTTGTTCCCGCCGATGAACATCGAGGCGTCGCCGTGGACGGGGCGGCCGGGGCGGTCGGG
>LJCW01000058.1 GCA_001298555.1 Actinobacteria bacterium OV450
CACGGCAAGCGCGCGCAGCGCACGGGGCGCGTGGCGAGAGCGCGTCTCGGTCGGAGCCGGGCGGGCGCCGTGCGCGGGTCCGGGGGGCGACGCGCCGGGCACGGCCGACGAGGGCAACGACGCCGTCGTCACCGTCCATCTGCCGCGCGAGGCGGCCCCCGGGAGGAGCGAGGAATGACGATCAGCGACGGCACCGCCGACCCCGCACCGGCGGCCGGTCCGCCCGCCACCCCGCCCGCCACCCCCTCCGCGACAGCCGACGGCGGGATCGACCGGCTCAACCCCTTCGACGGGCTGTTCCTGCGCGCCGAACACCTGGCCCGCATCCAGGACTACGCCCGCGAACTGGCCCTGGCCGTCGGCGCGGCAGCCGGCCCCGGCGTCGTCGAGGGCTACGAGGTCAGCGTGCAGGACGGTGTCCTGCGCGTCGGCGGCGGGCTCGCCGTGTCCGCGGAGGGCCGCCCGCTGCGCTCGCAGCGGCTGGTGACGCTCCCGCTCACCGGCCTGGATCCCGGCCCCGACGGATTCTGGTGGGTGGAGGCGGCCCCCGACTCCCGGCCCTACGGAGACGCCCCCGTACAGGGCGGCTACTGCGACGACCCGTGCGCCGGTACGGCCACCACCCGGCGCCCGTACGTGGCCGAGGGAGTGCGGATCCAGCTCGCGGAGGCCGCCGAGCGGGGCCTCGACAACCAGCTCCCGGCCGCCCGGCGCAACTTCCTCGCCTCCCGGATCTTCGCCGCCGAACGCACCGAGCACGCGCCGTGGCCGTACGGGACCGGAGGCGCGCACCTCCCGGCCTCCTGGGCCCCGCCCGCCGCGAGCCCGGGCAGGCCGAAGACCGTACGGCTCGCTGTGCTCCTGCGCGACACCACCGATCCCGCCGGCTGGGTGGTCGACACCTGGGCCGCCCGCCGCGACCGGGCCGCGGCCCCGCCGCAGCGGTACTGGCAGTCACGGCTCGGCATGCGGCCCTGGGACGCCTACACCGCCCAGATCCTCCAGTTCCAGGACCAGTTGGCGCAGGTGCGGGGGGTCGCGCCGGCGGCCGGGGCCGATCTGCGGCCGCTGCTGGAGCAGTTGGCCCTGATCGGCGACCAGCAGTTCCTGAGGAGCCACACCAAGGACCAGGTGGGCCGGGAAGTGGCCCGGCTGGTCACGGGCCTCGGCCAGGGCGCCCGGGCCGCGCCCGCGGGCCCGTACACCCTGGAACAGCTGGGCATCGTGGAACTCCCGCCCGCCGGGTACCTGCCGTACGCGCCCGCGGGGGAAGGCGACGCCGCCCTCGACGGGATCCGGGGGCTCCTGGGGCAGCAGGTCGACCTGAGGTACTGCTCGTGCGCGCTGCCCGACATCGCCCGGGCCGTGGAGGAGGCGCGCCACCGCGACCGCATCCGTCTCGACGAGCCGGTCGGCGTCGACGTGCTGCTGCCCGTCGACGACCGGGACGCACCGGTCGGCGACTGGGTCGCCTTCGTCAGGAGGGAGCTGCGGCACTGTTACGACCCGGGAGGCGGCAGCGACCGGCGGGACGGGACGACGACAGGGAAGATAGCGCTCGGTGACTGATCGGTGACGGTGTGCGCATAGCATGTGAGGTCGGACTTCTCTGCAGGAGGACCGCCTATGAACCAGCAGTTCCTCGCGTCACCGGTCCGTGTTCCCGGGCAGGGGGAGGCGCCGGCGCTCCACCTCCTCGGCGGCCCGCGCGTCGTCCATCAGGGGAGATGGCTCGACGTGCCGGAGGGGGGCAAGCGGCTGCTCGCGTTCGTGGCCCTGCACGGCGGGCGGGTCGAACGCCGCCATGCCGCCGGGGCGCTGTGGCCGTCCGGCGACGACCTGAGGGCGGCGGGGAACCTGCGCTCCGCCCTGTGGCGGCTCAAGGCCGCCGGCATCGACCTGCTCGACTCCGACAAGTGCTCGCTCGCCGTGCGCGAGCACACGGTCGTCGACCTGTACGTCCTGTACGGCTGGGCCGGGCGGCTCATCGGCGGCACCGCCACCACCCAGGACCTGTCGGCGCTCAAATGGCGCACCGACGCGCTCGACCTGCTGCCCGGCTGGTACGACGACTGGGTGCTGCTGGAGCGCGAACGGGTACGCCAGCGGCTGCTGCACGCACTGGAGGCGCTCAGCCGCGAGCTGGCCCGCGTCGGCCGGCACGCCGAGGCGGTGGAATCGGCCCTGCTCGCCGTCAGCGCCGAACCACTGCGCGAAAGCGCCCAGCGGGCCCTGATCGAGGCCCACTTGGCGGAAGGCAACCTCATCGAGGCCATGCGCGCCTACGACACCTACCGCGACCTCGTGAAACGTGAGCTCGGCGTGGAGCCGGGCTGCGAACTCTCGGGCCTCATACGGAACTTCTGTCGCTCGGCCACCAGGGCCCGCGAGGTGCCGGCCGCCCGGGTGCGGCACGCCTGAACCGGGGCCAAGCTGGAGGCATGAGCGACGACCGGCCGGGCCGGCGCAGTACGGAGCTGCGCCTGGCCCTCGCGATGCGCGGCGGGGTCAGCCTCGCCGTATGGATGGGCGGGGCCTGTTGCGAGACGGCGGCGCTCCGCGCGGCGGCCCGGCAGGAACCGGCCCCGGAATCGGGCCTGTACGCGGGGCTGCTGGAGACCTGCGGGTACGAGGACGTCGACGTCGACGTCCTCGTCGGCACCAGCGCCGGGGGGCTCAACGGCGTACTGCTCGCCTGCCACCTCGTCTACGGGATGCCGTTCGGGCGGGGCGTGCGCGACGTGTGGCTGCGCCTGGGAGACCTCGAAGGGCTGCTGCGCCGCTCGACGCCCTTCCACGTGCCGGCCTCGCTGATGCGCGGCGACGAGGTCTTCTACACGGAGCTGCGCCGCTCGATCGGCCGGCTCCTCGACGAGTCCCCGCCGGACTGGGAGCCCCCCGGCTCGCTGCGGCTGATCCTGACCGCCACCCGGCTGCGTCCCCGCCGGGACCGGGTGCGGCCCACCCTCGGCCGGCCGCTCCTCGTCGGCCGCGCGGACGCCTACTTCCGCTTCCGCCACCGCGGCGCCCTCACGGACTTCCCCGACGACGTCACCGGCGCCGCCCGGGAGGCGGCGCTGAACCGGCTGGCCTACGCCGCCCGCACCTCCTCCTCGTTCCCGGGGGCCTTCGAACCGGCCAGGGTGTACGTCGGCAACGGCGCGCAGCCCGTCGAGGACCCGCCGCGCGTGGACATGCGGGGCGTCAGCAGCGAGACCGGCCACCCCGACGAGAACCTGAACGGCTGCGCCGAACTCATCGACGGCGGGCTGCTGGACAACATCCCCGTCGCCTGGGCCGTACGGGCCGTCGCCGGAGCGCCCGTGGCCCGCAAGGCCGACCGCTGGCTGCTGTTCCTCCAGCCCGTGCCGCCGCTCCCGCCGCCCCCCGAGCCGGGGAGCAGCCGGCGCGTGACCCGCCTGGTGCGGCTCGCCGCGAAGTCCCTGGCCGTGAAGACCGGCTCCGAGTCCCTGCGGGACGACGCCCTCGAACTGCGCGCCGCCGAAGCCGCGGCCCAGCAGAAGCGGGCCGCCTCCGGGGTGATGCCGCTGACCCTCGTCGAGCTGTACGACACGGCGATGGCCCGGCAGGAGGCGTACGCCCGCACCGTCGGCCGCGCCGAGGCCCTGCGGCTGATCCGGCTGCTGGAGGAACCGGCCGACGTGACCGGCCCGGACGCACTGCCGCTGCCCGCGGGCCCGGGACCGCTGGAGGCGCTCGACGCGAGCGCGGGGGAGGGCTCCACGGCCCTGTTCACCCGGCTGCGCCAGGCCTCGGACGGCCTCGCGACCGCGCCCGGCACCCTGCCGGGACCCGGATACTCCCCCCTGGTCCAGGCGCGCACCGTACGGCTGCTCATGGACTGGCTGCGGGCGTACGAGTCCGGGACGGGACCCGTGGACGCGGAGCTGGTGGAGGCCTACCGGACGCGGCTGTTCGCGTGCCGCGCCGCCGTCGCCACGCTGAGCGCCGCCCGCGACCGGCTCCTGCTCGGACGCTACCGGACGGCCCTGGCCCTGGGGCTCGTCCCCACCGACGCGACGGCGCCCTTCCACGAGGCGACCCGCCTGCTCGGCACCCTCATGCCGCCGCAGCCCCCGCCCGGGGGGGCCCCCGCGCAGTGGGAGACCTGGTCGGCGAACCTCGCGACCGCCGTCACCGCCGGGTCCCTGCCGGAAGTGCCCGCACCCGGCCCCGGCCCCGAGCCCGTACCCGAGGGCTTCACGCTCCTGTGGGAGCGGCTCGCAGGGCTGGGCGAGGAGATCGGCGGAAACCTGGCCCCCGACGTCGACGGCTACGAGGCGCTCCACCAGGCCGCGACCGGCGCGGGCCCGCCGATGGCCGAGGCGCTGGCGTACGCCGAGGTGCTGCTCGGCCCGCTGCGCCCGGACCCGCTGGCCGAGGCCCCGGACATCGACTTCCACACCGTCTCGGCGGCCGACACGAGCTGGGCCACCCGCAGGGTGCTGCCGCAGGTGGCCCAGAACTCCCCGAAGGACATGGTCAGGGCCAAGCTCAGCGGCGACCAGCTGAACAACTTCGCCGCGTTCCTCAGCGCCCGCTGGCGGATGAGCGACTGGACCTGGGGCCGGCTCGACGGGGCCTCCTCGCTCGTGTCGGTCGTCGCCACCGACGAACGCCTGCACGACGCGTTCGGCGACACCGCCGACCTCACGGAGCTCGGCGAGGAGATCGCCGGGGAAATGGCCCTCGGCCCGGTCTTCACGGAGCTGTGGGCGCAGGACGTCACCCGGCGGCCGGGCATCGCGCGCTGGGACCGGGTGCGGGACGTCCTGACGGCCGTGCGCCAGCACGAGATCCTCCACGAGGAGCTGCCCTTCCTCGCCGAGCTGCACCGCAGGGGCTTCCGGGGCGGCAACCGGCCGCCCGACGCCCCGCTGAACCCGCCGGGCCTGGCCACACCGGCCGAGTTCGACGCCGCGCTGGACTCCTTCGCCGAGATCGGCGCCGAGGAGGTCGCCCTGCTGCTGCGGGCCCGCGACCCGCGCCGGGCGGCCCTGCGGACCGGGCTGCTCGCCTGGCCGGCGCTCCAGCCCAGCGGCAACGGCGGGGCCCGCCTGGTGCAGGGCGTCCTCGGGGCGCTCAAGCCGCTGGTCTACGTCCCGGTCCTGGCCGGGGCGCTGGCGCCGCTGCCCGCCCTGTGCGCGGCCGTCCTGATGTGGACGGGCATCGCCTTCTGCACCGCCCACTGGTCCTCGCTCCCGGGGCACATCCCGGTCTGCGCGTACGCGGTGGTCGCCCTGGTGGCCCTCGTCCGCGGCCGGATCCACCCGGCCCCGCTGCGCGTCCCCGCCCTCCTGGTCGCGGTGGCCGGCCCGCCCGTCGCCCTCTGGCAGTTGCGCGGCCTGCACCCGCCGGACGTCGGTGACGGCGCCCGGACCCTGATCGTCGGGGCCTGCTTCGCCCTCGCCGCCGCCGCACTGCTGTACGTGGGCACGGACCGGTGGCGGCTGCTGCCGGGCGCCGCCGCGATCGGCGGAGCGATCGCCGCCCTGATCCAGTTCGGCCGTCCGGGGCTGGGCGGCTGGTGGGGCGCCCTCGTCCTCTACGCCGTCCTCTTCTGGGTCACGTTCGTGCTGCCCTGGCTGTATCCGAAGCCGCGCCCCGCGCCGGACTGAGCAGCGCCCCGCGCCGAGGGCTCGGATAGGGTGAATCGGTAGGAATCGGACCCCCCGGGGTGAGGTCGGTGCGGTGGACACATACCAGTCGACGAGCGAGGTCCCGGATCAGCCGGCCGCAGGTGTCGGGTACGCCGGTGTGCTCAGCGAGCTGCTGCCCATCGCCCTGTGGCGGGAGGACGCCGACGGGATCATCGTCGAATGGTCCCTCGCCGCCCAGGACCTGCTCGGCCACCGCCCCGAGGACATCCTCGGCCTTCCCGGCAGCTCCGTCCTCGTCCCCGAGGCCAACCGGACGCTCGCCGACGACCTGACCCGGCGCGTCCAGGCGGGTGAGACGGTGGTCGGCACGCTCCCCGTACGCCACCGCGACGGACACCGCGTCACCATGGAGATGTGGATCGTCCCCGCCGCCGACCCGCAGGGCCGCACGGGCGCCATGCTGATCGCCGTCGAGACCTCCGAGGTCCTGAGCATGCGGGACTCGCTCGCCGCGCTCCAGAGCCTGTTCACCCAGTCGCCCATCGGACTCGCCACCCTCGGCCCCGACCTGCGCTTCCTGCGCGTCAACGACGCACTCGCCCGGATGAACGGCGTCGCCGCCGCCGACCACCTCGGCAAACGCCTCACCGAGGTCGTGCCCGGCGTCAACGCCGTCGCGCTGGAAGCGACGATGCAGCAGGTCATGGACCGGGGCACCGCCGTCGTCGACGTCCGCCGCACCGGCCGGACCCCCTCCGACCCCGACCACGACCGGACCTGGTCCTGCTCCTACGCACCGCTCCTCGACGGCTCCGGCCGTCCCCTTGGCGTGATCGCCTCCCTCATCGACATCACCGAGAGCCAGCGGGCCCAGGTCGAGGCCGAGCAGGCCCGCCGGCGCTTCGCCCTCCTCGCCGAAGCCGGCACCCGCATCGGCACCACCCTCGACCTCAGCCAGACCGCCCGGGAGATCGTCCAGGTCCTCGTACCCCGACTGGCCGACTCGGCCGACGTACAGCTGCTGGAGACCGTCCTCGCGCCCGACGACGCCGCGGCCACCCACCAGGGCGTGCTCCGCCGCATCGCCGTCGAGTTCCCCGACCCCGACGCCCCCACCGCCCGCCTCGCCCCCGGCCAGACCTTCCACATCCCCCCGGACTCGGTCTACGCAGCCGTCATCGCCGAGGGCCGGCCCATGAACCTGTACACCTCCGACGTCAACGCGCTGCTTCCCGACCCGCGCGCCGCGGAGCTGCGCGCCTACCTCGCCACCCTCGGCTCCGCCCGGCTGATCCCCCTCGTCGCCCGCGGCACGGTCCTCGGCGCCGTCACCGTGACCCGCGTCCGGGCGCGCGAGCCCTTCGACGCGCAGGACTGCGTGCTCCTCGACGAGGTGGTCGCCCGCGCGGCCCTCAACATCGACAACGCCCGCATGTACACCAACCAGCGGCGCGCCGCCCTCACCCTCCAGCGCAGCCTCACCAACAGCGCCCTGCCCCGGGTCACCGGCCTCGAACTCACCGGCCGCTACCTGCCCGCCAGCGACCACGACGTCGGCGGCGACTGGTTCGACGTCATCCAGCTGCCCGGCGGACGCACCGGCCTGGTCATCGGCGACGTCATGGGCCACGGCATCCACGCCGCCGCCGTCATGGGACAGCTGCGCACGGCCGTGCGCACCCTCGCCCGCCACGACGTCCCCCCGACCCGGCTGCTGCGCTCGCTCGACACCGCGGTCGCCGACCTGGGCGAGGACGAGATGGCGACCTGCGTCTACGCCGTCCACGACCCGGCGACGGGCGGCTGCGTCATCGCCCGCGCCGGCCATCCGCCACCGGCCGTGGTCACCGCCCGCGGAGAGGTCACCTTCCTCGACGGGCCGCCCGGCACCCCCCTGGGCACCGGCGCGCGGGAGTTCCGCACCGAGGAGGTCGCCCTGCCGCCGGGGAGCCTGCTCGTGCTGTACACCGACGGCCTCATCGAGTCCCGCGACCGTGACCTCGACCAGGGCATGGCCCAGCTCGGATGGGCGCTGCGGGACCCCGGGCGGCCCCTGGACGGGCTGTGCGACGAGATCCTGGCCCACCTGCTGCCGGGAGACCAGCAGGACGACGTGGCCGTCCTGCTGGCCCGCACTGCGGCTCCCGCGGCCGGCTGACCACCCGTCCCCGCGGCCGGCTGACCACCCGTCGGCGGGAGGCCGCCCTGCGGGCCGGCGCGGCCTCTGCGGCCGCCGTCGTACGGGCGAACCGTCACACCGGCGTCCCGGTGGTCACCAGGCCAGGTCCTCCAGCGCCTCCAGGTCCGGCACCGGCAGGTCCGGCTCCGCACCCCCGGTCAGCGGCAGCTCCGCCCAGATGACCTTGCCCCGCTCGGTGTACCGGGTGCCCCACCGCTCGGCGTACTGCGCGACCAGGAACAGGCCGCGGCCGCCCTCGTCGGTGGTGGCCGCGTACCGCAGGTGCGGCGAGGTGCTGCTGGCGTCGGAGACCTCGCAGATCAGGTTGCGGTCGCGCAGCATCCTCACCCGGATGGGCGCATGCCCGTACCGGATGGCGTTGGTGATCAGCTCACTGAGGATGAGCTCCGCCGCGAACGCGACGTCCCCCAGGCCCCAGCGGGCGAGCTGCGCCGAGCCCGCGTTGCGCACCCGGGACACCGCAGCCGGGTCGGGAGGCACCTCCCACTCCGCGATCCGGTCCGCCTCCAGCCGCCGGGTGTCCGCGACCAGCAGGGCGATGTCGTCGCTCGGCGCCGGGAACAGCAGCGCGGCCAGTACGTCGGCACACGCCTGCTCGGGGCTGCGGCCGGGGTGCGCCAGCGTCTGCGCCAGGATGCCCAGGCCGGTGTCGAAATCCCGGTCGCGGTCCTCCAGCAGGCCGTCCGTGAACAGCACCAGCCGGCTCGACTCCGGCAGCCGCAGCCGCGTGACCTCGAACGGCATCCCGCCCACGCCCAGCGGCAGCCCGGCGGGCAGCTCGGGGAACTCCACGCTCCCGTCCGGCCGCACCAGGGCCGGCCCGGGATGCCCCGCGCTCGCCATCGTGCAGAGCCCGGAGACGGGATCGTAGACCGCGTACAGACACGTGGCGCCCGTGACCCCGGCCGGCTCGCCCGCCCCCTCCCCGGGGTCGTCGGCCCCCCCGGACTCGTTCTGGTCGATCCGGTGGATCAGCTCGTCCAGATGCCCCAGCAGCTCGTCCGGCGGCATGTCCAGCCCCGAGAAGTTGTGCACGGCCGTCCGCAGCCGGCCCATCGTGGCCGCCGCGTGCACCCCGTGCCCGACGACGTCACCGACGACCAGCGCCACCCGGGCCCCGGCGAGGGGGATCACGTCGAACCAGTCCCCGCCCACCCCGGCCTTCGCGGGCAGGTACCGGAACGCCGCGTCCACCGCGTTCTGGTCCGGCAGCACCCGCGGCAGCAGGCTCTGCTGGAGCGCCACGGCCGTCGCGTGCTCCCGGGTGAAGCGGCGCGCGTTGTCGATGGACACCGCCGCCCGCGCCCCCAGCTCCTCCGCGAACGACAGGTCCTCGTCGTCGAAGGCCTCCGGCGTGTCAGCGGCCCGCCAGAAGTTGGCCATGCCCAGGACCACGCCACGGGCCTGCAGCGGCACCGAGATCAGCGAGTGCAGCCCGTACCCCAGTGCCTGGCGGGTGCCGGACTCGTCCTGAGCCCGCCAGCCCATCGCCGCGTTCAGATCGGGTGCGAGCACCGCATGCCCGGCGTGCAGGGCCGCCGCCATCGGCGCCGTCGGCACCTCGAACCGGATGATGTCGCCGACCGGCTGCAGCGGCTGGTCCGTACGCACCCCGCTCATCGCCGCCCGGCGCATCTGCGAGTACGCGCCGGCGGCCCCCGACGGCTCCTCGCCCTTCAGCACCGGCTCCAGCAGCTCCACCGTGACGAAGTCCGCGAACCTGGGCACGGCCACCTCCGACAGCTCCTCGGCGGTCCGCACCACGTCCAGCGTGGTCCCGATCCGCACCCCCGCGTCGTACAGCAGCTGGAGCCGCTCCCGGGCCACCTGGGCCCGCCCGGAGAGCGCGGCGAGCTCCGTGGTGTCGCGCAGGGTCATGACACTGCCGGACGGGTGCCCGCCGTACGTCTTGGTCGGCCGCACGTTCACGGCGAGGAGCCGGTCGCCCGCCAGGTGCACCTCGTCCGTCGCGACCCGCCCGGACTCCAGCAGTGCCGTGGTGCGCGGATCGAGGCCGAGGTCACCCACGTGGCGCCGCTCGGCATCGGGCGGCAGGCTCAGCAACCGCCGCGCCTCGTCGTTGGCGAGCAGCAGCCGGTGGTCGGCGCTGATGATCAGGACGCCCTCGCGCACCGCGTGCAGGACCGCCTCGTGGTGCTCGTTCATCCGGGCCATCTCGAGCTCGCCCAGCCCCAGGGTCTGGCGCCGCAGCCGCCGGCTGACCAGGGCGGCGCCGCCCGTGCCGAGGAGCAGCGCGCCCGCAGTGGCGCCCAGCAGCAGGGGGAGCTGGCCCTCGACCACGTCGGCGACGTTGGTGACCTCGATGCCGGTGCCGACCAGGCCGACTACCTTCCCGTTCGCGTCCCGCACGGGGACCACGGCGCGCACCGCGTCGCTCGGAGAACCCCTGAACACCTCCGTGAAGGACCGCCCCGCGAGCGCGCGCGAGAGGTCGCCGGTGGCCCGTTTGCCGATCAGGTCCGGTCGCGAATCGGTGTAGCGGACCCCCTGCGTGTTCATCACGGCGATGAAGTCGACGCCCGAGGCCCGCCGGGCGGCATCCGCCAGGGGCTGCAGCTCCCGCGTCGGGTTCGGCGCTCCGAGCGCCGCGGGCAGGCCCGGGGCGTGCGCGAAGGCCTCGGCCGCGGCCAGGGAGCGGTTGCGCGCATCGCGCTCCGTGTCGTAGCGCTCCTGGAACACGAGGGCCAGCGAGGCGGCCGCGATCAGCAGCACCACGATCGCCGCCATGAGCGTGAAGACCTGACCGGCGACGCTGCGGCCACTCAGCGAGAGGCGCGGGGGCAGGCCCGGGTCGCGCCCGGGCGGGTGCCGGGGCGGGGATCCCCTGGGTCGACCCAGACGTCCGGTCATGAGCCATTTCTAACACTGTCACCGGGATTTGGGCGGGGCTGCAGGTGTGGCGGCCGCCGCACTTCGGTACGCACGGGGGCTGACGCCGACCTGCGCGGTGAAGTGCTGGCGGAAGGTGACCTCGCTCGCGAAGCCCGCGCGCCGGGCCACCTCCGGAACCGTGTGGTCGGTCCGCTCCAGCAGCCTGCGGGCCGCGTCCAGGCGGTGCCCGAGCAGCCAGCGGTGCGGCGTGGTGCCCGTCGCGGCCACGAAATGGCGGGCGAAGGAGCGCGGCGACATCCCCGCCCAGCGGGCCAGCACGGTCACCGACAGCGGCTCGTCCAGCCGGCCCAGGGCCCGCTCCCGGACAGCCGCCAGGGCCTCGGCCGTCCGGTCCGCCGCCGGGGTGGGCCGGTCCAGGTACTGGGCGTGGTCGCCGGTGCGGAACGGGCCCGTCACCATGGACCGGGCGATGGCGGCGGCGGCCTCCGCGCCGTGTGCCTGCCGGACGAGGTGCAGACACAGGTCGATGCCCGAAGCCACCCCGGCGGAGGTCCACAGCCCGTCGTCCGCCACGTACAGGGGTGCGTCCTCGACGAGCACGGACGGATGGCGCGCGGCCAGCTCCGGGGCCAGCGACCAGTGGGTCACCGCCCGGCGGCCCGCCAGCAGGCCCGCCTCCGCGAGGATGAAGGCCCCGGCGCACAGCGCGGCGACCGGCACGCCCCGGGCGTGCGCCCGGCGCAGGGCGGCCAGGACCGGCTCGGGCGTCGGATCGGACGGCACGGCCAGCGCCGGAACGACGACGAGGTCCGCCTCGGCGAGCCAGTCGAGCCCCCGGTCGGGGGCGAGGGTGAGCCCGCCGGGCAGGGCGATCGGACCGGGGTCGGCGGCACACCGGCGCAGCTCGAACCCGGGGACGCCGAGGTGGCTGCGGTCAGGGCCCCAGACCTCGGTGATCACGGCGAGGTCGAAGCTGCGGATACCGGGCTGGACCACGACGGCGACACGATGCATGCTGCCATTCTGGCAGGATCTCATCGATCCGGGTCCCGGTTGCCGCTGTCGGCGGCCTGCCCGGAGCACGAGCATGAAGACATGACGAAGAACGAGATCGCACTCGCCCCGAACGCCGCCCTGCTGGTCATCGACGTGCAGAAGGGCTTCGACGACGCCTCGTACTGGGGCCCCCGCAACAACCCGGCCGCCGAGGCCAACATCGGCGCCCTCATGGACGCCTGGCAGGAGTCGGGCCGCCCGGTGGTCCTCGTCCGGCACGCCTCGCGGACCCCCGGCTCGGTCCTGGCGGCCGACCACCCCGGTCACGCCTTCAAGGACTTCGTGACGGACCGGGCCGGACAGGAGGCCCTGCTGGTCACCAAGACCGTGAACTCCTCCTTCTACGGCACCCCCGACCTGGCCGCGTGGCTGACCGCCCAGGGCATCGGCCAGCTCGTGGTGTCCGGGATCCAGACCAACATGTGCGTCGAGACCACCGCGCGGATGGCCGGGAACCTGGGCTACGACGTGCTCGTCCCGCTCGACGCCACGCACACCTTCGACCTCGCGGGCCCCGAGGGGCGGAACCTGACGGCCGAGGAGCTGGCCACCGCCACCGCCGTCAACCTCCACGGCGGCGGCTTCGCCCGCGTGGTGAGCACGGCGCAGCTGCTCGCCGCCGCCGGGTCACCGGCCCGGCTCACCGCGTAGCCCCACAGCCGCACGCGCCGAGGTCCGGCACCCCGCGGCGGGGTGCCGGACCACGTCCGGCCCAGCGGGCCGGTCAGAGCACCTCGGCGGCGATGTTCGCCGCCACCTGCTCCAGCAGGGGACCCGCGTTCGGGATGGACTTGGCCGGGTCGGGCTCCAGGTCCGTCAGCGGGTAGGCCTTGCGGATGCCCGCGGCCGCCAGCGCCTCCTGGCCCAGCAGCAGCCGGCCGCAGACCGCGACCACCGGCTTGCCCGCCGCGCGCGCCGCCGCCGCGACACCGGCCGGGGCCTTGCCGTGCAGGGTCTGCTCGTCGAGCGAGCCCTCGCCGGTGATCACCAGCGTCGCCCGCTCCAGCGCCGGAGCGAAGCCCAGCACCTCCAGCATCAGCTCGATGCCCGGCCGGAACGATGCGCCGAGCAGCAGCGCCCCGTACCCGATGCCGCCCGCGCCACCGGCACCCGGGGCGGCGGCCAGCCGGCCCGCCTTCTCGCCGATCGACTTCTCCAGCACCACCGCGAAGTGCGCCAGCGCCGCGTCCAGCGTCGCCACGTCCTCGGGCGTGGCCCCCTTCTGCGGGCCGTAGACCGCGGGCGCGCCCTTCGGGCCCGTCAGCGGGTTGTCCACGTCGCTCGCCAGGACGAAGTCCACCTCCGCGAAGCGCGGGTCGATCCCGGAGAGGTCCGCCGACGCCAGTTCGGCGAGCGCACCGCCGCCCGGGCCGACGGGTTCGCCGTTCGCGTCCAGGAACACCGCGCCCAGCGCGGCCAGCATGCCCGCACCGCCGTCGGTGGTGGCGCTGCCGCCCACGCCGAAGACGATCGAGCGCGCGCCCGCGTCCAGCGCGGCCTTCAGCAGCTCGCCCGATCCGTACGTGGTCGCCGTCAGCGGGGCGAACACACCCGCCGGCAGCAGCTGCAGCCCTGAGGCCTCCGCCATCTCGACCACGGCGGTGCCGTCGCGCAGCGCGAAAGCGGCCGTGACCTGCTCGCCGAGCGGTCCGGTGACCCGTACCTCCCGGCGCTCGAACCCGGCCGCCACGGCAGCCGCGACCGTACCGTCGCCGCCGTCCGCGACGGGAAGGGTCTCGACCTCCACGCCGGGTACGGCCCTGCGCAGGCCCGCCGTCACCCGCTGCGCGACCTGAACGGCCGTGAGCGAGCCCTTGAATTTGTCCGCGGCGATGAGCACGCGCGCGGTCTCAGTTACTGCTCCGTCCGTCACCTTGCTAATCCCTTGCTATCGAACAGTGCAGTCGCGCCACCATGAGCGTATCCGGAGGATCCTCCTATGCCCATGGGTGGCCTGCGTCACGCCCGGCGTGCCATACCCCTAAATACGGATATAGGCCTTCATAGTGCGGCAGCACGTCTCACCCCCTGGGCCATCTTCCGGCAGCCTGCGCCGTACCGCCGGGGCCAGCCTGCGCCGTACCGCCGGGGCCCGGCGGCCGCGGCCACCGGGCCTGTCCCGTCGCGGCCCCCGGAGCCCTGATCCCGCCCGTCCCGGCCGCTCGGTAGGGTGACGGCGTGACCACCACGGATGACTACGCCACGTACATCGCGAGCCTGCCCCGGGTGCTGGCCGGGGCCGCCGCCCTCTACCGGGACGCCGGCGGCCGTGTACTGCTCGTCGAGCCCAACTACCGTGCGGGCTGGGCCCTGCCGGGCGGCACCATCGAATCGGATCTGGGCGAGTCCCCGCGGGCGGCCGCCCGCCGTGAGAGCGCCGAGGAGATCGGCCTGGACCTGCCGCTCGGGCGGCTGCTCGCCGTCGACTGGACCCTCGGCGAAGGCCGTCCGCCACTGGTCGCCTACCTCTACGACGGCGGGGTGCTCGACGAGGCACAGCTCGCCTCCATCAGGCTCCAGGAAGAGGAACTGCTCTCCTGGCGGCTCGTCGAGCCCGCCCAACTCACCACCTACCTCCCCGGATCGCTCGGCCGGCGCACCCAAGAGGCCTACCGGGTCCTGGAATCCGGCGAGGGCGCCGCGGAACTGGAGAACGGCAGCCGCCCGGTCTCCTCGTGACACCGGACTTACTCGAAGCAGGACAGAATCATCCGATGATCACGATGTACGCCTGGCCCAGCACCGCCGACGGGCCTGACGCCCTGCCCATGGTCCACTTCACCACCGAACAGCAGGAAGGCGGCGAGTTCACCCCCGAGGGGACGCCGGTGTGGCTGTTCGACACCGCGATACGCGAGGGCGGCTGGGCGCAGTTCACCGATTTCGAGGGCTGGTCCGTCCCCGCCGCCGGCTGGCAGGCCTTCTACCGCAGCGAGGACGACCTCCTCGCCGTCACCGGCCCCGGCGCCTGCGAGGGCTGGTACCAGGGCAACCTCGGCGCCGACGCCGACTGGGTCGCCGCGGCCACCGCCCAGCAGAGCGTGGTCCTGCTCGCCGCCCCCGTCCAGCACCCCTCCCTGTACGCCTACGCGGTGGAGGCGGGCGCCGCGTTCGCCCTGCTCGTCCCCCTCGCAGTGGTCTGACGCGCACGCCCGGTCAGAGCGTGGCAGCACCGGCCTCGAAGGCCAGCAGCCGCACCTTCCGCTCGACGCCGCCGCCGTAGCCCGTCATGCTGCCCGAGGCGCCGATCACCCGGTGGCACGGAACGATGATGCTCACCGGGTTCCTCCCGTTGGCCAGGCCCACCGCCCGCGAGGCGTTCGGCTTGCCCAGCCGGAGCGCGAGCTCCCCGTACGACCAGGTCTGCCCGTACGGGATCCGTACGAGCTGGTCCCAGACGCTGCGCTGGAACTCCGTACCCTCCAGCCGGACGGGCACGTCGAACTCGGTGAGCTCCCCGGCGAAGTACGCGGCCAGCTGCCGCGCCACCTCGCCGAACGGCTCCTCCGTCGCGGCGACGCGCTCCCCGAAGGCCACTTCGGCTGGCCGGTGCCGCTGCCCGGCCATGTACAGGCCGCTGAGGACGCCGTCCGTGGCGACCAGAGTCAGCGGGCCGTAGGGGCTTTCGACGACGGTGTGCTGCTTGCTGCTCATGACGGAAACGCTCCTCAGACGGGCAGGTGGTTGACGGGGTGGGCGTCGGTGGCCCACAGGTACTGCACGGCGTACGCGCGCCAGGGCCGCCAGCCGGCCGCCCGGGCGGTCAGCGCCGCGGGCGTGGACGGCAGCCCCAGCCCCTTCGCGGCCCGCCGGACCCCGAGGTCGGACGGCAGGAAGGCGTCCGGATCACCCAGCGCACGCATCGCGATCACCTCGGTGGTCCACGGGCCGAAGCCGGGCAGCGCGTTCAGCTGCGCGCGGGCCGCCTCCCAGTCGCTGTCGATGCCGAGCGGGAGGGAGCCGTCCGCCAGCGCGCCGACGAGCGTGGTGAGGGTGGCGCGCCGGCTCGCCGGGAGCGCCAGGGACTGCGGGTCCAGCCCGGCCAGCGCCTGCGGAGAGGGGAACAGATGGGTCAGGCCGCCCTCGGGATCCGGGTCGGCCACCCGTTCCCCGTACGCGGTGACCAGCCGGGCGGCGTGCGTCCGGGCCGCCGCCGTGGACACCTGCTGGCCGAGCACCGCCCGCACGGCGAACTCCGCCGCGTCGACCGTACGTGGCACCCGGCGCCCCGGGGCCTTGTCCACGAGCGGCGCCAGCAGCGGGTCGGAACGCAGCTGCTCGTCTACGGCCTCCGGGTCGGCGTCGAGGTCGAGCATCCAGCGGCAGCGGCTGATGGCGAGGGTGAGGTCGCGCAGATCGGTGAGGGCCAGCTGGCAGCCGATGTGGTCCGGCCGCGGGCTCAGCGCGACGACTCCGGTGCCGTACGGGAGCCGCAGCGTGCGGCGGTAGGCGCCGGAGCGCCACTCCTCGACGCCGGGGACGGCGGTCGCGGCGAGGTGCCCGAAGAGGTTGTCCGGATTGAGCGGGGCCCGGTAGGGCAGCCGCAGGCTGATGGTGCCGGGCACCTTCGGCACGTGCCGGTTCGCCTTCTCGGCCCGCAGGCGCAGCTCGCCGGGGGCGAGGGCGAAGACCTCGCGGACGGTCTCGTTGAAGGTGCGGATGGAAGAGAACCCGGCGGCGAAGGCGACGTCGCCCATGGGCAGCCCGGAGGTCTCGATGAGCAGCCGGGCGGTCTGGGCGCGCTGGGCCCGGGCCAGGGCCAGGGGCCCGGCACCGAGCTCGGCGTTGAGCTGCCGCTCGACCTGGCGGGTCGAGTACCCCAGCCGCGCCGCCAGCCCGGGCACGCCCTCGCGGTCCACGACCCCGTCCTGGATGAGCCGCATGGCCCGGGCGACGGCGTCGGCGCGGGCGTTCCACTCCGGGGATCCGGGGGAGGTGTCGGGCCGGCACCGCTTGCAGGCCCGGAACCCGGCCTGCTGGCAGGCGGCGGCGCTGGGCAGGAAGGTCATGTTCTCGACCTTGGGCGGAACGGCGGGGCAGCTGGGCCGGCAGTAGATCCGGGTGGTCAGGACGGCGGTGAAGAACCAGCCGTCGAAGCGGGCGTCCTTCGACTGCACGGCCCTGACGCAGCGGTCGGTGTCGGTGTACATGGCTCCAGCATGCTGGCCGGGGTGTGCGGGGGCTGGCGGTTTTCCGACACCAAGCGTAGCCCTCCGGGGGTCGGACGGGGCCCCGCCGGTCCCCCCGGCCGGGGCCGGCGGGGCCGGCGGGACCGAAGACGGCGTGCGGCCCGGCCGGTGGATGCCGGTGGATGCCGGTGGGTGTCGGTGGGGGCGAGGCTCGGGTGGTGCTGGCTGGCCGGGCGGTGGGCGGACACCGCCAGGGGGGGCTCGGGTGGGCCGTGGCGG
>LJCW01000059.1 GCA_001298555.1 Actinobacteria bacterium OV450
CGAAGGCCCGACAGGTCTTTTTCAAAGGAACCTCATCCACCGAAGTGGACGGGGTATCAACTTCTGGCGTTGATTTTTGGCACGCTGTTGAGTTCTCAAGGAACGGACGCTTCCTTTGTACTCACCCGCAGTAACACTTACTGGGGCTTTCCTCCGGGCTTTCGTTCTTCTTTCTTGCGTTTCCGACTCTATCAGATTCGGTCCCGCTCGCTTTCCAGGTCCTTCGCTTTCGCGTTTTCCCTTTCCGGCGATTCCGACTCTATCAGGGCTTTTCCAGCTCCCTGACCACTCACCCGTTTTGCCGAATGGGCATACGAGAAGCAGTACGGATCAAGATCTGCACTGAAGAGGAGGATTCCCGTCCATCGGTTGTTCGCGAGAAGTTCACGCGGCACGTCCTGGCGGGAGTCACGACAGTACAGGGCCCGTGGTGCCCAAGCAAATCGATTCAGGCGTATGGTCTAGTCCACTACGTCGTCGCGGTCGCGCGCCAGGGCTCCCAGCAGGGGGTTCATGTCGGGCGAACCGGGACGTGTCATGACATACCCTTCTGAAAGTACGTCGTTACAGCACAGGTTGTGACGGCGACACGAAGAAGCCCCACCCCTGGGAGGCCCCCCATGACCAGCGTGACGTCCCCACTTGCCGGGCGTGCCATCGGACTCGCGGCAGTGCCCGATCCGGTGTTCTCCGGCGCAATGGTGGGTCCGGGCACCGCCATCGATCCCGTGCGTGAGCCCTCGGAGGCGGTGTCCCCCGTCGACGGCGTGGTCGTCTCCCTGCACCCGCACGCGTACGTCGTCGTCGATGGCGAAGGACACGGCGTGCTCACCCACCTCGGGATCGACACCGTTCAGCTCAACGGCGAGGGCTTCGAGCTGCTCGTCAACAAGGGCGACACCGTGACCCGTGGCCAGGCCGTCATCCGTTGGAACCCGCAGGCCGTCGAGGACGCCGGCAAGTCTCCGATCTGCCCCGTCGTGGCGCTGGAGGCGACCGCGGACGCCCTCGGCGACGTCGTCGAGTCCGGAGACGTGAAGGCCGACGACGTCCTTTTCAGCTGGCAGTGACCTGGTCCGCCCTCAAGGGCGAGTCGGACATCCACCGCGGCGGCTGGGGCCGCCGCTCGACCGGAGACGGGTGAAATGGAGACAACGCTGCGAGGCGTCGGCGTGAGCCACGGTGTGGCGATCGGCGAGGTGCGGCACATGGGCACGGCGGTTCTGGAGCCGCCGGCCAAGCAGATCACCGCGGACGAGGCGGAGCGCGAACAGGGGCGCGCCCGCAAGGCCGTGGAGGCTGTGTCCGCCGACCTGATCGCGCGCGGCCAGCTGGCCGGTGGCGAGGCTCAGCACGTGCTGGAGGCCCAGGCGATGATCGCCACGGACCCCGAGCTGATGGCTGACGTCGACCGGCGCATCGCCGTCGGCAGCACGGCGGAGCGTGGGGTGTACGACGCGTTCGCCTCGTACCGCGACCTGCTCGCGGGCGCCGGGGAGTACATGGCCGGCCGGGTGGCCGACCTGGACGACGTCCGGAACCGGATCGTGGCGCGGCTGCTGGGCGTGCCGATGCCGGGTGTGCCGGACAGCGACGAGCCGTACGTGCTGATCGCGCGGGACCTGGCTCCGGCCGACACCGCGCTGCTCGACCCGGCGCTCGTCCTCGGTTTCGTGACCGAGGAGGGCGGGCCGACCAGTCACAGCGCGATCCTCGCGCGGGCGCTGGGCGTGCCGGCGATCGTGGCGCTCCCGGGTGCCGGGGAGATCGCCGAGGGGACGGTCATCGCCGTCGACGGCAGCACCGGCGACCTGTTCGTCGAGCCGACCCCGGAGAAGCGGGCCGAGCTGGAGGCCGCGGCCGCCGAGCGCAAGGCCGCTCTCGCGGCCTCGTCCGGTCCGGGTGCGACGTCCGACGGCCACAAGGTGCCGCTGCTGGCCAACGTGGGCGGTCCGGCGGACGTGCCGGCGGCCGTGGAGGCCGGGGCCGAGGGCGTGGGCCTGTTCCGCACCGAGTTCCTGTTCCTGGACGACAGCAAGAAGGCGCCGTCCGAGGAGAAGCAGATCGAGTCGTACCGCAAGGTGCTGGAGGCGTTCCCGGAGGGCCGTGTCGTCGTACGCGTCCTCGACGCGGGCGCCGACAAGCCGCTGGACTTCCTGACGCCGGCCGACGAGCCGAACCCGGCGCTGGGCGTGCGCGGTCTGCGGTCGCTGCTGGACCATCCGGACGTGCTGCGCACGCAGCTGACCGCGCTGGCCAAGGCTGCCGAGGGGCTGCCGGTCCACCTCGAGGTCATGGCCCCGATGGTGGCCGACCGTACCGACGCGCGGGCCTTCGCGGACGCGTGCCGCGAGGCGGGGCTGAACGCGAAGTTCGGGGCGATGGTGGAGATCCCGTCCGCCGCGCTGCGGGCGCGCTCGATCCTCCAGGAGGTCGAGTTCCTTTCGCTGGGCACCAATGACCTGGCCCAGTACGCGTTCGCCGCGGACCGTCAGGTGGGTGCGGTGTCGCGGCTCCAGGACCCGTGGCAGCCGGCGCTGCTCGACCTGATCGCGATGTCGGCCGAGGCCGCCCGGGCGGAGGGCAAGAGCTGCGGCGTCTGCGGCGAGGCCGCTTCCGACCCGCTCCTGGCCTGTGTGCTGACGGGTCTGGGTGTCACCTCTCTGTCGATGGGTGCCGCTTCGATCCCCTACGTGCGGGCGACGCTCGCCAAGTACACGCTGGCGCAGTGCGAGCGTGCCGCGGCCGCGGCGCGTGCGGTGGACAGCGCCGAGGAGGCCCGCGTGGCCGCACAGGCGGTGCTTTCCGGGGAGTAGCCGGGCAGGTGGTGTCGATCGAGGGGCCTTCGCCGGTGGCGGGGGCCCCTCGGTCGTCTCTGGTGCCGGGCGGGGCGGCCGGCACCCCTTAGTGGTGCGGGGTGGGGTCGTCCACGTCGTAGCCGGGGCAGTATTCGACGCCGGATTCGGGGGCCACGGGGTCCCCTGTGTCGGCGTCCGTGCAGTAGGCGTTGAACACGGACGCCGCGGACAGCGGGACCAGGCGTCCGCGGTCCAGGCGCCAGCCGTGGACGCGGTCGGGCAGGCCCTCGGTGGTGCTGCGCAGTACCAGTCCTCCGGGGCCGCCGAGGGCGAGTCCGGCGGCGAGGACGCTCACGAAGTCGAGGCTTTCGCGGCCCTCGATGCGGGGCGGGCCGTCCCGGTCCGCGGTGACCTCGGCGTGCAGGACGGCGACGAGCTGTTGGTCCCGGGTGGGGACGCTGCACACGAGGTGGTGGTGGCCGGGGCCGGCTCCGTCGACGAGGCGGCTGAGCGTGCCGGTGGCCCGGGCGAAGGAGGCGTGGCCGATGTCCTCGCCGCAGTCGGCGCAGCTGCCGACGCCCGCGAGGAGGGTGGTCGCGTACTCCCAGGTGGCCTGGCGGACGGCCTCGTCGAGGAGGAGCGGGACGAGTTCGTCGATGGGCTGGCCGGTGTAGGGCAGGACGACGCTGGTGCCGGCGAGTTCGGCGGTGAAGCGGGTGCGGCCTTCGGCGGTGTCCGGGTCGATGCCGTGTTCCGTGCAGAACTCGGCGTACTCGTCGGGGTCGAAGAGGGCGACGGTGGTGTGGATCCCCTGGGCCGCGAGGGACCGGAGCAGGCCGTCGACGTGCCGGAGGTAGTCGGTGTAGTCGTCGTGATGGTCGAAGGTGAAGCTGCGGTAGCCGCGCATGGCCGCGAAGTCCCCGGCGTCGGCCAGGAGGCCGACGGTGCTGGGGACTTCGCGGCGCAGCATGCGGCGCCGGGTGGTGCGGCCGGCGGTGCGGCGCGTGTGGTGGCGTGTCCGTGGCATGGCTCCCCCTGAGTGGTGCGATCGAGCGCATTCGATTGCTCACTCACGGTAACCAACGCCACTGACAGTGACCTCAGTCGCGGGTGCGGGTGCGGCCCAGCTCCTCGTAGAAGGGGAGGAGGTCGATGTTGTCGACCGAGCCGGGGTTGACCGCCTTCGCCATGGGCGTGCCCTGGAGGAGCCGCTTGACCGGGACCTCGATGCGCTTGCCCGTCAGGGTGTGGGGGATGGCGGGGACCTCGATGACCTCGTCGGGGACGTGGCGCGGGGAGAGCTCCTCGCGGATGGTGGCCTTGATGCGTCCGCGCAGGTCGTCGTCGAGGGTCGCACCGGGTGCGAGGTGGACGAACAGTGGCATCCAGTAGCCGCCGTTCGGTTCCTCCAGGCCGATGACCAGGGACTCCTTGATCTCGGGGAGGCGTTCGACGGCCTCGTAGATGTCGGCGGAGCCCATCCGGACGCCCTGCCGGTTCAGGGTGGAGTCGGAGCGTCCGTGGATGACGACAGAGCCGTGGTCGGTGATCGTGATCCAGTCACCGTGGCGCCAGACGCCGGGGAACATCTCGAAGTAGCTGTCGCGGTAGCGGCTGCCGTCCTCGTCGTTCCAGAACCGGATCGGCATGGACGGCATCGGGTTGGTGACGACCAGCTCGCCGACCTCCCCGGTCAGCGGCTTGCCGGACGGGTCCCAGGACTGGAGGTCGGTGCCGAGGCAGGCGGCCTGGAGCTCGCCGATGTGGACGGGGAGGGTGGGGACGGCGCCGGCGAAGCAGCTGCAGACGTCGGTGCCGCCGCTGACGGAGGCGATCCACAGGTCTTGCGCCACCTCGTCGTGGAGCCAGCGGAAGCCGTCGGGCGGCAGCGGCGAGCCCGTGGTGGCCACGCACTTCACGGCGGACAGGTCGAAGTCGCGCGCGGGGTGGACGTCGGCCTTGCGGCAGGCCATGACGTACGCGGCGGAGGTCCCGTACAGGGTGGCTCCGGTCCGCTCGGCGATCCGCCACTGGGCCGCGGTGTCGGGGTAGCCCGGGCTGCCGTCGTACAGGACGACCGTCGTGCCGGTGAGCAGGCCCGAGACGAGGAAGTTCCACATCATCCAGCCGGTGGAGGTGTACCAGAAGAACCGGTCCTCGGGGCCGAGGTCGCAGTGCAGGCCGAGCTGCTTGAGGTGCTCCAGGAGGATGCCGCCCTGGGACTGCACGATCGCCTTGGGCAGGCCCGTCGTACCGGAGGAGTAGAGCACCCAGAGGGGGTGGTCGAACGGGACCGGCTCGAAGACCGGCTCGACGTCGCCGGACGTGAGGTCCGCCCAGGCCAGGGCGCCTTCGGGGGCCGGCGTGCCGAGCAGCGGGATGTGGACGACGGCGCGCAGCGAGGGGAGCTCGGCGCGCAGTTCGGCGACGGTGTCGCGGCGGTCGTGCTCCTTGCCGCCGTAGCGGTAGCCGTCGACGGTGAACAGGACGACCGGCTCGACCTGCTGGAAGCGGTCGAGGACGCTGCGGGCGCCGAAGTCGGGGGCGCAGGAGGTCCACACGGCGCCGACGGCGGCGGTGGCGAGGAGCGCGGTGACGGCTTCGGGGATGTTGGGGAGGTAGCCGCTCACCCGGTCACCGGGGCGTACGCCGAGGGCGCGCAGCTCGGCGGCGAGCGCGCCGACCTGGCGGCGGAGCGCGGCCCAGGTGACGGGGGTGGCCTCATGGGTCTCGTCGACGTACAGGAGGGCTGCGTCCTCGGCGCGCGCCGGGTCCTCGCCGGCGCGCAGGGCGTGCTCGGCGTAGTTGAGGGTGGCTCCGGTGAACCAGTGCGCGCCGGGCATGGAGCGGTCCGTGAGGACGGACCGGTACGGGGTGGTGAACCGGACGTCGAACCATTCGGCGACGGCCTGCCAGAAGGTGTCCAGCTCGTCGACGGACCAGCTGTGCAGCGCGGGGTAGCCACCGTCCGCGGGGGCTCCGAAACGCTCCGCGGCCCAGGCCTGGAAGGCGGTGATGCGGGCTGCGGCGATCCGCTCGGGGCTCGGGGACCAGAGGGGTTCCGGCTGGGTGGCTGAGGTCATGGGTCGGCTCCCGGTCAAGTCTGCGGCGCGCGCGTGGTGTGCGTGGGTGTGTGCGGTGCCGTTCGCGCGATGGGTGTGCGCGGCGGCTCACAGGGACCATGCCATGTGATCCACGTACGCACCAGGGGCCTCATGGACGAGTGAACGGAAGTTGAACGGTGCCCGCTCGGTGGGCGGCCGGTGGCAGGGTGAGCGGCATGAACGGTCGTGATCTGGTGCGTGCGGTGACAGAGCTCGGTACGGAGCGCGGGCGGCGCGCGTGGCGCTCGGCCTGGCGCAACCGGCGGGCGGACGCGGTGGGGCTCCCGCGCCGGGGCGCGGAGCGGGCCCGCGTGCCGGGCCTGCTGACCGGTACGCAGCCCCGGCCGGGCGGGGGCGTGCTCCGGTTCACCCGCTCGGAGCTGCTCGTACGGGTCACGGCGGGCGGCGCGGTGTTCTGGGGCTGGGACGGGGCCGGGCCCACGCCCTCGTACGCGTTGGCCGGCGACGGCCCGGAACCCGACCCGCGGGCGGTGCTGGAACCGGACACCGGCGGCGGCTGGCGGGTGGTGTCGGAGCGGGTGACGGTGGCGGTGTCCCGGCACGGGGCGGTGGAGGTGCGGACGCCGGGCGGGACGGTGCTGCGCCGGGAGCTGCCGCCGCGCTGGTGGGAACCGGCGGAGCCGGCCGCCGGGGAGCCGGTCGAGGCGCGGTGGCTCCAGCGGGCCGAGGTGCCGGCGGACGCCCGGTTCTTCGGGCTGGGCGGGCGGGCCGCCGGGCGGCGGCTGCGGGACGGGGTGTACCGGCTGTGGAACACGGACCCCAAGGGCGGCTTCGGTCCGGGTGACGACCCCCTGTACATCACGATGCCGGTGCAGATGGTGGTGGCGGACGCCGGAACGCACCTGGTGTTCCACGACAACTCCTGGGACGGCCGGGTGGCGCTGCGCGAGGGCGAGGAGGGCGCCGGGTCGGGGGCGGACCGGCCGGGGACGAGCGAGCTGCGCATGGAGGGCGGGCCGCTGCGGTGCTGGGTGCTGGTGGGGACACCGGCCCGGGTGCTGCAGGGCTGGTCGGGGCTGACCGGCGGGGCAGCCGTGCCGCCCGAGTGGGCGCTGGGGTACCAGCACGCGCGGTGGGGGTTCGGGAGCGCGCAGGAGGTGCGGCGGGTGGTGGCCGGCTACACCGCGCGCGGGCTTGCGCTGTCGGCGGTCCACCTCGACATCGACCACTACGACGGGCACCGTGTGTTCACGGTGGACGAGGAGCGGTTCCCGGATCTGCCGGGGCTGGCCCGGGAGCTGGCCGAGCAGGGCGTGCGGCTCGTCTCGATCGTCGACCCGGCGGTGAAGGCGGGCGACGCCGTCCACGAGTCGGGCCGTGCGGTGGGGGCGGGCGGGGCCTTCGTACGGGACGCGCGGGGGCAGGAGGTGCGGGGCGAGGTGTGGCCCGGCGAGTGCGTGTACCCGGACTTCACGGATCCGGCGGTGCGCGCCTGGTGGGGCGGGCTGTACGCGGAGCGGCTGGAGCAGGGCTTCGCGGGGGTGTGGCACGACATGAACGAGCCGGTGTCCTTCGCGCCGTTCGGGGACATGACGCTGCCCCGCTCGGCGCGGCACTCGATGGACGGCGCGGGCGGGGACCACCGGGCCGCGCACAACGTGTACGCGCTCGGGATGGCGCGGGCGGGCTGGGAGGGGCTGGTCCGGCTGCGGCCGGCGGAGCGGCCGTTCCTGTTCTCCCGGTCGGGGTGGGCGGGGATGCAGAGGTACGGGGGCACCTGGTCCGGGGACGTGGAGACCGGCTGGGAGGGGTTGCGCGCCTCGCTGTCGCTGGTGCTGGGGCTCGGCCTGTGCGGGGTGCCGTACTCGGGTCCGGACGTCGGCGGTTTCGGCGGCTCGCCCTCGCCGGCGCTGTATCTGCGCTGGCTCCAGCTGGGGTCGTACCTCCCGCTGTTCCGGACCCACTCGGCGATCTGGGCCGGGCGGCGGGAGCCGTGGGAGTTCGGGCCGGAGGCGGAGGAGGCGGCGCGGGGCGTGCTGGCGGAGCGGGAGCGGCTGCGGCCGTACTTCCTGACGCTGGCTCAGCTGGCGCGGCGGACGGGGGCGCCGTACGTGCGGCCGCTGTGGTGGGGTGCGCCGGAGGACCGGGCGCTGCGGGACTGCGAGGACGCGTTCCTGCTCGGCGATGCGCTGCTGGTGGCGCCGGTGCTGGAGTGCGGGGCGGACCGGCGGGCGGTCCGGCTGCCGCGCGGCCGGTGGTACGACACCGCGACCGGGACGGCGTACGAGGGACCCGGCCAGATCCTGCTGGACGCCCCGCCGGAACGGATCCCGGTACTGGCCCGGGCGGGGGCGGTGCTGCCGGTGCGGGGGCCGGGCGGGGCGGGGGTGTCCCTGGAGGCGTGGGCTCCGGCGCGGGGGCGTACGGGCGGCGGGGTGGTGATCCGGGACCCGGGACCGGGGTTCGGGGCGGGTGCGGTCGAGCGGTACACGGTGCGGTGGGTGGAGGACGCGGTGGTGGTGGAGAACGAGGCGGGCGAGCCGGTGCAGGGGGTGGAGGTCCGGGGCCTCGGTGCCGGGCCGGGCACCGGCCTCGGCCCGGCACCGGGCACTGGCACCGGCACCGGCCTCCCGGAACGGGCCCCGGGCCGGTTTCCGGACCGGATCTAGGGCCTGTCCGGATCACGCCCCAGCCGGGCTCCAGAGCGGCACGGGAGCATGCCCCTGCCGTGGGAGCCGTTCGAGCAGGGGGTCTGTGGTGGTGTGGGTGAGCCCGGTGGACCGGGGCGGTTCCGGGCGGGCGTCGCGCGGTCCGCGCCGATGGGACGTGGCGCCGGGGGCCGAGGCCGTGGGCGCCTGCCAGTGGCTGATGGCCTGGGGACTGCTCGTTGCGGCGCATCCGGCGCCGGGGGCAGGGGCCCTGGTCGTGTTCGGGGTCGGGTCGGTCGCCGCGGTGGCGGCCGGGTTCCTGCACGGGCTGCTGCTCGTCAAACCCCTGGCCGTGCTGGGGCGGCTGACGGCTCGTCTGACGGCGTGGCCGGAGCCGGTGGCGGCTCTCGTGCTGACGGTGCCGGTGTCGGCGCCTCCGGCCCTGCTGGCCCACGCGTGGCTGAGCGGGCACGTGGCGTCGGCTCCCGGGCCGGGGGCGGTCTGGGCGGGCACGGCGGCCAGTGCGCTGCTGCCGCTGGCGGCGGGTGGGTACCTGCGGGCACGCCCGGTGCCGCTGCGGGCGCTGTGGACGCGCGGCCTGGCGGTGACGGCGGCCGTGGCGGTGGCGCTGGTGACGACGGCGGAGATCGTCCTCACACCGACGGCCTGAGGACCGGGCCCTCGGGCCGGTCAGGCCGCATGGCCGATCAAGCCGCACCGCCGGTCAAGTCGGGCAGGCCTATCAAGCCGCACGCCGATCAGGCCGGTCAGGCCGCACGGCCGGTCAGGCCCGTCAGACCCGTCAGACCCGTCAGGCCGATCAAGGCGCACCGCCGGTCAAGCCGGGCAAGGCCGGTCAGCCGCACGGCCGGTCAAGCCAGAAGGGCCGATCGAGCCGCACCGCTGGTCAGGCCGGGCGGGCCGGGCACGGCCGGTCAAGCTGCACGGCTGGTCATGCCAGGCGGGCCGCATGGCCGATCAGGCCGGTCAAGCTGCACGGCCGATCAGGCCGGGCGGGCCGCATGGCCGGTCAAGCCGGGCAGGCCTATCAAGCCGCACGCCGGGCGGGCCGCATGGCCGATCAGGCCGGGCGGCCCGACAAACCGCACCTCTGGTCAAGCCGGGCAGGGCCGGACAGGGCTGGTCAGCCCGGGCGCTGGGCGGGCGGTCGGCCGCTGGGCTCAGGTGCCGTAGCGGCCTGCGAACCAGGCGGCCGCGGCCCGGGTGTGGAGGGGGAACGCCAGTTCCGCCGGGGTGCGCAGCACGTGCCAGCCCGTGGTTTCGTCCGTGGGGGCCGACGGCGGGAGGGATTCCGCCGGGCGCAGCGGCAGGAGGCCGAAGAGCAGCAGGTGGCCGGCCGGGGAGCTCATGGCGTCCGCCAGCGTGACCTCCGCCGACGGGGCGTGGATGCCTGTCTCCTCGCGCAGCTCCCGGACGACCGCGTCGCGCCAGTCCTCGCCGAAGTCCATGAAGCCGCCGGGCAGGGCGATGCCCCCGAGGGCCGGCTCGATGGTGCGGGTGATGACCACCAGTCCGGTGCCGGCCGCGTCCTCGACCGGGAGCAGCGCGACGGCCACCGGGAGCGGGTTGCGGTAGGTGACCGCGCCGCACGAGGCACACGTACGGGGCCAGTCGGCCGTGTCGAACAGTGATCCACAGGTGGAGCAGTGCGAGTTCCTCGGCTGTGCCTGCATGCCGCGATGGTATGCCAAGGGGTATGAGGGTGCTTGCAGTTGCGGGAGTTGCGGCGGTCTTGGGCTGGGCGGCGTGCGTCGGGGGCGGCGGGAGTCCGGGCGCGGGGCCGGCGCCGCGCGGGTTCGTGGCGCTGGCCGAGGTCGATCCCACCGTCGGGCAGGACATCAGGTACGCCACCGCCCACAATTTCACCGGTGCGGTCGTGGACGGGTACGAGGAGCCCGTCTGCCTGCTCGCTCGCCCGGCGGCCGAGGCGCTGCGCGCCGCCCAGCGGACGCTGCTGCCGCGCGGGTACTCCCTGACGGTGTACGACTGTTACCGGCCGCAGCGCGCGGTGGACCGCTTCGTACGGTGGGCGGCGGACGGCCGGGACCAGTCCACGAAGGCGGAGTTCTACCCGGACGTCGACAAGGCGCGGCTGATTCCGGACGGCTACATCGCCGAGAGGTCCGGGCACAGCCGCGGGAGCACCGTCGATGTGACCCTGGTGCGGCTGCCGCTGCGCCGGCCCGTCGACATGGGGACGGCGTTCGACCGTTTCGACCCGCTCTCGCACACCGACGACCCGAGGATCACCGGGGCCGCCCGGCGCAACCGGGACCTGCTCCGGCAGGTGCTGTCCGCGCAGGGGTTCGTGAACCTGCCCGAGGAATGGTGGCATTTCACGTTGGAGCCCGAGGCGTTCCCGGATTCCCGGTTCGACTTCCCGGTCGCTGTCGCCTCGGTCCGGCCGTGAGTACCGTGCCCGCATGGAATTCAGTTCGTACGAGGAGTTCTGGCCCTACTACGTCGCCATGCACTCCCGCGCCGCCACCCGCTGGGTCCATCTCGCCGGAACCCTGACCGGGCTCGCCCTCACCGCGTACGGCCTGGCACGCGGCCGCACGCGCTACCTCGCCGCCCTCCCCCTGATCGGGTACGGGACGGCCTGGCCCGCGCACTTCCTGATCGAGGGGAACAACCCGGCGTCGTTCGGGCACCCCGGCTGGTCCCTGCGCGGGGACGCGCAGATGATCCGGATGATGCTGGCCGGGCGGGACGCGGAGCTGGACGCGATCGCGCAGAAGTGGCTCGCCGGGAACCGGTGACCCGTACCGCCCTCCCGTGGCAGACTTCTGACGGTTCGTCAGATAGCCAGTCGCATGCCAGTGCCCGGGAGGGGTCTTGGAACGCACACGTACACCGGTCGTGAGCGGGTGGTTCACCGAGGCGGGCGGGGAGGGGGGGGGGGCCGCGGGCGCGGGGTCCGAGGGCACAGGGGCCGAAGGCGCGGAGGGCGGATTCCGCCTGCTCGGCACCCGCTGCTCCGCCTGCACCGCGGTGTTCTTCCCCCGTGAGGACGCCTACTGCCGCAACCCGCACTGCCCCGGGGACGGCCGGCTCGCCGAGGTTCCGCTGTCCCCGCGGGGCCGGGTGTGGTCCTACACCGACGGGCGGTACCGGCCGCCCGCGCCGTACGCGTCCGACCCGGACGCCCCGTGGGAGCCGTACACCCTGGTCGCGGTGGAGCTGGAGGCCGAGGGGATGGTCGTGCTCGGGCAGGCGGCCGACGGGGTGACCGTCGCCGATCTGGCGGTCGGGATGGAGGTCGAGGTGGTCGGCGGGGTGCTGAACGAAGACACGGACACCGGGACCGTCTGGACCACCTGGCGGTTCCGGCCGACGGGAGGCACCGCATGAGCGCCGACATCGCGGTCCTCGGGGCGGGGATGCACCCCTGGGGCAAGTGGGGCCGCAGCTTCGTCGAGTACGGGCGGGCCGCGGCCCGGGCCGCCCTTGCCGACGCCGGCCTGGAGTGGGCCGACGTCCAGTCGATCGTCGGCGCCGACACCGTCCGCTCCGGATATCCCGGCTATGTGGCCGGCGCGACCTTCGCCCAGGCCCTCGGCTGGCAGGGCGCCCGCGTGACCAGCGTGTACGCGGCCTGCGCCTCCGGGGCCCAGGCCATCGGCGCGGCGCGGGCGCAGATCCTGGCCGGCCTGGCCGACGTCGTCCTGGTGGTCGGTGCGGACGCGGCGCCCAAGGGGTTCTTCGCCCCGGCGGGCGGGAACCGGCCGGACGATCCGGACTGGCTGCGGTTCCGGGTGCTGGGTGCGACGAACCCGGCCTACTTCGCCCTGTACGCGCGCCGCCGGATGGCGGTGTACGGGGACACCCCGGAGGACTTCGCCCTGGTGAAGGTCAAGAACGCCGCGGCCGGCGCGCTCAACCCGTATGCCCGCTACCGCAAGGCGGTCACGGCCGAGGAGGTCGCCGGGTCGGCGGTCGTCGCCGATCCGCTGCGGCTGCTCGACATCTGCGCCACCTCGGACGGGGGCGCTGCCCTGGTGCTGACCAGCGTGGACTTCGCGCGCTCGCGCGGGGTCGCCGATCCGGTGCGGATCCGGGCGGTGTCGACGGTGACCCCGACGTATCCCCGTACGGTCCTGGACCTTCCGGACATCGCCACCGACTCGGTGACCGCCGTGCAGCCCGCGGCGGGTTCGTTCCGGGCGTCGATCGCCCGGGCCGCGTACGAGGAGGCCGGGCTGGGGCCCGGGGACCTCTCGCTCGCCGAGGTGTACGACCTCTCCACCGCCCTGGAGCTGGAGTGGTACGAGGACATCGGTCTGTGCGCCGAGGGCGAGGGGGCCAAGCTCGTACGGGAGGGGGCGACGGCGCTCGGCGGGCGGGTGCCGGTGAACACCGGAGGCGGCCTGGCCTCCTTCGGGGAGGCGGTGCCGGCGCAGGCCATCGCCCAGGTGTGCGAGCTGACCTGGCAGTTGCGGGGCACGGCCGGGGACCGTCAGGTGCCGGGCGCCCGGGCCGGGATCACCGCGAACCAGGGGCTGTTCGGGCACGGGTCGGCCGTCGTGGCGGTGCGCTGACGAAGGCCGGGGCGCAGGCGCCGGCGGCTGCGCCGGGGGGTCGGCGGCGGCCGGGCGCGGACGCTGAACAGGTGCTGTTGTCCGAACGCTTGACGGCCCCCGGCGGCAGGTTCACACTCGCTCCACAGCCTCCCGCCGCCTACGACGCCACGGCCGAGGCCCCTCCGTCCCCCCATGAGAGCTGCGGCCCGTACCCCAGTCGGCGGGGGTACGGGCCGCCTCCTGTCAGCCCCCGGCGGTCAGGCTGTGACGCCGGGCCCGCGCCAGCGACATCGCGTGTTCCACGACCCCGACCAGTACGTCCTTGACGGACTCCCGGTCCCGCGCGTCGCACAGCAGCACCGGCACCCCGGCATCGAGGTCCAGCGCCTCCCGCACGGTCACCACCGGATGGCGTTCGGCGCCGTCGAAGCAGTTGACGGCGACCACGAACGGGATCCCCCGCCGCTCGAAGTAGTCGACGGCGGCGAAGCAGTCGGCGAGGCGGCGGGTGTCGGCGAGGACCACGGCGCCGAGCGAGCCCTGGGCCAGCTCGTCCCACAGGAACCAGAAGCGGTCCTGCCCGGGTGTGCCGAACAGGTACAGCACCAGGTCCTCGCGCAGCGTGATGCGTCCGAAGTCCATGGCCACGGTGGTGGTGCTCTTGCCCTCCACTCCCCCGGTGTCGTCGATGCCGACGCCCGGTTCGGACAGGAGTTCCTCGGTCCGCAGCGGTCTGATCTCGCTCACCGCGCTGACCAGGGTGGTCTTGCCCACCCCGAAACCGCCCGCGACCAGGATCTTCAGGGTCAGCGGCTCGACCGGTGACACGGCGTGCATGGCACCGGTGCGGCTAGAGCGCCCGAAGGCCATCGATCACCTCACGCAGAATGGATTC
The DNA here is from genome assembly GCA_001298555.1 of Actinobacteria bacterium OV450. Taxonomy (GTDB): domain Bacteria; phylum Actinomycetota; class Actinomycetes; order Streptomycetales; family Streptomycetaceae; genus Streptomyces. The sequence continues at coordinate 13,951 of LJCW01000059.1, forward strand.
ATCGGGCAGTTCGGCCGGTGGTACCGGCCGGGTCACGTGGACCAGTTCCTCTTCGGCCAGGTCGCCGATGAGGACGCGTACGACCCCGACCGCGAGGTCGAGTTCGGCGGCGAGCTCGGCGACCGACTGGGGCCGCTCCCGGCACAGTCCGAGGATGTCGGAGTGCTCCGGGGACAGCGTCGCGTCCCAGACCGGGTCGTCGGCCGCCGGTTCGGCGACGACGAGCGCGATCAGGTCGAGCCGGTGCCGGCCGGAGTGGCTGGTCCGGCCGCGGGTCATGGCGTACGGGCGTACGACGGGACCCGCGTCGTCGTCGAACCAGTGCGGGTGGACGCCCTCGGGGGGCACCCCAGCGGGACGGTCCTGGCGGTTCTGGGCTGGCTCGCTCATCCCGTCCGCCTCACCCTCCGGCTGGCAGCCCGGAGCGGGGAGCGGTCGCCAGGTGGTCGCCGACCCGCTTGACCATCAGGGTCATCTCGTACGCGACCTGCCCGACGTCGGAGTCGGCGTCGGACAGCACGGCCAGGCAGCTGCCGTCGCCGGCGGCCATGACGAAGAGGAAGGCCTCGTCCAGCTCGACCACGGTCTGGCGGACGCTGCCGGACTCGAAGTGGCGGCCCACCCCCTTGGCCAGGCTGTGGAAGCCGGAGGCCACGGCGGCCAGGTGCTCGCTGTCCTCGCGGGTGATGTCCTTCGAGCTGCCGGTGGGCAGGCCGTCGCCGGAGAGGACCACCGCCTTGCGGATGCTTCCGACCCGGTCGACGAGCTCGTCGAGGAGCCAGTTGAGCGGACCGGAGCCGCGGCCCCGGGTGTCGTTGCCGGTCTGCGGTGCGGTCATCGACCGTTCCCCTCGTTCTCGTATCCGGGACCTGTGGCGGCGGAAGTGCCTGCCCCGGTCCCTGACTGCTGCTGTGCCTGCTGTTCGCGGCCCGCCGTCCAGCCGCGCTGGAGTGCGGACATCCGCGTACGTACCTCGTCCGCGTCGCGGTGGGCCACCGGGTCCGCGGCGGCTTCGGCGGGTGCCGGGGCCTGCGTCTGCTTCAACTGGGGCGCCAGGCTGGCCTGCCGGACCCGCTTGGGCAGCCCGCCGGGGCCCTGGGCGGGAACGGCCCCGCCGGCGGCGGAGGGCGCCGCTGCGGACGCGGTGTCCGGCTCCGGGGCCGGCGCGGGCCTGGGGACCGCGGACACCGGGCGGGGCTGCACGCGGCGGCCGTGCTCCGCGACCAGCGTCGGGGTGGGGCGGCGCCGCGGGAGCGGCACGGCGCCCGGGGAGCGGGGACCGTCCGGGCGGGCGCCGCGGACCGTTTCGGGGCGGTGGCCGTCCAGCCGGACCGGGCCGGTGGGGGCCGCAGACTCCCGGTCCGGACCGCCCTTGCGTTCGGTGTACGGGCGGTCCGCCGGGCGCAGGCCCAGCAGGGCGCTGCGCGAGGTGCCGTTGGGCGGGGTCTCGTCGTCGAGGGTGGCCATCGCGGGGCGGCCGCCCACCCCGGTGAGCCCGGCGATGCCGGTGCCGACCTCGTCCAGGGCGGCCTGGTCGTCGAGGCCGTCGAGCCCGAGCACGCCGAGCGGTGCCTCCAGTTCGACCGGACCGCGCAGTTCGGGGGCGGCCGGCGGGCGGCCGGCCGGGGCGCGCTGGACGGCGGCCGCGGCGGTGCGGGCGGGGCCGTGGCCGCGGC
>LJCW01000060.1 GCA_001298555.1 Actinobacteria bacterium OV450
GCACGCCGGAGGCGTGCGCCGCGCTGGAGCGCGGGCCGTGGGCCGGCCGGCGGGCTCGGGGGCGGGACCTCGCAGCGCCGCCGGCCGCGCCCAAGCCGGCGAGCGGCCGCGGGGGGGTCCCGGCCCCGCAGGCCACCGACTGCGTGCCGGTGCCCGACGGACAGGCGCAGCCCGCCCAGCCGGCGCAGCCCGCCCCCTCCGGGCCGTCCGCCCCGCAGCGGCGGCAGCCCGGGCAGCGGCCCCGGCCTCCGCGGTCCGACGCGCCCCGGAACCAGCCGGGCGACGTCCCCCCGGGTACGCCCTCGGACCGGCTGGACCCGCTCGACCCGCTCAACCCCCTGACCGACCCGCTCGCCGGCCTCTCCCCGGACTCGCCCCCGCCGGGCCAGGCCGACCCGGGGCGCCGGCCGGAGCCGGACGGCTCGGCGAACCGGCCGCCCGACGCGGCGGACCCGTTCGGCCCGAACGACCAGGGCTCCCCGTACGACCCGTTCGGCGCCGCGGACCGGCACGGGTCCGCCCCCGATCCCGTTTCCCCGTTGGAGAGCGCCTGACCGGCCCGTGTGTCATGGTGGATCGGTGCCGACCACCGTATCGCTGCCGGACGACTGGCCCGCACACCCGGACCGGTCGCTCTCGCTGAACCGCATGGGCAGTTTCGACTGGGACCTGGAGACCGGTCTCATGCACATGGACCCGGCCGCCCTCGACGTGTTCGACACGACGCCCGACGCGTACGACGGACGGCCCGAGTCCCTGTCCCCGCGCGTCCCGCCCGCCGAGGCGACCCGGCTCGACGCCCTCGTCTCCGCCGCCCTCAAGAGCGGCGAGGACAGCTACGGCGCCTACTTCCGGATCCGCTGCCGGGACGGGCGGCTGCGCTGGACCCACACCCAGGGCCGCGTCATGCGGGGCCCCGACGGCCGCCCGTTCCGGATCATCGGCATCGTCCGCGACGCCACCGAGGAGCTCAGCCACTCGGCGGAGCGCCTCGGCCTCGACGAGGAACGGCGCCGCCAGACCTCGGTCGTCGAGAGCACCACCGCCGCCCTCGCCCACGCCCGGACGGTGCGGGACGTCATCGACGTCATCGGCGACGCCCACGGCCTGGAACGGCTCGGCTCCATGGGCATGGTGATGGGCCTGGTCGAGGCCGGACGCATCCACCTGGTGGCCGAAGGCCCCCAGGACAGTTTCGTCCCCGGCACCCGGTACACCCGGATCGACGAGCAGTACCCGATGAGCGAGGTCGTCCGTTCGCTGCAACCGCGCTTCCTCGACTCCGCGGAGGAGTTCGCCGAGGGCTACCCCGAGCTCTGGGAGAAGATCTCGTACATGCAGATCTCGGCGGCCGCCTACCTGCCGCTGATCGCCCAGGCCCGCCCGATCGGCGCGATCGGGCTCCTCTACCAGGACAAGGACGGCTTCACCCAGGACGAGCGGAACCTGCTGGTCGCCCTCGGCAGCAGCATCGCGCAGAGCCTCCAGCGCGCGATGCTGCTGGAGCAGGAGCACGACCTGGCGGAAGGCCTCCAGCAGGCGATGCTGCCGCGCCGGATCCCGTCGGTGGCCGGGGCGGAGATCGCCGTACGGTACCGCTCCGCCCGGATGGGCCGGGACATCGGCGGCGACTGGTACGACGTCATCCCGCTGCCGGGCGGCCGGGTCGGCGCGGTCATCGGCGACGTCCAGGGCCACGACACGCACGCCGCGGCGGTCATGGGCCAGCTGCGCATCGTCCTGCGGGCCTACGCAGCCGAGGGCCACTCCCCGGCCACCGTCATGGCCCGGGCCTCCGTCTTCCTGCACGAGTTGGACACCGACCGCTTCGCGACCTGCACGTACGTGGAGGCCGACCTCTCCACCGGCGTGCTGCAAGTGGTCCGCGCCGGGCACATCGACCCCCTGCTGCGCACCCGCGACGGGGACTGCCGGCGGCTGCCGGTGGAGGGCGGCATGCCGCTGAGCCTGTCGGCGGAATTCGGCCGCCTGGCGTACCCGGTCACCACCGTGGAACTGGACCCGGGAGAAACGCTCCTGCTGTGCACCGACGGTCTCGTGGAACACCCCGGCGCGGACCTCGACGACGGGATCCGGCTGCTCACCTCCCTGGTCCGCAGCGGACCCGCGGACCTCGCACGGCTGGCGGACCGGCTGTGCGAGGTGATCGACGAGCGGGGCGGCGACGACGACATGGCCCTCCTCCTGCTGCGCCGCCAGGCCGAGGAGGCCCCGCCGGGCGGCGGCCGCCTCCAGCAGCACGTCGCCCCCGGCGACCCGGAAGCCCTGGTCGCCGCCCGTCACATGATCGGCGCGGCGGTGCGCGCATGGGGCGCACGGGACCGGGCCGACGAGATCGAACTCGTCGCGGACGAACTCATCGTGAACGCCCTGATGCACACGGACGGCCCGGCGATCGTCACCCTCCGGGTCCTGACCGGCCCGGACCGCCGGCTGCGCGTCGAGGTCGAGGACCGCTCCAGCGCGCTGCCCCGCCGCCGCGAGGCGGGCGACTCGGGCGTCTCGGGCCGCGGCCTGATGCTGGTGGACCGACTGGCGGACGTCTGGGGGGTGGAACCCCGGGGCAGCGGCAAATGCGTCTGGTGCGAGTTCGTGATGTCCTGACCCGCCGGCCGCATATTCCGTTGCGGCCGCTCACCGCGGTGCCGGACGATCATGGCGATGACCCAGACGACTGACGACGTCCGCCGGCTGATCAAGGCCGGAGACCTCCCCGGGGCCGTGCGCAGCCTGCGGCCGCACGCCGAGACCGCCCCCCTGACCGACCTCGCCAAGGCAACGCGGTACCTGGCCGAAGCGGCCGGGTTCGGCGACCTCGCCCGCGCCGCGAAGGCCGCCGCCCGCAGGCCCGACGACCCCCGAGCGCTCTACGACCTCGGCTACGGCTGCGTCGAGCACGGCATCGCCTTCCTCGCCGTGGCGCCGCTGCGCCGGGCGCTGGCCCTGGTGCCCGACTCCCGGAGACTGCTCCAGGAACTGACGTCCGCCCTGGAGGACGGGCACCGGCACGCCGAGGCCGCCGCGCTGCTGGCCGGGCGGGGAGCGGGCCTGGCGCCCTGGCCCGAGCAGTACCTACTGGTCCACAACGCCCTCTTCGCGGGCGACCTCGACACCGCCCGCCGGACGGCCGCCGCCCTGCCGGACCCCGAGGACTCCGTCTGGCTCGGCGCCCGCGACCGCCAGCGCCGGATCCTGTCCCGGGCCGCACTCGCCGAGGCCGCCGGCGCACTCGGCGGCCAGGACCTGCGCGGCTGGCACTTCGCCCTCACCGGCGGCCTGCTGGCCACCCTCTCCCCGTACGGCTTCGACGCCGGCATGACCGGCCGCTACGCCTACCTCGGCGACTCGCCCGCCCTGTGCCGCCGCGGCCTGGAGCGGCTCGGCCTGATCCTGGCCGCCGCCGGCCGCAGCCCGGCCACCGTCTCCCTGCTGCCCGGCCGGTCCTGCCACGTCATCGGGCTGGCCGCGGCCGGGCTGCTCGGGCTGCCCGCCGTACCGTACGACCCGGCACGCACGGACACCCTCGTGGTGGCGTACGACCTGAACGCCCACGACAGCGGGCTCCTGTCCGCTCTGCACGGTCGCGCGGACGGCCAGGTCCTGTACGAGCACACCACCTGCTGGACCGACCCGCCGGCCGTGACCGCCGACGTCAGCGGCCTGCTGGCCCAGTACACCGCCGCACCGTGGGCGCAGCAGGGGGAGCGGCCCGCCGCCCCCCGGCCCGCCGAGGAGATCGCCCGCGACATCGTCACCGCCGACCCCGCCCCTGACGAGGGCGACGGGCGGACCCCCGCCGACCCGGACGAGGCCCTGCGGGCCTTCACCGCGGCCGTGTCCGCCGGATGGCTCAGCGGTCCGCGCGACCGCGTCCGCTCGCCCGGCCCGGTGCGCAGCTCCCGGTTCGGGTAGCCGGGGCGGGGGCGGCGGGGCAGGCTGGAGGCATGCCCGAGTTGCCCGAGGTCGAGGCCCTGAGGGAGTTCCTCGACGAGCACCTCGCCGGGCGGGTCGTGGAACGTGTCCTCCCGCTCGCGGTCAGCGTGCTGAAGACGTACGACCCGCCGCTCACCGCCCTCGAAGGGCAGCGGGCCGGAGCCACCGCCCGCCACGGCAAGTTCCTCGCCGTGCGGATCGGCGAGCTCCACCTCGTCACCCACCTGGCCCGGGCCGGCTGGCTGCGCTGGCACGACGCCCTGCCCGACCGGCCGCCGCGCCCGGGCAAGGGGCCGCTGGCCCTGCGGGTCGCACTGGAGGGCGGCGGCGGCTTCGACCTCACCGAGGCGGGCACCCAGAAGCGGCTCGCCGTGTACGTCGTCCGCGACCCGCAGGAGGTGCCCGGCATCGCCCGCCTCGGCCCCGACCCGCTCGCCGAGGAGTTCGACCGGGACGCGTTCGCCGCGCTCCTCGCGAAGGAGCGGCGGCAGATCAAGGGCGTGCTGCGCGACCAGAGCGTGATCGCGGGCATCGGGAACGCGTACAGCGACGAGATCCTGCACGCGGCAAAGGTCTCGCCCTTCAAACTGGCCGCCTCCTTCGACGAGGAGCAGGTCACCCACCTGTACGAGGCCGTCCGGCGGACCCTGCGCGAAGCCGTCGAGCGCGCGCACGGCGTGGCCGCCGGGAACCTGAAGGCCGAGAAGAAGAGCGGGCTGCGGGTGCACGGCCGGGACGGGGAGCCCTGCCCGGTGTGCGGGGACACCGTACGGTCGGTGTCGTTCGCCGATTCCTCGCTCCAGTACTGCCCGACCTGCCAGACCGGCGGAAAGCCGCTCGCCGACCGGAGACTGTCCCGTCTCCTCAAATGAGGCGGCCCTGCGTAGAATCCGGCCCCATGGCCGAGCAGCAGCAGCCGTCGCCGCCCCGGCGCGAGGTCGTCACGGGTGTGCCCCGCGGCGCCCGCCGCCGGCCGCCCGCGCACACCCCGGCCCGTTCGGAGATCTCCGAACAGACCACCCTGGGCGCCACCTACGTACGGGCCCTGATGCGCAGCCAGCTACGGGCCGGGCTGGGGGCACTGGGCGTCCTGACGCTGCTCGTCGGCACCCTGCCGCTGCTGTTCGCGCTGCCGCGCTCCGCGTCGGGGCCGCCGGTGTGGGTGGCCCTCGGCCTGGTGGTGTACCCGGTGCTCTGGCTGATCGCCCGCTGGTACGTCACCCGGGCCGAGCGCAACGAGGCCGACTTCACCGGCCTGGTGATGGACCCGGCGGAGGCACCGGCCCCGCGCAGGGACGCCTGAGCGGTCCTGAACGTCCGTACCGGGCCGGGCGTCAGAACAGGTGCATCGCCAAGTGGCCCAAAGGAAGGCCCAGTTGCCATGCGGGGGTCCACACCCGTGCGTTCTCGTCCAGGCCTGCGGGGGTGTCGGCGTGGTCGTGCCGGCCCGGGTCGAGGTTGGTGGCGAACAGTTCGGTGCGGTCCAGCCAGCGCCAGGCGGCCCGGGCCAGTTCGAGGTCCGGGTCCTCGCCGCGGCCGTGCTCCCTGGCCTCCTCGCCCAGTGCGAGGAACCGGGTGTCCACCCAGTCACGCCAGGGGTGCCCGTAGGCCGTCAGCGACAGCCACTCGTCGAGCTGCGAGACCACCCGGATCCCGGAGAGCTCGCCGGCTGCGTCGGAGAGGTAGATCGTCAGCGCGAGCGTGTCCCGCCCGGCGCGGAACTCCAGGGTACTGACCGGGATCAGCCGTCCCGTGCGCAGCAGTTCGTCGGCGATGTACTCCGCGTAGAGCCATGCCATGGGCACCGCGAGCCCGCCGTCACTGGTGCCGTTCGTACCCTCGGGCTGCACCGTTCCACCTTCTCCCGCGCGTCGAGCTTCCCGTCGTCAGCCATGAGCCTTCACCGAGCGACGCGCGGAACGGGGGATGTTTACCCAACTTGAACGCTCTGAGGCCGATTTCGATGCGTTTTGTGTCCGGTCCGCGTTTATTCGTTTCGTTCGCCGCGCGGTCCCCCGGGAGGTTCAGGCGCCGAGGCCGTATCCGTACCCCTGCAGGCCCTTCCTCAGGGCGCGCAGCGCGTAGTACGTACGGGATTTGACCGTTCCTGTCGGAATGCCGAGCTCCGCCGCCGCCTCGGCGACCGAGCGGTCCTGGAAGTAGACCTGCATCAGCACCTCGCGGTGCTCCGGCCCGAGCGAGCCGACGGCCCGTCGCACATCGATGGCCGTGACCGAGCCGGCCACCGCGTCCTCGGGCGCGGGCGCCTGCTCCAGCCCCTCCGGGTCCACCTCCTGCGGCCGGGACAGGCGCGCCCGCCGCGCGTCGATCGCGAGCCGCCGCGCCACGGTGAACAGCCAGGGCCGCATGGACTCGTGGTCGCTCTCCAGCACCTCCGGGTGCTGCCACGCCCGGACCAGCGTCTCCTGTACGAGGTCCTCGGCGCGCTGGCGGTCACCGGCCGTGAGGCCGACCAGGAAGCCGAACAGGGCCCGCCCGTGGTCGCGCTGGAGCTCGGCCAGCGCCTCGGGGTCCGTGCGCAGGAGGGTGGGGGAGAGGGGCACGAGTGGCTCCTTCCTGGGTCCGTTCGGCTCCGACGGACCCACCCTCACCTGCACGGAGCGCCCCGGGAACCGTCCTGTCCCGGCGTTGCGCCCAAGCACCCGGGTCGACCGGTGGGCGGCCGCGCCCGGCGGTGAACGGTCGAACGGCGCGGCGAACGGCCACCCGGGTGAGACGGGGCGCCCCGGAGCCGAAACCCGACTGGTGCCGCCTTTCCCCATGGATTACAGATGATCGGATAGTCCTACTAATGGGAGCTGGCTCAGATGACCACGTACATCCGGCACGCCCTCACGCTCCTGTCGGCTGCCTTGCTGGCCGCGGCCGCCGCAGGCTGTTCCGCCGGGAGGGACTCCGCGCCTGCCCGTCTCGGCAACTCCCGTTCCCCATCGCCGTCCACCGGCTCCGGGCCTCACTCCGCCCAGGCCGGCGCAGCGAAGGGCTTCACGCTGGTGGCCACCGGTGACGTGCTGCCGCACGACTCGGTCATCAAGCGGGCGGCAGCCGACGCGGAAGGCGACGGCCACGACTTCAGACCGATGTTCTCCCTGGTGAAGCCGGTGGTCTCGGCCGCCGACCTGGCGATCTGCCACATGGAGACCGTCTACGGGGAGGACGACGGACCGTTCACCGGCTACCCGGCCTTCCAGTCCCCGCCGGAGGTGGCCGACGGGCTCAAGGACGCCGGCTACGACGGCTGCTCCACGGCCTCGAACCACACCCTGGACGCCGGCGCGGACGGCATCGGGCGCACCCTCGGCAGGTTCGACAAAGCCGGGCTCAAGCATGCCGGTTCGGCCCGTACGGCCGCCGAGGCGGCCACGGCGACCCTGTACACGGCGGGCTCCGCGAAGGTCGCGCACCTGGCCTACACGTACGACACGAACGGCTACCCGATGCCGGAGGGACAGCCCTGGGCGGTCAACCTGATGGAGAAGGACAAGATCATCGCGGATGCCCGGGCCGCCCGGAAGGCCGGCGCCGACGTGGTCCTGGTCAGCCTGCACTGGGGCACGGAGTGGCAGACGGATCCGGACGAGAAGCAGCTCTCGCTCGGCAAGGAGCTGACGGCCTCGCAGACCGGCGGTCGCCCCGACATCGACATGATCCTCGGCACGCACGCGCACATCCCGCAGGCCTACGAGAAGGTCAACGGGACGTGGATCATCTACGGCATGGGCGACCAGGTCGCGGGCGAGATGTTCAATTACTCGGGCGCGCGGGACATGCGCGGCAACTACGGCTCGATCGGCCGCTTCACCTTCGCCCCGCCGGCCACCACGGGCGGGCGCTGGCAGGTCACCCGGGCCGAGTTCGTCCCCCAGATGATGGACCTGTCCGCCGGCAAGGTCGTCAACCTGCCCGCCGCCCTCGCCGAGGACCCCGGCAACGACGAGTACGAGCGCGCGCGGGACGCCGTCAGCGAAGCCGTCCTCGGCCGCGGCGCGGCGAAGGACGGCCTGACGATGGCCCGGTAGCACCGGCCCGGTGGCCGCTGGCCCGTTACGGAACCACCGTGACGGGCCAGCGGCCCGCCTTCACCAGGCGGACCGCCACCGAACCGACGATGCGGTGCCCGGCCTGCTCGGAGGCGCCGACCACCACCGCGTCCGCCATCAGCTCCTCCGCCGCGCTCACCAGACCCGCATACGGATCGCCGCGGAAGGTGTGGAACTGCCAGCGCACGTCGTAGACGCCCTTGACCCGCTCCGCCGCCTCCCGGATCTCGGCCACCAGCCCCTCGGCGATCTCACCGGTGGTGCCGGAAACCGGCGCGCCCAGCGAGGCCCCGGCCGGCATCACCGGCTGGACGTACACCAGCGCCAGCAGTGCGTTCTGCCGCCGGGCCAGACCCGCCGCGTACGCCGCCGCCCGCAGGGAGGACTCCGACCCGTCCACCCCGGCCAGGATCACCTTCGGGCCGTCCGTACCGCGTTCGAATCCCGTGTTCACGTGCTCAGTCACCCTCCCCACGGTATGTCCTTCGCCGCGCGCGGCGGCGCGGGCCTCCCTACAGTGCGAACCATGAGTGCCACCGTGGAGGAGACCCGGGGCACCCGGAACCGCTTCCTCAACCGGGTGCCCGACGCGTTCGCCGCGTTCTTCGGAACGCTCGGACTGCTGTGCGCCCTGCTGGCGCTCTCCCCGACCCTGCGCCACCTCCTGCGGCACGTCGTGCGCTTCCTCGACGCGGTCGTGGTGCCCGTCAGCGCCAACCTCGCCTACGCCGTCTTCCTCTTCCTCCTCGCCGCCGCGCTCGGCACCCGCAAGAAGGTCGCCTGGTGGATCGTCGTCACCTATCTGGCCCTGCTCGTCCTGGTCGACGTCCTGATCATCGCCGACGAGTACTACTGGATCGGCGGCCCCTCCATGGCCCTCGCCGTGGCCGCCCTCGGGATCCTGATCGCCGCCCGCAAGGAGTTCTACGCCGCCTCCCGGCCCGGCGCCTTCTGGCGCGCCCTGCTCGTCCTCGGCCTCGGCCTGCTCGCCGCCGTGCTCCTCGGCTGGGGCCTGGTGGCGCTGTTCCCCGGCACCCTCCCCAAGGGGCAGTGGCTGGACTGGGCCGCCCGGCAGGTCTTCGGCGGCCTCGTCTCGCCCCGCCAGTTCGACGGCCAGCCGCCCCGGCCGCTCTCCTTCTTCCTCGGCCTGTTCGGCGCCCTCGCCCTGCTGAACGCCGCCTCCACGCTGTTCCGCTCGCAGCGCCTGACCGCCGCCCTGCACGGGGACGAGGAACCCCGCATCCGCGCCCTGCTCGGCGCCTACGGCCGCAGTGACTCCCTCGGCTATTTCGCCACCCGCCGCGACAAGGCCGTCGTCTTCGCCCCCAACGGCAGGGCCGGCGTCACCTACCGCGTCGAGGCCGGCGTCTGCCTCGCCAGCGGCGACCCGGTCGGCGACCCCGCCGCCTGGACCCCGGCCGTCGACGCCTGGCTCACCGTGGCCCGCCGCCACGGCTGGCAGCCCGCCGTCATGGGAGCCTCCGAGGAGGGGGCCACCGCGTACGCCCGCTCCGGGCTCAGCGCCCTCCAGCTCGGCGACGAGGCGATCCTGCACGTCGCCCACTTCGACCTCGACGGCCGCGACATGCGCGTCACCCGCCAGGCCGTCAACCGCGTCAAGCGCACCGGAGCCACCACCGTCATCCGCCGCCACTCCGCCCTCACCGAGGAGGAGATGCAGTGGATCATCGACCGCGCCGACACCTGGCGCGACACCGAGACCGAGCGCGGCTTCTCCATGGCCCTGGACCGGCTCGGCGACCCCGCCGACGGGGACTGCCTGCTCGTCGAGGCCTTCGACGCCCGGGGCGAGCTGATCGCCCTGCTGTCCTTCGTCCCCTGGGGCAAGGACGGCATCTCCCTGGACCTGATGCGCCGCGACGGCGCCGCCCCCAACGGCGTCATGGAGTTCATGGTCGCCGAGCTGTGCGCCGCCGCCCCGAGCCTGGGGGTGCGGCGGATCTCCCTGAACTTCGCCGTCTTCCGCTCCGCCTTCGAGGAGGGCGGCCGGATCGGCGCCGGCCCGGTCCTCAAGCTGTGGCGCAAACTGCTGCTGTTCTTCTCCCGCTGGTGGCAGCTGGAGGCCCTGTACCGCTCGAACGTCAAGTACGGCCCGGAGTGGTACCCGCGGTTCCTCTGCTACCAGGACGCCGGCTCGCTCGCCCGGGTCAGCCTCGCCTCCGGCATCGCCGAGGGCTTCGTCTCCGTGCCGAGCCTGCGCAAACTGTGGGGCAACGGCCACGCCCGGGGCCTCACCGCGCCCGCCAGCACCGAAGGGCTGCCCCCCATCGACTCCCTCGGACTGGACCTCGTGGGGGTGGAGGCCGAAACGGCGGCGCGGGCCGAGCGGCTGCCCGAACAGGTCCGCGTCCGCCACGACAAGATGGAGCGGATCCGGGCGGGCGGCACCGACCCGTACCCCGTCGGCATCCCCCAGCGCACCCACACCGTGGCCGGGCTGCTGGCCGCCCACCGGGGACCGCCGCCCGGCGCCCGTTCCGGGGAACGGGCCACCCTTGCCGGCCGGGTGATGCTCGTACGCGACCTCGGCGGCGTGGTCTTCGCCGTCCTGCGCGACTGGTCCGGGGACGTACAGCTGATGTTCACCCGCGACGAGAGCGGCCCCGGCGTACTGGACTCCTTCACCTCCCAGGTCGACTTCGGCGACCACGTGGTCGCCAGCGGCGAAGTCGGCGCCAGCCGCAGCGGCGAGCCGTCCCTGCTCGTCACCTCCTGGCAGCTCACCGGCAAATGCCTGCGCCCCCTGCCCGACAAGCGCAAGGGTCTCGCCGACCCCGAGGCGCGCGTGCGGCGCCGCTACCTCGACCTGGTCGCGAGCCCCGAGGCACGGGACGTCGTACGGGCCCGCTCCTCGGCCGTCCAGGCGCTGCGCCAGGGACTGCTGGACCGCGGCTACCTCGAAGTCGAGACCCCGATGCTCCAGCAGATCCACGGCGGCGCCAACGCCCGGCCCTTCCGCACCCACATCAACGCCTACGACCTCGACCTGTACCTGCGCATCGCGCCCGAGCTGTACCTGAAGCGGCTGTGCGTCGGCGGCCTGGAGAAGGTCTTCGAGATGGGCCGCACCTTCCGCAACGAGGGCGTCTCCTACAAGCACAACCCCGAGTTCACGATGCTGGAGGCCTACCAGGCCTTCGCCGACTACGACGTGATGCTCGACCTCACGCGCGAGCTGATCCAGGGGGCCGCGACCGCCGCCTTCGGCTCGCCGGTCGCCCACAAGGCCGGCCCGGACGGCAAGCTCGTCGTCCACGACATCTCCGGACCCTGGCCGGTCAAGACGATGTACGGGGCGATCAGCGAGGCCCTCGGCGAGGAGGTCGACGCCGACACCGCCGAGCACGTCCTGCGCCGGCTCTGCGACCGGGCCAAGGTGCCCCACGCACCCGAGGACACCCGCGGCGACGTGGTGCTGGAGATGTACGAGCGGCTGGTGGAGGAGAAGACCGAGCTGCCCACCTTCTACAAGGACTTCCCCACGGACGTCTCGCCGCTGACCCGGCAGCACCGCAGGGACCCGCGCCTCGCCGAGCGCTGGGACCTGGTCGCCTTCGGCACCGAACTGGGCACCGCCTACTCGGAGCTGACCGACCCGGTGGAACAGCGCCGCCGGCTCACCGCCCAGTCACTGCTCGCCGCGGGCGGCGACGCCGAGGCGATGGAACTCGACGACGACTTCCTGGACGCGCTGGAGTACGCGATGCCGCCGACCGGCGGGCTGGGCATCGGCGTCGACCGGCTGGTCATGTTCCTCACCGGCCTCACGATCCGCGAGACGCTGCCGTTCCCGCTGGTCCGGCGCGGCTGATCGGGTGAGGGGAAGCCCGCCCGTTCGCGCCTCTCGACATCTGCGGGGATGTCGTTGATACGTAGTAATAATGAAAAATGACGAGCCGACAGTAGGGCGACGGATGCTCCTGCGCACCGCCGTCTTCCTCGGAATCGCCGCGGCCTCCGGACTGCTCACCGGCGGCGAGACCGGCGCACCCGGTCAGAGCGCGGCGGGCGGTGCACCGGGCGCGGGCCTCGGCGCCGCGCCCGCCGGCGGACCGGCGCTCGGACAGCCGGGACCCGGCGGAGCCGCCGGACCGGGCGGAGTCCGCGCCCTGCGTCCGCAGGCGCCCGGGCAGGCCGCGTACCGGCTGAGCCCCATGACCTCCGAGATCCCGCTGCGCCCGCCCGCGGCGAAGCCCGCCGTACGGACCCGGCCCATCCTGCAGCTTCCCCCCGACGCGCGTACCGCGAGCGCCATGGTGCTCACCTTCGACGACGGGCCGGACCCCCGCTACACCCCCGCCATCCTCGACACCCTCGCCCGGTACGACGTCCGTGCCATGTTCTTCGTCTGCGGGGAGATGGCCACCGACAACCGGGACCTGCTGCGCCGGATGGCCGCCGAGGGCCACCTCATCGGCAACCACACCTGGACCCACCCGCTCATCCCCACGCTCAGCCGGCCCGCCCTCGCCTCCGAGATCGCCCGCACGAGCGAGGTCGTCCAGCAGGCCGTGGGGGAGGCGCCGGTGTGGTTCCGCGCTCCGTACGGGGCGTGGAACCGGGCCGCGTTCGAGATCGGGGCCGAACTGGGCATGGAACCGCTCGCCTGGACGGTGGACACCCTGGACTGGACGGAGCCGGGGACGGACACGATCGTCGCGAACGTCCTCAAGGGCGCGGCTCCGGGGGTGATCGTGCTGAACCACGACGCGGGCGGCGACCGCTCGCAGAGCGTCCGGGCGGTGAGCACGTACCTGCCCCAACTGCTGGCCCGGGGCTACCGGATGACCCTGCCCGCGCTGCCGCCCCGCTGAGCCCGGGCGGGCCCGCCCGGTCCGGCGGGCCCGCCGTCGCTCAGCGGACCTGCACCATCCGGGCGAAGACGACGACGTTGCCGTCGTAGCCCCGGGCCTTGGAGTAACCGCCGCCGCAGGTGATCACGCGGAGTTCCGGCTGCCCGGTGTCCCCGTACACCCGGGCTCCGGGGAACGTCTCCTTCGAGAAGACCTCCACGCCGTACACCTCGAACACCGCCGTGCGCCCGTCGTACCGCTCCACCTCGATGTGATTGCCCTTGCGCAGCGCGCCCAGGCCGTAGAAGACCGCCGGGCCGTTCGCGTTGTCGACGTGGCCCACGATCACCGCCGACCCGCGCTGCCCCGGCGAGATGCCGTTGAGGTACCAGCCGGCCAGGTTCGGGTCCTGCGGGGGCGGGGCCTGGATCCAGCCCTGCGCGTCCAGCTCGACGGGCATCACCGGGGCGTCCACCTTGATGTTGGGGATGCGGATGCGCTGGACGGACGAGTGTTCCAGGGGCGCCACCTCCGCCGGCGCCGCCGGCTGCTGCTGTTGTTGCATCGGCTGTTGTCCCTGTCCCGGCGGATCCGCGGGCAGTTGCTCAGCGGGCACGCCGACGGCCGCCGCGGCCGTCGGCTGCGGCGGCCCGTCACCGACGTCCGCTCCGTTGCGCATCATGGCGAGGCCGCTGAGCATCACCAGCGCGAGTACGCCCCAGGGGGATCGTCGTCTCGGTGGCTGCTCGCTCTCGTCCTCGGTCATGGCTCTCCCTTCCCGACGCGGGGGTCCCGACCCGCGTTCTTGTCCCACCCCTGTACGCCCTTCCTCACGCACGCTAAGGCTGCCTGCGCAAGACGGCGATCGCTGAAGGGCGAACGGGTGGCGGGGCCGGAAGGGGTGCGTCCATCCAGGTATTCGTCACATAAATGTCTGACGGGTCGTGACCTGCGGATCCGTCAGCCGCCCTCGGCGTGTCCCGGCGTGTCGCTCAACCTTGCGGCCCAAGCCTGGAAATGCGCTGGTTGCGAGCCGCCCTGAGGGTTCGACGTGGGAGGCGTTCTCGTCGATCTTCCCGGGCGACCGCTCCGGGGCGCTTCCCGCTGGAGGTTCCACCATGCGTGTTCTCCGCGCCCTCACCGTGGCCGCGGCGGCCTGCGTAGCCGTCGGGCTCAGCACCCCGTTCGCCGGCGCGAACCCGTCGGACCCGTTGGGCGGCTCTCCCGCGGGCGGCAACGGGAGCAACACCGGCAACGGTCCGAGCAACGTCACCGTCAACCCGTACAACGTGCACCAGGGCTCGACGATGCAGGTCAGTGCGGCCGGCTGCCGTCACGGCGGCACGGTCTGGTCGCCCGGCAACTTTCCGCAGACCAACCTGTCGGCCGGCTCCGTCGGCTTCGCCACCGTCCGGATCTTCAACCACGCCTCACCCGGCAACCACACGCTGTCGGTCAAGTGCAACGACAACAGCCTGGTCGCCACGCACCGGTTCACCATCCTCGCGGGCAACGGCGCACACGGCGGCATCGGCGGCTCGTTCGGCCCGTCCACCGCCGAGACCGCCATCGGGGCGGGCCTCGTCGGCGTCGCGGCCCTGGGGGCGGGCGTCCACGTGATGCGCAGGCGCCGTCCGCTGCGCGGGCGGGCCTGACGGCCGGCCGCCCCCGGTCGCAACGCTGCGCAGCCCGGGAAACGCCGGTCGCCCCGAGTCCCGGCCTGGACTCGGGGCGACCGGCGGTCGGTGTTCCGCTCCGGGGTGCCCGTGGTGAGGCGCGGTCAGTGGCCGCGGGGGGAGGCGCGGCGGCGGCGCAGGACGTACACCGTGCCGCCCGCGGCCGCGAGGAAGAGCGCGGCGCCCGCGCCGAGCTCCCGGGAATCCATCCCGGCCACACTGCCGCCCAGGCCTCCGCGGACACCGAGCGAGGTGCCCCGGGAGGCCGTCGAGGAACCGATCGCGGTCGAGGTGGAACTGGTGGTCGGCCGGGAGGTGCCGCCGGTGATGGTGAGGTCCGCCGAACCGGTCTCCCCGTTGCAGGTGAAGGAGACGGAGTACACGGCCCCGCGGCGGGCGTCCCGGTCCACGGTCACCCGGGCGGTCTTGCCGCGCGCGATGCTCACGGTGTCGAAGACCCCGGACGAGACGGTGGCGTAGGCCGCGCTGCAGCCGCTGACGGAGAGCACCGTCTGGCCGCCCGGGGCGACGGTCGACGGGGTGATGGCGAAGCCGAACGAGGTGATGGGCTGGGCCTCGGCCGCGGTCGCGGAGGGCGCGCCGAGGACGCCGAGCGCGAGTACGGCACCCGTGGCGCCGGCGCTCAGCAGGGCTGTGGCGTTGGTACGTATCGCACCCATGGTTGGTTCTCCGGATCCCCGAGGAGCAGCCGCGGAACGGTTTCCGCACGTGGGGGGTCGTGCGCCTCGATGTCCGCCACGCTAGGTCCGCGCGCCGCGCGCCGCGATCAGGAACGGGCGAATGGGGCACGGGCGTGGGCCGAACCGGGGACGCGGAGCCCGCCCCCGGTTTGGCCGCGCACCCGGCGGACCCGGTTTGGCAGCGCACCCGGGCCCGGTGTGGCAGCGCACCCGGCGGACCCGGTGTGGCCGCGCGCCCGGCGGGCCCGTCCGGAGCCTCAGCCGCCGAGGGGCAGATGCGGGAACTGCGCGAGGAAGGGCTCGGCGGTCGCCGCTACGCCCCGCCCGAACGGCGCGTCGAAGTCCCAGATGAGGAACAGCAGGAAGGCGATCAGCGCACTGAAGAGGCCGGCCAGCAGCAGTTCCCGGAACGAGCGGCGGATCTGCAGGGTGAAGACCAGGCCCACCGTCACCAGTGCCCCGGCGATCAGCCCGAACCACACGACCCCCGGCATCGTCGCTCCCGCGCTCTGGCCGCGGGCATTGCGCGCGTCGTCGACCAGCGCGACCTGGTCCACCAGCGGCTGGTACGCCTGCCCCTCGTGGTCGGTCTGCGGCTCGTAGTCGGTGACGTCCCGGCGGATGGTCTCCAGCAGCTGCCCGCTGCGGTCCGTCAGCTCGCCCTGGTCAGCCATCCGCTGCCACTCCGTGTCCACCACGTACGTCACGTACGCGTCGACGTCGGACCGGATCCTCTTGCGCACCTCGGCCGGGTAGACCTCGGAGCGGACGCTGATCTCGTGCAGGGCCTGTGCCTCCTGGCGCACGTACTCCTGGGCGGCGCCGCGGCCCTCCCAGACGCCGGCGATCGCCAGGCCCAGCACGATCGCGTAGATCACCCCGATCATCATCGTCATGTACTCGATGACGTCCGGGGTCTCGCTGGGATCGTCGTCCTCACCGATCCGCCGTTGGTTGAAGAAGGCGATGGACAGCACCACGGCGCAGGCCGCTGCCATCGCGAGGGACAAGACGAGCCATTCCGACAAGATGACTCCCAATCGGTCACGAAAGTGGTGTGCGGGGCGGGTCTAGCGCGGGCGCAGCGCGACGATCGCGAGCACCGCGGGAGCCGCGGTCATCAAGGTGAAGGTCACCGGCGAGATGTGGTGTTCGACCTTCCTGGCGGCCGCCGTGCGGTACGCGGGCCTGGCCACCGGCTTCCTCGGGGGCGGGGCGGGCGGCGGCACCACGGGGGCCGGCGGCTCCACCCGGGGCTGCGGCGCGGCCACCGGCTTCGGCGGGGGCGGGGCGGGGGCCCTGCGCTCGGGC
>LJCW01000061.1 GCA_001298555.1 Actinobacteria bacterium OV450
TGAGGGGCCCCGTCTTTTCCGGACAGTCGCCTATTGGCTAATTTATGCGGCGAGCTGCTGATTCAGGTACTCGTCGTGGACCTCTCGTGGGGTCCGATACCCGAGTCCTGAGTGGCGGCGTTTCGTATTATAGCGGACCTCTATGTAGCGGGCGATGTCGCGGTAGGCGTGTTCACGGGTGGGATAGACGGTCCGGTGGACCCGTTCATTTTTCAAAGTCGCGAAGAACGATTCCGCCATGGCATTGTCGTAACAGATTCCGGTCCGCCCGACAGACTGCTTGATGCCGAGCCTGTCGAGTGTGCGGGCGAACTGTTCCGAAGTGTAATTACTGCCGCGGTCCGAGTGGAATATGGCGTCCTCGGAGAGCGGGTGATTGCGTGCCGTCATCTCGATGGCGGCCTCGATGAGCGGGGTCTTGTAGTTGTCGTCCATCGCCCAGCCTGTCACGGCCTTGGTGTGGCAGTCGATGACGGTGGCTAGGAATAACCAGCCCTCCCAGGTCGGAATGTAAGTGATGTCACCGACCATTTTCTTCCCCGGCGCGTCGGCGGTGAAGTCGCGGTTCACGAGGTCGGGGATCGGGCCGGCCCGGCCGTCGTTCTCGGTGAGACTGTGGCGCCACGGCCGCGGCTGGCACGCCTGCAGGTCCAGCTCCCGCATGAGGTCACGCACGAGTTCGGGCCCGCAGGCCACACCCCAGGCAGTGAGGTCGGCGTGGACGCGCCGGTAGCCGTAGGTACCGTCAGACTCCTCGAAGGACTTGGTGATCAGCAATTTCAGGTCCTCCCGTCGCCGGGCGGTCGCCGAAAGCGGCCGGCTCCGCCATTCATAGAACCCGGAGCGGGACACTTCCAGCCAGTCACACATCTTCGCAACGGATGGTATCGCTTCGGTGTTCGTGGCGGATGTCGCGCACTCTGCATCGATGAACTCGAACCTGTCGCTCACCGAGGATCCTTGGCAAAGTACGCCGCGACTTTTTCCAGGAAGGCGACCTTCTGTCGCAGTTCCCTCAGTTCACGCTCCTGCTCGCGGAGCCGTGCCCGTTCATCCACCGTGAGGGGCGGCTCCTCTCCGGCGTGCTCACGGCGGTAGGCATTGACCCAATTCCCGAGCGTGCCTTCAACAAGGCCGAGTTCCCGGGCGACCTGGGCGACCGGACGGGACGTCTCGATCACCATCTTCACGGCCTCTTCCCGATACTCGGGAGTGAATTTCCTGCGTTTCTGCGACAACCGACTTCCCTTTCCGGACAGACCCATCCTAGTGGGACCACTGTCCGGAAACTCCGGGGCGCCTCAGGTTGTAGTCGAGGGGCTGTTTGATGTCCCTGAGCTGGGTGATCAGGCCACGCAGGCGGAGCTGGAGCGCATGGGTCGATGTCGCGGAGAACGCCTGCTGGAAGCGGCTGTCGACTGCCGCCTCGCTGGTGCGGTCGTGGCGGCGGAGTTCCAGCATGGCCCGGCCGAGGCCCACGGCGTCACGGTGCATCGGCCGGTCCTGGCTCTGCTGGTGCAGTCCGTAGAGTGCGAGGGCGATGTGCTCGGCCTCCTGCGCGGACGAGACCTCGCCGCGGCGTGCGGCGAAGTCGTCGACCGGGCAGGTGTAGAACGGGAACATTTCCAGCACGGTTCCGGCGGGTCGGCCAAGCCCCCTGCGCAGTACCGCAAGGTCTTCTCCGGGCGGGCGCTTGTCCGCCGCTGTGCCGGACGTGCGGCGCCAGGTGCCGTCCGCGGCAATGTAGCGGTGCCAGATTCGCTGCCGTGTGTGATCTTCTTCGGTCAAGGCCGTGTCCAGACGTGATGAGGGCTCGGTGTCACGGGAGGGCATGCGGACATGCCCTGGGGGCGCTGTCGGCTTCGGCCCGGCCGGGGCCGGGCGCTGACGAGCGGCAGGTGTCTCTACTGGCCGTCGCCACGCGGGCTGCGGCGAGCGGCGTCGGCCCGGTGGAGGATTTCCGCGCGCCGCCTCAGGAAGGAGGCCTCGGCCAGCGGGACGCGGTGGATACGGTCCGGCTTGCCTTCCCCCTGGGGGGTGCTTCTGCCAGCGTAGGCCGCAACTGGCACTGCCTGCAGGAGACGGTCGGCGATCTCCCAGCCCCGGCGCCAGGCGAGTTGTTCCCATGCGAGCTGGCCGGCTTCGATGCGCTCAAGGTCCTGCAGACCCCTCATGCCGGCCAGCAGTCGGCGCACCAGCGGGTCCAGGGCGTGCAGAACGAGCTCGCCGGGGCGCTGCCCCTTGTCCCAGGGGATCGGTTCGCTGCCCAGGGCACGCCGCAGGTCTGCCGAGAGATGGTTGACCGCTGTGGCCAGTTGCTCTGCTTGTTCGGCGACTTCGAGGAGGGCGGCGCGTAGATCGCTGCCGGTGTCGAGGGCGGCCAGCGGCAGCGGCAGGTCGTCGAACATCACGTCGTCGATGACGGCCGACTGGTTGCCGTAGGCGATGCCGGAGAGTTCCACGCGCAGCGGATAGTTCTCGCCGAGCTCGAACATGAGGGCGCCGGCCTGGTCCAGGAGTTTGCTTGTGGCGAACCCGCTGGTCTTCTCTCCTGCGTCCCGGGCCTGCCGTTCGGGGGCCAGGAGGGCGTCGAGGCCGCGCCAGGCTGCCTTGCCGGGCTGGAGCCGCAACGGGCGGCGCGGACTGGTGCCGCGTTTGTCTTTGGCCTGGGCCCGGGCGCCGGTCGGCTCCAGACGCCACATGGTGTGCGGCTCGGTCTCCGGTGTGTGCGGCATGCGGTCGCCGGCGGCGACCAGGACCCGGGTCACCCGCGGGCCTTGATCGGTCTGTTCCGCAAAGAGGCGGATCCGGCGGGACTGCCAGGTCCACAGTTCCAGCAGGCCTTCGGGGGTCCGTGTCTGCCACTGGGGGGTACCGGCCGAGCGCGGGTCGGCGGCATCCCGTCGTTCCCACTGCGGCCGGTCGTTTGATGTCGGTGGTGCGCCGACGGGGATGTTCAGCAGCAGGGTCTCGAAGAGCGTCCTGCCGGCCAGCAGCGTGACGCCCATCTGCCCGAGCGGTCCGGTCGGATTGCCGGTCGTCTTCCCTGCCTTGGCCTGCGGGTCCCCGACGGCGCCGGTCTTGATCGCAGCGGTGTCCCAGCATTGCGTGTGCACCAGCCAGTGGGCCGCCTGCGCCGGCGTCAGGGCGAAAGGGTCGCCCTCGGTACGTGAAGCGAACAGGGGCACGTTGTTGCCGGTGGCCGCGGTCGCGACGATCAGACTTGCGTTCTTCGTCTCGCCCTTCGCGGTGGACAGTCCGGCAATCTGGCCGAACGGCTGCACCGGATCGAAAAGGTCGAACGCTTCCCGGTGCGCGTCCAGGTAGGCGTCGAGCCTGCGGCGCTGCTCGGGCGACCACCGCCCCTGCGCGTGCCAGGCCATCCACTCGCGCTCATCGGCCGGGCGGCCCAGGGCGGCGACGATCACGGGAAGCAGGACCTGCCGCAGCACAGCGGGTTTCTGCGTGGGGATCTCCACCGCCAGGTCACCGAACTCGTGCGCGTCCAGGAGGGCGGTGCGTAAGGGGCGTTCCTGCGCCGGTTCTCCCGTGGTGGACGGTAAGAGCAGCCAGGGATCGTCCGTCAGGGAAAAGCCAAGAGTCATGGGTACCCCTTGAAGGAATCTCTTATGTTTAACGCTAGCAGCGGGGTTGGTGAGACAAGGTGCGTTCTCTGCAACTGGCTGCGACAATCCGTGAGTTGGCCCCGTCGGTCGGCTGTGCGACCTTGCTGCGGGGATGGTCCTCTCTTGTGTTTGCCTCGCAGAGCGGAGATCGCTTCGTCCCCGCGTCCAGCGGGGCATCGAGCCGCCGGGCTCCGGCCGGGCGGCCCCGCAGAGCCACGGCACCCGAGCGGCAATCTGCGGAGGGTCCTATCTCTGCCGGAGCCCGAACTGGTCGTCGTAGGAAACGGTGACGTCGCCCAGGCGGGCTCTGCGTGCGGCGTCCAGTACCAGAGCGCGGCTGCGCCGCAACCACGGATGGCCGTGCCAGCCGGGCAGAGGCTTCAGCTGCAGAGCGGGACCTGTGAGCGTGGCGGGCAGCCGCACCGTCGAGCCCACGACCTCCTCCAGGAGGTCCGGTGCCACGTCACCGTTCACGCTCAGGGCGCGTCCCGCCAAGGTACGGAAGATCCCGCCGCTCTCGTCCTGGACCACGAGGACGACCTCGACGGATTCGTCGCCGTCACGCACCGCCGCCTGCAGCGCCTCCTCGTCTGCGCCCGTGGTCGAGCCGCCGTAGTGCAGGCCCGCCAAGGTCCGTCGCTCATGCTCGCCGCGCGGAGTCAGCACGAACTTCCGCGCATTCTCAGCGCGGGCACGGTCGCGGTCGTCCTGCTCCCGGGCGGCGGCCTCTCCGGCCTCCCGCCACGTGGCCGGCAGCAGCGAGACCCCGCTGTCGTACACGCGATCCACCAGGTCCGGTACGTCCTGGGGAACCGACCATCCCCGGCCCTCACCGGGCAGTACGGCAGCGGTCCGCAACAGCAGATGACGCCCGTAGATCATCTCGCTGGCGAACAGGAAGGCCGGCTCTCCATCCTGGCGCGACTGGAAGCCGGTGACGAACACCTTGGGCGTGCGCAGCCGGGCCGGGCGCACCGTCCCCTCGTGCCGGTGGAGCCGCCCGATGCGCTGCAGCAGCAGGTCGGCAGGGGCCAGATCGGTGACAAGCAGGTCGGCATCGACATCGAAGGACTGCTCGGCGAGCTGCGTCGCCACCACGATCAACCGTCCGCCGGGCAGGCGAGGCGTGCGCGGCCCCAGCAGGCGCAGGCACTCCTCAGTCAGGTCGGCACGCCGGGCCACCGTGAACCGGCCATGCAGCAGACGCACTTCCCCGTCACCGAAGCGGCTGCACAGTTCCTCGTAGAGGCTCTGCGCCCGCGCGACGGAATTACGGATGACAAGAGCAGTCCCCCCGTCGACGAGTTCGTCCGCCAGCAGGGACCCGACGCCAGAATCCGCCTCGCTCTGCAGCCGCTGGCGCTCCTCACGCGCGGACCGTGCCCCCGGCACCGCCTCCGCCATCACGCGCACATCCACCGTGAGGTCCGGGCGCCAGCCGGACGACGCATCCGCATGGAAGCGGGCCTCACCGGAAGCCGACAGCCAGGCCGCCGTGACCCCCGGATAACCCTCCGGAGCCGGCACCTGCACCCGCAGCTCCTCCTTCGACGCCGCACCGGCAAGGTAGGACTCGAACAGCGCCTGCCGCTGCGCCGGAGCCAGCGTCGCCGACAAGACGATCACGGGCACACCCGCCTGGCCCAGCCAGCGCAGCGCCTCCGCCAAAAACTGGCTCATGTACACGTCGCAGGCGTGGACTTCATCGAGTAGTACGACCTTGCCCGCAAGCCCCGCCATCCGCAGCATGACGTGCCGCGTACGGGTCGCGGCATACAGCAGCTGATCGACGGTACCCACGACGAACGGGGCCAGCAGCCCGCGCTTGGGCCCCAAGAACCATTCCGCGGGCGCCTTCCGCTCCGCCTCGCCACACCCATCGTGCACCAGACCGTAGGGGTCCTCGTCCATCCCGAACTCATCGACTCCCCCAAACGCCTGGTCCACTCCGGCTCCCGCGTTCTCCAAGAGGGCCTTCCACTCCTGATTGAAGGCCCTCTTGCCGTGGAGCAACACCACCCGGGAGGCAAGGCCCGGTTCGATGGCCTCCAGCCACCGCCGGGTACGGGTGAACATCGGGTCGCTCGTCGCCTGGGTCGGCATCCCCACGAAGACGCCATCGGCACCAAACCTTCCCGTCAACACCTCCGCCGCCGCCTGAGCCGCCTCCGTCTTGCCCTCCCCCATCGGCGCCTCGACCACCATCAGCCCCGGCCCGCCCATCGCACGCGCAGCAGCGACGACCATCGCCTGCGACGGCCGCGGCCCGTACCCGAACCGGCCCCCGAACGCCTCAGGCCTCGGAACGGGCAGAGACCCCCAGCCCCGCTCAAGCCCCAGCGCCGCCCACGCGGCCGCCGCCCGCCCACGCGAAGCCTCCCCACTCACCTGCCGCAAGTCGTCTATGCCGGTGAAAAAACGCTCATCACTGGCGATCCAGTCCGCCATGACCACCAGACCACTGAGCTGCAACTGCAGCGCCCGCGACGGGACCACAACAGGCTGCAGATCCCCCAGGCTCCCCAGCCCCATCTCATGGGTGAAAGCATCCAGCACCACCTGCTGAACCTCCCGCCACGCCCCCCTGCCCCTCAACTGTCCCTTCGCCGTGTTCGGCTCCTGGACATCGCGCAGCGAAGGAAACGCACCATGGTGCCCCGCCACCAAAGGCCACACCCAGTCCACGTGCTCCGCCGCCCAGCCGGCCGAGGCCAGCAGCTCCCGCGCCAGCAACCCACCGGCCCAGTCGTGACGCCAGCGCCTTTGCTTCCTCGTCCCCGCCACAGCAGCCGCCTCGACCCAGGTCAACCCCGACGCCTGAACCGCCTGCGCTCCCTCAGGCCACAACCGCTGATGGGCCGGCGTCGCCTTCCCCCAGTCATGGATCCCACACAGCCAGGCGAACAACCCCCGCCCGCGCCCCGGCCCCCCGGCGACCACATCCAAAGCCGACCGTGTCGAAGGAGCAAGCAAGCCTTCCCACAGCAACTCACCCACCGCAGCCGTGTCCAACAGATGCCCCAGCAAAAGGCTCGTGGTACCACCCGCCCGCTCACGCGACTTACCCCATAACACCCCCAAAGCCCCCACCGCAGAAGACCCGTACCGCTCCTGCAGCCGCGCTAAGTCCATCACGCCTCCACACGCCTCACCCAACGAACACCAGAGACTAGAAGCCACCACTGACAATCAGCCCTGACCTGCAAAAACCGACCCCGCGAGCGCGGGCTCCACACCATGCCGTCACTGCGGCAGGATGGCGAGCACGGACGATCCCTGCGAGCGCGGGGTCCACTGTTCCGGCTCGCCCTTGACGAGGATCAGGTCTGGACGATCCCCGCAGGCGCGGGGGCGACACGCCCACACTCTCCGAGGCCTTCTCCCAGGACGGACGATCCCCGCAGGCGCGGGGGCGACACTTGCTGAGCTGGAATTCTATCGGCCAAGGTCTCCGTTTTCATTTGGTTGCTCTTCGGTGCAACCCCGCGGGCACGGGGTCCACGTTGCTGAGCGGACGATCCCCACGGGCGCGGGGTCCACGTGCCGCGTGCCATTCCTTCCTCCGTCTGGCCCGGACGATCCCCGCGGGCGCGGGGTCCACTCTTTTTGATCTGGAGTTTTGTCAGCCAGGTAGCTGTTCTCATTCAGTTGGGTCGGCGATGGAGAAACAGACCCGACGTAGTGTTACCACGGTTTCACCGAGAAGGCCGTTTGCCCGGCAGCCGCACCAAGCAAAGGGGCTTCCTGGGCCCCTGCGTGCGAGCTCGCCCTCAAGACCCGCGCCAGCTGCAGGGGCAGGTCAGGGACCCCATCAGCGAACTCGATCGGTGGCGCGGCCGCAATCCGCACCGCCATTACCGCGGTGACCACCTTCGCTGTCCTCCAGCGCCCCGCCCCCGCCGTCCTGGGCCCCGCCCCTGTCCTCCTGCTTCTGCCCGGTCGCGCCGAACGCCCCCGCACACTGACCGGCCCCCGTCCGTACTCCGAACACCCCACCGCGTCACCGCCGAGCCTGTCGAACTCGCCCCAGTCCCAGCCGGCTGCGAGCAGCTGACGGGCACATGACCTTCCAGGCCCGTACCGCTTTCGGTGGATTTGGGGGACGCGGATGCCCAGGCCACGCCACGCTGGACGTCGTGGACCGGACATTGGGCCGGCGCGATGGGGACCCGGGAAGGGGTTGGTCGGGGTGGACAGGGTGCTGAAGGCGTTGGGGGCGGCGCATCAGGGGTCGGTGGGGGTGTTGCTGGCCGACGGCAGCGAGCCGGGCCCGGTCTACTTCGACGTGGGCATCGGTCCGCACTTGCCGTCGTCAACGGAGTGGCACGCGTACGACGGCCGGCGTGGGCGGCCCCGGGCCGTGGTGCTGCGGGGCAGCTGCTCGTGCGGCTGGCGGGGCGCGGCCGAGTACCCCCCTCGACTGGGCCAGGCTCGCCGGCGACCAGCCGCTGTACGAGGCGGACGTCGACCTGTCCGGACCGATCGGCGACTACGAGGCCCACCTGTCGGTGACCCGGGATGCAGCCGTCCAACTCCCTGCGGAGCTCACCGTTCTCCTGGCCGACCTCGTCCGGCAACTCGATGTCCTCGCTGTCGAGGAACCGCTAGTCGCATTGAAGGCCCTCGCCGACCTGCGGTACCTCATCGCCCAGACCGGCCGGGACGCCGCGTACGAACTCACCGCTCTCCACGTTCCGCTCAAGGACGTGGCGACCGCCCTCGGCACGAGCGAGACCGCCGCCCGCACCTACCTCAACTGCCTCCACCCCTGACCGGGTGACATGCCTCCAACCACGCCCAGGCCGCCGCCCCGATAACGGGGCAACTCCCCGGGACGCGGTGGGGGACGGTGCGCGCACCCGCAGCCGCCGGACGGGGGCCTCTGCCACCTCAAGAGCCGCGCGTCCGGCCGGGGAGAGTGCCGGGTGACCGGGGCGGCGTTGGATCGTCAGCGCCAGTGCGCGGCCCAGGCGCGGGCGGCCGTGATCGTCTCGTCCAGCTCTGTCATCCCGTGCTCGCGCCAAGCCTGCCAGGAACGCGTCTCCGCCTCCGCAAGAACCCCTCATGGGGAGCCTTGGCGAACGCGGGGCTGGTCCTCGGCCAGCGCGCAGCGTCCTCGACGCTCTGCTCGCCGTCCAGCACCAGGCGGAACCCTCACAGCGTGGGGTCGATTCATGCGGGGCCCCGCATGGCTCACGCCCAGTCGATCATCCACACGCGGCCACTGCGCTCGATTGTGAAGTTGGTGGCGGCCGGATCCGAATGGACCAGCCGGTCCCCCGTCAACAGCCGTTCGTGGGCCGGGTCGCACTACTCGCCCCACCGGTCCCACGGTGTCAGCTGACTCTCGCCCCGAGGCCCTGCCACGCGCGGGCAACGCCGTCACCATCGCAGTGGGAAGGGGAACCGAAGCCGGCATCCCCACGCCGGATCCGGGCCCCGCCCGCAGGGATGCCCCCGGCAGGTCCGGGGGCATCTCCGTGTCTACTCGGCCTCGTTGAGCCGTCGCAGCAGCTCCAGCAGGGTGGTCCGTTCCGGCGCCGTCAGTCCGGCGAAGCAGCCGGCGAGCACCTGGCCGGCCACGCCGTGGCCGGCCGCCAGGATCCGCTCGCCCTCCGCGGTGAGACGGTGCAGGATGCGGCGCCCCTGGCCCGGCTCCCGTTCCACCAGTCCCCGCGCCGCCATCCGGGCCACCAGCGTGCCGAAGGCCTGCTCGCTCTGGAAGGTGACGGCGGCCAGCTCACGCGCCGAGGCGCCGGGCAGCCGGTCGATGGCGCGCAGCGCGTCCCACTGCGCGAGGGTGGTTCCGACGTCCGCGAGCGCGCTGTCCATGGCCCGGTGCTGCCGGTACTGGGCCTGTTTCACCGCTCGGCCGAGAACGTGCAGGTCGTCTTGCATGGGGCCAGCCTAACCCCTAACTAAGCTTGTTTATATAAAGATGTTTAGTTAGAGTCCTCGGCGTGACGACGAACCACACCGTCCAGGTGTATCCCGACCTGCCCGTCTCCCTCACCGAGGCCGGTTCCGGCCGAACCGTCCTCGTCCTGCACGGAGGCGGCGGCCCGGCGACCGTCGCCTCTCTCGCCGCCCGCCTCGCCCAGTCCGGCCGCGTCCTGACGCCGGTCCACCCGGGCTGGGACGGAACACCCCGGCCCGACTGGTTCACCGGCCTCGACGACCTCGCCACCGCCTATCTGCACCTGCTCCAGGACACCGGGGCAAGCGACGTCCTGATCGTCGGCTCCTCGCTGGGCGGCCGGCTGGCCGCCGAGATGGCGCTCCGTGACACGGCCGCAGTGATCACCGGCCTCGTCCTGGTCAACGCGGTCGGCCCGGAGATCGACGGCGAGGAGGTCACCGACTTCTTCGCGCTGGACCCGCGCGCCCAGGCCGAGCACTCCTGGCACGACCCGGACCGCTTCTACGTCGACCCGGCCACCCTCCCCGCCACCGAACTGACCCGCCGACAGGCCAACATGGCGACCATGCGGCTACTCACCGACGGCGGCCGGATGACCAGTGCGAAGCTACTGCCCCGGCTGGGCCGAGTGACGCAGCCGGTGCTGGTGATCTGGGGCGAAAGCGACCGGATCGTCACCCCCGCCTACGGAACCGCCTACGCACGAGCCTTCCCCGAAGGCCGGTTCGCCCCGGTCCCCAACGCCGGCCATCTCCCGCACATCGAACGTCCCGCCGTAACGGCCGAGTTGATCGAAGCCGAGCTGCGCCGTACCGCGTGAGACGCGGGACACGTTCCCGGCGCAGGCTTCCCGGCCCGCAGGCGCCCCGATCGGCCGCCGGGGTTGCGCGATTGATCCTCGCACCCGCTGCGGCATCCAGATCCCGGACCACGCGCGCCGAGTCCCTCAGCGCACGCATGCCGTGCAGGCGTGCCAGCATTCACCCACAGCGGGGACCCGTCCTTGTTCCCGGGCGACCCCGTGACAGGGTGCCCGTAGCGTGCGCAATACCGCTGTGCCGGCAGGGCGCAGCGGGGACTTGAGACAGGAACACGCCATGGCGGACGCCTGAAGGACCAGAAGTTCAGCATCCTCTTCGCCTGGTTCGACCAGGACCACGACGGGCAGCTCACCGAAGGCGACCTGCGGGCCACGGCACAGGTGTTCGCCCAGGTCGCCCGCGACGAGCACCACACCAACGTGCGCGCCATCCACACCGCGTTCGAGCAGTGGTGGTAGCTGCTGCTGAAGCACGCGGACACCGACGGCGACGGCCGGGTCTCGCGCCAGGAGTTCCGCAGCACGATGGAAGCCGCCGTCACCGCCCCGAGCACTTCGAGAGCGCGGTCATGACCATCGCCGACGCCGTCATGAACGCCGCAGACACCGACACCGACACCGACACCGACACCGACACCGACGGCATCCTGTCCCGGAATGAGTACATCCGCCTGTGCAGCGTGCTGGGCGTCTCCCCCGAGCACTCCGGGACGGCCTTTGATCGGGTCGACCCGACGGTGACGGCGTCATCAGCCACCACGAGTACCGCGCCGCCATCGTCGACTTCTACCTCAGCACCGCCCCCGACGCCCCCGACAACTACCTCCTCGGTCCCCTGATTCCGCCCGCTTGATCCCCCGTAATCGGGCGGGCAGATAAAGCGGTGGTCCTCTGACTGGCTTCCCTGCCACGATCTGGGTGTGACCACGTTGTTCCTCATGGTCGGCCTTCCAGGGGCCGGAAAGACCACACGGACTCGGCATCTCTCCGAAGGCTAATCGCTTCCTTCGGGTTGCCGCTCGGGCTGCGGCGGTGTGGGTGCGGGCCAGAGAAGCCGCGCGCATAGAGTGAGATCTTCGATGGAGTGGCAGGGGTGGAGGCCGTGGAAATCACCGTCCAGTGGATACGGACGTCCTGGACGAAACAGTCCCGCGGAGGAGAGGCCGCCGCCCGTAGGAACGCGGCTCCGGTCGGCTTCGCTGTTCCGTCTGTGCCGCCCTCGTTCGCCCACGCGGTCCGCATGTATGAAGGAGACGGCTTCAAGCCCCATGGCGTCGAGGAAGACCTGTGCAAGGTCGACGTCCAGCTTCGCGAAGCCGACGGCCGGCTGCGCGTCCTTCCCCGAGTGCAGCCCCTGTTCGCCATCCCACCTCGGCGACGACGGCCTCCAGCCGTGCGTCTTGCCTCCGGCCAGTGGGTCCGCTGGCAGCTCAACTACCGTTTCAGCAGCGCGGCAGGTGTGCGGGACTGGTCGTACTGGCTGGACACCTTCAACATCGCCTATGGCCCGGTGGATCCCGGCGTGTTCTTGTCGGAGCCCACTGTCCACGTTGACGAGCAAGGACCGCTCCGGTAGATCCGCCACGGGGTGATCACGCACGGAAGCCGCCCTCCTCCGCTTCCGCGCTGACCGGCTGGCTGAGGTCGGCCAGGACTCCCTCGATACGTTCGCTGGTGCAGCGGTGGCGCTCGACCTCGCGGTCCCAGCCGCGTTCGGCCGCGTGGCTTCGTTCACGTCAACCAACAGCGTTAGTTACTGACCTTGAAGGTGGGTTGTCGTAGGGGCTGACGGTCGGTGATCGTCGCGGTATGCAGGGTGTATGAGGTATCCGCAGGGTGGGGGTCTGACCGCGGAGAGGCAAGCGTTTCGTGAGCGGATCCGGATAGAAGCAGCGGCGATGTTCGCCGCCGGGTGGGGCGGTACGGACATCGCGAAGGAGTTACGGGTGCCTCGATATGGATGCTGCAATACAGCGGAACGAGAGGGTCCTGCCGGGCATCCTGCTAACCGATAGGCAGCGCTTCCCAGTCCGTGTCGGCCCACCGCCCACCCAAAAATATCGGCCGGCTGTACGCGCGGCCTCCGTTCGGACGAAGGTGCAAAAGGATGCCGAGGTCGCGGAAGCTGGGCTGTCCGTTGGAGGTGAAGAGAAGTTCGTGCCCGAGGTCCGCCATACGATCGATCCACGGATCGAGCTCGGACGGCGGTCGCCCCGTAAGGCCCTCGCCACCAAAAGTCACCTGAGGGCCACTCAGGAGATCCACTGCCACGGCAACCAAGCTCATGTCAGTGCGGTCCGAATAATACGCGGTAATTCCCAGCTCCCGGAATCTGGCCAAGATGGATGCCCCGTTCGACTGGAGTCCCACATTGGATCCGAGCGCCGAAGCCACCTCATTGGGATTCATCCCAAAATCAAGCGGCCCGACAGTCCGCAACGGACACAATTCCCAGTTCTGACGATTCTGAGACAACGGCTTCTCGAACCACATATTCCCTCTCAGCCATTCACCGGTAGCCTGAATGATTGCATACCACGCGAGGCCGCCGCGCCGGTTGACGCTTCCCTGGGGAGACTGGGCAATGCGCACGGTCGGCCCCCGACCCGCCTGGCCGACGAGATCAACACCCCGGGCGCAGTGGTACCGTCCGGCCGGCTGCGCGCAGCCAGCCGCTCTGGCCACGCCCAGCGCAAGCTCTTCAACCGACTACTCGCCAGCTCTACCACCGCCTTCCGAAGGGGGAACTCTTCGACGAGCAGTCCGCCTTCCCTTCGCTATCGCTCGCCGACGCGGCAGCCTGACCAGCCCAGACGACTTGCCCGCAATGGTGAAGGCAACCGATCATTCGCCCATGAGACCCGAAGTGCAGATGTTCGTCGCCGACGGCCCGCTTCCCGACTGGGACGCGAGTGAAGAAGAGATCGACAGGCGCGCTGAGCAAATCGAAACGGTTCCGAAGCCGGTCACGAGAGAAGAAGCCCGAGCGCTCCTCTCTTGCTTCGGCCCGGACGACTGCTATGGCGTCGCCTGGGCGCTCCTGCACCTCATCGAGACTGGCCCGAACCCTGTCCTGGCCACCGATCCCGGACCGGACGCCAACGAGTGGCACCAACGCCTGTTCCTCCGCGCCGTGAACGGCAGTCTCATCGCGCGAGCTTGACGGCGTAGGCCCGTGAGGTGTCTACCGCCTCGCCACCACCCGCGCCCGCGCCGAACAGCTCAGCACTTCGCCCCTTGGGCGGCCGACCCGCTCCCTCGATGTCCGGGGGAGCACCTCCTCGAACATCGAGGTGACTCTCCGCGCTCGCTCCCCAAGATCTGTGCCAGAACCGAGAACGGAGAGCGAATGTCGACGGTGCCTGGCAGCAGTTCTTGATCGAGGCGCCCGGGAATGTCGATGAGAACTGCCAGCGCCCAGAGGGCTTGGCTCGGGGGGGTCGGTACGGACGGACATAATGCGGCTGTGGACCTGAGACCGGAGTTGTTGCCGCCGCCCGTGAGCCGGCAGCGGCTGGACGAGCTGTGCGCCGAGGTCGAGCGGATCGCTGACTTGCTGGAAACCCGCCGGGAGGCCGCGGGTGAGGCAATCACGGCCTTCAACGCGGTGACCGCTCACGACTACGAGGCCCTCGATTTCGCTGAGTACGACGGAAGCCGGAGCCTGGAGGAGTTCGCGCGGGAGGCGGCGCGGCCAGCTCGCCCCGTGGTTTCGGACATCACCCGGGACGAGCTCGTTGAGATCGTTCGCAGACTCCTGCTGGCCGACCCGGAGAGCGACCACTACCTGCGGCTCCTGGAGGCGAACGTGTCGCACCCCCGGGTGAGCGACCTGGTCTTCCACCCCTCATACAACCTTCGGGGCGCGTCTGCGGAGCAGATTGTCGACGAGGCTCTGACGTACCGACCGATCGCGCTCTGAGTCCTGCGAAAAGTCAGCTGGGCGCCTCCCCGGCCTCCACACACTCGCCGCGGGGCATCGACCGTGACCGCGATGCGGCCATCGCCGGCCTCACACTACGCTGGAGCTCAGGCGTCGTCGAAGGCCACGTCAACCGAATCAAGATGCTCAAACCCCAGATGTTCGGCCGGGCCGGCTTCGCCCTCCTACGCAAACGCGTCCTGCTCTACTCATGAAGCACAGGTCAGACCACATCTTCAAGGAGCCCGAAGCCCTCCGGGAACCCTTCCAAGAACTCCCGCCGTGCGGGGTCGGACTCCGCTTCGGCCATCGTCCCGAGCAGGTCGTTCAACTCGCTCCGCTGGTCGCTCGACAGCTTGCTGACCAGGTGGGCGACGCCTTCCAAGACCTTGACGGCGTCGTCCGGATCCATCTGCTCGTCCTCACTGCCCTCGATGAACCACAAAACATCGACCAAGGCCTCGGCCAGGGCGTGGGTCAGAGACGAATACACGGGCATCAGGCGGACTCCCAGCAGGTCACGACGGGCAGAGTCCGGCCATCCCACCACACACCACTGACATCACACTCAGTCAGCCCTCCACGGAAAGTGAGCCAGAACCAAAACTGGTTCTGGCCTAACTTCCGTGATCCGCACCTCTGCTGGGTGACGCATTGGATGCCTGATGGGCTGTGGGCCAATGCTCCCGTGAGAGGTGCGACCAGGCACTCACCGGGAGGAAAAGTTCAGAGCAATCCAGGTCATTGCCAGGGTTTGAAAAGCCACTTCGGGCATTTCTCGGTGCGGGCCTGGTAGACGACGGGGGTGCCGTTGCGGTGTTTCCCGCCCGTCACACCGACGCAGTGCTGGTCGCCGATCTCGAAGCGGTCCCCGTGTCCTTCCAACCCCCACTCTGTGTTCAGATTCTGGTCCGAGCAGTCCGCCTGCACGATGTCGCCACCCAGTTCGAAGCGGTCCCCGGCCAGGGCCAGACACCTGTCGCTGTGCTGGGCCCGGAGCTTGACGAAGAGGACGTGATCGGTCTGCTGGCCGGCCGGCCGGTCCTCCAACTGCCCGACAGGGATGTCGAGGCCGTCTGTGACCCGCCACCGTTGGTCCGTGATTCCCAGGCAGTCCCACAGGACTACATCCGCGCCGGAGTGCTGGGAGGATCCCGGGACGGCCAGGCATTTGCCGTCCGGACTGCGGATCTCGTAGTACTGCACGGAAGCGTGAGCTGGGCCCGCAGCCAGGGCACCCATGGCCAGGGACTGCGCGGCGAGGATCCCGAAGGCTGCGGCCACGCGGGCCGCGGGACGCCGAGGTATGCGGGTCATGGGTCCTCCTTCGGCCATATGGGATACCTAAAAGCCGACGCTAGCCGCCCTCCGGGGGCCACCAGGCCTCAGGTGCCTCCATTCGGGTGACCCGGTGTTGGCCTCTGCTTTCGCCTGCTTCCGGCATCCCCAGGGAGGAGGCCTACTCAGAGCACAATACGAAGATCAACAATTACACTCACGGTCCACCCCCGGCCGGCCGCCTACGGGCACGTGGCGCTCTGCGCCGCCTGAAAGGCCCCGAGCCTCGGGGCTCCGGCGTGCCCGCCCGGTGCCCCGGCCCCCCGGAGCACACGCCCCGGCCGAGGAGGGCCGGTCGGCTTCGTGAAGAGTCGTTTCCCCGGTGAACCGCCGCGCCCAGTCGGGTGAACCCTCCACCCGCGAGCTTCTGCCAACCACCCCCCAGCCGCTACCCACAGAACCGTGATGATCACGTTGATGCGGGCAGCGGCCACGGCCGCCGCCACCCTCGCCCTGGCCCTGCCCTCCCCCGCCCTCGCCGCGGACACCCCGCCCCGCCTCGTGCCCCAGACCCTTCCGATCGGCCTCGCCGTCGACGCCCTCCCTCTGGCCGCGGAAGACCGCACCGGTTACCAGCGCACCAGCTTCAAGCACTGGAACAGCGGCGACATCCCCAGCGACGGCTGCAACACCCGAAACGAGGTCCTCCTCGCCGAAGCTGTCGAGGCACCTGAGGTCAGCGCGGGCTGCAGGCTCACCGGCGGGGTGTGGTGGTCGTACTACGACGACACCACCGTCACCGGCGCCTCCGGCCTCGACATCGACCACATGGTCCCCCTCGCGGAAGCCTGGGACTCCGGGGCCTCCGCCTGGACCCCGGCCCGGCGCGAGGCCTACGCCAACGACCAAGGACAAGCCAGCAGCCTGATCGCGGTCACCGCCCGCTCCAACCGGTCCAAGGCCGACCAGGACCCCTCTACGTGGCTGCCGCCGGCACCCGACGCCCTGTGCCGCTACGGCGCCGAATGGACCGCCACCAAACTCCGCTGGCACCTGACAGTCGACGAAGCCGAGAACAACGCCCTCCACACCATCGCCGACCAGTGCGGCGACACCCAAGTGACCTACACCCCCGCACCGTAGAGAACCTCAGCCGACCTGGCAGGCGGCGGCGTGCTACACCCGACCCCGCACACGCCGCCTCCCCCCAAGCAAGCCGTCATGCGCGCGAGCGGTGAACTCCGGGCTTGGGTGCCCGCCGCAGGCATGAAGAGCTGGCATCGACTCGCAGGCCTTCGCCGTGAAGCCGGCGCCGGCCGCTGAACCGCCGCGGGTGTCGCCAGTCTCCGAAAAGTGGTTCTGGATCACTTTCGGTGCAGAGGCTGGCGACAAAGCCATCTCACCCTGGACCGTCAAGGCTGAAGAAGGTCATTGACCGATCGACTTTGGATCGCATTTTCATCGTTGAATCGTGCGCAAAATGTAAATTCTGCCGACTTGCGATCAGGCTTGCGGAGTGCTGCTCTGGAATAGGCAGGGGGTAAAGGACTAAATAATCCGGGCCCGAATGGGTGGCGTTCAGCCGAAGTAGGGGGACGACGCGTCGTGTGACGACGGGATACCGCGCTGCGACCCGCTATCGGAGGTTCACGATGACACAGGTCTCTTCTGCCCG
>LJCW01000062.1 GCA_001298555.1 Actinobacteria bacterium OV450
CGGCCGGCTGCCGCCGGCTCCACCGCCGCTACGAGCGCAAGGCTGAACACTTCCTCGCCTTCGTCGGCATAGCCGCGGCCCTCATCTGCCACCGCCGCCTCACCAAATGAAACGGCGCCTTAGGCACCTACGTCGCCTTCGCTGCCTGACTCTGCATGGACGCAAGCTCCTGGTGCCGGAAATCGGGGCGCCAGCGGAGGCTGTGCAGTCACTGCCTGTGCTCACGGCGACTGGGCGTTGTGGGCGCAGGTCTTGGCGTTGCAGGACTTCCCCTGACGGCCGCCGGCTGTCTGGCCTGCACCTCCGCGGCTAGCTTGTGCGAACTGAGTTCCTGGAATGCGGGATTACCAACGGAGAAATCTGGCTCATTTGTGTGTGGCTGGAAGTGGTTCGATTCGTCAAAGGGTGGCGAGGTGGGGATGTGGCATCCGGCCACCGCTTGGCCGGATGTCAATTTGCTGTTTCCTTCAATCGAAGTGGGCGTGTAGCGTTTCCGCCGATCCTCAGGGGTGAGGCTCGCTTTCTGTAGCGAGGGGTGGGTATGCAGTTCAAGAAAGCGGCAATGATCGCTGTTGGTGCCTTAGCGGTATTGGGTAGTTCGCCTGCGATGGCGTATGACATCAATTCATACAAGGATGGCGCCGTCCAGGCCTACTCGTACGGAACAAACACCCGCGTCGCAGTGAGCGATACCAAGCAGGACGGGCACCCGGTCTACGTGAACTACAAGCGTGAGACGAGCTCGGATCTATACACGCTGTGGAACAAGAGTGGCAACGGAACCACCATCACGAGCGCTTCCGGCGGGATGATCTACGTGATTCAGGCGTGCGTATCGATCGATGCCTGGCCCGACAGCTGCGACAGCAACCGGGAGTAAATCAGGCCGCCGAAGAGCGACGGACCCGGAACGGTGGGCATAGAGCCCCGTCCGCTGGATCGGAATTAATATCACAAACCAGGGGGAGAAGATGTATTTCAAGAAGACGGTCGCACGGGCCGGGTTATTCCTCGGTGTCGCTGCCGTGCTGGGCGGTTCGCCTGCGATGGCGTATGACATCAATTCGTACAGGGATGGCGCCGTCCATGCCTACTCGTACGGAACGAACACCCGGGTCGCCGTAAGCGACACCAAAGAGGACGGAAACACCGTCTACGTCGAATACGGCCGCAAGGCGGAGTCCGGGCGGTACACCCTCCACAACAAGAGCGGTGAGGGCACGACCGCGACCAGCGGAGCCGGCTCGCAGGTCTGGTACCTGCGGGGCTGCATCTCCCTGTCGTGGGAGCCCGACCGATGCGACATAGATCGAAGCTGATCAGGCTCAAGACGGCCCGTGGTGTTACCGGATCCGGTAACACCACGGCCATTTCAGTAAGTAGGTAAGCATGGGAAAGCATGTCGTGCCCAATGTGGCGCGGGTTTCGACGGCGCTCGAATTCGGATCGCTGCACTACTCCATCGACGACCGCGCGCTCTTCGAAGACCTGAAGCTCCGCCTCCCGGTGGGGGAGTCCGTCGCGGTCATGGGCCCCAGTGGCAGCGGCAAGAGCACCCTCATCTCCTGCGCCCTGGGCCTGGTGACACCACAGGGAGCCGTGAGGGTAGCCGGAGTGGACATCACCCGGATGAAGCGACGCGAGCTCGCCCGGCACCGCGGCGCCCACACCGGCGTAGTCTTCCAGTTCGGAGAGCTGCTGCCGGAACTCACCCCGGTGGAGAACGTCGCCTTGGCGGGCCTCCTCACGGGCGCTGCACGCCGCGACGTCTACGAGCAGGCGGAGAAGCTCCTAGCGGAGCTGGGCGTGCCGAGCGCGGACCGTCCCACGGGCACGCTCTCCGGAGGGGAGCGCCAGCGCACAGCGGTGGCCCGCGCCCTGATCAACAAGCCGACACTGCTGCTGGCGGACGAGCCGACGGGTGCACTGGACGACACGAACCGAAACGGTGTTGCCGACATGCTGTTCCAGGTGCCCAGCCGCTGGGAGTGCGGCCTCCTGGTTGTTACCCACGACGAGCAGGTAGCCCGGCGGGCCGACCGCGTCCTGCATCTGGCCGACGGCCGGCTCCAGGCAAGGAGCACGGCATGAGCAAGGCACGCCGAGCGCCTTTGTGGTGGCAGCTGCTGCGAGTCGGGGCGGCGGCCGGCCGCGAGGCCTCAGCCGGGCGGGCCCGGTTCGTCGCGCTGCTGTGTGCCACGCTGGCCACCGGTCTGGCGATCACCGCGATCACGCTGATCTTCGCGGCATACGAGGGGCGTGACCTCCGCGATGCGGCCCGTTCGCCGGTACGGACTTCGGAGGCGGCCAAGGCGCAGGCTCCTCTGCTGTACCGGCCCACATTCGACGTGGTGGACAACCTGCAGTACCAGGTGGTCTACGTTTTACCGAAGAGCGATGACGCCCCGCTGCCTCCCGGCGTGTCGGCGTGGCCTCAGCCAGGCCAGGCCCTCCTCTCGCCTGCCCTGCTTGCGGCGGGCCGCGACGAGGGCATCACGACCCGGTACGGGACGGTCGCCGGGACCATCGGTGAGGAGGGGCTGGCCAGTCCGGGCGAGCGCTTCGCCTATGTCCGGCCCGCGCAGGTACCCGCCGACACGTCGAGGATGTGGCCTGTCGCCCGCTTCGGCTCACCCTCCCCGTCCGGGATCGGTGAGAACCTGTTCGTCAAACCCGTCTACCTTCTGCTCGGCATCGCCGTCTTCATGGGCGCGTTGCCGGCAGCCGCGCTGTCCGTGTCGAGCGCGCGGGCCGGATCCGACGCACGCGATCAGCGCACCGCCCTTCTGGGAGCACTCGGAGGCGGCTGGCGCGCCCGCGCCGTCATCAACACGGGCGAGGCAGCTTTTCCGGTAGTTCTGGGAGCCCTCGCCGGGATTGGCGTCGGCCTGGGGGTTCTGGCCCAGGACACTCGACTGCCGCTGGTCGGCTACACCCTCGCGGTCGCTGATACTCGACGCTGGGCATGGGCCGTGCTGGCAGCCCCGCTGATGGCCGCCGCCCTCGTGCTGGTGGCCGTCGTCCTCACACACCCGCCGCAAGACCGCCGCGAAGGATCCCGGCCCCGCCTCGTACGGACCCGCCTGCCGCGCTGGTGGCCTTATCTCTGCCCCTTCATGGTGTTCATCGCGGTCCAGGGCCCCGGCCTGGCCCCAACTCCGGCCGTACGTCTGCTGATCTACGTAATCGGCGTCGGAGGCACCATCCTCACCCTCCCCTCTCTGATCGGTCTGGCAGCGGGAGCAGCAGGGCACGCACTCGCCCGCGCGGGCCGACGCACCGGACGCTCGGGCGCTCTGGTCTCCGGCCGCTGGGCCGCCGCCTGGCCCGGCGCCACCGTACGGCTGACCGCAGGCGTCGTCATCGCGTTCGTCCTCGTTGGCCAGACCCAGCTCTGGGTCACCCGCAACACGGGCCCCGCCGTACAGGCCCAGCAGACGGTCAAACGGGTCGGGACCAGCGCCATCCTCGTAGACCTGCGAGACGACAAGCCGGTCCCGCCGGCGTTCCTCATGGCGCTGCCGTCCGGTGTGGCAGCGCTGCGGCTGAGCGTCAACCAGGCCAAGGGGACGGCCGAACTCAACGGCTCGTGCCAAGCACTGCAACGGCTCTCCCTGCCCTGCTCCCCGGAGGCTGTGCCGGTGGAACTACGCACGGCGGATGTGCGGGTTGGGGAACTCGCCAGCTGGGACACACCGGGCCAGGGCCTGCTCGCCCGGCAGACCACGACCCCGAAAGGGCCCGTCATCGTGCTGGTGGGCGAACCGGGCCGGCAGATCTCCGTGCCCCAGGTGAAGGAGGCCGTCAACCGCCACCTAGGCATGGCCGTATCGGTCGAGACCATCGCCGGATCCTGGCTCAACGCCGCCAATAAGGACAACCGCCAAGGGCTGTGGGTCCTGCTCTTCGGTGCCTTTGCGGTGATTGTCATCACCATCTCCATCGTGGTGTCGAACCTTGCAGAATTCGTCCGATTCAGCCGCCAAATCACTGCGCTCAGCGTGCTCTCCGGCAACCGGACGATCTACTTCAGCACCGCGTTCTTCACCCTGTTTATCCCCCTGCTGGCCGCCTCCCTGATCGGCCTGGCCACCCACTATTGGCTGGCCACTCCCATGACGACCGGCGCCTACGCCGACGGCGCATCCCTCTCCTGGCCCGTCTTGACTGTCGTCCTCGCCACCACACTGGCCATGGCCCTGCTTGTCTGGCTGTGGGGAGCCTACGGCGCGGTGCGACTGAGCCACCGGTGGCGCCCGACAGCGGACTGAAGCCCGCTCAAAGGCGGATATCTGCCCGTGGCAGGCGAGAAGCCGACTCCATGCCTCGGTAACGACTGGCGAGGGCCCCCGACCAACCACCTCCCGCCCCGATCCGCCAGATGCTTCGTCAACTCCTGTGCCGCGACGCTTCCGCGCGGGGACGTCGAGCGACCCTCGCGGGAGTGTCGAAGGAGTGTGCGGGAGGCAGTAGGTTGACGCCCGTCAATTGAACGTCACGCCGCCCCCGTAGCGGGACCACGCATTGCCTACCCGGCCCCGACGGCATCGTGCTGTACATCGTCGGCGGCACCGTGGCCAAGCCCGTCCTGAGCACGGGCGGCCCGACCGGCGTCACCTGGTTCCTCACCCGGGAGTGACGGAAGCCAGGCAGGCACACCTCCGGCCGGGGGCGACCGATCCGCGGCGGCTGCATCCGGGCCGGCATCAACGGCCGGGCCAGCCCCGCGATCTCGTCCGACTCCCGCCGGTGCCGCGGCAGCGCCTCGTGCAGCGACCAGTGCAGCGCCAGGAACGCGGCCGCCTCCGCCTCGGTGTAGGGGCGGGCTGCCCCTGATCAGCCGAGGCGGCCCTGCTGCGCTCCGAGCACGGCAGCATGGCCCGGGCGCTCGACGCGGAGCGTCCTGCCGTGGGCTGACTGCCGGGGCGTGGTGTCGGTCCAGCTGGTGAGGCCGTACGGTCGCTGGTGACGGTCGGCGCCGGCCCGGCCGTCATTGGGAGGCGTGGACGGAGTCGCCGAGGGTGACGGTCAGGTCCGGGCCGGATGGCGTGTGGGTGGTCGACTGTGCAGGTGAGTTCGACCTGGACACGACGGAGAAACTCTCGGCCGCCTGTGACCGCGACGACGTTGCCGGCACCCGGCTCCTGGTGGTCGATGTCGCCGGTGTGGCGTTCGCCGAGTCCTCGTTTTTGAACGTCCTGCTCCGGCTGCGCAACAGCCGCTCCCTGGTCTTGGCCGGGCCGCTGCCGAGCCAGCTGGAGCGTCCGCTGGTGAAGACGGGCACGCTGGCCCTGTTCACGGTCCGCGACAGCTGGCCGCCGGCAGCCTGACCCCGGCCTGAAGGCCGACCCCCCGGTGTCAGGTGGTATGGCCGCGTCGATCTCCTCTGCATGGACGAGCTCGGCTACATGGAGCTCGACCGCCGCGGCGCCGAACTCCTCTTCCAGGTCCTGACCGAACGCGAGGAGAAGAACAGCGTGGCCATCGCCTCGAACAAGTCCTTCTCCAAAGCGCACATGTTCCGGCGAACGTGTGCCAGGCGGCGCCGAAACTTCACGGGATCCGGCAGGAACTCGGATGCTGCATGCTCGAACGATGCTGGTCGAACTGGTGAAGATCTCAAAGTTTCCTTGGAGTCCCTGGCTGGCCCAGGTCCGGATGCAGTTCGGAGGGACAGGGGTCCGCTGGTGCGGTGACCAGGATGCGAAGCCGGGCAAGTATCACGTTGAGTGGACGGTCGACGAGGACCTGGAGAATCCGGGCACCACCACGAAGACCAGCGAGGACAGTAGGAGATGGATACGGGCCGGTGGCAGCGGCGGTCCGCGAAAAGGAACGTGTGTCAGCCCCAGATGGCTGGACCAAGACCTTCATCGACCCCCGCCTCTGCGCGGCCATCGTCGACCGCCTGACCTTCGGCGGCAACATCATCGCGACGGCACCGACTCCTACCGCCTCGCGACCACTCGCGCCCGAG
This sequence comes from Actinobacteria bacterium OV450, assembly GCA_001298555.1. Lineage (GTDB taxonomy): Bacteria > Actinomycetota > Actinomycetes > Streptomycetales > Streptomycetaceae > Streptomyces. The sequence goes on from LJCW01000062.1 coordinate 5,978, forward strand.
CTGAACAACAGTCCCTGGGCTGAGAGGACTGATCGAAGAGGCGAGAAAGGTCAGGACTGCGCGGTCCGGAACACGAGATACCGGCTGAAGGCCTCGTGGCTGTCGGGAGTGAAGCGCCACTCCAACAGGGCCGAGTGAAGCTCCGACTCGGTCAGCCAGCCACACCAGGCGACCTCATCGGGATCGCGGGTCACAGCGTCCGGAACCACGGCTTCATGCACGCCGAGCCAGTGAGGGCTCAGGCCGCTGCGGTTGATGAACGTGAACAGCAAGCGCGGCAGGCCACGGATGCCCAGCTCTTCGGCCAGCTCCCGCCCGGCAGCCTGTTCGTAGGATTCGCCGACACCCACGGCGCCACCGACCATGAGCTCATAGAGCCCGGGGAAGCGCGACAGCTGTCCCGCCCGCCGATGGACGAGGATCCGACCACGCTCATCACGACACACCGTCGAGGCGATTCGATGCAGCCAGCCCTCCCGGATGGCCTGCCGACGGGTGACCACCCCCAGGACACGATCTTGACAGTCGACACGCTCCACCAGTTCATCCACGAAGCACACCCTGGCAGCAGCCACTGACAACGCCGTTTCTCGGCGAGCCGTTCTCAGAACTCGACAACATTCTGGACCCGCTTGATCAACATCTGTTGCCCGAATTCGGCATCAACCGTTCTCGCGTTACACCTACGCAGCCACCGCCCGCGCAGCGGAACGCGTTCACCGCCGAGATGGAGGCCGCAGGCGGTGCGGCCGGAAACCACCGGCTCGCCTTCTTGCGCCATCGCACCGGCCATCGGCCTCGGGCCGACCCGGTCTGGCGATCCGTTTCCGATCTTGCTCGGGCAAAGGACCGCTTTTTGAGACCGGCGCAGACTCGGTAGAGCTTGAGGTAGCAGGCCCGCGAGCGGCCGGTCGATCAGCGGGGCAGGATGCGCAGTACTGCCTCGCGTTCGCCGCTGAGTTGCAGGCCTTGCCGTTCTGCGGCGTTCAGATCGAGGTCGCCGAGCAGGGTCGCGGCCAGCAGGTGCGGCGGTCCGGTCAGGGACGCGGTGGGGTGGTCGACCCGGCCGGCGTGTGTGTGGACCGAGCCGTTCTTGACTTCGATGACCAGGTCCTCGTTGCCGTCGGCGTGCAGTTGCAGGGCGATGGCCGGCTGGTCGGGGCGGTGGTCGGTCAGTGCCCGGGCGGGCATGTCCAGCCAGTGGGTGCGGAAGGTGTCGTTGCCGCCCGGCTCACGCAACAGCGGCACGCCCCACCGGCTCAGCTCCCGCAGCACCGGCTCCAGCGTGCGCCCGCGCTCGGTGAGGGAGAACAGGGTGGTGGCCACCGGCGGCGGGGCGGCCTCGCGCTGGATCAGGCCGGCTTCCTCGAGTTCGCGGAGCCGGTCGACCAGCAGGTTGCTGGCGATCCCGGGCAGCCCGTTGCGCAGGTCGGTGTGCCGGCACGGACCCAGGGCGAGCAGTTCACGGACGATCAGCAGAGTCCATCGGTCGCCGACGGTGTCGAGTGCTTTCGCGATGCCGCAGTACTGCCCGTAGGTGCGCATGCCACCACCCTACACCGCGGGGTTGAGATTCAAAACTCTCTTGTTGACTTTCTCAACAAGACCGGTCTAGCGTCGCTGCCCATGACCCCCACCTTTTCCGTACGTCGGCTGGCCTGGGCCGGCGTCGAGATCCGCCTCGACGACACCCGCCTGCTGATCGACCCGCTCGAGAACGTCGCTGCGCTGGCGCCGGTGATGGGGCCGCCGCACCGGCCGGTCGACCCGGTCGATACCCCGCCCGGCACCCACGCGCTCATCACCCACCTGCACCCCGACCACTACGACCACGACCTGATCGCCCGGATCGCAGCCACCGGCACGATCGGCTGCCACACCCCCATCGCGGCCGCGCTGCACGAGGCGGGCATCACCCCCGTCACCCAGGACCTGGGCCAGTCACGCCGCATCGGAAAGCTGACCGTCACCCCGGTGACCTCGCTGGACTGGCGCGGCAACGACTGCGACCAGGTCGCCTGGGTCGTCGAAGGCGCCGGCCGGCGGATCATCCACTGCGGCGACACCCAGTGGCACGGCAGCTGGTGGCAGATCGCCCGCGACCACGGCCCGTTCGACGTCGCGTTCGTACCGGTCAACGGCGTCATCGCCCACTTCGAGGGCTACGCGGCCAACGTCCCGGCGACCATGACCCCCGAGCAGGGCGTCGAGGCCGCCGTCGCACTCGGCGCCGGCACCGTCTGCGCCATGCACTACGGCCTGTTCCACAACCCGCCGTTCTACACCGAACAACCCGACATAGAGCAGCGCTTCCAGCACGCCGCCGCCGAGCGCGGCATCACCGCGGCCATCATCGCCGACGGCCAGCCCGTCCTCTGACCATCAGAACCAAGGAGCAAACACATGAAGATCGTCCTGTTCGGTGCCAGCGGCAACATCGGCCGACCGGCGGCCGAGGAACTACTGCGTCGCGGCCACACCGTCACCGCGGTCACCCGAGCCGGCCACCTCGACGGCCTTAAGCACAAGGCCCTGACCGTGACCACCGGCGACGTCACCGACGCCGCCACGGTCGCCGGCCTCGCCGCCTCCCACGACGCCGTACTGTCGGCCGTCGGCCCCCGGATCGGCCAGGAAGACGACCGCGCCACGATCGTCGGCGCCGCCCGTGCGCTGATCGACGGACTCCGCCGAGCCGGCGTCACCCGCCTGGTCACCATCGGCGGCGCCGGGAGCCTGCGCACGCCGACCGGCACCCGCGTCATGGACGACCCGGACTTCCCCGCGCTGTGGAAGGCCAACGCCCAGGCCCAGTCCGAAGCGCTCGACCTTTACCGCGGCGTGCACGACCTCGACTGGACCTACGTGTCACCCGCCGCAGTCATCGGAGCGGGCGAGCGGACCGGGGCCTACCGCAGCGCCGGGGACACCCTGCTCACCGACGACGACGGCAACAGCCGCATCTCGTACGCCGACTACGCGATCGCCCTCGCCGACACGATCGAGAGCGGCACCGCGATCCGCCGCCGCATCACCGTGGCGTACTGAGTCATGAGCAACGACGCCGCCGGCCGGCACACCCGATTCATCGTCCTGCTCGCAGCGCTCGTGGCCCTGGGACCACTGTCCATCGACGGCTACCTGCCCGGACTGCCGGACCTCGCCAGCGACCTGCGCGCCAGCGCCGCGGCCAGCCAGCTCACCATCACCGCCTGCCTGGCCGGGCTGGCCATCGGACAGCTGATCGCCGGGCCGCTGAGCGACACCTACGGCCGGCGGCGTCCGTTGCTGGCGGGCCTCGCCCTCTACACGATCGCCAGCGCGCTCTGCGCGGTGGCACCCGACGTCCGTACCTTCGTCGGCCTACGCCTGGTCCAGGGCATCGGCGGGGCGTTCGGCATCGTCATCGCCAACGCCATGGTCCGCGACCGCACCTCCGGAACCCGCACCGCCCGTCTCTTCTCCGCACTGACCTTGATCACCGGCCTGGCACCGGTGTTCGCGCCGGTCCTCGGCGGCCAGCTACTGCGCGTCACGGCCTGGCCGGGGATCTTCGTGAGCCTGGCCGTACTCGGCGCCGTGCTGCTGGCGGCCTCCGCCGCAGGACTGCCGCAGACCCGGTCCTCCGCCTCACGCCAGCCGCTGCCGGCTGTCGTCGGGCAGCTGCTCAGCGACCGGGTCTTCACCGGGTCCGTCCTGGCCAACGGCCTGGTCTTCGCGGCGATGTTCGCCTACATCTCCGGCTCGCCGTTCGTCCTGCAGGAAATCCACGGCCTGTCACCGCAGCAGTACAGCGCCGTGTTCGCCGTCAACGCCGCCGGACTCATTGCGGCCGCCCAGATCAGCGGCCGGCTGGTGGCCCGGGCCGGCACCCGCGTGCTGCTGCTCGCCGGTCTGCTGGGCGCGACAGCCGGTGGCACCACGGTCCTGGGCGCGGTGCTGACACGGGCACCCCTGCCCGTGCTCCTGATCGGCCTGTTCGTCCTGGTCTCCAGCGTGGGCCTGGTCATGCCGAACGCCGCAGCCCAGGCCCTGGCCGACCACGGCCAACACGCCGGGTCGGCCGCCGCTCTGCTCGGCTTCAGCCAGTTCATGATCGGCGGGGCACTTGCTCCGCTGGCCGGCGCGGGTGGCGCCGCCGACGCCTTGCCGATGGGAATCATCGTCGCCGTGCTGCCGGCGCTCGCTCTGCTCACACTCGGCGTCCTCACCCGGTCGATGCCCGAAGAGCGCACTCGCAGGCCGTCTCGCCAAGGTCCTGCCGGGCACCGGCAACCGCGCCGGGACAACGATCGCAGACGAGCCGGCATCCAGGGAATCGGGCCAGCGTCCGGCGAACAGGGTGATTCGCGATCAGCGTGACAGACAGTGCCCTCCGCCGCGAGGCGACCACCCCTTTCGCCCGCCCACACTCCTGAACGCCCGGCCAGCCCTCCCCCGTTATGTTTTTCGCGGTCCTGCAATGGGGCCGCTGGCCTCCGGGCCCGGTATGACTGTGTCCCCTCTGTCGAACGGATGACCTGGGGGGTGGTGTCGCCGGGTCCGGCAGGTGCCGTCGGAGACGCTGATGAGAGACCCGGCCACCGCCCGGTCCGGCGCAATGCCGGACAGTTCGCGGGCGGCAGGTCTGCATAACGTGGATGCGCGAGCACGGTGCCACCGCCGAGGCCGGCACGGTCAACACCTGCGGAAGGGTGCGATGTTAGACACCGAAGACATAGGCGTCTTCCTCGGGATGGACGTCGGCAAGACCGCTCACCACGGCCACGGGCTGACCCCGGCCGGGAAGAAGGTCTTCGACAAGCCGATGCCCAACAGTGATCGTGGACCAGCCCGCATCGATCGGGGCTCTGCCTTTGACGGTCGCCCGCGACGCGGGCTGCGAGGTCGCCTACCTGCCCGGACTGGCGATGCGGCGGATCGCCGACCTCTATCCGGGAGAGGCGAAGACCGACGCGAAGGACGCCGCAGTGATCGCGGACGCTGCCCGGACCATGCCCCACACCCTGCGGTCGCTGGAGCTGACCGACGAGATCACCGCCGAGCTCACGGTGCTGACCGGCTTCGACCAGGACCTCGCCGCCGAGGCGACCCGCACCAGCAACCGGATACGCGGCCTGCTCACCCAGTTCCACCCATCGCTGGAGCGTGTGCTGGGGCCCCGGCTGGACCACCCGGCCGTCACCTGGCTCCTCGAGCGCTACGGATCGCCGGCCGCACTGCGCAAGGCCGGCCGACGCAAGCTCGTCGAGCTGATCCGGCCCAAGGCTCCGCGGATGGCCCAGCGGCTGATCGATGACGTCTTCGACGCCCTCGACGAGCAGACCGTCATCGTTCCCGGCACGGGCACCCTCGACATCGTGATCCCATCACTGGCCGCCTCGCTCACCGCGGTCCACGACCAGCGCCGGGCACTGGAAACCCAGATCAGCACCCTTTTGGAGGCCCACCCTCTTCGCCAGGTCCTGACCTCGATGCCCGGCGTCGGAGTCAGGACCGCCGCAGTCCTGCTGGTCACCGTCGGCGACGGCACCGGCTTTCCCACCGCCGCCCACCTCGCCTCCTACGCCGGCCTCGCCCCCACCACGAAATCGTCGGGGACCTCGATCCACGGCGAACACGCGCCACGAGGCGGAAACCGGCAGCTAAAACGCGCGATGTTCCTCTCCGCCTTCGCCTGCATGAACGCCGACCCGGCCTCCCGCACCTACTACGACCGGCAACGAGCACGAGGCAAAACCCATACCCAGGCACTCCTGCGACTCGCCCGCCAACGCATCAGCGTCCTGTTCGCCATGCTCCGAGACGGCACCCTCTACGAATCCCGAACCCCCCATCACCCTCGCCGCATGACCACCCCAAACAACCCCATACCCGGCACCACGTCCTTGACGAAGGACATAGAGACACCCCCCCGGCTGGCCCGGGCCCGCCCCGACTGGCCCTCCCCCCGGCTGGTCGGGGCCTTCCTGCATTCGGGCATTCGTGCGTACGGTCCCGCAAAGCGGTCAGTGCGCCCCGCCGGTCGAGGCGGAGCCGTGCCCGTGCTGCGGCGCCTAGTAGTGCTTTGTTAGCTGGTGTCGTAGGGCTGCCTTGGGGTGGGTTGTCGGCAGGTGGGGCAGGTGCCGGTCCAGGTGGCGATGAGGTGTTGGAGGAGGTCCAGGGCCTGGTAGAGGGTCAGGCCCTGGCAGGGGCTTTTGGGTGCCTCCGCTGTTCGGTGAGGAACAGGTGGGCGGCGGCGACGAGGGTGACGTGTCGGTGCCAGCCGGTGAACGAGCGGCCCTCGAAGTGGTCCAGGCCCAGGGCCGTCTTCAGTTCGCGGTAGTCGTGTTCGATCCGCCAGCGTGCCTTCGCCAGACGGACCAAGTCCTTCGCCGGGATGTCGGCGGGCAGGTTCGAGACCCAGTACTTCGTCGGCTCGTTCTCTCCCTCCGGCCACTGGGCGATCAGCCAGGTCAGCGGGATCGTGCCATCCTTCGCCGGTTTCGGTCGCCGGCCCGCGAGCCGGATGCGCAGGAGCACGAAGTGCGAGCTCAGAGCCGCTTTGGAGCCCTTGCGCCAGACTAGCGCCCGCCCGTGTTGCCGCCCTGCGGCCAGCACGTGCTCCCGCAAAGCGGCCGGACGGGTGCGGTAGCGCGGCAGCGGCCGCGGACCCAGACCTCCATAGGCGGGCTGGTGCGGTGCCGCGTCCGCGCCGTGGGCGGTCATCTCACCTCTGACCTGCAGGACGTAGCCCAGCCCTCGTTCTTCCAGGCCGTGGCGGAAGTCCGCGTTCGCGCCGTAGCCCGCGTCCGCGACCAGGGCTGCGGGCCGCAGCCCTATGCCGGCGAGTTCGTCGAGCATGTCCAGTGCGAGGCGCCATTTGGGCTGGTGATGCTCGTCTTCGGGGATCCGGCATGCCTTGCGGCGGTCGGCCGCGGCCGGGCCGTCCCAGGACTCGGGCAGGAACAAACGCCAGGCCAGTGGGCACGAAGCCGTGTCGGACGCGGCGTGGACACTGACCCCGATCTGGCAGTTGCCCACCTTTGCCCAGGGTGCCGGAGTACTGGCGGGCCACCCCAGCGGATGCCTTGCCGTCCTTGGGGAATCCGGTGTCGTCCACCACCCACACCTGCGGGCGGACCGCCCGCACGGCCCGCCACGCCAGACGGGCCCGCACTTCCTGAAGGGGCCAGGTCGAGGACGTCATGAATTGCTGCAACTGTTGATGATCTACCCCGAGCCGGTCGGCCATCGGCTGCATCGACTTCCTGCGGCCGTCCAGCAGTAGTCCCCGCAGATACAAGGCGCCCTTCTCCCGCTGGTCCCGCCGCACCAACGGCGCGAACACCTCGGAAACGAACTCCTCCAACCGGACCCGCACCGCCGCAAGTTCCCCAGCCCTCATACAGCCAGCGAACTACCACACACCCAACGTGACAAGGCCAGCTAACAAAGCACTACTAGGTGGTGCTGACCGGCCGGGGGTGTGCCGTCTGCACGAGCGTGGAGTCAGGCGCGAGCCGGCTCGAAGGCTTGAGGGGCCCGCCCTTGGCCCTTTCGCCGTGTGCTGCGCCGGTTCGGGTGGTTGGGCGGTTGGACGTGCTCGGAAGGCGCGTGGGTGTCTTGCCATGTGATCTTTCTGCGTGCAGGGCGCTGACCCTGTGCCCGGTGTCGGCGTACGACCTTTGCTCCCCAGCCGCGTACGGATGAACGTCCCCAGCTGCGTCGCGGGAAGCAGCAAGGCTGAGGAACCTGGTTGAGATCGTCAGGCTGGCCGGAGACACTCGCACGATGAGTCGTAGCGCATTGCCCGGATCGGTCCAACGAGGTTGGGACGAGCCGTGGTACCGGGTTCGCACAGACGGCTTCGAGGCATCGTTCCTGCCCAGCCCGGACGAGGACCTGGACTCGGTGTGCAACATCGACGTCTTCGTGGACCTGAAGGACGGCTCCCGTTGGACCGCGACCGTGTTCACGGTCGCGGAGGTCGAACGCTTGATGGAGACCTGGGCAGAAAGCGGCGAGGCTCTCGGCGGCCGCTACTTCTGGGTCTCGGACGGCCTGATCGTCAGGGATCCCGGCATCGACAGCATGATCCACCTGATCGCCGGGCTGATCGAGACCGACGAGTTCACCGCGATCTTCCAGCGACTCGAAGACGACTGACCAAGGCCCCGGCCACGTCTGTGAAGTGGCTTATTAGGCTACGTCTGTGTCCCGCTCGATGGCCTTGAGCCGGTTCTTGAGCCGGTAGCTGGGGCCGTTGATGGAGATCACGTCGCAGTGATGTAGGAGCCGGTCGAGGATGGCGGTGGCGAGGACCTCGTCGCCGAACACCTGTCCCCATTCGCTGAAGGTCTTGTTCGAGGTCAGGATGATCGAGCCCTTTTCATACCGCTTTGAGATGACCTGGAAGACCAGGTTCGCTTCTCCGCGTTCGAGGATCTCGTAGCCCACCTCGTCGACCACGAGAACACCCGGCCGCAGGTAGGTACCCAGCTTGTTGGCCAGACGCCCGGCGGCTTCAGCGGCTTTGAGGTTGCGGACCATGTCGTCGAGGCTGGTGAAGTAGACCGAGTAGCCGGCCCGGCAGGCCGCGACCGCCAGAGCGACAGCGATATGTGTCTTGCCCACCCCCGGCGGACCCAGGAGAGCGGCGTTCGCCTTCGCCTCGACGAACGACAGGGTGGCCAGGTCCTTGACCTTGCGCGGGTCGAGATCGGGCTGGAACGAGAAGTCGTATTCATCGAGCGTCTTGTGGTGCGGCAGCCGGGAAAGCCGCAAGCCCTGGCGGAAGCGGCGGTCGTCGAGGACGGCCAGTTCTTCGGAGAGGACCAGGTCGAGGAAGTCGAGGTAGCCCATCTTCGCCTCATCCGCCCGGCGGGTGAACTCGTTGATGGTTTCCGCGAGGTGGGGCAGGCCGAGCTTGCCGGCCGTGGTGCGGATGCGGTTGCCGGTCAGCTCGCTCAAGACGATTCCTTCGTCGCTCGATGGGTGGTGAAGGGACGGGTGCCGGTCAACTCGTCATAGACCGACAACGGTCGGCGCCCGACCTCGATCCGGGTGGCCGCGGCCCTGTTCAGCAGGGCCGCTGACCCTTCAGGGTCATGCGCCTGTTCGGGATCACGGAGAGGACCGCCGCCACGCACTACGTGGGCACCGCCCATCCCGAGCGCGCCGCGAAGCTGCTCAAGTGAGGGTCAGGGCACCGGCTCGCTCGCGGGCTGCTTCCAGCTGGGGAGCCGGTGCGGAACCAGGCGTATGCAGAAGTGTCATGACGCCGACACCGGGCGATGGGGTCGGAAGCCTGCTGTTCCCTGTGCCTTGGCACAGTTGCGTGCTCGACGGTGCGGTTGCCATGCCTATGATCAAGGGGACGTCGAGAGGGAGGACGGGGCATGTCGGGGGATTTCGATCGTGTGAGTATGTGCCCGCCTCGACCCGGACGGCCTGGCCGACGATGCCCAGCCCGGAGCCCGGATGGCCCGCCGGCCCAGGCCAAGGCGGCCGGTCAACTCCCGACTGGAATCCGCCCACCGCGCCCTGCGCGTCCTGGAGGTCATCCACCGCCACACGGGAGGAGTCAGCCGCACCCAGATCGCCCGCGAGACCGGCCTGCCCCAGCTCCACCTCACCCAGGCTCTGGAACGCCTCGTCCGTACCCAGCTCGCCACGTCCATCACCCAGGGCATCTACACCAGTGGATCTTCCCTCCAGCTGGCCGCGGCAGGCCGGCATGGCAGCACCCTGCTACGGGAGACCCTCGGTTTCCTCCGCAACCAAGTCGGCGCGGCCGTATACGTCGCCCGTTACACCGATGGCGAGGTCTCCATTACCCAGTACGCCGATGGCCCGGGCACCCCAGCCGTCCATGAGTGGGTCGACTTCCGCGAAGCCGCCCACGCCTCCGCCGTCGGCAAGGCCCTCCTCGTCCAGCTCGACGAAGACGAACGCCGCAGCCACATCCAGCGCCACCGGATGGAAGCCTTCACTCCGCACACCATCACCAGCCAGGAAGTCCTCTTCGCCGAACTCGACACACACCACCCTGGCGAACCTCTGCTGGACCTGCAGGAATACGCCCTCGGAACCGTCTGCGCAGCCGTCCCCATCCGCACGGGAACCGAACCCGAATGCGTCGCCCTGTCCCTTCCGTCCCCAGACCCCGACCGCCTCTGGCAGGCAGCCCACGTCCTGCGCAACGAAGCCATCGCCGTACTCCTGGCGCTGCTCGTCGCCGGAAGTGACGCCGCTCCGTCAGCCAGCAATGCGGAGGAGTGCGCTCCTGTATCCGCATCCGACGGACGCCAGGCTTGAGAGCGTTGACGAAAACAGCCTGAAGGCGTGCTGGGACTCCGCCGCAGACCACGTCTGCGGCGGAGTCCCAGCGCCCCAGCCCGCCGTGCCACATGCAGCCCACGCCGCATCGCCTGCACGCGAGAGGAGAGCCGGCGATTGAGCGTCGTGCTCCCAGTGGCTGAGTACACCGACGATGTCGTGCCTGCACGCTGGCGCGCACCGCCGCGCCTCGCATGCGGCCCCGAAGACGGCCCGGGAGTCCGTCAGTTGACAAATCCCGCCACGTTGTAAACATTTGTGCCGGATTTCTTAGAGCGTGCGCGAAGTTGATGGCGGTCTGCTTCTGGTCGTTTCCGGAGTTTCGCATGCTGGAAAGTGCTGATTCCCCTTATCTGTTCGGTGTCTCTCTCCGTCAGATGGCGCATGGGATCCTCGCAGGGGTCGTGCCGTCCGCTGCGGTAAACGGAACACTGCCCGCCGCTGATATCAGGTCACTCCCGTGTGCGTAGGGGTGGAATCGAGCTGCAATTGCGGGGGAGTGGCCATTAGGTTCGAACATCCGTCCATCTTGGGGGGCTCGATGCTGCGTGCATCGGGATGATTCGACGAGAGGTTTCGGACCGTGCACTTAGACGCCGTTTCTTATGGCGTGATCGTTCGTTGAATCGTGCATGACGGATTTGGTTGAGCGGCTGGTGCCGGATGAGTTGTGGGTGTTGTTCCGGCGAGTGGTGCCGCCGACAGAGGTGATACGCCC
>LJCW01000063.1 GCA_001298555.1 Actinobacteria bacterium OV450
GGGCCGGGCCCGCCGGTCCTCCCAGCTCCGCGAGGCGCGGCAGTGGCAGCGGCAGCGGCGCTCCGGCGGCGCGCTCCCGGGCGGTGGCGCCCGCGGTCACCACGGGCAGCAGCCAGGCCGCCTGCGTCTCGCGGTCCTCGGGCAGGACGGCCCCCTGGACGAGGCCGTCGGCGCAGGCGGGCGAACAGCTGCGGGACCGCTCGCTGTGCGCCCGGCCCAGCCCGCGGAAGGCCGCGGGGAACTCCCGCCGCACGACGCACCGTTCGGCGGTCTCCAGCACGATGCGGCGGGTCACGGACGGCCGCGGCGGCCGGTCCCACCGCAGGGATCGGGCCTCCCGTACCGCGTCCGGGACGGGGTCCGCGAAGGGGTCGGTGCACGATGCGGGGACCGCGTCCGGGAACGGGTCCGTCACCCGGCGGCGCACCGGGGGCGGTTCTCCCGCACCCGCGAGCCAGGCCGCCAGCCGGTCACCCTCGGGGGTGCCGAGCGCGGCCGCGGCGGCGGCGGCGCCGGGGTCGCGCCGCACCCGAAGCAGCGCCTGGGCGAAGTCGGCCGGGCCGGGCTCCGCGCCGAGCCGCCGGTACGCCGCGAGCCGTACGACGAGCTCCCCGGGCTCCAGCGAACCCGTCTCCCAGGTGGGGGTGGCGAGGAGGAAGGGCTGCGGGTCGGTGAGGACCCGGTGCGCGGCCTCGGTCAGCCGGGAGGCCGTCACGGCGCTCAGCGCGGCGTGGACGCAGTCGGGCCGGCAGCCACCGCCGTGTGCGCCCCGGCCCGGCGTCAGGTCCTGCGCGCGGACGCGGCCGAGGACGGCCGCCGCCGGCAGGTCCAGCCCGGACAGCTGCTGCGGGTCCACCGGCCGGTCGCCCTCCGGATGCCACCTGCGGCCGGCGAGGGCCGGGCGCAGGGCTCCGGCCAGGGCGGCACGGTCGTGGTGGGCGTGCCGGACCAGGCCGTCCAGGGCCGACTCGAAGGCGGCGGCGGTCGGCTCGCCGGCCGCGTCGGAGGCCGCCACCAGGGCCACGGTCCCGGCGAGTGTCAGGGGGCCGCAGGTGAGACGGCGGCGCACCGGCGGCGGGGGCAGGACCTCCCGGTAGGCAGGCTCCGCGCAGGTGCCGGCGGCGGGCGACGTGGAGGTCCCGAGCAGCTCCGTCGCGGCACGCCGGTGGAGGGGGCTCAACGCCTCCGCGGAGAGGGCGAGTTGCCGGCGCAGCTCGCGGTCACCGGGCGGCAGGTACCTGACGACCAGTCCGAGGGCGCGTTCCTGGAGGGCGGTGTCCTCGTGCCCGAAGGCGGTGGCCACGGCGGGCAGCAGGGTGCGCCGGGCCTCGGGGTCGCGTCGTAAGGCCTGGCCGAGAAGGCCCAGTTGGGCGCGTACGAGCTTCTTCTCGGGCCGGCGGAGCACCGCGTCCGACATCTCGGCGAGCCGCTGGGCCGCAATCCCGCCCGCATCGGCGAGCCGGACGAGTACCTGCTGGGCGTGTCCGGCGAGCGGTGACGGCGCCTCGGCGGCCAGGGCGATCCAGTCGGCCGTCCGCTCCCGTTCCTCGGCCGGGGTGAGTTCGAGGCGCGTGAGCATGGCGAGGAAGAACTTCAGCTGGTTCTGCCGGCCGCCCCGCCGCAGGCGCGCGACACAGCCGTCGACCAGGACGCGGCGTTCGACGATCCCCTCCTGCGCGAGCGCGGCCAGCTCGGACGGCCAGTGGTTGGGGGCCGTGGGATCGCTGCACCAGTGCAGTGCCTCGGGGGACTCGGCCGTCGTGAAGAGCAGGGGCACCAGCTCGCGTGCGTACGGATCCTGGCGCAGGGCGATCGAGAGGGGGCTGTGCGTGGAGCGTGCGCGGTCCATGGTGAAGATGGACCGCACCCAGCCGTGGACGAACGCGTCGGTCGTCGGCACGGGGCAGCCGGCAAGGCGCACCAGCTCCCGGATAAGCGGATAGTCCTCCTCGGCGGTCCCGGCGCGCTCGGCGAGGCGGTGGGCGAGTTCGCCGAGCCATGCGGGGTCGCGGTCGGCGAGCACGCCCAGCAGCGGCCCGGTGGGGAACTCCTGCTTCTCGCGCAGATCGTGCGCGCCGATCCAGGAGGCCGCCGGGGACGCGCCGGTGTGGCAGCCGGCGCCGGCGACGAGCAGGGCGGAGCGGATGCGGTCGCGTTCGCGCCACCGGCTCCAGTCCCAGCCGCGCATCTCGGCGCGCACATGGGCGAGCCGGGCGAGCACTTCCTGGCGCTCGGGTGCCGTCAGCGGCCGCACCAGGCCGGGCAGCAGGTCGGTGCGGCCTTCGCGGACCGCGTCGAGTATCGGGTTCATGGCGCCCTTCCGGTGGGGGGGGAGGCAGTGGTGGTGGGGCGGTTCGGCGGCCGCACGCCGCGCCGGGCTCCGTGGTCGAGCCCGGCGGCCACGGTAATCGGGCCCGGCCGCGCCCGGTGCGGGCACGGACGGCCGCTGGCCGATTCACGGCCCTGGTCGGTGTGTCCACCCGGTGACGACGACGGCGGTGGCCTCCGGGCCCGGGCGGGCGCGTGCCCGGCGGACGGGGGCGCGGGCGGCGAGCGGCCGGGGTGGTGGCGCTCGGCGTGCCGGGAATCGTAGGCCGGTCGCCGTCGAAGCACACGCGGCCGCCTGCTACCTCGTCACCTAAGGGCTGTCCCGCAATCCCCGGCGGGCGCGCGACGCCGGCTACGGCACCTCGCCGCGTTGCCGGGACGCCCGGATACGCCCAGGACGCGGACGCCCCTCCGCCTTGCGAGATGCACCGCATCCGACGCCGCGCGCTGATCCACGGGGATGACGGGAGAGCCCTTGGGTGTGTCGTCGAAGCCCCGTCTGACCTGAGGGGGCCGACGCTACTTCGACGGCACTCACCAGGCCCGTCGGCGGAGCATCGGTCACGGCCGTGCGCAGACGGGCACGGCTGCGACCTGTACCGCCGGCACCCGGCACCGACCACGGAGGCCGGGGGCGGAGCGCGCCCGGACCCCGAACGGCCGCCATCGGCGCCATCGGCCGGGGCCGGGGCCCGTCGTCCGGATCACGCCGGGCCCCGGTCGCCGGGACCGCGGGGGGCGAGGCGTTCGACGACCTCGGCCAGGTCCTCGCACACCCGCTCGATCTCCTCGCGGATGTTGTTCTGCTCGGTGACCAGCGCGGACAGCAGCAGCGCGGTGAGCGCCGCCGAGCCGTTGAGGGCCTGGAGGTTGACCATGACCTCGAAGAGGGTGTGGCCCTCGAACGGTCCGGCGCGATCGGTCGCCGCCCAGATCGCCACCACGGACAGGACCAGGGCGCAGGGCGCGCTGCCGGCCAGCTGGAAGCGCACGGCCGCCCAGATCAGCAGCGGGAAGACGAGGAAGAGCAGCGACAGGGAGCTCCGGGTGGCCGCGAGGGCGACGAGACCGGCGCCGATGGTCAGCGCCACCGCCTCGGCGACCCGGTAGGCGTCGTGCGGCATCCGGACCCGGGTCAGGACGAGCAGCAGCGGGGTCACCACGAGCACGCCCATGGCGTCTCCGGCCCACCAGGCCGACCACACCGGCAGGAAGTCGTCCGGCGCCAGGTCCCCGGTGGCGAGGAGCACACCGGTGCCGATGGACGCGCTGAGCAGCATCGGCACGAACCCGCCCAGGAAGACCAGGGCCAGGCCGTCGCGCAGCCGGACGATGTCGGTGCGGAAGCCCACGCGGCGCAGCAGCAGGTACGCGCACAACGGGGCGAGCGTGTTGCCCACGACGATGCCGGCGTCGGCGACCTGGAAGCTGCTGAGGTGCTGGATGGAGAGGTACGTTCCGAGGGCGATCCCCGGCCAGATCCGCGGGCCGAACCACAGCAGGGCGGCCACCGCGAGGCCGGTGGGCGGCCACAGGGCCGTGACCACCGCGCCTTCGACCACCACGCGCAGCAGGAGGCCGATCCGTGCCGCGGCGTAGTAGGCGGCGGCGACGGCCAGGATCTGCAGAAGAGTCCCGGTCAGACGTCGCCATTCCTCTTTGCGCACCACAGCATCAGACAACAGCCGCCGCCTCCGGGCGGGCCGTGACACGCGCTACCAGGTCCGGGGTCCTGCCGCGTCGTGGCTGAGGACGAGCACCGCCGCGTCGTCCGCGTGGCCGGTGGAATCCGCCACCTTCATGATCTCCCCGGCGATCTCGTCGGGATCGGCGCCCGCCGCCTCCCGGACCACCCGGGCCACGCGGGCCAGTCCGACGTCGATCGGGAAGGACGGCCCTTCGACCACGCCGTCGGTGAGCAGGACGAGGGAGCCCGCCTGGTCGAGCCTGCGCCGGGTGACCGCGTACCCGGCGCCCGGCTCGACTCCCAGCGGCGGGCCGCCCTCCTCCTCGTTGATGCCGTAGCGGCCGTCGACCGTGGCCCAGACGGAGGGCACGTGGCCGGCCCGGGCGGTTTCGAGTTCCCAGGTCTCGGGGTCGAAGCGGAGCAGGGTGCAGGTCGCGAAGAGTTCGCAGTCCATGGCCAGCAGCACGTCGTTGGCCCGGCTCAGCATCTCGCCCGGGTCGAAGACGACGGTGGACACGGCGCGCAGGCCGACGCGGACCTGCCCCATGAAGGCGGCCGCCTCGACGTCGTGCCCCTGGACGTCGCCGATGGAGAACGCGAGCGCTCCCTCGGGCAGCCGGAAACCGTCGTACCAGTCGCCGCCGATGTCCAGGCCATGCCGGGCGGGTGCGTAGCGGGCGGCGCTGCGCAGGCCGGGCAGGGCGGGCAGGGAGGCCGGCAGCATCTCGCGTTGGAGGGCCTCGGCGAGTTCCACCCGGGCCTGCTGGAGTTCCGCTCCCGCCTTCGCCCGGGCCGTGAGCCGGCCGAGCGTGGCCAGCAGGTCGGCGGCGCTCACCGACTTCGGGGGACGGCGCGGGATCACGGACCGCTCCCGGGTGCATCCATATGTCCCTGCTCTCGGCTCTCGCTGCGCGCGGTGCGCCAAAGACCCGAGCACATCATAGTTTCGGCCTCCGGGGGTCGCGAGAGATGCGGCCGGGCGCGGGCCCGCACCCGGCCTCCTCCGACGGGGCGGCCGACCACAGGGCGTGAGCTATGTTTGAAGACGAGTGACATGAGAGGGAGGCCCACCGGTGTCATCGGGGCAGCAGGCACGCGCGCAGGCGGCTGCGATCACGCCGAGCGGGCAGACGCCGCCGGTCCAGGAACGCGCTCCGGGCGACCGGGTCCGCGCCCTGTTCGACGGCCACCGGCTCTCCCCCGGGCAGCGGCGGATCGCCCAGTACCTGATCGACCACCTCACCGAGGCCGCGTTCCTGTCGATCACCGAGCTCGCGGAGCGGGTGGGCGTCAGCCAGCCGTCGGTGACGCGTTTCGCCACCGCCCTCGGGTTCAGCGGCTACCCGGCACTGCGGGACGCCCTCCAGCCGATGGCACTGAGCGCCGTCGCGGGTTCCCCGGAGACCAGCGAGCAGTTCCGCCGCAACGAGCTCCAGGCGGCCGTGGACGCCGAGATCGCGAACCTGGAGAGCGTACGGCGGCTGCTCGCAGACACCGACCAGGTGCTCGACATCGGCCGCGAGCTGGCCCGCTCGGTGCCGCTGACGGTCCTCGGGCTGCGGATCTCGGTCTCGCTGGCGGAGTACTTCGCCTACGCGGCACGGCGCATCCATCCCGATGTCCGGCTGGTGACACGTGGAGGCAGCGTGGCCTACGACGCCCTGCTCCAGTCCCGGGAGGCCGGCGGGACCTGGGCCCTGGCCTTCGCCATGCCGCGGCACGCCAAGGAGACCCTGTCGGCGCTGCGGGCCGCGCGCAGCGCCGGGCTGAAGATCGCGCTGATCACCGACACCACCCTGGGGCCGCTGGTGGACGAGGCGGACGTGGCCCTGACGGCCGGGACCGGTGCCCGGCTGGTCTTCGACTCGTACGCCGCGCCGGGGATGCTGTCCGCGGCCCTGCTCCAGGCGATGGCCGACGCGGATCCCGAGCGGACGCAGGCGCGGCTCGAGGGGTACGAGCAGGTCGCCGACCAGCACGGATTCTTCCTGTAAGGCCCCTTTTCAACCGGTATGAGGCAGTCCACTTTCACGCCGTCGAGGCGTATGTAATTTTTCATTCTCTTGTTTACTCGACGGTATATATGTTTACTGAGCAGCGCGCCGGATCCACCAGACGCCAAGGAGAGCGACCCCACGCCCTCCCAGAACGAACATCCCGCGCGGGACGCTCCTCCTCACGCCCCGCCTCGCTGCCCGTTCCCGGCACTGGGATCCACCAGAGCGCTTGTGGCGGCCTCGGTCAACCCCTGGGCCGGGGCCGCCCACCAACGTCTCGATCAGAGTTCGACACCATTCGGAAGCGACGAGCATGCGCCAGATGGCCTCCACCACGCTCAGCCCGGACTGGCCCTGCCAGGTCAAGGCCCCCGGCACCCAGGACTGGGAACGCACGGCCATGCGCTGGCTGCGCGATCTGCTCCCGGCCCGCTACGGCAGCTACTCGACGCTGACCCGCAGCCCCGTCCTCCTCAGCCGGCACGCCCAGCTCCAGCTCCAGCACGAGATGCGGGCGGTCCGGGTCGCGCTGGAGACCAGCCGGGCCGAACTGCCCTCGATGGGCGTGGCCGAAGCCGTCATCGAGAACTCGATCCGCATGTACGCCGTCGAGCTCCAGCAGCTGGGCCGGCTCTCCCGCGCCGTCCGCCTCGTCGGCGACGCGCTGCGCGTCTCGCCCGGCTGACCCGTCCACGCGGCCCGGCCGGCCCGCGCACACCTCAGCAGGAGTCCGTCCCGCGGACCTTCACGATCCGAACCTCCGGGCCGGTCCCCGCGCATAGGCTCTCCCGCATGAGAATCCTGACTGTGGGTGCCGGAGCCGCGGGCGGCTGGTTCGGCGCCCGCCTCGCGCAGGCCGGGCAGGACGTCACCTTCCTGGTCCGCCCGGACCGGGCCGCCGCCCTGCGCGAGCGCGGGCTGCGGGTGACGGGCCTGGGCGAGGACTTCACCCTCACCCCCCGGCTGGTGACCGCCGACGCGCTGTCGCACCCGTACGACCTCGTCCTGCTCTCGGTGAAGTCCACGGCGCTCGGCCGCGCGGCGAAGGACCTGGCCCCGGCGGTCGGTCCGCGGACCGCGATCGTGCCACTGCTCAACGGCATGGCCCACCTCGACCACCTCAGGGGACACTTCGGCGCCGGGCCGGTCCTCGGCGGCGTCGCCAAGGTGGTCACCACCTTGAACGAGCACGGCGACATCGTGCGCATGGCTCCGCCGTCCACCCTGATCACCGGTGAACTCGACGGCCGGCCCTCCGACCGCGTCGAGGCCGTACGCGCCCTGCTGACGGGGGCCGGCGTCGACAGCCCCGGGACCGCGGACGTCGTCGCCTCGATGTGGCACAAGTGGGTCTTCATCACCACCCTGGCGGCCGTCACGTGCCTGGCGCGCGGATCCGTGGGCGAGGCCGTCGCCGTGCCCGGCGGCGCCGGACTCGGGCCGGCCGTGCTCGCGGAGGGCGCGGCCGTCGCCGCCGCGGCGGGCCACCCGGTGCCGGACGCCGAACTCGACTTCACCGCCCGGACGGTGACCACGCCCGGTTCCCCGCTCACCCCGTCGCTGTACCGGGACCTGATCGCCGGCCGGCCGACGGAGGTCGAGCACCTCTTCGGCGACCTGGTCGGCCGGGCCCGCGCGCTCGCCGTACCCACCCCGCTGCTGGACCTCGCCACCCTGCAGCTCCGGGTGCACCAGCGGCGCGTGGAACGCCACCCGGACGGGGGGTGACCTCCGGCGCGGTCCGTCGTTGAACACGGTGGTCAAGCGAAGTGCACCAGCGAAGGCCCGGGACTCCCCGCGAGTCCCGGGCCTTCGTGTGTCCCCGGCGTTTTCCCGCCCCAGGTCCCGCACGGCGGACCTTCCGCCCCGGGGACCGCCCGGCGCTTCCCCCCTCCCAGGCCCGCCCGGCGGATCCTCGGCTCGGCCACCAGCGGAGCCGTGGCCCACCCACCCCGGATCGTCCCGTCCGGTCGTCCTCTTCCGGGTCGGCCGCCAGGCCGGCGGACGGCCCTCCCCGGACCGAAGCGCCGGCTTCGCCCGTGATCCGCCGCCCCGGCCCGCCACGGCTCGGAACCCGCTGGTCAGGGGGAACAGTGGGTGACAGACTGAGGCCGCTTCAGGTCAACCCAGGAGGACACATGCCAGAAGAGTCGGACACCCCGCAGGACGAATCGCCGGCCGAGGAGGCCAAGCGCAAGTTCCGGGAGGCCCTCGAGCGCAACGCCCGCAGTGCCCACGCGCAGCAGTCCCACCAGAGCCGGGCGAAGATCCAGGGCGCCAGCGGTGGCGCGGGTGGCAAGAACAAGAAGACCCGCCGCAAGACGGGCTGACCGCCGGCCGCGGTCTCTCCCGGCGATGCCCTGAAGAGGTCGGACAAGGGGCCGCCTCCCGCTCACCGAGCGGGGGGCGGCCCCTTCGCGTACCCCCTTCACGTCCCCCCTTCACGTCCCCCTTCACGCGGCCGGTGCACTGGGCCACTCGGGTGACACGCGATAACCAAGCGCGCCGTTGGCAGTTGATCAGCTCGTCCCGCCGGGGGCAGCCATCCCAAGCAACAGTGCGACAGAAGGAACCACCTCATGCTGAAGAAGTTCATGGCCACCACTGCGGTCACCGCCTCCGTGCTGGGCTTCGGCGCCGCGGTAGCCGCCCCGGCGATGGCGATCGGCAACGACGACGGCGTCAACACGGTCAACGGCAACGACTCCTCGCAGATCTACGGCAACCAGGAGACCGAGGGCGCGATGAGCCCGCAGCTCAGCCTGGTCCAGGGCTCGCTCAACAAGCTCTGCGTCGGCCTGCCGGCGAAGGTCAACGCCCAGTCCCTGGTCGCGCTCATCGCCAACGTCGGCGTCCAGGACATCAACGTCCTGCACAACCCGATGAACCAGCAGTGCACCGAGAACTCCACCCAGGCCAAGGGCGACGACTCGGCCTCGCACATCCTCAGCAACATCCCGATCCTCTCCGGCAACGTCTCCGCCGGCAGCTGACCGCTCGCGGACGAACGGCGGGGCCCGTACGCGCATCGGCGCGTACGGGCCCCGTCGTTTGTCCCCACACGATGAAAGCTGGTCTAGACCTTGACAGGTCCAGACCAGTTTCGCTTCAGTGGCGGTACTCGCCCCCACGGCAACTCCCCCCACTGAAGGAGCTTTTACGTGATACGTGTGCTGCGCCGCCGCGCGCTCGCCCTGGCAGCCGCCGCGGCCGCCACCTTCGGCCTCGCGGTCGCCCTCCCCGCCTCCCCCGCCTCCGCGGCCGCTGCCTGCGCCGCCCCGTGGGCCTCGTCCGCCGTCTACACCAATGGCATGAGCGCCTCGTACAGCGGGCACAACTGGCAGGCCAAGTGGTGGACGCAGGGCGAGACGCCCGGCACCACCGGGCAGTGGGGCGTCTGGTCCGACCTCGGCTCCTGCGGCGGTGGCGGCCAGGACCCGGATCCCGGCACGCCGTCCGGATTCGTGGTGTCCGAGGCCCAGTTCAACCGGATGTTCCCGAACCGGAACCCCTTCTACACGTACAACGGGCTGGTCTCGGCCCTCTCCGCGTACCCCGCCTTCACCAACACCGGTGACGACACCGTCAAGCGGCGCGAGGCCGCCGCCTTCCTGGCGAACGTCTCCCACGAGACGGGCGGCCTCGTCCACATCGTCGAGCAGAACACCGCCAACTACCCCCACTACTGCGACGCGAGCCAGCCGTACGGCTGTCCCGCCGGACAGGCCGCCTACTACGGGCGCGGCCCGATCCAGCTCAGCTGGAACTTCAACTACAAGGCGGCCGGCGACGCCCTCGGCATCAACCTGCTCGCCAACCCGTACCTCGTGGAGCAGGATCCGGCCGTCGCCATGAAGACCGCCCTGTGGTACTGGAACACCCAGAACGGCCCCGGCACGATGACCGCCCACGCCGCCATGGTCAACGGCGCCGGGTTCGGAGAGACGATCCGCTCCATCAACGGGTCCCTGGAGTGCAACGGCGGCAACCCCGCCCAGGTCCAGAGCCGGGTGAACGCGTACCAGAGCTTCACCCAGATCCTGGGCGTGACCCCGGGCGACAACCTCGGCTGCTGACCGGCCGGGCCGCCGCCCGGCGCTCCCTCACGGGGTGCGGTGGGTGGTGGCCAGCTGGGCCCGGGAGCGCACGCGGAGCTTCTGGTAGATCCGGGTCAAACGAGCCTCGACCGTCTTGACGCTGACGAACAGCTTCGCGGCCGCCTCCTGGTTGCTGGCGCCCTCGGCGACGAGCAGGGCCAGCCGGGTCTCCGCCTCGGTCAGTGCCGCGAGGGCCACGGCCGGACCGCCCGCGGCCGCCGCCGGGGTGTGGTCCCGGTGCTCCTCGGCGAGTTCGGCCCAGGGTTTCGCGCCGGCCGCGGCGAACACCTCGGCCGCGGCCCCCAGCGCGGCACGGGCGGGTGCGCGCCGGCGCCGGCGCCGCTCCACCCGGGCCAGGGCGAGCAGCGTACGGCCGCGCTCCACCGGGAGCTGGAGCGCGGCGAACCGGTCCGCCGTGGCCGCCAGCAGGTCCACGGCGGCGTCGGCGTCGCCCTGCGCGGACAGACACAGGCCGCGGGCCCGGTCGAGTGCGGGGAGCACCGCGGTGCGCCCGAGGCGAAGGGCGACCGTACGGACGGAGGCGAGCAGTTCGGCGGCCTCGTCGGGCGCGTCCGCGGCCACGAGCGCCTCGGCCAGCTCCCCGTGCCAGCGCAGGATAGAGGGGTCGACGACCTGCTGGGCCTCCTCCAGTTCGGCCACGCGGCGCAGGGTGGCCACTGCCGCTGCGGCCTCCCCCGTCGCGAGTTCGGTCAGGCCCAGCGCGTACAGGCTGCGCGAGAGGAACACCTGGTCGTGTTCCTCCTCGGAGGCCTGGATGCCGCGCCGGGCGTACGCCGCGGCGCGCGCGAAGCTTCCGCCCACGGCCTCGGCCATCGCGGCGGCGTACCAGGCGGGGCCCGGTGAGAGGCCCGCCTCGATGGTCAGTTCGAGGGCGCGCCGGGCGTGCGCGGACGCGAGCGCGCAGCGGCCGCGCCGCAGTTCGACCTCGGTGAGGCTGCGCAGGACCTCGAAGACGTCCTCGGCGGATCCCGTGCGCCGGACGGCGGGGAGCAGGACGAGCAGCTGCCGGCGGGCGTCGGCGAGGCCGTCGTCGAACAGGGCGTGCCGTACGGCGAGGTACTGCGGCGCGTTGCGCATGCCCAGCGGCACCTCGGGGGCGGGCAGGGCCAGGGCCTCGGCGAGGATGTCCTCGGCGTCCGGGTCCCCGAGGATGCGGCCCATCCGGGCCCGTACGGTCAGCGCCATGGCCTCGGCCACCTGGTCGCCGCCCAGGGCGGCGAGCCGCGCGGCCTCGGCGGCGGCGTCGCGGGAGCGGACGGGGTCGCCGTCGCTGAGGTTGTACTTCGTGGCGATCCGCAGCTGTACGGCGGCCCGGAGGGCGGGGTCGGCGGCCGCGTCGTCCATGGCGTACGCGAAGGTCTCGTCGAGGTCGGCGAGGGCCTGTCCGGCGGCGTCGATCACGGCGAGGCGGGCCCGTACCCGGTCGGCGGGCGAGGCGTCGCGGGCCAGTACGGCGCGGGTGGCGCGGCGGGCGAGGTCGGCGCGGCCGGCCCAGCCGGCGGCCCCGGCCGCGGCGACGAGGCGGGACAGTTCGTCCCCGGCCCGGTTGCTCGGCGTCCGTTCGGCCGCGAGCAGGCCGAGTTCTGCGGCCAGGGCGCGCTGGCCGCGCCGTCGGCAGGACGCGGCGGCCTCGGTGATCTCCGCGGCCAGCCACTCGTCGGGGGTGTCCACGGCCAGGGCCCGGTGGCGCACGGCCTGTACGGGGTCGTCGACGGCGTTGGCGAGCGCGGCGTGTGCGGCGGCGCGCTCGGGCCAGCGGGCGTCGGCGGCCAGGGCCATGGGAAGGGCTCCGGCGGTGAAGGCGACCGCGCCGTCCTCCCCCACGGTGACGAGCGCGGCCCGTTCCGCCTCGGCGAGTTCGGCCTCGGCGTCGGGGCGGCCGGCCCGGCGCAGCAGGCCGGTGGTCGGGCGGGCGGCGAGGGCGGCGAGGAGCAGGGTGCGGCGGGCCTGGGCCGGGGCTTCGGCGAGGAGCCGGCGGGCGACGTCGCGGGCCTGGCCGGACAGGGGCAGCGGATCGGCGTGGTGGGCGCTGCCGTCGCGGGCCTCGGCGGCTTCGGCGAGGGAGTGGCCGAGGGCGAGCGCGAGGCGGGGGTTCCCGCCGCTGGCTTGGTGGATGCGGCCGGCGAGCCGGGCGGGCAGGCCGTGGCGGGCGAGGAGTTCGGCTATCTCGTCGGCGCCGAGTGCGGGGACGCGGATGGCGGGGGTGCCGGGGCCGCACAGGGGCCCGCCGACCGGGGCTCCGCCCTGGACGCATTCGGCGACGAGGACCCGTACGCGGGGCGGGGTGAGCCGCAGGGCGAACCGGAGCAGATCGGTGCTTTCGGCGTCCAGCCACTGGGCGTTGTCGAGGACGAGCAGGACGGGGTTGGCGGTGGCGAGGGTGCGGAGCACCTCGACGACGGCGAGGCGCAGCGCGACGTGGTCGCGGCCGGCGCGGGGCGCGTCGGTCTCGCGGCACAGCAGGGCGATGGCGGTGCGCTGGGGTCCGGAGAGCCGCTCCAGCGCGGCGGCGGGGACGGAGGCGAGGAGTGCGGCGGCGGAGGCCTCCGGAATCCACTGGTCCGCGGCTTCGGGGGTGAGGCGGAGCACGGTCTCGTGGCGGGCCGATGCCGCGGCCGCGACCGTGGCGAGCGCCTCGGTCTTGCCCGCGCCGGCGGGCCCGGTGAGCAGCGCCCGCCCGTGCGTGGTCAGCGCGCGTTCGACCGCCTTGATCAGTTCACCGTGCCCGACGGTCGTGTCAGCGTTCCCCGTCGCCGCCACCACGCACAGCCACCAGCCTCTCGGTCCCCACTCTGTGCCTCTCCTGTGAGAGGCGACAATACGAGGTCGGGTGCCGGGTGGACACGGATTGTGACGCAGAATTCAGTCGGTTGTGCGGAAACGGCTGCGGACCTGCCGGTACGAGGTGTACTGGCAGGTCCGCGGGGCTCAATGGTCCGTACTATCGGGCCCTCAGAAGACGAGGCTCCAGGCGTCGATGTAGCCGGTGTCGCCGCCGGCGTTGTCGTTGACGCGGAGCTTCCAGGTGCCGTTGGCGACCTCCGAGGAGGCGTTCACGGTGTACTGCTGGTTGATGTTGTCGGTGCTCCCGCCGGCCCGGTTGTGCAGCGTGTAGACGCTGCCGTCCGGAGCCACCAGGTCGACCTTCAGGTCACCGATGTAGGTGTGCTTGATGTCCACGTTGACCTTGAGGGCGGCCGGGGCGTTGCCCGCGACTCCGCTGACCGTGATCGGGCTCTCGACGGTGGTGTTGTCGGAGATGTTCACGTCCGTGGTGTTCTCGAAGCCCGGGGTGGGGGGCGTCGAGGTCACGGCGTTGATGGTCGCGGCGGCGTCGGCGATGCCGGTGCCGCAGCCGCCGGTGCAGGTGCCGGGGAGCGGGCGGGCGTTGGCCTTGATGGCGGCCTCGACCTGCGCCGGGGTCAGCGAGGGCTTGGCGGCGACGACGAGGGCGGCGAGGCCCGCGACGTGCGGGGCGGCCATGCTGGTGCCCTGGTAGGGCTTGTAGATCTCGGAGCCCGGGGTGGTGGTGCCGCTGTTCAGCGTGGAGAGGATGCCGTTCTCGGGGGTGGTGACGGTGCCGGGCGTGTCGGTGGCGCGGCGGGTCTCACCACCCGGCGCGGCGACGTCGACCTTGGCGCCGTAGTTGGAGTAGAAGGAGCGGTCGCCGGTGCGGTTGGTGGCGGCCACGGCGACCACGTTGTTGCAGCTGGCGGGCGAGAAGCCGGCCGCGTCCGCGTTGCTGTTGCCGGCGGCTACCACGACCGTGGTGCCGCGGGCGACGGCCGCGTTGATCGCGTTCTGGTAGCTGGTCGTGCAGGCGCCGGAGCCGCCGAGGCTCATGTTGATGACCTTGGCGGGGGTGGCGTTGGCCGGGACGCCCGCGACGGTGCCGCCGGAGGCCCAGGTGATGGCGTCGACGATGTCGGAGGTGGTGCCGCCGCACTTGCCGAGTACGCGGACGGGCTGGATCTTCGCGTTGTACGCGATGCCCGCGACGCCCTTGCCGTTGTTGGTGGCGGCGGCGATGGTGCCCGCGACGTGGGTGCCGTGCCAGGAGGAGCCGCTGGCCGTGGAGCCGGTGCCGCACTCGCCGGCCGCGCTCCAGTCGCCCTGGTCGGCCGGGTTGTTGTCACGGCCGTTGCCGTCACGGGCGGCGGTGGAGTCGGAGATGAAGTCGTAGCCGGCGACGATGTTGGGCGCCACGTCGGAGTGGGCCACGTAGCCGGTGTCGATCACTGCGACGGTGACACCGGAACCGGTGGTCTTGTCCCAGGCTGCCGGAACGTTCATGCCGCCGGTGGGCTCGAAGAGGTCCCACTGCTTGGCGTACTCGGTGTCGTCCGGGGTGGCCATCGCGTAGGCGCGGGCGTCCGGCTCGACGTACGCGACGTCCGGGTCGGCACGGAACTGGGCCATCACGTCCGCCGCGTCGGCCGGGGCGGTCGCACCACCCAGGTTGACGAGGGCGGCGCCGGTGCCGAGGCGGCGGTCGAACTTCGCCTTCTTGCCGGCCTTCTTCCCCTTGGCTGCGGCGTCGTCGGCGGCGGCCTCGTTGGAACTGGCCTCGGTCGCCGAGGCCTTGTAGCCGACGATCAGGTTCTGCACGGGCGCGGCGGCAGGGGTCGCGGGGGCGCCGGCGGCCGGGGGGGTGGCGGCGGGGGCCGGAGCGGGCTCCGAGCCGGTCAGCGCCACGGAAGCGGTGGCGGAGCCGGCGAGCAGGGTGACGGACATCGCCACCACGGATATGAGCCTGCGTCTCGTTGCGTGCACGGTGTTCCCTTCGCGGGCCGTTTCCGGGCAAGCCGGAGCGGGCGGTTGGAGCTGTGTGGGAGGTGAACCGGCGGCCACGGGGCCGGGGACGGGTTGGTCATGCCCGTCCCGGCCACCGCTGCTCGCCGCGTCGTCCCGGCCGCTTCCGCGGGGCTGGGACGACGGCGGTGCGGGCGATCGCCCGGCCGCACGGATTCACACCATGTGGGGTTGGTGCGGGGTCCGTCCGGGGCGGAAGAGATCGCCGGTGGGCAGACAGTAGGCAACCGGGGGATGAACCCGATACGGGGAAAACCCTTGTCCGCCCCCTGACGGCCCCCCTGCACCTCCCCCGGCCCCTGCCCCCGCCCCCGCCCACCGCGCCCCCCGGCCCGCGCCGCCGCGCGGGTCCCGCCCACGGCCGTCCGCAAGGCCTACCAGCGCCCCGCCCCCCCGGTCCCCGCCCCATCCCGACGCCTCGCGGGCCGCCCGGCGCGGCGGGCCCGCCCCGGGCCGCACCCGCCGCGCCCGGCTCCCCCCCCCCGGCGCCGACCGCCCGGCCGACCCCCACCCCGGGAGGGGCTCAGCGCCACCCGCCCACGCCCGGGGCTGCCCCGC
>LJCW01000064.1 GCA_001298555.1 Actinobacteria bacterium OV450
CGAACGCCCCGCCCCCCCCCGCCGGCGTCCCGGCGCGTCCGGCCCGCGGTCACCGCATCTCGCGGACGGTGCGCGAGCTGAGGATGCCGAGCCCCGTCACCGCCAGGACCACCGCGGAGACGGCGAACATCGGGCCCGTGCCCGATCCGGCCAGGGCCCCGCAGACGATCAGGGACAGCGGGGCCACCGCGTAGCCGATCACCATGTCCACCGAGATCACCCGGCTCAGCACCGAGCCGTCGATGGTGCGCTGGATCCAGCTGAGGCCGAAGACCCCCTGGAAGCCCATCCCGAAGCCCATCGCCAGGACCGTGGCCAGGGCCCCGGCGGTGTTGCCGACGAGGCCGAGCAGGCCCGTGCCGATCGACAGCCAGCCCGCCAGCGCGGCGATCAGCAGACCGATCCGGGGGCGGGTGTCCAGGGCGCCGCCGACGAGGGTGCCCAGCATCGCCCCGCCGGCCAGTGCCCCGTTGAGCAGGCCCAGGGTGGCGGAGCCGCCCTGCAGGTCGACTTTGGCGAGGGTGGCGAAGCCGACCGTGAACGGCCCCGCCTGGCAGAAGGTGACGGCCGCGTCCACGGCCAGGATCGTCCGGATCCGCGGGTCCTCGAAGGCGTACCGCAGCCCGGCGCGGATCCGGGCGGCCAGCGAGGGCGCGTCCGCCGGCTCCGCCGCGCCCCCGTCCGCGCGGTCCGCCGCGTCCGCTCCGGGGCGGGGCAGCGGGCGGATGCCCGAGACGCACAGGCCGCAGAGGGCGAAGCACACCCCGTCGACGAGGAAGGCGACCGGTGCGTCGGCGAGGGCCACCACCATGCCGCCGACGGCCGGCCCCAGCACGGCCGACACCTTCGCGGCGACCGCCAGCAGCGCATTGGCCGGGGCGAGCAGCTCCCGGTCCACCACCGACGGCAGGACGGAGGCCCGGGCCGGCTGGAAGAACGCGTCGACCGCGCCGAAGGCGGCGGCGGCGCAGCACAGCACCGCCACCGTCAGGGACCCGGCCAGGCCGGCCAGGCCCACCGCGGCCATCAGGGCGGCCCGGGCCCAGCTGGAGAGCGCCATCAGCCTCCGCGCGGACCACGTGTCGCTGAGGGAGCCGCCGACCAGGGTCAGCAGGGCCCGAGGCACCGCCTGGCAGGCCAGGACGTAGCCGAGGGCCAGGGTGGAGCCGGTGAGGCCGAGCGTGATCCAGGAGAAGGCGATGTAACTGAATCCGTCGCCGAGCAGGGACAGGGACTGCCCGAGCCACAGGAGGCGGAACGACGGCAGCCGGGCGGGGGCGCTCAGCCGGGACCGCGCGTCCACCAGGGTGGAAGCCATGAACGAACTCCCCTTCGTAGGGCTGTCGGGCCGCCGTCGGGCGGCCGTGGTCAGTAGCGGACGGGCAGGGCCGTCAGCGCGCGGTTGAGGAGCGACGGCTGCCAGGCGTGCTGCCCGGGAAGCAGCTCCAGGCCCGGGTACTCGCGTACGAGGACGTCCACCACCGCGCCGGCCACGAGCCGGGCCAGCGCGGCCCCGATGCAGAAGTGCGCGCCGAAGCCGAACCCGAGGTGGGAGGCGCTGCCGCGCCGGACGCTGAACAGGTCCGGGTCGGGGAAGCGCGCCGGGTCCCGGTTGGCCGCCGCCGTCACCAGGAACAGCCGGTCCTCGGCGCGGACGGAGCGCCCGTCGAGGTCGAAGTCCCGGGCGGCGGTGCGGATCGACATCTTCGACGGGCCGTCGAAGCGCATCCCCTCCTCCACCGCCATCGACACCAGCTGCGGGTCCTCGCGGACGGCCGCCAGCTCGTGGGGGTGCTCCAGCAGGGCGAGCACGGTGTTGACGATCAGGTTGCTGGTGGTCTCGCCGCCGGCGAAGGCCATCTGCGTCAGCATCCCGACGAACTCCTCCTCGCTGACCGACTTCCCGATCTGGCCGCCCGCCAGCACGGCGCTGATCAGGTCGTCCTTGGGGTCGGCGCGGCGCTGCCTCACCAGGTCGGCGAGGTAGTCGTCCAGGTTGACCAGGGACTGGAGCGAGGTGCGGTACTCGCGCTCCTCCTGGGCGGCCCCCAGGACGAGGTCGCCGACGCGGGCGTTCCAGTACCAGAAGGACGGGCCGTGGGCCTGGGGGACGCCCAGCCAGCGGGCGAAGACCAGGGCGGGCAGCGGCCGGGCGATGTCGGCGACCAGGTCCCCGAGCCGGCCGGGGACGGCGCGGCGGGCGAGCATGGCGCGGGTGGCGCGTTCGACGAAGGCCCGGTAGCGGCCGATCGCGCGGGCCGCGAACTGCTCCTGGAACACCTGGCGCAGCCGCCGGTGCTGCGGGGCGTCGTTGAACACCATCCAGCGGGAGAGGATCGCGAAGGCCCGCTCGGCGTCCTCGCGGGCGCCCTCCGGTACGGCGTCCATCAGCGGGCGCACCCGCTCGGCGGAGACCGCGGGGTCGCGCAGGCAGTGCATCAGCTGGGCGTGGCCGGTGACGAGCCAGGCGCGGTGCATCGCCGACCAGTACACGGGGTCGTGGTCGCGCAGGGAACTCAGGTACCCGTACGGGTCCGCGTTGACGGCGGGGTCGAGGAGGTACCGCTCGGTGAACCCGGCCGCCGGGGCCGGGGGCCGGGCCCGGTCGGTGGCAGGCGGGGCCCAGGGTGCGGACGGGGAGGCGGCCCCGGGAGCGGCCGGCGGGGCCGTCCTCCCCGTGACCGGGCACACCGGCCCCGTCGCGGTCGCGGTCCCGGCCGGGGTGCCGTTCGTCGTCGCGGGGGTGTTCGTGGTCAGGACGGTCATCGGCGTTCCTCCGACTGGATCCGGCCGAGCACGGAAGCGGTCTTGTGCATCAGCCGTTCGGACATCATGGACATGTGGTCGCCTTCGGTGACGTGGACGGTCAGCCCGCCGAGTGCGGCCTCGCGCCAGCGCCCGACGTAGGTCCGGAAGTCCACGTCCAGCCCCGGCATCACTTCGCCGTCGGGCAGTTCCGCGGCCGCGCTGCCCACCACGAGGTGGACATGGCCGGGATAGGGGCGCAGTTCGTAGCCGGCCAGCGCGGTGAGCAGCGAGTGCCACACCTCGATGGGGGCGTGCTCCACCAGGGACGCCTCGCCGGGGCTCATGCCGGCGCCCAGCAGCAGGGTGGTGAGCTCGGCCACGGCCGTCACCCGCTCCGCCGAGGGGGCCAGCGCGCGGACGCGGTCGCGCATCCTCAGCCCCCGCTCCATGTCCCGGCCGACCGCCGCGAGGCGTTCGCGGGCCGCCGGGTGGGGCAGGTAGGGCTCGATCAGGGTCAGCGGGGCGACGGTGTGACCGGCCTCGTGCAGCTGGGTGGCCATCTCCAGGGCGATGTTGGCGCCCATGGACCAGCCCAGCAGGTCGTGCGGGCCGTGCCCGCCGTGGGCGGCCAGCTCGGCGGCGTAGTTGGCCGCGATGCCGGCGATCGTGGTCGGGTCCACCCCGCCGAGCAGCCCGCGGGCCTGGAAGGCCCGGACGGGCCGCCCCGGCGGGAGGGCCCGGGCGAGCGGCACGTACCAGGCGCCGCTGCCGCCGCTGGGGTGCACGCACCACAGCGGGGAGCCCTCGCCCTCGCGCAGCCGGACCTCCGAGGTGACGGCCCGGGCCGGCGCGAGCGGGTCCGCCGGGCCGTCGGGCCGGGCGGCCTCCGCCGCCGCCCCGGTGGCGCGGGCCGCGAGCCGGGAGATCGTCGGGAGTTCGAGCAGGTCCCGTACGGAGACGCTCAGTCCGCGGGCGGCGGCCTGCGCGGCGACCCGGACGGTGGACAGCGAGCTGCCGCCGAGGGCGAAGAAGTCGTCGTGGACGCCGACCTGGGAGATGCCGAGGACCGTGCGCCACACCTCGGCGAGGATCACCTCGGCGGGGGTGCCGGGCGCGACGTAGGCGGTGGCGCTGTGCAGACGGTCGGCCGAGGGCAGCGGCAGGGCCTTCTTGTCGACCTTCCCGCTGCTGTTGACCGGCATCGCGTCGAGGAAGACGAACCGGGCGGGGACCATGTAGGCGGGGACCTTGGCCCGCAGGGCCCGGCGGAAGGGCTCGACGACGGGTTCCACGCCCTCTTCGGGGACCACGTACGCGACGAGGGCCGGCTCGGGCAGGTCGCGCCGCAGCAGGACCACCGCCTGCTGTACCTCGGGCAGCTCCCGCAGTCCGTGCTCGATCTCGCCGAGCTCGATGCGGAATCCGCGCAGCTTGACCTGGCTGTCGCGGCGGCCGAGGACCTCCACGGCGCCGTCGGGCAGCTGGACGCCGAGGTCGCCGGTGCGGCACAGCCGGCCACCTGGGGCGCCGTACGGGTCGGGGACGAACGCGGCCGCGGTCAGGTCGGGGCGGTTCACGTAGCCCCGGCCGATGGCGCGCCCGCCGAGGTAGACCTCGCCCTGCACCCCGACGGGGACCGGCTGGAGGTCCTCGTCGAGGACGTAGACCTGGGTGTTGCGCATCGGCCAGCCGATCGGCGGCCGCTTGCAGTCCGGTTTGAGGAGGGTGGATACGGACCACACCGCCGTCTCGGTGAGCCCGTAGACGTTGTAGAACCGCCGCCCGCGCGCCCACTTCTGCGGCAGTTCGGCCGGGCAGGCCTCGCCGCACACCTGGAGGATCCGCAGCGCCGGGAAGCGGTCCTCGCCCAGGGCCGCCAGGGCGCTCGGCGCGAGCATCGCGACGGTGATCCCGTACTCGAGCAGCGTGTTCGCCAGATCGGCCCCCGCGCGCAGCGCCTCCCTGGGCGGGGTGCACAGCTGGGCGCCGTTCGCCAGCGCCCACGTCAGGTCCAGGATGGAGACGTCGAAGCTGAGCGAGGCGAACTGGAGCACCCGGTCCTCGGCGGTCACGGGGAACAGGTCGCGCTGCCCCTCCAGCATGTTGGTCAGGCTGCGGTGCTGGACGGTGACGCCCTTGGGCGTGCCCGTGGAGCCGGAGGTGTAGAGGACGTACGCGGCGTTGTCCGCGGTGACGGGCGGCGCGGGCACCGGCGCCCCGGCGGGGGCGGCCCAGGTCGCCGGGTCGTCCACGACCAGGGTCGGGCCGTCGAAGGGCACGGTCCCCACCAGCGAGGACTGGGTGATCAGCACCGGCATCCCGCTGTCCTCGACGATGAACTTCAGCCGGTCGGACGGGTGCTGGGACTCCAGCGGCAGGAAGGCGCCGCCCGCCCGGAGGACGCCGAGCACGGCCCGGACCATCTCCGGACCGCGGTCCAGGCAGATGCCGACCGGCACCTCCGGGCCGACCCCGAGTGCCTGCAACCGCTGCGCCAACTGCCTGACAGACAGGTCAAGTTCGGCGTAGGTGACCTCCCTCGCGCCCTGCCGGACGGCCACCGCGCCGGGCGTGAGCACCGCGTGCTCGGCCACGCACTCGTGGAACATCGCAGTGGTGTTGGGAAGTTCGGGGCCCCGGCCCCACTCCTCCAGTGCCCGTATCCGCGCCTCACCGGCCAGCGCCGGCGCCGTGACGGGCGCCTCGGGCCGCGCGGTCATCGCCTTCAGCACCCCGCACATCAGGTCGGCGAGCTGCTCGGCGGTGGCGGGGGCCAGGTAGTCGGGGTCGACGTCGAGGATGAGGGACTCCACGCTCGCGTTGAGCATCAGCGGGAACGCGGTGCGGGCGATCTCCAGCGAGTCGTCCCAGCTGTCCCCGGACAGCCGGTGGAAGTTGACGTAGTTGAAGAGGGTCTCCGCCACGCTCGGCGCACCGGGCCTCAGCTGCGCCATCCGGGCCAGCGGCACCCTGCGGTACGGCAGCATCTCCTGTTCGGCGGCGAACGCCGCCCGCAGGTACTCCAGCCAGCTGCCACGGGGACGCGGGACGCCGAACGGCACCGTGTTGAGGAACAGCCCGCGCATCCGGTCCGCTCCGGGCACCTCGGGGCGGCCGTTGGTGACCAGGCCGACCGAGTGCCCCTCGGCGGAGCCGTCGCGCTCGGCGAACAGGCTCATGGTGTGGTGGAAGGCCGTCAGCATGACGGTGCGGCGGGGCACCCCGGCCATCCGGGCCAGCCGGCCGATCGGCTCGGCGAGCGCCGCGTACGAACGGCGCACCTCGTGCACGAACTGACCGCCTTCGGAGGCCTCCGTACCGCGCCGGGTGAACCGGATCGGGCTCAGGGCGCCCAGCGCCTTCCGCCAGTGGTCCAGGCCCTCCTCGTCGACGAGCGCGGCCCGCTCCAGCGCGACGTACTCGGCGTACGGGGGCGCCGCCGGCAGCTGCGGGGTCCGGCCCTGCGCCACGGCCTGCCGGTGCAGGTCGAGCAGGTCCGCGATCAGCGAGGTCAGGCTCCAGCCGTCGAGGACGACGTGGCAGTCGGTGAGGGTGAGCCGCAGCTCCTGGTCGGTGAGGTGGTGCAGGTGGATGCGGACCAGCGGAGGGGCCGCCAGGTCGAAGCGCCGGGCGAACTCCGCGTCGACGTGGCCGCGTACGGACGCCCACTGCTCCTCGTGCGGCAGGCCCCGCAGGTCGCTGTAGCCGACCGGGAGGCCGGCGCTGCGGTGCACCAGCTGGAGCGGCTCGGTGAACGACACCAGGTCGATGGAGGACCGCAGGATGCTGTGGCCGCGTACGACGGTGTCCACCGCGGCCTGGAACGCGCCGAGGTCGAAGCCCTCCGGCACGGTGATCTTGAGGTCGGTGACGTTGTGGTAGGCGCCGCGGTCCGGGTCGGCCAGCATCTCGTGCAGCATGCCGGCCTGGAGCATGGTCAGCGGGTACGCGTCGTCGAGCCCCTCCGGCAGCCGGGCCGCGTCGGCCGGGTCGAGCTGGGAGAACGGCTCCACGGGCGCGGGGGCGCCGATGCCGGCCGCGTCCGTCGCCAGCGCCGCCAGGTCGCCCAGGGTGCGGGCCCGGAACAGGTCCGGGACGCTCAGGCCCAGCCCGGCGGAGCGGGCCTGCCCGATCACCCGCAGGGCCAGCATCGAGTCGCCGCCCAGGTCGAAGAAGTTCGCCGTGCGGCTGATCCGCTCGGCGCCCAGCACGTCCCCCCAGATGCGGGCCAGCGCCTCCTCGGTCGCACCGGCCGGCGGGACGTGCCCGGCGGGTGCGGCCGCCCCCTCGACGGCCACCGCCATCAGGGTCTTGCGGTCCACCTTGCCGTTGGCGGTGATGGGCAGCTTCGGGTGCCGGACGAACAGTGCGGGCACCATGTACTCGGGCAGTGTCAGCCGCAGCCGGTCGCGCAGGTCCGGCGCGTCCAGCGGCCGGCCCTCGGTCAGCACCACGTGGGCGACCAGGCGGGCGCCGCCGTGCGCTTCGGGCCGCGCCACCACCGCCGCGTCCCGTACGCCGGGCAGGGCACGCAGCGCGGTCTCGATCTCGCCGGGCTCGATGCGGAATCCGCGGATCTTCACCTGGTGGTCGGCCCGTCCGGCGTACGCCAACTGGCCGTCGGGCAGCACCCGTACCAGGTCGCCCGTGCGGTACATGCGGGTCCCGGCCGGGCCGAACGGGTCGAGGGGGAACCGCTCGGCGGACAGCTCCGGCCGGTTGCGGTAGCCGCGGGCGACGCCCCCGCCGGCCACGTACAGCTCACCCACCGTGCCGTGCGGCACCAGCCGGCCCGCCCGGTCCAGGACGTAGCCGTGCTGGCCGGCCAGGGGGCGGCCGATCGGCGAGTACACGGAGCTCACCGTGTCCGCCTCGGTGATCAGCCGGTACGTGACGTGCACGGTGGTCTCGGTGATCCCGTACATGTTCACCAGCGCGGGCCGCGCGTCCTCGGGCACGGCGAACCAGTCGCGGTAGTCGCGGGCGTCGAAGGCGTCGCCGCCGAAGACCACGGTGCGCAGTGCCAGGTCTGCGAACTCCGCACCCTGCTGAGCCAGATGCGCCCGCAGCCCCTTGAACGCGGCCGGGGTCTGGTTGAGCACGGTGACGCGCTCGTCGCGCAGGACGGCGTGCACGGCGGCGGGGTCGCGGACCTCGTCCTCGCTCAGCACGACCACCCGTCCGCCGGAGGCCAGCGGGGCCCACAGCTCCCAGACGGAGAAGTCGAACGCGGGGGAGTGCAGGAGCGTCCACACGTCGTCGGCGCCGAAGTCGAAGTGCCGGTCGGCGGCGCCGAGCAGCCAGGCGAGGTTGCCGTGGGTGATCTCGACGCCCTTGGGCCGCCCGGTCGACCCCGAGGTGTAGATGACGTAGGCGAGGGTGTCCGGGCCGGGGGCCACGTCCGCGAGCGGGTCCACGGCCGCGGCGGCGGCGGTGTCGTCGGTGCCGTCGTCGTCGCCGGCGAGCGGGATCACCCCGACCGGCAGCCCCTCCACGGCGGCCCGGCCGATGCCGTCGGCGACCACCCACCCGACCCCGGCGTCACCGATCGTGAACTCCCGCCGGGCCCGCGGGTGGGCGGGGTCCAGCGGCAGGTACGCCGCGCCGGCCCGCCAGACGCCGAGCAGCGCCACGGCCAGGTCGACGGAGCGGCCCAGGCAGACGCCCACCAGGGACTCCGCGCCGATGCCCGCGGCCCGCAGCCGCCGGGCCAGGGCCAGTGAGGCCGCGTCGAGTTCGGCGTAGGTCAGGCTGCGGCCGCCGCCGGAGACGGCCACCGCGGTGGGGGCGAGCCGCACCTGCTCGGCCAGGCGCTCCAGGGCGGGTCGCGGAGCCGGCTCGGGCACGGCGCCCGCCGCCGGGCGGTTCGCCGGACCCCAGGGGCCGAGCAGCGCGGCCCGCTCGCCGCCGGTGAGCAGGTCGGCCATGCCGAGCGGCACGTCGGGCGCCTCGGTGAACGCCCGCAGCACCGCGACGGTGTGCTCGGCGAGCCGGGCCACCGAAGCGGCCTCGAACAGGTCGGGGCGGTAGACGAACCGCAGCCGGATGCCGTCCGCGTCCTCGCCGACGTCGAGCGTCAGGTCGAACTTCGCCGTGGTCAGGTCGATGGGGAAGGCCGTGCCCGCCGCCCCGCCGAGGGCGTACGTCCCCTGCTGCGTGGCCGCGGAGTGCGAGAACAGCACCTGGAACAGCGGATTGCGCGACAGGTCCCGCTCGGGGCTCAGCTCGTCCACGACCCGCTCGAAGGGCAGGCCCTGGTGGGACAGGGCGCCCAGGACGCTTTCCCGGGTACGGGCCAGGAGCTGCGCCGAGGTCGGGTCGCCCCCCAGATCGGTGCGGATGACCAGGGTGTTCACGAAGAAGCCGACCAGCTGCTCGATCTCCGGGCGCTCTCGGTTGGCGACGACGGTGCCGATCGCGATGTCGTCCTGGCCGCTGTGGAAGGCCAGCGCCGCCTGGAACGCCGCCATCAGCGTCATGTACGAGGTGGTGTCGGTCCGCCGGCCGAGCTCGGCCAGGGCCGCCGTCAGCGGCGCGGGGAGTTCGACGGTGTGCACGGCGCCGTCGAAGGTGCGGACGGCGGGCCGCGGGTGGTCGGTGGGCAGTTCGAGCGGGGTCAGGCCGGCCAGGGTGGTGCGCCAGTAGTCCAGCTGCGTGCTCTCGTCGGCCCCGCGCTGCCAGTGCGCGTAGTCGGTGTACTCCACCGGTGGCGCCGCGAGCTGCGGGAGCCGGCCGCCGCTTCTGGCGCGGTAGCAGGCGCTCAGGTCGCCCGTCAGGATGTCCAGGGACCAGCCGTCCGAGACGATGTGGTGCATGGCCAGCACCAGGACGTGGTCGTCGGCGGCGATCCGCAGCAGGGTGGCCCGGAACGGGGGCGCCGCGGCCAGGTCGAAGGGGCGCAGCGCCACCTCCCGTACGGCTGCGGCGAGCGCCGCAGGGCCGCCTTCGCGGACCGCCGGGGGCAGGTCGACCACGTCGAGGCCGGCCGCCTCGGCGGCGGGGAGCACGCGCTGGGCGGGCACGCCGTCCTCGTGGGAGAAGACCACCCGCAGCTGCTCGTGGTGGGCGGTGAGGTCGCCGATCGCGGCGCTCAGCGCGGCCACGTCCAGCGGGCCGGTGAACCGCCAGGCCGCGGGCATCAGGTACTCGACGCCGCCGGGGTCGAGCTGGTCGAGGAAGTACAGGCGCTGCTGCGCGGCGGACAGGGGGGACTGCGCGGGGCGCGGGTCGAGGCGGGGGATGCCCGCGGGCGCCGACGCGGCGGCGGTCTTGCCGCGCAGCCGCATTTCGAGGAGCCGGCGGGCCGCCGGGGAGAGACCGCCGGGCGCCGTGGGGGAAGCGGGGGACGTGGGGGAAGCGGGAGAAGCGGGGGACGTGGTGGAGGGTTCGACCTGTGCAGTGGTCATCGCAAGTGCCGTCCAATCAAGGCTGGGATCGAGGTTCGGAGCGCGGCGGCGGTCAGAACTCGGAGGTCAGGGACAGGTCGATCTCGTCGTCGCTCATCGCGGAGATCTGGTCGACGAGCTGCCGTTCCACTTCGACGGCGAGCAGTTCGACCGTCGGGTGGTCGAACAGGTCGCGTACCTGGATCGGGCAGTCGAACGCGGTGCGCAGCCGGGACGCGGCCGCCACGGCGCGCAGGGAGTGGCCGCCGAGGGCGAAGAAGTCCTCGCGGATCCCCACCTCGGGAAGGCCCAGGACCTCGGCCCAGATCTGGGCCGTCACGACCTCGGTGGGGGTGCGCGGTGCCACGGACGCCACCGGTTCGGGCAGGGCGGGACCGGGCAGGGCGGCGGTGTCGACCTTGCCCTGCACGGTCCGGGGCAGGGCGTCGAGCACGACGAACGCGGCGGGCACCATGTAGCCGGGCAGCTGCGTCCGGCACCAGGCGGCCAGGGCCTCGGCGTCGGCTCCCCGGCCGGCCGCGTAGCCGACGAGGGCGCGTTCGCCGCGCAGTTCCCGGACCAGGACGGCCGCGCCGTGGACGTCCGGGTGCTGTTCCAGGACGGCCTCCACCTCACCGAGTTCGATGCGGAAGCCGCGGATCTTTACCTGGTCGTCGGTGCGGCCGAGGAACTCCAGTTCCCCCGAGGGCAGTCGGCGGACCAGGTCGCCGGTGCGGTAGAGGCGGCCGCCGTCGCCGGAGTACGGGTCGGGCACGAACTTCGCCGCGGTCAGGGCGGGCCGGCCGAGGTAGCCGCGGGCCAGTTCCGGGCCGCCGATCAGCAGCTCACCCGGCTCCCCGACGGGTACGAGCTCGTCGTGCGCGTCGACCACGTACACCCGGCGGGAGCCCAGCGGCCGCCCGATCGGCACCCTGCCGTCCTCCCCGGCCGCGCCGACCTCGTGCGTGGTGGCGGTGACGGTGGTCTCGGTCGGGCCGTACGCGTTGAGCACCCGCACGTGCGGGGCCCGGGCCAGCCAGGCGGCCAGCGCCGCCGCCGGGATCGACTCCCCGCCGAGGATCAGCAGCCGCAGGGACGCCAGCGCGGCCGCCGTGCGGTCGGTGAGCGAGAAGGCCAGCTCGGCCCAGTACGTCGGCGGCAGGTTCAACACGGTGATCCCGTGCCGCTCGGCCACCGAGGGGATCTGCGCGGGCAGCCACGGCTCGTCCGGCCGCACCACCAGGGTCGCCCCGCAGCCCAGGGCGGTCAGCAGCTGGTCCAGGGACGCGTCGAACGAGAAGGACGAGAAGGCGAGCACCCGGTCCCGGGCGGTGATCCCGAACTCCTCGCGTGCGGCGGCGACATGGGCGGCGATCGCACCGTGCTCGATCCCGACGGCCTTCGGCCGCCCGGTGGAGCCCGAGGTGAAGATGACGTACGCGAGGTCCCGCGCACCGGGGGTGTGGTGCGGGGCGTCCGCGTCGGGCGCGGCGTCCTCCACCCGCAGCACCCGCGGGCCCAGCGCGGCGGCCAGGTCCGCGGTCGCGGCATCGGTGAGGACGCAGGCCAGCCCGGCCTCCTCGGCCATGAACCGCAGCCGCTCCCCGGGCAGCGCCGGATCCAGCGGGACGTAGACCCCGCCGGCCCGCCAGATCGCGGTCATCGCGGCCACGGACCGCACCCCGCGCCCCAGGCACACCCCGACCGGGGTCCCCGGGCCGGCTCCTGCCGACCGCAGGGCCGTGGCCAGGCCGCCGGCGAGGGCGTCCAGCTCCCCGTACCGCAGTGTCTCCTGCCCGCACACCAGGGCCACCGCATCGGGCTCACCGGCCACCGTGAACGGGGCCGCGGCCGGCGCCGGACGCCCCGAGCCGGCCGATTCCACCAGCCGCCGGCGCTCCTTGCCGGGCAGCGGCTCCAGCCGCCCGGCGAGTTCGGCCACGGGGGCCTGCGGCGAGGCCGTCACCGCCCGCAGGAGGCCGACGTAGCCCTCGGTGAAGCGGACCATCGTGCTCCGGTCGAACAGGGCGGTCGAGTACTGCAGCCGCGCCGCGATGCCGCCGTCGGCCCGCAGGCTCAGGTCCAGGAACACGTCGAGCGGGGTGCCCGTCAGCGGGGTCCGCACCAGCGCCACGTCCAGATCGTCCAGGCGGGCCGCCGCGGGGACGGTGTTGAGCAGCGTGAACGAGGCCTGCGCGAGCGGGTGGCGGGACAGGTCGCGCTCGGTGACCACCTCGCCGACCACCCGGTCGAACGGCGCCTCGGCGTGCGAGAAGTCCCGCAGGGCCGCCGCCCGGACCCGGCCCAGCAGCGCGGCGAAGCTCGGATCGCCGGACAGGTCGGTGCGCAGCACGATCGTGTTCACGAACGGGCCGATCAGACCCGCCACCTCGGGGCGGCCCCGGTCGGCCAGGGTGGTGCACACGGCGATGTCGGTGCGGCCGGAGTACCGCCCCAGCAGGGCCTGGTACACGGAGAGCAGCAGCATGTAGCGGGTCGCGCGCTGATCCCGCGCCACCCGGTCGACCTCGGCGACCAGTTCGGCCGGCAGCTCGAAGCGGACCACGTCCCCGGAGCCGTCCCAGAACGCCGGCCGGGGCCGGTCCGCGGGCAGCGCGAGCGGGGCCACCCCGGCCAGGCGCTCCCGCCAGTACCCGAGGAGCCGCTCCATGCGCGGTCCGCTCAGCCGCCCGGCCTCGGCGCGGGCGACGTCGGTGTACTGGAGGGCGGGGGCGTCCACCGCCTCGCCCCGGTAGCCGGCGTCCAGTTCGCGCAGCAGCACGTCCCAGGACCAGCCGTCCACCGCGATGTGGTGGACCACCAGGAGCAGTACGTGCTCCTCGGGGCCGAGGCGGGCGAGCACGGCCCGCAGCGGGTGCTCCCTCGCCAGGTCCAGGGGGCGCGCCAGCTCCCGGTCGAACAGCTCCTCGGTGCTGGACGCCTCCACCCGGGCCAGCCGGACGAGGCCCGGCGGGTCCACCCGCGGTACGGGCTCCCCGCCGACGGCGGTGAACCGGGTGCGCAGCACCTCGTGCCGGTCCACGACGCCCGACAGCGACCGCTCCAGGGCCGGGACGTCGAGCGCCCCCCGGATGCGCAGCGCCAGCGGGAGCAGGGACTCGGCGGAGCCTCCGGTGAGCTGGTCGAGGAACCACAGCCTCCGCTGCGCGAACGACACTCCGGCACCGTCACGGACGACATCGCCGGCTTCGCTGCCGTGCCTCGCCGGTCCGCCGTGCGCTGCGACAACCTTCACTGTGGGCCTCCAAGCGGTGTTTTCCTCAACACTGCTGGCTGCGGAGATCCGTCAGTAGGGAAGAAGACGCAGCCGCGCACGCAGCCGCCGGGGGGTAGAACGCGCAAACGGCGGCGCGCACGGCCCCCTCGTGCCGTGCGCGCCGCCGTCTGAACGCCGCTACCCCCTGCGGTGCGCGCCGCGCGGGTCGCCCCCGGCCGGTCAGCCCTCGTCCACCGCCACGAAGCGCAGCTCGGAGGTGTACACCTCGCCCCGGTCGTCGGTCAGCCACGCCTGTTCGGGGCTCGGCAGCATCTCGGTGAACACGGCCCGGCCCCCGGGCTCCTTGCGGGCCATCCTGCGGACCGCCTTGGCGAGGATGTTCACGTACACCGGGCTGTCGAAGTCCACGTAGAACGGTCGGGTCTCGGTCGCCAGCACCACGAACACGAACCGCGGCAGCCCGCGCCGCTCCCGCCACTGCCGGGCCCGGACGAACCGGCGGGCCTCGTCCTTCTCCTCGGCGAAGTCCATGTCCGACGGGGGCAGCCGCCAGGTCTCCCGGGCCACGACCAGCCGGTCCACGGTGACCCGGGGGGAGTGCTCGGCTCCGTCCGGCAGGATCTGGAACAGGTCCATCGCCAGGGTGGTCAGCACGTGCGAGAACACGTCCACCGCGGGGAACTGCGACCCGTCGGGCAGGACCACCGTCAGTTCGCCGTCCGCCCCTTCGGTCACCGTCACGTCGGCGCTGAGCACCGTACGGGGCCGGCCCGGATCGGCGGTGAAGTCGACGAGGGCGACGTAGTAGTCCTCGGGGCGGACCAGGGAGTGCCGGATGCGCGCGGACAGCCGGGAGCGGTGCTCCTTGGGCAGCAGCGGCATCAGCCGGGGACCGGGATGGTCCCGGTCGGTGAGCCGGGCCAGCTCCGCGGCGTCCGGATGCTGGTTGACGAACAGCGAGGCGCCCAGGGTGTTGGCGGCGACGTGCAGTTCACCGAGGACCAGCTCGAAGTCGCCGCGCGCCAGCGCCCGTTCCCCGGAGGCGGCGATCATGATGTCGGGGCTGAGGTAGCGGGCCGCGGTCCAGCCGCCGCCCGGTCCGCCGAACTGCTCGGCGACGGGCCCCGCGACCGCCTCCAGCGGCAGCCTGACCCGGCGCGTGCCCGGCGGCGGCGAAAGGATCGCGTCCCAGCGCCTGCGGAACTCCTGCTGGAGCTCGGCGGATTCCGTGCGGGCGGCGCCGTGCAGGATCGGCATGCAGGCGAACCAGAACGCGGCGAGGTCGACCGGCCCCTGCGCGGCCAGCCGGCGGTGGACCTCCCGCGCCCGGGCCATCACCGCGTCCGCGAGCCGGGAGGTCAGCCATCCGGCGCTCGTCAGCAGCGGGTCCAGCGGGGCCAGCGCCTCGTGCACGCTCCGCCCGAGCGCGGCGCTCGCCGACCGGCGGCAGTCGGAGTACACCAGGGCCCGGCAGGGCGCCGTGCCGGCTGCCTTCTCCCGTACGGCGGCGGTCTCGGTCAGGGCGACGAACTCGGCCTCCAGGTCCGTCAGCGCGGCCACCAGGGCCTCCGGCCCTTCCGCCTGCGCCACCCGGTCCCGGCCCCGCTCCAGGGTGTCCAGCGCGGCCAGGGCAGGCTCGCGCAGCGCCGCGTCCCCGACCCGGTCGAGCCAGGCCCGCAGAT
Organism: Actinobacteria bacterium OV450; assembly: GCA_001298555.1. Lineage (GTDB taxonomy): Bacteria > Actinomycetota > Actinomycetes > Streptomycetales > Streptomycetaceae > Streptomyces. The sequence goes on from LJCW01000064.1 coordinate 15,054, forward strand.
GCCGTTCCGGGCGGGCGTCCGCGGGGACCTCCAGCCTCCACACCACCCACCGGCGGGCGACCAGGTCGGCCAGGACGGCGGACACGTCCACGCCGGGCAGCGCTGCCCGGATCTCCCGGGCGGGCCGTACGCCGTCGCACAGCGCGAGCACGGCACGCGCCTCCTCGGCGAGGGCCTGGCGCGGGCGTCCCGGCACCGTCACGTCCATGCCGGACCGGCGCACGAACGGAACCCGCCGCGGCGCCACCCACTCCCGTACCCGCGGATCGGAGTCGATCCGCGCGGCCAGGGCGTCGACGGCCCAGCTGGCGAAGTACACCTGCGATGCGGCGATCAGGCCGGTGCCGGGGTCGACGCGCACCCCGTCGGTGGCCAGGTCCCAGCGCCCCCAGCCGACGGGTCCGAAGAAGCCGATGGTGTCGTTCTTGACGCAGAACCGCTGCCAGTAGTGGGCCACCAGCTCCTCGCGCTGGCGGGGCATGCTCGTACGGCCCGCCGCGGTCGGCGTCCAGTTCAGGAACGGGGAGATCCCGGAGCCGAGGACCGGGCGGTTCTGCCAGGCCACCGCCTCGCGGAAGGCGGGCATCCGGGCGATCTCCTGGAGCGTGTGCGCCGTCTCCACCTGGGCGTCGGCGAACAGGCCGGTGAACTCCCCCCACCGCTCACCGGCCAGGCCCGCCGGGCCCTCGTCGGGGTCGAACTTGTCGGCGGCCGCGGCCAGCCCGTCCGGGGCCAGCCGCAGCACGCCCCGGGCCGGGAAACCCGGCCCGCGCAGGGCGAACTGGTCCCACAGCCGCCAGCGGCCGCCGGGCACGTAGGTGTCGCTCACGGCCGGCCCCTATGCCTGGAGGAAGTCGGTGTGGACCACGTCTGCGAGGTCCGCGGGCGAGGGGTAGGCGAAGACCAGGGCCACGGGCACCTCCGCCCCCAGGGCCTCTTCGAGCCGTGCGGTGATCCGGAACGCGGTCAGCGAATCGCCGCCCCATTCGTAGAAGTCGCTCTGCTCGTCGAGCTCGTCGGACCCCAGCGTCTCGCGGTAGACGGAGACGACCAGCTCGGTCAGGGCGGCGGCGGTCAGCTGCGCGGTCGGGGCCGCGGTCTCGTGCACGGGCCGGTGCACGGTGCTGGGCATGAGAGCTGCGTGCAGCGCGCTCGGGGGGGGGGGGGGGGGGGGGTGGGGCGGCTCGCGTGGGTCGCGGGGGCGGCCGGGC
>LJCW01000076.1 GCA_001298555.1 Actinobacteria bacterium OV450
GGCTCCGGGTTCGCTGGGGCGTGGGCTGGATCATGCCGCGACGATGCTGGCGGGTCCTGCGGTGACGGGTCAGCCGCCGGCGCCTCCTGGTCCGCCGGGGGCTCCGGGTGCGGGTCAGCCGCCCGCGCCCCCCGGTCCGCCCGGGGCTCCCGGTGGCGCGGCCCATCAGGCCGCCACCATGCTCGCGGGTCCCGGCGTACCGCAGCCTCCGGGCCCGCCGGGGGCCCCGGGCGCGCCCGGTGCCCCCGGTGCGCCCGGGGGCGGGCTCGACCATGCCGCGACGATGCTGGCCGGTCCCGCCGTGACGGGCGGCCCGCCCGCGCCTCCCGGTCCGCCCGGGCAGCCGCAGGCCGGTCCCGCGGCGCAGGCCCCGGCGCCCGCCGGCGTGCCCACGGTGGGCCCCGGGTACCAGGCGGTGCTCCGCTACCGCGCGCCCGACGGCTCCGAGCAGCAGCTCATCCGGCGTTCCGCGCCGGGCACCCCGCACCCGGAGTGGCAGATCCTGCACGAGCTGCGCGCGATGAACGTGCCGCCGCAGCAGGTGCTGGAGCTGCACACCGAGCTGGAGTCGTGCGAGCTGCCCGGCGGTTACTGCGCGCGGATGATCCGGGAGACCTGGCCGCAGGTCCGGATCACGAGCGTGGCCCCGTACGGGAAGGACCACGCGGGCCGTCAGCAGGGCATGCGGCATCTGCTGACCCATCAGGGTGAGCTGCACCAGGTGGCGGACGGTCCGGCGCGCCCCGCGCCGGTACGGGCGCCGCTGGCGCCGGTGCCGCTCCAGCCGGCGATTCCGCTGGACGCCATCGGTGCGGAGCTGGCCGGGGCGTTCGGTCCGCAGGGCGTGTTCCGTTTCGACCAGCGGGCGGTGTCCCGCCAGGGCGTGCCGGAGATCGTGGCGCAGACGCTGGTGTGGGCGGGTCTGCCGACGGACTTCGGGCCGTTCTTCTGGGCGCAGGCGGTGCCGGGTCAGCCGGTGCCGACGCTGGCGGAGCTGGCCGCGCAGCGGCAGGTGCAGGCGGCGTCCGACGCGGGTTCGTACCTGGTCGTGGGCAGCGACTTCGGCAAGGCGCTGTGCGTGCAGTACGGGACGGCGCACATAGTGGCGGTTCCGGTGGAGGCCGGTCCGGGCGGTGCTCCGGTGCCGCCGCAGTTCGTGAATTCGAGCCTGCCGCAGTTCGCCCGGTCGCTGGCGATGCTGGGTCACATGTGGCGGCTCCGGCAGCATCTGACGCCGGAGCAGGCGGGGCGCTGGACCGTCGACTTCCAGACGAATCTGGCGGGGCTCGACAGTGCGGCGCTTGCGTCGCCGGAGAGCTGGTGGTCGGTGCTGCTGGAGCAGATGTGGGACGGATTGCTCTGATCGGATGATCAGGTGAATGGCCGGGCCGGGACCCTCGTACGGGGTCCCGGCCCGGCCATTCCGGCTTCCGGGAGCAAATGGCGCATCCTTGACAGGAATCCCCCCGAGAGAGGCGCTTCCAGGATGACTGCTCCCATGTCACCTCACGGACCGGGTTTTGCGACCGTACGAGGTCGCGGCTACCGCGTGGACGAGGTCGACCGGTATCTGGCCCGGCTCTCCGGCAGCCGGGACGAGGCGTGGGAGCGGGTCGCGCGGCTGACGGTGCTGGCGAAGCGGATGGAGGCGGAGGCGGACCGGCTGCGCGAGGCGGTGGCGGCGCTGGCCCCGCAGACGTACGACGAGCTGAGCGAACGGGCGCGGCGGATCCTCATGCTCGTCGAGGAGGAGGCGGACACCGTACGCCGGGACGCGCGGGCGGACGCGGTGGACATGACGGGTGCGGCGGAGGCGTACGCGGACCGGGTGGCGGAGCTGGCCCGGCAGGACGCGGAGGCGGTGCGCGAGCAGACGGAGGTCCGCGCACGGCAGGGGCTGCTGCGGGCGGAGCGGGAGGCCGACGCGATCCGGTCGGAGGCCAGGGACGATGCGGGGGAGTGGCGCGCGCAGGCGCAGGCCGCGCTGACGGAGATGCGGCGACGGTCGGACGCGCTGCTGGCGGACCGCGAGCAGGAGCACCTGGAGCGGTGGGAGGCGGCGCAGCGGGAACTGGCGGCCCGGGAGGCCGAACTGGAGGCCCGGCACGCGGAGCTGGAGCGGTTCGCGGAGGGGCGGCTGGCGGAGGCCCGCCGCGGCTTCGCGGAGGCGGAGGAGACGGCGCGGCACGGGCAGGAGGATGCGGAGGCGCGGGCCGCGGAGCTGCTGGCGGAGGCCCGCGTGCAGGAGGAGCGCACGGGCCGCGAGACGGAACGGATCCTGCGGGAGCACGCGGAGGCGCAGGAGGAGATGCGGGCGCACATGGACCACGTCCGCTCCAGCCTGGCGGCGCTGACGGGCCGGGCGCCGGCGGAGGGCTGACCCGGCGGGAGGGCTGGCCCAGCGGGAGGGCTGGCCGGGCGGAGGCCTGACTGGGCGGAGGGTGACCCGGCGGGAGGGCCGGCCGGGCCGAAGCCTGACCCGGCGGGAGGCCTGACCCGCGGAGGGCCGGCCGGGCGGAGGGCTGACCCGGCGGGAGGACTGGCCCGGCGGGAGGGCTGGCCGGGCGGAGGCCTGACTGGGCGGAGGGTGACCCGGCGGGAGGGCCGGCCGGGCCGACGGCTGACCCGGCGGGAGGCCTGACCCGCGGAGGGCCGGCCGGGCGGAGGGTCGTCGTCGCCGCGGGGCGCCGGGGTCAGGGCTTGTGGCGGGCGTAGTAGCGGGCGACCCGGGCGCGGTTGCCGCAGGCCGAGGCCACGCACCAGCGGCGCCTGGGGTGGGCGGGCAGGAACAGCAGGACGCAGTCGGCGCCCTCGCACTCCCGGACCTCCCGCACCCGGGGGTCGGTCAGGAGGTCCGCGGTCGCCTGGGCGAGTTCGGCCGCGAGGCACCGGGCGGGGGTGCCGGTGCGGCGGGGGGTGGCCGTGAGGCCGGACTCCGGGGTCCAGGCGAGCGTGGGGTGGGCCGGGGCGGCCGCCGCTGCCCCGTTGAGTGCGCGCAGGGCGTTCGCCGGGGGCCGTTCGCCGCGCCGTGCGGCCGCCAGCGCCGCACCGGCCGCCTCCCGTACGGCGTGGACGGCCGCCACCTCGGCCGGGCCGACCTCCGCGACCGGCCCGAGCCTGCCCTCCTGGGCGGCCAGCCAGGCGGCGAGCCCCTCCGGGCCGGCGATCAGGTCGCCCGCACCGGTGGGGCGGGTGTTGAGCAGGTCCAGGGCGAGGGGTTCGCCGGTCAGCGGGAACGTGGGGGGCACCGTCATGGAGCTAATGCTACTAGAACCCCTTGACCCATTAGTAGTTCATGATGAAACTAATGGGACCTAGCCCTTAGGAGCCATGTGATGCAGCTCGTCCACCACCGCACCGCCGAGGTGCACGGGGTCCGCGTCGCCTACCGCGAGAGCGGCCCGGCCGACGGCCCCGTCCTGCTGCTCCTGCACGGATTCCCCACCTCCTCGCACCAGTTCGCCCGGCTGATGGACGCCCTGGGCGACACCCCGTACCGGCTGATCGCCCCCGACTACCCCGGCTTCGGCCGCACCGAGGCGCCGGACGGGTTCACGTACACCTTCGACCGGCTCGCGGACATCGTGGAGGGCTTCACCGACGCCCTCGGGCTGGACCGCTTCGCGCTGTACGTCTTCGACTTCGGCGCGCCCGTCGGGCTGCGGCTCGCCGCGCGGCGGCCCGGACGGGTGACGGGGCTGATCGTGCAGAACGGCAACGCGTACGAGGAGGGCCTCTCCGAGGCGGCCCGGGCGTTCGCCGCACTGCGGCGCGAGGTGCCCGGCGACGAGGAGCGGGTGCGGGGGCTGTTCACCCTGGACGGCGTCCGCTTCCAGTACGAGACGGGCGTCGCCGACGCCGCTCTGGTCTCCCCGGACGGCTGGACCCTCGACGTCCACTACCTCGGGCTGCCGGGGCGCGCCGACGCACAGGCCGACCTGGCGTTCGACTACGCCTCGAACTTCGCCCAGTACCCCGCCTGGCAGGCCTGGCTGCGGACCGCCCGGGTGCCGGTCCTCGTCGTCTGGGGCGCGGGGGACCCGTTCTTCACCCCGGCGGGGGCGAAGGCGTACCTGCGGGACGCGCCGGACGCCGAGGTGCACGTGTTCGAAGGGGCGGGGCACTTCGCGCTGGAGACCCACCTCGGGGAGATCGCCCCGCTGATCGGGGAGTTCCTCACGAAGCTCCCCTGACCTGACCTGACCTGACCTGACCTGACCTGACCTGACCTGACCTGACCCGGCCCGCCCCCCGGCGCCTAGCCCGCGGCCGGCTGCCGGTCCGGCTGCTGGGGCTGGGGCTGGGGCAGGGGCTGCGCCTGCGGCTGCGCCGGGCCGGGCAGCGCCGCGGTGGGCGCGTGGCGGTACGGGTCGCTGCGCAGCCCGCGGGAGGTGACCACCACCGTGAAGGCGGCGGGCGCGGTGGCCGGCAGCTGCGCCGTCAGGGTGCCGGTGGCCGGGTCGTACGTGGTCGGCAGGACGGTGGAGTCGACCTCGACCCGGGCCTCCGGGCCGAAGCCGCCGCCCTCCACCACGAGCGCGGTGCCCTCCACCGTCACCGCCGTGACCACCGGGTTCGCGCGCGTGGCCATCTTGTTCACCAGGTACGCCCCGGCCGGGGCGCCGGTCAGCGCCCAGATCTCGGCGGGCAGGCGGGGGAGCCCGCCGCCCACGTCGGAGACGAAGAAGAGCACCACGTACAGCATGGTGACCGCGCTGAGCGCCACGTACTGGAGGTCGACCAGGTCGGTGCGCCCGCCGTCGTTGGCGATCAGCTCGCGCAGCGGCCGCCGCCCGGACTGCGTCGGCTTCGGGGCGGGCTTGGCCATGCTGCCGTTCTCCACCCGGATGCCGACGACCGTCTTGGCCGCGATCAGGGCCACGTACGGGCCCCCGAGCAGCGGCAGGTACACGGTGGTCAGGGAGGACAGCGGGCCGTGCTCGCCGGTGAACCAGCCGACGCCGCCGCCCGCCGTGAGCCCGTACGCGAGGATCGTCAGCAGGAGCCAGACCAGGATCACCGTCCAGGCCAGTGCCAGGGTGGTGGAGGTGGAGAGCCGGCCGTCGCGGCCGGTGATGAAGCCGGGACGGTGGCGCAGCCGCAGGGCGATCGGCACGGCAAGGGCGGCCAGTAAGGCCAGCGCGAAGAGTGCGGAAGTCATGCGTGTCCCCCCGGAGTACAGCTCGGATGCAGGACTCCGAGGTGTACTCCGTTGACCGGAGTCATGACAAGCTGACAGGCCGCCGCGGCCGTGGCCCCGCGGTGCGCACCGGTCCTCCTCAGTCCTCCCGCTGCTCCTCCAGGATCGGGAACCGGCGCGGGGCCACCAGCAGCAGGACCAGCAGGGCCGCCACGGCGGCGGCGGTCGCGCCGAGGAAGATGTGGTCCACGGCGGCGGCCACCGACTTGCGCAGGTAGTCGGCGGCGGCCCGCGGGAGCAGCTCCGGCCGGTCGAGGGCCTCGGACACGCCGTCGAGGTGGTCCGGCAGCCCGCCGATCGGGGAGTGCGCCAGCCGGGCGGCGAGCGTCGCGTTGGCGACCGCTCCGAACAGGGCGGCCCCGAGACTCTGCCCGACCTGGCGGCAGAACAGCACCGAGGCCGTCGTCGTGCCGCGCTCGGACCAGCCCACGGTGGACTGGACCCCGACGATCAGCGGCAGCTGGAACAGGCCGAGGGCCGCGCCCAGCAGCAGCATGATCATCGTGGGCTGCCAGGGCCGGGCGGGGTACGGCAGCAGCGTGAACGCGAACAGGATCACGGCGGCGAGCGAGATCCCGACGGCCGCGGAGTTGCGGAAGCCGATGCGCCGGTAGACGTGCTGGCTGAAGGCGGCGGAGACGGGCCAGGTGAGGGTCATCGCGGACATGACCAGCCCGGCGCTGATGGGGCCGAGGCCGAGGACGGATTGCGCGTACGTGGGGACGAACACCAGCGGGGCGACCATGAGCAGGCCGAGTGCCCCGAGCGCCAGGTTGACGGCGGCGATGGTGCGCCGGCGCCACACCCACCCGGGCAGGATCGGTTCCCCGGCCCGGCGTTCGATCCGGACGACCACGGCCGCCAGGGCCGCGCTCGCGCCGAGCAGCCCGAGGGAGGGCGCGGACAGCCAGGGCCAGGCGACCCCGCCCTGCACCAGCGCGAACAGCAGCAGGCCGCCGCAGGCGAAGACGCCGCACGCGCCCGCCCAGTCGACGGGGCCGCGGGGCCCGCGGGAGCGTACGGGTTCGACGAGGTGGCGGGCGAGCATCCACAGGGCCAGGCCGCCGAGCGGCAGGTTGATCAGGAAGATCCAGCGCCAGTCGGCGTACGACGCGATGAAGCCGCCGACGGCGGGGCCGGCCACGGCGGAGGCGGCCCACACCGAGGACATCCTGGCCTGGATCCTCGGGCGGTCCTTGAGCGGGTACAGGTCGGCGGCCAGGGTCTGCACGGTGCCCTGGAGGGCGCCGCCGCCCAGCCCCTGGACGAGCCGGAAGGCGATGAGGGCGGCCATGTTCCAGGCGAGCGCGCACAGCAGGGAGCCGAGGACGAACAGGGCTATGCCGAAGAGCAGGACGGGTTTGCGGCCGAAGGTGTCGGAGAGCTTGCCGTAGACCGGGAGGGTGACGGTGACCGCGAGCAGGTAGCCGGCGAAGAGCCAGGAGAAGACGGAGAAGCCGCCGAGGTCGCCGACGATCTGGGGCACGGCGGTGGAGACGATGGAGCTGTCGAGGGCGACGAGGGCCATCGCCAGCATGAGGGCCGTGACCAGGGCGGTGCGCGGCCCCGGCCGTCCGCCGGCCCCGGCCCCGGCCCCGGACCTGGTTTCGGCCCCGGCTCCGGCTCCGGCCCTGGCTCCGGTCGCGGCCCCGGCTCCGGTCGCGGGTCCCGCTCCGGCCCTGGCTCCGGTCGCGGCCCCGGCGCTGGCCCCGGCTTCGGTCGCGGGTCCGGCCCCGGACCTGTCGGTCGCGGCCGCGTTGGCCGGTATGCCGTCCCCGGCCGCGCCCTCACCGCCCTCACCGCGCTTGCCGGTGGCGTCCCCGGTGCGCTCGCCCGTGCTCTCCTCCGCGCCCACCAAGATCCTTTCACCGTGCACGTATCTGCGGGGAACACCTTCTCATCGCGGGGTATCCGGCGGTATCCCCCCGGTATCCCCCAGAACGGGTACGCCAAAGGGTGCAGAACCCCTAGGGGTTGCTCCTCATCAGGGCCCAGGGGTCATTCGTCCCGGCGGAGGAGGAGGGCGGCTCCGCGATGTCCTTAACTGGTTCATACGAGCGGGGGTGGGGCTAACCCCCCGGTGGATACGGCGGAGGGCGCCAGCGCGCCCAGCGCCTGCGCCCCGCAGACTTCACGACGGCAGTACGGCCGAAACCGGCCGCACGGGCCGGGGCCGGCCACAGGCGCGGCAACGCAACGAACGAGGGGGAGCACCGTGACAACGGCTATGACCGAAACCAGGCACGGGGGTACTGGAGGGCATGAAGCCGTCGCGGCCCGGGCGCGCAAGGTCGTCAAGGCCTACGGCGCCGGGGAGACCCGCGTGGTCGCCCTCGACGAGGTGGACGTCGACATCAGGCGCGGCCAGTTCACCGCGATCATGGGCCCCTCGGGCTCCGGCAAGTCCACGCTGATGCACTGCCTCGCCGGTCTCGACACCGTGACCAGCGGGCAGATCCACCTGGACGACACCGAGATCACCGGGCTGAAGGACAAGAAGCTCACGCAGCTGCGCCGCGACCGGATCGGGTTCATCTTCCAGGCCTTCAACCTGCTGCCCACGCTCAACGCCCTGGAGAACATCACGCTCCCCATGGACATCGCGGGCCGCAAGCCCGACGCGGAGTGGCTGAACCGGGTCGTGGAGACCGTCGGCCTCGCGGGCCGGCTCAAGCACCGGCCGACCGAACTCTCCGGCGGCCAGCAGCAGCGCGTGGCCGTGGCCCGCGCCCTCGCGGCCCGCCCGCAGATCATCTTCGGCGACGAGCCCACCGGAAACCTGGACTCCCGGGCCGGCGCCGAGGTCCTCGGCTTCCTGCGCCGCTCGGTGGACGAGCTGGGCCAGACCATCGTGATGGTCACGCACGACCCGGTGGCCGCCTCGTACGCCGACCGCGTGATCTTCCTGGCCGACGGCCGGATCGTGGACGAGATGTACGGGCCCACCGCCGACCAGGTGCTCGACCGCATGAAGGACTTCGACGCCCGCGGACGGACCTCATGAGCGTCATGAAGACGTCGCGGCGGAACTTCGTCGCGCACAAGGGCCGGATGGCGCTCTCCGCCATCGCGGTCATGCTGTCCGTGGCCTTCGTCTGCGGCACGCTGGTGTTCACCGACACCATGAACACCACCTTCGACAAGCTGTTCGCGGTGACCAGCTCCGACGTCACGGTCAGCCCCAAGGCGGCCGAGGAGGGCGGGGACGCGCCGAGCCGCGGCAAGCCGGAGACCCTCGACGCCTCCGTCGTCGAGAAGGTCAAGACGGCCGAGGGCGTCCGCAGCGCCGAGGGCGGAGTCGTCTCGATGGCGGTCACCGTCGTCAACGCCAAGAACGAGAACATGGGTTCGTCCACCGGCGCTCCGACCATCGCGGGCAACTGGAGCGACAGCGAGCTCAAGTCCATGAAGATCGCCTCCGGCAACGCCCCGCGCGGCCCGACCGAGGTGATGGTCGACGCCGACACCGCCGAGAAGCACCACCTCGCCATCGGCGACGAGCTGCGCACCATCGCGCTGCCCGGCGACATCCGCGCCAGGATCAGCGGCATCGCCGCCTTCAAGGTGACCAACCCGGGTGCGGCCGTCGTCTACTTCGACACCGCGACCGCGCAGACGGGCCTGCTCGGCGCCCCGAACACCTTCACGCACGTCAACGTCACCGCCAAGGACGGCGTGAGCGACGACCAGCTCAAGCAGAACATCGCGACCGCGGTCGGCGGGGACACCTACAAGCTCCAGACGGCGAAGGAGGCCGCGGACTCCAACCGCAAGGACGTCGGCTCCTTCCTCGACGTCATGAAGTACGTGATGCTCGGCTTCGCGGGGATCGCCTTCCTCGTCGGCATCTTCCTGATCTTCAACACGTTCTCGATGCTGGTCGCCCAGCGCACCCGCGAGATCGGCCTGATGCGCGCCATCGGCGCGGACCGCGGCCAGATCAACCGGTCGATCCTGGTCGAGGCGCTGCTCCTCGGCGTCGTGGGCTCCGTCCTGGGCATCGGCGCCGGCATCGGCATCGCCGTCGGCCTGATGAAGCTCATGGGCAGCATGGGCATGCACCTGTCCACAGACGACCTGACGGTCCTGCCCGCCACCCCGGTGCTGGGCTTGGTCCTGGGCATCGTCGTCACCGTGGTCTCCGCCCTCGTCCCGGCCCTCCGGGCGGGCAAGGTCTCCCCGATGGCCGCCCTGCGCGACGCCGGCACCCCCGGCGACCGCAAGACCGGCGTCGTACGGGCCGTGATCGGCCTGGTCCTCACCGGCGCCGGCACCGCCGCGCTGCTGCTGGCCGCGCAGGCCGACAAGGCCTCCACCGGCTCGATGTGGCTCGGCCTGGGCGTGGTCCTCAGCCTGATCGGCTTCATCGTGACCGGCCCGCTGCTCGCGGGCGGCGTGGTGCGGGTGCTGTCCGCCCCGGTGCTGCGGCCCTTCGGCTCCATCGGCCGGCTGGCCGAGCGCAACGCGCTGCGCAACCCGCGCCGCACCGGCGCCACCGCCGCGGCGCTGATGATCGGCCTGGCGCTGGTCGCCTGCCTGTCGGTGGTCGGCTCCTCGATGGTGGCCTCCGCCACCGAGGAACTCGACAAGTCGGTCGGCGCGGACTTCATCGTCGCCTCCGAGAACGGCCAGCCGGTGATGCCGCAGGCCGAGCAGGCGATGCGCGCCACCAAGGGCCTCACCCACGTCACCGCCTACCGGGGCGTCGAGGTCAAGCTGACCGCGCCGGACGGGAGCTCGGCCAAGGACGAGCTGAGCGTCACCGACCCGACCTACGCGCAGGACGTGCGGCGCAAGATGATCGCGGGCGAGCACAAGGACGCGTACGCCGCGGGCGCCATGTCCGTCGGCTCCGAGTACGCCAAGGCGCACGCGATCAAGGTCGGCGACCGGATGAAGGTGGCCTTCGCCGGAGGCAGGGAGACCGAGCTGAAGGTCGCCGCGATCACCAGCGACGACGGCAACCTCGACAAGGGCGTGAAGTACGTCAGCACGGCCACCGCCGAGGCGAACCTGCCCGCCGACCGGATGCCGCGGCCGTTCATGCTGCTGGCCAAGGCCGAGAACGGACAGGCGGACACCGCCTACACCGCGCTCAAGAAGGACCTGGCGCAGTACCCGCAGTACAAGGTGCGCAACCAGACCGACTACAAGGAAGCCCTCAAGGACCAGGTCGGCTCGCTGCTGAACATGGTCTACGGGCTCCTCGCCCTCGCGATCATCGTGGCGGTCCTGGGTGTCGTGAACACCCTGGCCCTCTCGGTCGTCGAGCGGACCCGCGAGATCGGCCTGATGCGCGCCATCGGCCTCTCCCGCCGCCAGCTGCGCCGCATGATCCGCCTGGAGTCGGTGGTGATCGCCCTCTTCGGCGCGCTGCTGGGCCTCGGGCTGGGCATGGGCTGGGGTGCCACCGCCCAGCAGCTGCTCGCCCTCCAGGGCATGAAGGTCCTGGAGATCCCGTGGCCGACGATCATCGGCGTCTTCGCCGGGTCGGCCCTGGTGGGCCTGTTCGCCGCACTGGTCCCGGCCTTCCGGGCGGGGCGGATGAACGTACTGAACGCGATCGCGAGCGAGTAGCGCGCAACGCGGTCGTCACGGGGGAACCACGGGGGAAAGGTCTGGCCCCGGTCCGCTCTTCGGAGCGGGCCGGGGCCGGTGCCGTTCCCACGCCGTGGGGCGCCCGCGGGGCGGGCCGGATACCGCGAGCGGGCGACCCCGGCGCGTCGTAGGGTGGGAACCCCCGGCCCGTACGACGTGTCGGGTCCTTCGCGTTGCCCCTCCACCGGACGGAAGCCTCCTTTCATGAGCCTGCACGGACTGCTCGACGCCGTCACCCGGGACCCGGCCCTCGCCGAGGCGGTCACCGCGGCCGGGGACGGCAACCGCATGCACGTGGACCTCGTCGGACCGCCCGCCGCACGGCCCTTCGCCATCGCCGCCCTGGCCTCCAGGACCGGGCGGACCGTGCTCGCGGTCACCGCCACCGGCCGGGAGGCCGAGGACCTGGCCGCCGCGCTGCGGTCGTTCCTGCCGCCCGACGAGGTGGCGGAGTACCCCTCCTGGGAGACCCTTCCGCACGAGCGGCTCTCCCCGCGCAGCGACACCGTGGGCCGGCGGCTCGCCGTACTGCGCCGCCTCGTGCACCCGAGCAAGGACGACCCGGCCGCGGGGCCCGTCTCCGTCGTCGTCGCGCCGATCCGCTCCGTGCTCCAGCCGCAGGTCAAGGGGCTCGGGAACCTGGTGCCGGTGAGCCTGCGGCGAGGTGAGAGCGCTGACCTGGGGGAGGTCACCGAGGCGCTGGCCGCGGCCGCGTACGCCCGCGTCGAGCTCGTCGAGAAGCGCGGCGAGTTCGCCGTGCGCGGCGGCATCCTCGACGTGTTCCCGCCCACCGAGGAGCACCCGCTGCGCGTGGAGTTCTGGGGCGACGACGTCGAGGAGATCCGCTACTTCAAGGTCGCCGACCAGCGGTCCCTGGAGGTCGCCGAGCACGGGTTGTGGGCCCCGCCCTGCCGGGAGCTGCTGCTGACCGACGAGGTGCGGGAGCGGGCCGCGGCCCTCGCCGAGGCCCATCCCGAGCTCGGTGAACTGCTGAACAAGATCGCCGAGGGGATCGCGGTGGAGGGCATGGAATCCCTCGCGCCGGTCCTCGTCGACGACATGGAACTGCTGGTCGACGTCCTGCCGGCCGGGTCCATGGCCGTGGTCTGCGACCCGGAGCGGGTGCGCACCCGGGCCGCCGACCTGGTGGCGACCTCGCAGGAGTTCCTGATGGCGTCCTGGGCGGCGACCGCCGGCGGCGGGCAGGCCCCCATCGACGTCGGCGCGGCCTCGCTGCGCGGGATCGCGGACGTCCGGGAGCACGCCCGCGAGCTGGGCATGATGTGGTGGTCGGTGTCCCCGTTCGCGGCGGACGACGCCGACCTGGCCGCGGACACCCTCAAGCTCGGCATGCACGCCCCCGAGGCCTACCGCGGCGACACCGCCCGCGCGCTGGCCGACACCAAGGGCTGGATCGCCGACGGCTGGCACACCGTCTACCTCACCGAGGGCCACGGCCCGGCCGCCCGCACCGTCGAGGTGCTCGGCGGCGAGGGCATCGCGGCCCGCCTGGAGGCGGACCTGCGGACCCTGGAGCCGTCCATCGTCCACGTGACGTGCGGTTCCCTCGACAACGGGTTCGTCGACCCGGCGCTGAAGCTGGCCGTGCTCACCGAGACCGACCTGACCGGGCAGCGCACCGCGACCAAGGACCTGGGCCGGATGCCGACGCGGCGCCGCAAGTCCATCGACCCCCTCACCCTGGAGGCCGGCGACTACATCGTGCACGAGCAGCACGGCGTCGGCCGCTACATCGAGATGGTGCAGCGCACCGTCCAGGGCGCCACCCGCGAGTACCTCCTCGTCGAGTACGCCCCCGCCAAGCGCGGCCAACCCGGCGACCGCCTCTACATCCCCACCGACCAGCTGGAGCAGGTCACCAAGTACGTCGGCGGCGAGGCACCGACCCTGCACCGGCTCGGCGGCGCCGACTGGACCAAGACCAAGGCGCGCGCGAAGAAGGCCGTCAAGGAGATCGCCGCCGACCTGATCAAGCTGTACAGCGCGCGCATGGCGGCCCCCGGCCACACCTTCGGCCCGGACACCCCCTGGCAGCGCGAACTGGAGGACGCCTTCCCGTACGCGGAGACGCCCGACCAGCTCACCACGATCGCCGAGGTGAAGGACGACATGGAGAAGTCGGTCCCGATGGACCGGCTGATCTGCGGCGACGTCGGCTACGGAAAGACGGAGATCGCGGTCCGCGCGGCGTTCAAGGCGGTCCAGGACGGCAAGCAGGTCGCCGTCCTCGTCCCCACCACCCTGCTGGTGCAGCAGCACTTCGGGACCTTCTCCGAGCGCTACAGCCAGTTCCCCGTCAACGTGAAGGCGCTGTCCCGCTTCCAGTCCGACACCGAGTCCAAGGCCACCCTGGAGGGCCTCAAGGAGGGCTCGGTGGACGTGGTCATCGGTACGCACCGGCTGTTCTCGCAGGAGACGAAGTTCAAGGACCTGGGCCTGGTCATCGTCGACGAGGAGCAGCGGTTCGGCGTCGAGCACAAGGAGCAGCTGAAGAAGCTCCGCGCCAACGTCGACGTGCTGACCATGTCCGCGACGCCGATCCCGCGCACCCTGGAGATGGCGGTGACGGGCATCCGCGAGATGTCGACGATCACCACCCCGCCCGAGGAGCGCCACCCGGTCCTCACCTTCGTCGGCCCCTACGAGGAGAAGCAGATCGGCGCGGCGATCCGGCGTGAACTGCTGCGCGAGGGACAGTGCTTCTACATCCACAACCGGGTCGAGTCCATCGACCGGGCGGCCGCCAAGCTCCGCGAGATCGTGCCCGAGGCGAGGATCGCCACGGCGCACGGCCAGATGTCCGAACAGGCCCTGGAACAGGTCGTCGTGGACTTCTGGGAGAAGAAGTTCGACGTGCTCGTCTCGACGACGATCGTCGAGTCCGGCATCGACATCTCCAACGCCAACACCCTGATCGTGGAGCGCGGCGACAACTTCGGCCTCTCCCAGCTGCACCAGCTGCGCGGCCGGGTCGGGCGCGGCCGCGAGCGCGGGTACGCGTACTTCCTGTACCCGCCGGAGAAGCCGCTGACCGAGACCGCGCACGAGCGGCTCGCGACGATCGCCCAGCACACCGAGATGGGCGCGGGCATGTACGTGGCGATGAAGGACCTGGAGATCCGCGGCGCGGGCAATCTGCTCGGCGGTGAGCAGTCCGGTCACATCGCGGGCGTCGGCTTCGACCTGTACATCCGTATGGTCGGCGAGGCGGTGGCCGACTACCGGGCCGCCGTCGAGAACGGCGGGGTGGAGGAGGAGCCGCCGCTGGAGGTCAAGATCGAGCTGCCGGTCGACGCGCACGTCCCGCACGACTACGCGCCGGGCGAGCGGCTGCGCCTGCAGGCGTACCGGTCCATCGCGGCGGCGAACTCCGAGGCGGACATCAAGGCGGTGCGCGAGGAGCTCCACGACCGGTACGGCAAGCTGCCGGAGCCGGTGGAGAACCTGCTGCTGGTGGCGGGGCTGCGGATGCTGGCGCGGGCCTGCGGGGTCGGCGACATCACCCTCCAGGGCGTCAACATCCGCTTCGGTCCGGTGGAGTTGCGCGAATCGCAGGAGCTGCGGCTCAAGCGGCTCTACCCGGGTGCGGTCCTCAAGCCGGCCACCTCGCAGGTGCTGATCCCGCGGCCGAAGACGGCCAGGGTGGGCGGCAAGCCGCTCGTCGGGCGGGAACTGCTGGCCTGGACCGGGGAGTTCCTCACCACGATCCTCGGCTCGTAGCCGTCACCGTCGTGCGTACGCCCCGGGAACCGGTACTGCCGGTTCCCGGGGCGGTCGGGACGGGGGCTCCCCCGCGGGGCTACCTGTTGGGGTCGTCGTCGATCCCCAGGCGCCGCTCCGCCTCCTGCTGGCCCTGGTCGACCTGCTGGGTGTACTTGCCGCCGGTCCGCTGGTTGACCTGCCGCTCGGCGGCGTCGGACGCCTGCTTCGCCTGCTTGCCGTGGCCGTGGAGCATGGCCTTGGCCTTGTCGAGAATCCCCATGCGAGGGCTCCTTCCGTGTCCTTTTGCGACGCTACGCGTGTTTCGCGGGATCCGCCCGCCGAGGCCGGGACCGGGGTGCGCCGGGACCGGACCGGCTCGGCGGGGGATGGCCGCCGCCGGTCAGCAGGCGTCGGTGATGTGCCGGCCGCCGCACGGCCCGTGCCGGCCGCAGGTGTGCGGCGACCCTGCAACGGTTCGCGCATCCCCTCACTGGCGGCCGGAAACGCTGTATACGCTCAGACCCGAAACTTCGTCGACACGGTCCGTCAGGAGCAGCGATGCACGGCCCCGGCCTCCCGCCGCAGCAAGGCCCCCAGCCCAGTACCGGGGGAGTCGTGGCACTGCGCGTGCTGTTCGCCCTGCTGCCCGTCCTGAGCTGCGGCTTCCTGGGCTGGGGCACGATGCTGCGGCTCGCGGCCGTCACCCGCAAGCCCCGGGACTGGTGGCTGCTGGGCCTCAACTGCCTGCTCACGGTCGTCTGGGTCGCGCTGATCGGCGCCGACCCGACGCCCAACACCGACGGCTGGCAGGGCAACACCGGCGCCTTCGGCGTCATCCTGACCGGCTTCGCGACCTGCGTGTACTTCCTCGTCGCCGACATCCGCCACCACGAGGCCCTGGCCGTCGCCGCCCGGGCCGTCCCCTGGTACCCGGCGCAGCCCGCGCCGTACGCGCCGCCGCAGCAGCAGCCCCGCCCCGCGTACGGCTACCCGCCGGTCCAGCAGACCCCGGTCCCGACGCCGACGCCCAACCCGAACCCCGCCCCCGGCCCGGCCACCCCGCCGCGGATCGGACAGGTGCGCGCCGAACTCGACGAGCTGAGCGAGCTGCTGCGCAAGCAGACGCCGCACCCGCAGGCGAACCCGAACCCGAACCCGCCCGGCAACGAGGGTGAGGGCCCGGCGCGGTGACGGACGAGGACCGGATCATCGGCGAGCGGTACCGGCTGGCCTCCATCCTGGGCCAGGGCGGCATGGGCCAGGTCTGGACGGCGTACGACCAGCGGCTGGACCGCCGCGTCGCCGTCAAGCTGCTGCGCCCCGACAAGGTGGCGGGCCCCGGCTCCGTCGCCGACGAGCTGCGCCGCCGCTTCGTGCGCGAATGCCGCGTCACGGCACAGGTGGACCACCCGGGCCTGGTCACGGTCCACGACGCGGGCAGCGACGGCGACGAGCTGTTCCTCGTCATGGGCCACGTCGAGGGCACCGACCTCGCCGACCACCTCGCCCAGCACGACCCGTACCCGTGGCAGTGGGCGGTCGCCGTGGTCGCGCAGCTGTGCGGGGTGCTGTCCGCCGTGCACGCGGTGCCGATCGTGCACCGCGACCTCAAACCGCGCAACGTGATGGTCCGCCCCGACGGCACCGTGCTGGTCCTGGACCTCGGCGTCGCCTCGGTGATGGACACCGACACCACCCGCCTCACCAGCACCGGCACCCCGATCGGCAGCCCGGCGTACATGGCGCCCGAGCAGGCGATGGGCGGCGCGGTGGGCCCCTCCACCGACCTCTACGCCCTCGGCGTCCTGCTGTACGAACTCCTCAGCGGCAACGTCCCCTTCGCCGGGTCCACCGCGCTCGGCGTGCTCCACCGCCACCTGTACGAGCCGCCCGTCCCGGTGCGCCGGCTGCGCCCGGAGGTGCCGCACCAGCTGGAGGCGGTGCTGCTCCACCTCCTGGCCAAGGACCCGCAGGAGCGGCCCGCCTCCGCGCAGCAGGTCTACGAGGCCCTCGTGCCGCTGCTGCCCAAGGACGGCACCCCGAAGGGCGCGCTCGACCCGACCCGTCCCTTCCTGCGTCCGCACGCACCCTGGCCGGACCGCGCCACCACCGTCCCGCCGCAGCCGACCGCACCGCCGACGCCGGCCAAGCCGGACATCCCGGCCGCGGTCGACGAGGCCCGCAGCCTCCTGGACCAGGGCCGCCTCACCCAGGCCGTCGACATCCTCGGCGGGATCCTCCCGGCCGCGGCGGCCGAGCACGGAGAGCACTCGCCGGTGGTCCGCTCCCTGCGCAAGCAGTACGCCGCCACACTCATGGACGACGGCCAGTACCGCCGGGCCCTGCCCGAACTTCGCCGCCTCGCCGACGAGTTCCCGGCCGGTGACCCCCAGTCCCTGCGCTTCCGGTACGACGCGGCCCAGTGCCTGGAGCAGCTCGGCGAGGCCGGGGCGGCCCTGGCCGAATACCGCTCCCTGCTCCCGCTGTTCGAGAACCACTACGCCAACCCGGACCCGGGCCTGCCGCTGGAGGTCCGCCGCCGCATCGCCCACCTCCAGCTGTCCATGGGCGACCGCGTGGCGGCCCACGACACCCTGGCCCGCCTGCTGTTCGACGCGGACCGCATCCACGGCCCGGCGCACCCCTTGTCCACGGAGGTCCGCCGCACCCTCCACTGGCTCAGCCAGGTCCGCTGACGCCTCCCGGCGCCGCACGGCCCGGGGCGCGCGGCGCCACGCCCTACGCGGACAGGGCGTGCTCGTCCGGACGGGCGGGCCGCGCGGCCCGGACCCCGCGCCGGCGCTGCACGGCGAGGAGGGCGCCCAGGAGCAGCAGGGCCGCCGCCGCGACGGCGGTGCCCGGCAGGAGACCCGGGGGCCGGAAGGTGCAGCTGATCGTCGTGGTGCCCGGGGTCAGGGGGACGGAGACCAGGCCCAGGTAGCCGGCGGCCGGCCGGCCGTTGCAGGTCCAGCCCGCGATCGCCGGGGACGAGAGCACCGCCGTGCCCGTGGTGCCCGCCGGGACGGTGGCGCTGATGCCCGACGAGCCGACCCGCAGGGAGGTGGGGGCCGTCGCGCGGAGCCCGGCCACCGCCGCGTCCAGGCGGCCGCGGTCCAGGCAGGACAGGGCCCGGCGCGGCGGCGCGGGAGCGTCGAGGACGAGGGCCGAGGTGGCGCCCCGGGAGACGCCGAGCGGCTGGAGGGCCGCCCGGTTGCGGGGCGCGTTGCCGTTCAGCCGGAACGCGGGCCCGTCGGCCAGGTGCGCCGTCGCGTTGTACTCCGGTGCCCACAGGTAGGCCTCCGTGCCCGCGCGGCACACCCCGGGCGCGACGGGGTCCTCGTAGACGGGGGCGCCCAGCAGGAGTTCCTGGTTGGCGAACGGCGGCCCGTCGGCCGCGTAGGACGGTGCGGGTCCCGGCGGCCGGACGGTGATCAGCGGGGGCACCTGCGCGCGGGCGACCGTGCCGTCCGGGCGCAGCCGGGCGCCGACGGCGAACACCGCGTCCGTCACCGGGTTGTCGATGCTCTGCACGTTGCGCCCGCGCGAGGTCCACCCGGCCCCGAGGGCCACCATCGTCCGCGTGAACACGTCCGGCGTGTGGCTGCTGTAGTAGGCGCCGCCCTCCCCGCCGAGCAGCAGCGGATCGTTGCCCGACAGGGCCGGGCGGCTCGGGTCCGTGCGGTACGCGGGCCAGCCGTCGGCGCCGGCCAGGGCCGTGGAGCGCGCGGAGTGCGCCGTACCCCACGAGGGGTAGTCGTCCAGGCCGGCCAGCTTGCCCTTGTGCCCGTACGCCGTGGTCGCCGCAGCCTGGCCGGCCAGGACCAGCGCCAGCACCCCGGCCGCCGGGAGGAGCAGCCTGCGGTGGCGCAGGCACCACCAGGCCGTGCCCGCCAGCAGCAGCCCGCCGCCGAACAGAGCGAACCCCCACGAGGTGGCCAGCGTGCTGCCGCTCGCGGCGAGGGCCGCCGCGGCCAGCACCGCCGCCCCCGCCGCCAGCGCCCGCGGCCCCGGCAGTCCGGCCGCCAGCGCGGTCCACGCGGCGATCACGGCCACTCCGGCCAGGACGAACGTCTGCCGGTAGGGACTGCCGTTCGGGGTCGCGAACACATGCCAGGCCAGGTGTGTCGGCGTCCACTGCAAGGAGACCAGCACGGCCGCCGTCAGCCCCGTCCACCACAGGCGGGTGCGCGCCGGAACCGCCCCGTGGAACGGCAGGGCCGCCACCAGCACCAGCGTGCCCGTGCCGACGAACAGCGCCGGAGAGGAGAAGGAGTACGTCGCGGGCAGGATCCGCGCGAAGAGGTCCGGCCAGGGCACCGGCCGGAACTGCCGCGTCCATCCCGGGTAGGCCTGCTTCGAGCTCAGGAAGAGGGGGACCAGCACCGGAGCGGAGACCGCGATGCCCAGCAGGGTCGTCGCCGCCCCGCGGCCGAGCACCCGTGCCCGTTCCCGCACCCCCTCCCGCGCCAGCACCACCCGTACCAGGAGCACCAGGGCGGCGCCCAGCGTCGCCATGTACGCGGTGTAGAAGTTCGCCGTCCAGCACAGCGCGACCACGAGGCCGGCGGCCGCCGGCCGGCGCCCCCGCAGCGCCCACTCACCCGTCAGGCACAGCAGCGGGAACGCGATCAGCCCGTCCAGCCACATCGGGTTGTACGAGGCCTCGATCACCGACCAGCCGCACAGCGCGTACGAGGCCCCCAGCAGGGCCGCCGCCCACCACGGCCCGCGGCGCTGGGTCCGCAGCAGCCACACCATGGCCGCCGCGGCGGCGGCCGTCTTCAGCACGGTGACCGCGTACACCGCGAGGTCGACGTCCTCGCGCGGGAAGAGGGCGACGAGCACCGCGAACGGGCTGGAGAGGTAGGTGCCGAAGTCGGGCAGGAAGCTCGTGCCGTAGCCCGACTGCCAGTTGAACAGCAGACCGCCCTGCGCCCGCCCGTGCAGGAGGTCCCACAGGTGGGCGTGGAAGGGGACGAACTGATTGCCGAGGTCGTTGATGCTGCGGTGGCGGTGCCCGTACGGGAACACGCGGGCGACCGCGTCCCCGGTGCACACGGCCACCACCGTGATCAGGGCGGCGAGGGCGGAGCCGGACAGGCTCCGGCGGCGCGGCGAGCGGTGCGGTGTCGACATGGTGGGCCGACTGTGGCACCACCGGTGGACCGGAGGGTGGCCACGGAATGACCGTGACATCAACGGACGCGTACCCCAACACCCCGGGAATCGTTGGTCGAAGCAGTGGCTCGGATCACCGTGACTGCATACCATCGATCACCGCACGGCCTTCGGGGATGTCCTGTCGACCAGGCCGGGCGTCGCGGGCCCGGCCTGGTCGACAGGACACCCCCTGTGCACCGACGCACAATCTCCCGGCCCTGGAGGCTCCTTTGCACCGTCGCACAGCGCTCTCCGTCTCCGCCGCCCTGCTCGTGGCGGCCCCCCTGCTGTCCGCCTGCTCGGGCCAGGCCCGCGCCGGTACCGCGGCCGTCGTCGGCGGCGAACGGATCACCACCTCCGCGCTCCAGGCACAGGTGGGCGAGGTCCGCGCGGCGCAGAACGACTCCGGGCCGACCGCCGCCCAGCTGATCCAGGCCTCGCCCGGTCTGGAGCGCATCAAGCTGAACAAGATGATCCAGACGGTCGTCCTGGAGCGCGCCGCCGAGGACGCGGGCGTGAGCGTCAGCGAGAAGGAGGTCCAGGACTTCCGCAAGGCCCAGCTGGAGAAGGCCGGCGGCAGGGAGAAGCTGGCCGCGGCGGCGCTGGAACAGGCCCAGCTCGCGCCCGGCCAGCTCGACGCCGACGCCCGTTTCAAGCTGCTGCGCGACAAGCTGTTCGACCACTACGGCAGCCAGGACAAGGCCGTCGAGAAGCTCGCCTCCGCCGCGAAGGCCCTGCACATCGAGGTGAACCCGCGCTACGGCGTCTGGGACGCGCAGCAGATCGTGCTCGGTGACCAGGACACCCCCTGGATCGTCCAGCGGACCCGGCCCGAGCAGGCCCCCGCCGGAGCCTGAGCCGTCCGGGGGAGGAGGTAGGTTCGGAGGGTGAACGACCACGCCGCCGAACCCGCCCCCCCCCCCCCCCCCGCCGACGCACCGGCCGTCGGCCGGATCGTCCTGCTGACCGCCAGCCACCGGGTCGCCCCCGGCCTGCTGTCCTGGCCGGCCTGGCAGACCCTGCACGCCGCGGACCGGGTCCTGTGCGCCGACCCCGGCCACCCGCAGCTGCCGTACCTGCGCGAGGCGGGCGTCGACGTCGTGCACGAGACCCCGGACGCGCGCGAGCTCGTCGAGGCCTGCGCCGGCGGCCGCACGGTCGTGGTGATCCCGGGCGGCGAGGGAGACCAGCGGCTCACCGACGGGCTTGCCCGGCTGGCCGGCTCCGGCCGCGTCGAGATGCCCGACCTGGAACTGCTGCCCGGCTCCTACGACCTGCCCGGCGCGCGCCTGCTCGACCTCGTCCAGGTGATGGACTGGGTCCGCCGCGAATGCCCCTGGACCTCGCGCCAGACCCACGAGGGCCTCGTCAAGTACGCGATCGAGGAGGCGTACGAGCTCGTCGAGGCCATCGAGGACGGGGACCGCGAGGCGCTGCGCGAGGAACTCGGCGACGTCCTGCTCCAGGTGGTCTTCCACGCGCGCATCGCCGAGGAGGACCCCGACCGGCCCTTCTCCGTCGACGACGTGGCCGGCAGCCTCGTCGAGAAGCTGATCCACCGGCATCCGCACGTCTTCGGGGACGCGGAGGCGCTGACCCCGGAGGACGTCCACGCGCACTGGCAGCGCACCAAGGCGGTCGAGAAGCAGCGGGAGTCGGTCACCGACGGGGTCCCGCTGGGCCAGCCAGGGCTCGCGCTCGCGGCCAAGCTCGCCGGCCGGGTCCGCTCGGCCGGGGTGCCCGTGGAGCTGCCCCGCGGCGAGGGCGTCGGGTACGAGCTGCTGGAACTGGCGGCGCGCGCCGAGGCGGCCGGGACCGACCCCGAGACCGCGCTGCGGGCCGCGGCCCGCGTCTACCGGGACGCGATCCGCGCCGCGGAGGGCCTCGGCGGGGACGGCGGCGAACGCGACGGCGAGGACGACGGCCAGGACGACGGCCAGGACGACGGCCAGGAGGACGGCGGGGCGTGATCCGCGGCGCTGCGCTCGGCGGGGGGTGATCCGCGGCGCCGCGCCGCAGGACCCGGTCAGGCCCGGGGCGCGCGGCCCGAGGGGTCGTGCCAGTGCGGTGCGGGACGGCTGAGGAACCACTCCCCGAAGCCCAGGGGGCGGCCGTTCGGGCCGTGCCCGGTGCCGGCGGCGGGTGCACCGTCGTGGAAGATCCGGCCGGGCGGGGCGCCCAGCCCCTCCAGCAGGTCCACGGTCTGCTCGACGAACGGCGGCGGTCCGCTGAGGTAGACGTCCTGATCGGGCCACCGGGCCCGGTGGCCGAGCGCGGTCGCGAGCCGCGCGGTGGCCTGGTCGCGGTGCTGCCCCGGGGCGGGCGTGATGTAGGTGACGCCGAGCCAGCCGAAGGCGGCGGCGTACTCGTCGATCAGCGGGCGGTCGTAGAGGTGCGCGGCGTCGCGGGCGACGACGAAGAGCCGTACGTCCTGATCGGGGGGCTGTCCGGCGAGCTCCTCCAGCAGGGCCCGGATCGGCGCCCAGCCGGTGCCCGCCGCGATGAGGCTGACCGGGCGGCCGGCGCGGCGCAGGGTCAGCTGCCCGGAGGCCGGGCCGAGCCGCAGCATCTCGCCGGGGCGGGCCTCGCGGACCAGGGCGGTGCTCAGCCGGCCGTGCCGGACGCGGCTGACGTGCAGGTCGAGGGTGCCGTCCGGGCGGGGGGCGTTGGCGATGGAGTACGTGCGCCAGGCCGCCGGGACCCGTGGGCTGCTCACGCTCACGTACTGGCCGGGCCGGTGGGGGAAGGGGGCGTGCGGGCGCAGGGTCAGCACCCCCGTGTCCTGCCCGTACCGGAGGTGGCGGACGATCTCGGCGTCCCACCACGGGGGGTCCTCGCTCGCGGCGGCCCCGGCCATCATGGCGTCGGCGATCACCTGGTAGGCCTCGGACCAGGCCTTCTCCACGGCCGGGGTCCAGGCGTCGCCGCAGGTCCGGGCGAGCGCGGCGAGCAGGCTCGCGCCGACGGCGGCGTAGTGCTCGGGGCGGGCGCGGAACTTGCGGTGGTCGCGTCCGAGGGCGTGGAGATAGGGGAGGAGGCTCTCGTCGCCGAGGCGGGCGACCACGTGGGTGAGCGCGGCGAACAGCCGGTCGCGCTGGCGCTCCATGTCCTGGGCGGAGGCCGGGAAGAGCTCACGGATCCCGGGGTTGTGCCAGAAGAGGTGGGTGTAGAAGTACTTGACCGCGTGTTCGGCCCGTCTCTCCGCCACCGCGAAGCTGCTCTTCAAGATCCTCACGTCCACAGCACCGAAAGTAGGAACGCCGGACAGCGCGGAGTCAAGGGAGGGCGGATCTACGGACAGCCGCGGCGAACACCCCATATGGGGCGACGGCCGGCCCGCGGGATACGGTCAGCGGGTGCATGAGCCGACCTCCGCAGCCCCCGCAGACAGCACTCCTCCCCAGGGCCCGACCCTGTTCGACTGGGAGTTCGCGACCGATCCGTACCCCGCGTACGCCTGGCTGCGCGAGCACTCCCCGGTGCACCGCACCAAGCTGCCGAGCGGGGTCGAGGCCTGGCTGGTCACCCGGTACGCCGACGCCCGCCAGGCCCTCGCCGACCAGCGGCTCAGCAAGAACCCGGCGCACCACGCCGAGCCGGCGCACGCCAAGGGCAAGACCGGGATTCCGGGCGAGCGCAAGGCGGAGCTGATGACCCATCTGCTCAACATCGACCCGCCGGACCACACGCGGCTGCGGCGGCTGGTGTCGAAGGCGTTCACCCCGCGGCGGGTCGCCGAGTTCGCCCCGCGGGTGCAGGAGCTGACCGACCACCTCATCGACCGGTTCGCGAGCAAGGGGGAAGCGGACCTCATCCACGAGTTCGCGTTCCCGCTCCCCATCTACGCCATCTGCGAGATGCTCGGCGTACCGCGCGAGGACCAGGACGACTTCCGCGACTGGGCCGGGATGATGATCCGCCACGGCGGCGGTCCGCGCGGCGGGGTCGCCCGCTCCGTGAAGCAGATGCGGACCTATCTCGGCGAACTCATCCACCGCAAAAGGGATGATCTGGGCAATGACCTGATTTCGGACCTCATCCGCGCGAGCGACCACGGCGACCACCTGACGGAGGCCGAGGCCACCGCCATGGCCTTCATCCTGCTCTTCGCCGGCTTCGAGACGACCGTCAACCTCATCGGCAACGGCGTCCACTCCCTCTTCATGAACCCCGACCAGCGCACCCGCCTCCAGGACTCCCTCGCCGCAGGGGAGAGCGGCCTGCTGGAGACGGGCGTCGAGGAGCTGCTGCGCTACGACGGCCCCGTGGAGCTGGCCACCTGGCGGTTCGCCACCGAGCCGCTGACCCTCGGGGACAAGGACGTCGCCGCGGGGGATCCGGTTCTCGTCGTGCTCGCCGCGGCCGACCGGGACCCCGGGCGGTTCGCCGATCCGGACGCCCTCGACCTCTCCCGCGCCGACAACCAGCACCTCGGGTACGGACACGGCATCCACTACTGCCTGGGTGCTCCGCTCGCACGACTTGAAGGACAGACGGCGCTTGCGACTTTGCTCACGCGTCTGCCCGATCTGGAACTCGCTGTTCCGCCCAACGAGCTTCGCTGGCGCGGCGGTCTGATCATGCGTGGCCTGCGCACTCTTCCTGTCCGGTTCGCACCTCGAAACGCCTGAACGTCCCCTGACCGGAAGTCAGCGCACGCCAAGAGTTGTGACTTGCATGCCAACAAGGCTAGGTTCTGCCGTTACCCAGCCGTTATGCGAAAGGTGCAGCTCATGCGTTCCGGGAACGGCCGCCACAGACGCCCCCGCCAGGTACCCGCGATAGTCGTCACCGCCGGAGTCACAGGCTCCGCGCTGGCGCTGCCGCTGCTCGCCGCCACCGGCGCGAGCGCGGCCGACACCTCGACGTGGGACAAGGTCGCCGAGTGCGAGAGCGGTGGTTCCTGGAGCGCGAACGTCGGCAGCGGGTCCTACGGCGGACTTTCGTTCACGCAGGAGCAGTGGAACGCCTCGGGCGGCCAGGAGTTCGCCGAGCGCCCCGACCTCGCCAGCCGTTCCCAGCAGATCGCCGTCGCCGAGCGCGTGCTGGGCAGCCAGGGCCCCCAGGCCTGGGGCCAGTGCTCGGAATCGGCCGGACTGACCCAGCAGGCCCCCGCGGCGTCCGTCGACCCGGGCCTGCCCGGCACCCTCGCTCCCGTCGCCCCGAGCGCCTCGCGCCCCGACGCCTCGGTCCCGAAGGGCGGCTCCGGCGCGAAGGCGACCGACTTCGGCGCCCCGACCCACGGTCCGTCCCCCGTCTTCACGCTGCCGCCGGCGCCGCTCGCACCGAACAGCGGACTGCCCGTCATGCCCGAGCCGGACGCGCCGTCCACGTCGCCGACGGCCCCGGTGCTCCCGGGCGACCCGACCGCGACCCCGGGCACCCCCACGCTCCCGACGACGCCCACCACGCCGGGGACGACCCCGACCGCCCCCGCCGGCACCACGGACCCGAACGCCCCGGTCACCCCGGCCGCCCCGGCGACCCCGACCACCCAGGGCGCCCCGGCCGCCTCCGGCGACCCGGCCGGCATCCCGGACGTCTCCGGCACCGGCAAGCACCGTGGCACGCCCGCCGTCGAGGCGCCCGCGTCCCCCGGCGCGGCGGCGGACCCCTCGTACACCGTCAAGGAGGGCGACAGCCTGGCGACCATCGCGTCCGCCAAGAAGGTCAAGGGCGGCTGGAACGCGCTCTACGCGGCCAACGAGCAGGTCATCGGGGATGACGCCAATCTGATCAAGCCCGGTCAGAATCTGGATCTAAGTTAGGAATAGCGGCACTTCGGACACCCGGAACGAGTTGAATGTCCGTTATCTGCAAGTGAGACATGTGTCTCTTCCGGTCAACTGGCGTGTCCCGCCTGCCGCCTTCCGCAAACCCCGCCCTCACCTGCGCAAATGCCCACAAGGAGAGCGCAAGTAGGGCCCGTTTCTCCCCGGTGTTCCTCGTTGAACATCGGGGAGGGACCTGTCTACCTTCTGATTCGCCCGCCACCGCGGGCTCCTTCGACCGCATCGCCGAATCCTGCCGGCGGACGGAGGGAACAGTCGTCGCGTCAAGCGCCGAAGGCAGGAGCGGGGGAACCAAGGTAGGCGCCGGGACCGGCCGTTGAGAGACGGACGGGAACGGCTAGGGGTTAAGTCGTGCGCCACGACGCACGGCCGGGCACTCATCCGCCCGAACCCGACAGCTCACCTCGCAGGCGTCGGTGAGGAGAACTCCATGCTGCTTTCCGGCAAGGGCAAGCACCGCCGCGCCACGGCCATCGAGCGCACCACCCGCATCGTCACGCTCGCCGGCGTCGCCGGCGTCGCGGTCGCCGCGCCCCTGATGGCGGCCGGCTCCGCCTCCGCCGCCACCGCGTCCGAGTGGGACCGCGTCGCCCAGTGCGAGGCCGGCGGCAACTGGTCCATCAACACCGGCAACGGCTACTACGGCGGCCTGCAGTTCTCGTCCTCCACCTGGGCCGCCTACGGCGGCAAGGCGTACGCCGCGCAGGCCAACCAGGCCTCCAAGTCGCAGCAGATAGCCATCGCCGAGAAGGTCCTCAAGGGCCAGGGCAAGGGCGCCTGGCCGGTCTGCGGCAAGGGTCTGTCCAACTCCTCCTACGCCGGCGGCGGCGCCGCGGAGACCACCAAGAAGGTGGAGACGAAGACCGAGACCAAGCAGGCCCAGCCGAAGAAGGCCGAGCCGAAGAAGGAGACGCCGAAGCGCGCCGAGGCCCCGGCCCCGACCACCCGCTCCGAGCGCGCCGAGGCGCCGGTCATCAAGACCGGCAACGGCTCGTACGAGGTCAAGGCGGGCGACACCCTGGGCACCATCGCCGAGGCGAACGGCGTCAAGGGCGGCTGGGAGAAGCTCTTCGAGCTCAACAAGGACATCGTCTCGGACGCCGACCTGATCTACCCGGGTCAGATGCTGAAGCTCGGCTGAATCCTGCGGTGAACAACCGCACAAGCGTGCACGGCACGTGACATCCCCACCGCCCGGCGCGTCTCCCCTCACGCGCCGGGCGGTGGTGTCTTCCCGCTCCGGTCGCGGTCGGCACCCGGCCCGAGGCCGTTCCGGACGGCCCGGAATCCGGCCGAGACGCTGATGATCAAGGGTCGTATGTCCTGGAAGGCGGGTATTCGGGCCCTTTTTCGTCCCAGGAGGCGGGCGGTCGGCCGGCCGAGCGCCCGGAGCCGGTTAGGCTCTAGGCGGCGAGGCCATTCCACGGCCTGACATGCCGCCGCACACCCAGCGTCACATCCCAGAAGGAGATGCTCGTGCCGTCCATCGACGTCGTCGTAGCCCGGGAAATCCTGGACTCCCGAGGCAACCCCACGGTCGAGGTCGAGGTGGGCCTCGACGATGGCAGCACCGGCCGTGCTGCAGTTCCGTCCGGCGCCTCCACCGGTGCCTTCGAGGCCATTGAGCTCCGTGACGGTGACCCCAACCGTTACATGGGCAAGGGTGTCGAGAAGGCCGTCCTCGCGGTCATCGAGCAGATCGGCCCGGAGCTCGTCGGCTACGACGCCACCGAGCAGCGCCTGATCGACCAGGCCATGTTCGACCTGGACGCCACCGACAACAAGGGCTCGCTCGGCGCCAACGCCATCCTCGGCGTGTCCCTCGCCGTCGCGCACGCCGCGTCCGAGGCCTCGGACCTCCCGCTCTTCCGCTACCTCGGCGGTCCGAACGCGCACCTGCTGCCCGTTCCGATGATGAACATCCTCAACGGTGGGTCGCACGCCGACTCCAACGTGGACATCCAGGAGTTCATGATCGCCCCGATCGGTGCGGAGTCCTTCTCCGAGGCGCTGCGCTGGGGTGCCGAGGTCTACCACACCCTCAAGAAGGTCCTGCACACCAAGGGCCTGTCCACCGGTCTCGGTGACGAGGGCGGCTTCGCCCCGAACCTGGAGTCCAACCGCGCCGCGCTCGACCTCATCATCGAGGCCATCAAGCAGGCGGGCTACGTCCCGGGCAAGGACATCGCGCTCGCGCTGGACGTCGCCGCGTCCGAGTTCTACAAGGACGGCAAGTACGAGTTCGAGGGCCAGTCCCGCTCGGCCGCCGAGATGACCGACTACTACGCCGAGCTCGTCGAGGCGTACCCGCTCGTCTCCATCGAGGACCCGCTGTTCGAGGACGACTGGGCCGGCTGGAAGACCATCACCGACCGTCTCGGCGCCAAGGTCCAGATCGTCGGCGACGACCTCTTCGTCACCAACCCGGAGCGCCTGGCCCGCGGTATCGAGGAGGGCTCCGCCAACGCCCTGCTCGTGAAGGTGAACCAGATCGGTTCGCTGACCGAGACCCTCGACGCCGTCGAGATGGCCCAGCGCAACGGTTTCAAGTGCATGATGTCGCACCGCTCCGGCGAGACCGAGGACGTCACCATCGCCGACCTCGCCGTCGCGGTGAACTGCGGTCAGATCAAGACCGGCGCCCCGGCCCGCTCGGACCGCGTCGCCAAGTACAACCAGCTGCTGCGCATCGAGGAGATCCTCGACGACGCCGCGGTGTACGCCGGCCGCTCGGCCTTCCCGCGGTTTCGCCCTGCGAACCAGTAGGCACAGCCGCCCTGCGAACCAGTAGGCACAGCCGCCCTGCGAACCAGTAGGCACAGCCGCCCTGCGAACCAGTAGGCACAGCCGCCCTGCGAACCAGTAGGCACGGCCGCCCTGCGAACCAAGAGCACCCAGCAGGCAGCCGGCAGGCACGGGACGGGGCAATCACGCTCTTGCCCCTCCCGCCTTCCGTACGTCCCCGCACTCGGTCCCGTACCGTGTGCGGGGACGTATTGCGTAGCGCGTACATAAGGGGAGGCGGGGTCAATGGCCGGGAAAGGGGATCGGTTCTCCACCTTCTCCACCGCGACCAGGCTCAAGCAGCTCGGCGAGCGGACCGCAGCCCACGTCTACCGCTCGCAGTCGCGCCGCCAGGTCCGCCGCAGCCGGCTCACCGGCCGGGCCGCGCTCCTGGTGCTCGTCCTCTGTACGCTTGTCGTCGCCCTCGCGTACCCGATGCGCCAGTACGTTTCCCAGCGGTCGGAGATCGCGGAGCAGCAGCGGGCCGCCGAGGCCGCGAGCCGGCGCCTCGAACGCCTCCGCGACGAAAAGGCCCGCTGGCAGGACAACGCGTACGCGGAGCAGCAGGCGCGCAAGCACCTGCACTTCGTCCGACCGGGCGAGATCAGCTACATCATGACCGACCCCGGGGCGGGGGCCGCCGAGCGGCACCGCACCGGAGCGGCCGGATCCGACCGGCCGTGGTACTCGAACGTCTGGGACGGCGTCGACAAGGCCGACCGCCCCGGCGAGTGACGAGCACCCGCACCCATCCACGAGAACGAAGAGACTTCCTCCAGGCATGCAGACGCCCCCGCCCCAGACCGACCGGACCGAGCCGACCGACGCGGACATCGACGCGTTCCAGCAGCAGCTCGGCCGCCCGCCGCGCGGGCTGCGCGCCATCGCCCACCGCTGCCCCTGCGGTCAGCCGGACGTGGTGGAGACCGCCCCGCGGCTTCCCGACGGCACGCCCTTCCCGACGCTGTACTACCTCACCTGCCCGCGCGCGGCCTCCGCGATCGGCACGCTGGAAGCCAACGGCGTGATGAAGGAGATGCAGGCCCGGCTCTCCGAGGACCCCGAGCTCGCCGCCGCCTACCAGGCCGCGCACGAGGACTACATCCGGCGCCGCGACGCCATCGAGGTGCTCCAGGGCTTCCCGAGCGCCGGCGGGATGCCGGACCGGGTGAAGTGCCTGCACGTGCTGGTCGGTCACTCGCTGGCCGCCGGCCCCGGGGTGAACCCGTTCGGCGACGAGGCCCTGGCGATGCTGCCGCAGTGGTGGGCCAAGGGCGCCTGCGTCACGCCGTGCGCCCCGAAGCCGGAGGCGGCGGAGCAGCAGGAGCCGGACGCGTGACCCGCGTCGCCGGCATCGACTGCGGTACGAACTCCATCCGCCTGCTCGTCGCGGACTTCGACCCGGCCACGGGCGAGCTGGTCGAGCTGGACCGGCGGATGACGATCGTCCGCCTGGGCCAGGGCGTGGACAAGACGGGGCGGCTGGCCCCGGAGGCGCTGGAGCGGACCTTCGCGGCCTGCCGCGAGTACGCGGCGGTGATCGAGGAGTTCGGTGCCGAGCGGGTGCGGTTCGTGGCGACCTCGGCCTCCCGCGACGCCGAGAACCGGGACGAGTTCGTCCAGGGCGTCCTCGGGATCCTGGGCGTCGAGCCCGAGGTGATCTCCGGTGACCAGGAGGCGGAGTTCTCCTTCACCGGCGCCACCCGGGAGCTCGTCGCCCACGACCATCTGGAGCGGCCGTTCCTGGTGGTGGACATCGGCGGCGGTTCGACCGAGTTCGTGGTCGGCGAGGAGCACGTACGGGCGGCCCGCTCGGTGGACGTGGGCTGCGTCCGGATGACCGAACGGCACCTGGTCGTGGACGGGGTGGTCACCGACCCGCCGACCGCGGAGCAGATCGCCGCCATACGGGCCGACGTCGAGGCGGCGCTGGACCTGGCCGCGCAGACGGTCCCGCTGGCCGAGGCGCGCACGCTGGTCGGCCTGGCCGGCTCGGTGACCACGGTCGCGGCGATCGCCCTCGGGCTGCCGGAGTACCTCTCCTCGGAGATCCACCACGCGCGGATCCCGTACGAGACGGTGCGGGAGATCAGCGAGCGGATGCTGACGGCCACGCACGCCGAACGTGCGGCGATTCCGGTGATGCACCCGGGCCGGGTGGACGTGATCGGCGCGGGAGCCCTCGTGCTGCTCGCGATCATGGAGCGGACCGGAGCCGCGGAGGTCGTGGTCTCGGAGCACGACATCCTCGACGGAATCGCGATCAAGACCGCGGAAGAGGTCGAGGCGGACCGCCTGCGGTCCTGAGCCCGCCCTGTGAACGGCGGCGTCCCGGTGGGTCACGGGGGCGCCGCCGTCGTGTTTTCCGGCCCGGAGGGGGGCGTGAAGGGCCTTCAGGGGCCCTTACGGGGGTCTTAGGTCCCCTCGGCCACAGAAAGTTCGTGAAGTTCTTCACAAGGAAAAGAGGCCTGATGGGCCGCGGGAAGGGCCCTTCGGGGGGTTCCGGGGGTGCGCAGACCCCCTTCATGCGAGTGTTCGTGCGATTCGGGGGCGGGCTCCGGTCTCCTCGGTAGGTAACCACCAACCCGGTGGTCTACTCCGGTTGCATGCCCGGAGGCCAGTTCAGAGCAGGTGAACAACGACTCCCGTTACACCCTGGTTCCCATTTCGCGCCATGACCTCGGTCACGTGGGCCGCGCAGTGTAGCAGAGGCCTTCCGTCACCTTGTGAAGGGGCTCACGAGCATCACCCCTTGGGGTGCTGGATACTCGTTCCATGAGCACCACGGAGCGTCCCAGGATCCTCGTTGTAGGAGGTGGGTACGTAGGCCTGTACGCAGCCAAGCGCATCATGAAGAAGATGCGCTACGGCGAGGCGACCGTCACGGTCGTCGACCCGCGCTCGTACATGACCTACCAGCCCTTCCTCCCTGAAGTGGCCGCAGGCAGCATCTCGCCTCGGCACGTCGTCGTCCCGCTGCGACGCGTGCTGCCCAAGGCAGAGGTTCTCACCGGCCGGGTCACCAGCATCGACCAGGACCGCAAGGTCGCCGTCGTCACGCCGCTCGTCGGCGAGGCGTACGAGCTGCCTTTCGACTACCTGGTGATCGCGCTCGGCGCCGTCTCCCGCACCTTCCCGATCCCCGGCCTCGCCGAACAGGGCATCGGCATGAAGGGCGTCGAAGAGGGCATCGGCCTGCGCAACCACGTCCTCGAGCAGCTCGACAAGGCCGAGTCCACGACGGACGAGAACGTCCGCCGCAAGGCCCTCACCTTCGTCTTCGTCGGCGGCGGCTTCGCCGGTGCGGAGACCATCGGCGAGGTCGAGGACATGGCCCGCGACGCCGCGAAGTACTACACCACCATCAAGCGCGAGGACATGCGCTTCATCCTGGTGGACGCGGCCGACAAGATCCTCCCCGAGGTCGGGCCCAAGCTCGGCACCTGGGGCAAGGAGCACCTCGAGTCGCGCGGCATCGAGATCTACCTCAACACCTCGATGGACTCCTGCGTGGACGGCCACGTGGTGCTGAAGAACGGCCTCGAGGTCGACTCCGACACCCTCGTGTGGACCGCCGGCGTCAAGCCCAACCCGGTGCTGGCCCGCTACGGCCTGCCGCTGGGCCCGCGCGGCCACGTCGACACCGCCCCGACCCTCCAGGTCCAGGGCACCGACTACATCTGGGCCGCGGGCGACAACGCCCAGGTCCCGGACATCGCCGCCCGCAAGGCCGGCGTCGAGAACGCCTGGTGCCCGCCGAACGCCCAGCACGCGCTGCGCCAGGCCAAGGTCCTCGGCGACAACGTCATCTCGGGCATGCGGGGCTTCCCGCAGGCCGAGTACTCGCACTCCAACAAGGGTGCGGTGGCGGGCCTCGGCCTCCACAAGGGCGTCGCGATGATCGTCATGGGCAAGACGAAGATCAAGCTCAAGGGCCGGCTCGCCTGGTACATGCACCGTGGCTACCACGGCATGGCCATGCCGACCTGGAACCGCAAGATCCGCGTCTTCGCCGACTGGACCCTCGCCATGTTCCTCAAGCGCGAGGTCGTCTCCCTCGGTGCGCTGGAGACCCCGCGCGAGGAGTTCTACGAGGCCGCCAAGCCGGCGCCGGCTCCGGCCGCCACGGCAGCCCCGGCCGCCAAGGCCAAGGCCTCCTGACCCGGGTCCCACCGGCAATACCTCCAGCACGTCCCCGAAGGGGCCGCCCGCCATCCGTGGTGCGGGCGGCCCCTTCGGCGTGCCCGCCCGATTGAGCGCAGCCGGAAACGGGTAGGCCGTCGCGTCGGGTCGGATCGTTTCCGGAGGTGCCTACGATGACCGAAGCCGCGCCGCGGCTGGCCGCTCTTGCCGAGACCCTGCTGGGCGCCCCCCTGCCCGTCCGGATCCGCGCCTGGGACGGCAGTGAGGCCGGGCCGCCCGACGGCCCCACGCTGGTGCTGGCCAACCGGCGCGCCCTGCGCCGCGTCCTGTGGCGACCGGGAGAACTGGGCCTGGCCCGGGCCTGGGTGGCCGGGGACCTGACCGTGGACGGCGACCTGTTCGAACTGCTCGACCGCGTGGCCGGCCTGCTCTGGGAGCGGGGACCCGCCGACGTCCCCGAGGCCCCGCAGGCGGTCCGCCGCTCCGGCCTCGGCAAGCTGGGTGCGCTGCGCCCGCACCTGCCGCGCCTGCCGGAGCGGGCGGGCGGCGCCGCCGGGACGCCCGCGCTGCTGCGCGACCCGGACGCCCGGGCGGCGCTGCGCGACCTCGTCGCCCTGGCCCGGCCGTGGCCGGCGCCCGCACCACCCCCCGAGGAGGCCCGGCGCCGGGGCGGCCAGACGCACAGCAAGAGCCGCGACCGGCAGGCGATCAGCCACCACTACGACGTCGGCAACGAGTTCTACGAGCACGTCCTCGGCCCCTCCATGGTGTACTCCTGCGCCTACTGGAGCCCCGGCGCCACCCTGGAGGAGGCCCAGCGGGACAAACTCGACCTGGTCTGCCGGAAGCTGG
Organism: Actinobacteria bacterium OV450; assembly: GCA_001298555.1. Taxonomy (GTDB): domain Bacteria; phylum Actinomycetota; class Actinomycetes; order Streptomycetales; family Streptomycetaceae; genus Streptomyces. The sequence continues at coordinate 33,253 of LJCW01000076.1, forward strand.
GCCTGCAGCCCGGCGGGCGGCTCCTCGACGTCGGCTGCGGCTGGGGCTCCATGGCGCTGCACGCGGCCGGGGAGTACGGGGCCCGCGTCACCGGCGTGACGCTCTCGCGCGAGCAGGCCGTGTACGCCCGCAAGCGGGCCGCGGAGGAGGGGCTGGCCGACCGGGTGGACATCCGGATCCAGGACTACCGGGACGTCAAGGACGGCCCGTACGACGCCATTTCGTCCATCGGGATGGCCGAACACGTCGGCGCCGAGCGCTACCGCGAATACGCCCGCACCCTGCACGCCCTGCTGGCCCCCGGCGGCCGGCTGCTCAACCACCAGATCGCGCGCCCGCCGGAGCCCGACGAAGAGGCCTACCGGGTGGACGAGTTCATCGACGCCTACGTCTTCCCCGACGGCGAACTCTCCCCGCTGGGCACGACCGTGGGCGAGCTGGAGCGGGCCGGGTTCGAGGTCCGCGACGTGGAGGCGCTGCGCGAGCACTACGGGCTGACCCTGCGCGCCTGGGTGGCGCGGCTGGAGGCGCACTGGGAGGCGGCCGTGCGGCTGACCTCGCCGGGGCGGGCCCGGGTCTGGCGGCTGTACATGGCGGCGTCGGCGCTGGGCTTCGAGCACGGCCGGCTCGGCGTCAACCAGGTCCTCGCCGTGAAGCCGGGGCCGGCCGGCCGGTCGGGGCTGCCGCTGCGGCTGCGCGCCTGGGACGCGTGACCCCGTACGAACGGGAAGGGCCCCGGGGCGTGTGCCCCGGGGCCCTTCCGTGTCCCTGCCGTGGAACCGTGTCCCTGCCGTGAAACGCCGCGCCTACTCGGTCTTGATGGCGGTGAGCATGTTCAGCCGGGCGGCGCTGCGGGCGGGCCACATGGCCGCCAGCACGCCCACCACACCGGCGAGCAGCAGGAAGACGCCGATCCGGTCGTACGGGATGACCAGTGCGTAGCCCGGCACCGACTTGGTGAGGGTGGTGCCGACCGCCCAGGCGAGGAAGACGCCGACGACGATGCCGAGGACCGCGCCGAAGAGGGAGATGACCACGGCCTCCAGGCGGATCATGTTCTTGACCCGGCTCCGGTCGAGGCCGATCGCCCGCAGCATGCCGATCTCCTGCGTCCGCTCGAAGACGGACATCGCCAGCGTGTTGACCACGCCGAGCACCGAGATGATCAGGGCCATGCCGAGCAGGCCGTACATGATGTTCAGGGCGGTGTTGATCATGCCGCCCATCTCGTTGCGCATGTCCTGCTTGGTCGCGATGGACAGCGCCGGGTTGTTGCCGAGGGCGTCGAGGACGGCCTTCTCGCCGGCCTTCGACTCGCCGCCTGCGGTGTTGACGTACACCTCGGGGATGTACGGCTCCTCGGAGTGCGCGGAGAGGATCCTGTCGTCGACGACGTACGGGGAGAGCAGGCCCTCCAGGTCCTTGTAGACCGCGCCGACCTTGAGCGAGCCCTTCTGGCCGTCCTCGTACACGACCTGGAGGGTCGAGCCGACGGACAGCTTCCGGCTCGTCGCGGTCTTCTCCGCGACGGCGACCTCGCCCTTGCCGAGGCTGCTCAGCGAGCCGCTGACGACCTCGACGTTGAGCATCTCGCCGATGGCGGCCGGGTTGACGCCGGAGGCGGCCCGGAACTCGTCGCCGATCTTCAGCGAGAACGCCGACTGCGGGGAGACCGCCTTGATGCCCTTGGCCTTGGAGAGGGTCTCGGCGACGCTCTTGTCGAGGCTGCCGCCGCCCATGGCCATGGACACCTTGTAGTCGGCCTTGATCTTGTCGGTGCTCATCCGGTCCACGGCCGTGCCCATGGTGATGCCGAGCACCGAGAGGGACGTGACGAGGGTGAGGCCGATGGTGAGGGAGGCGGCCGTGACGGCGGTGCGGCGCGGGTTGCGCACGGCGTTCTGCGCGGCGAGCTTGCCCGGGACTCCGAAGACCTTCTCCAGCAGCGGCCGGACGGCGGCGATGAGCGGCCGGGACAGCAGCGGGAGCAGCACGATCAGGCCGATGAGGAGGAAGAACGCGCCGCCGCCGATGAGGTAGCGGCCGTTCTCGCCGCCCACGGACACCCCGCCCAGGACCATGACCAGGCCCAGCAGTTCGAGGATGCAGCCGAAGACGTTGCGCAGGAGCAGGGACTTCGAGCTGGCCGGCAGGTGGGCGCTGCCCATGGCGGCGACCGGGGGGATCCGGCCGGTGCGCCAGGCGGGGAACACCGCGGCCACCATGGTGACCAGCACGCCGATGACGACGGCGGCGACGATCGTCGACGGGGCGACGACCAGGTCGCCCGCCGGGATCTTGGCGTCCATCGAGTCCATCAGCGAGCGCATGGCGATCGCGAGGCCGATGCCGCAGGCCAGGCCGATGGCGGAGGAGATCGCGCCGACGACCAGGGCCTCGCTCAAGACCGACCGCATGACCTGGCCGCGCTTGGCGCCGACCGCGCGCAGCAGGGCCAGCTCCTTGGTCCGCTGGGCGACGAGCATGGTGAACGTGTTGTAGATGAGGAAGATGCCGACGAAGAGCGCGATCCCGGCGAAGACGAGCAGCATGGTGCTCATGCCGCTCATCTGCTTCTTGATGGAGTCGGCCTGCTCCTTGGCGAGTTCGGCGCCGGTCTGGGCCTTGGTGTGCTTGTCGCCGCCGAGCAGCGGCTTGATGTCGGCCAGCAGCTGGTCGGCGGAGGCGCCGGCCTTGGCGGAGACGGAGAGCTCCTGGTAGTAGCCGGGCTTGAGGTACAGCTTCTGGGTGGTGGCGGTGTCGAAGAGGACGAGGCTGCCGCCCGCGTTGACCTGGCCGTCGTCGGTGGTGAAGACACCGGCGAGGGTGTACTCCTTCACCGGGCCGTTGCTGGCGACGCGGACCTTGTCGCCGACCTTGTAGCCGCCCTTGTTCGCCGTCTCCCTGTCGAGCGCGATCTGCTCGGCGCCGGCGGGCCCGTTGCCGTCGGTGAAGCGGTAGGAGGGGTCCTTGCCGTCGGCCGCGGGGGCGTAGTTGGAGCCGCGGTTGGCCCAGCCGGTGCCGATCAGCTTGCCGTTCTCGTCGCCGACGCCGGCGAAACCGGAGATCCGGCCGGAGACGGTGTCGACGCCCTTGACGGTCTTGACCTTGTCGAGGGTCTGCTGGCTGATGCCGGGCTCGCCCTCCTTCTGACCGTCGTCGCCCCGGCCCTGGCCGTACGAGGTCACGGAGACGGCGACGTGGTCGTAGCTCTTGGCGGACTGGCCGGAGAGGGCCTTGCCGAGGGTGTCGGTGAAGACGAGGGTGCCGGAGACGAAGGCGACGCCGAGCGTGACGGCGAGCACCGTCATCAGCAGCCTGGCCTTGTGCGCGAGGACGTTGCGCAGGGCGGTACGGAACATGGTGGAGGAGTCCAGGATGTCGAGGGGGTCAGCGGGGCCGGGGGAGGGTCGGTTCGGTCCCTCAGCTGGTGCGGCCCTTGGCGTCGAAGGCCTTCATGCGGTCGAGCACCCCGTCGGCGGTGGGGCTGAGCATCTCGTCGACGATGCGGCCGTCGGCGAGGAAGATGACGCGGTCCGCGTAGGAGGCGGCCACCGGGTCGTGGGTGACCATGACGACGGTCTGGCCGAGCTCGCGGACGGAGTTGCGCAGGAAGCCGAGGACCTCGGCGCCGGAGCGGGAGTCCAGGTTTCCGGTGGGCTCGTCACCGAAGATGATCTCGGGGCGGGAGGCCAGGGCGCGGGCCACGGCCACGCGCTGCTGCTGGCCGCCGGAGAGCTGGGTGGGGCGGTGTGAGAGGCGGCCGGAGAGCCCGACCATGTCGACCACCGTGTTCAGCCACTGCTGGTCGGGCTTGCGGCCCGCGATGTCCATCGGCAGGGTGATGTTCTCCAGCGCCGTCAGGGTCGGCAGCAGGTTGAACGCCTGGAAGATGAAGCCGATCTTGTCGCGGCGCAGCTGGGTCAGCTGCTTGTCCTTGAGGCTGCCGAGCTCGGTCTCGCCGATGCGCACGGAGCCCGCGGAGAAGGTGTCCAGGCCGGCCACGCAGTGCATCAGGGTGGACTTGCCGGAGCCCGAGGGGCCCATGATCGCGGTGAACTGGCCCTGGCCGAAGTCCACGGAGACGTTGTCCAGGGCGACCACCTGGGTCTCGCCCTGGCCGTACACCTTGGAGAGGCCGGTGGCCCGGGCGGCCACGGCCTGGGTGGTGTGCGGGGCGTAGTTCATGGTGGTCACGGGAGCGGCTCCTCGGGCTGCGGACCTCGTGCGGTCTGCTGATCGGCGGGACCTTTCCATCGTCGCCCGGCCCGCGCGGCCGGGGATCAGCCGCGGTGCCCGTTCCCAGGCCCACTGGAGTCTGATCGCGGGGCGGGCCGCCTCCTCCTCTGGTATGACGGCGGGCCCGGCGGTGCTCGGGGACGCCCCGGCGGCGGACCGGACGGCCGGGGGGTGGCCCGGGGTGGCGGGAGGGTGGCGGGAGGGTGGCGCGAGCCATCGAAATCCCGTCAATCCCGCATCGGGGGTGATCGCCGCCCGTAACGGGCCCACCGTGTGTTCTCGGGCCTGACGGCCCCTCAAGCGCCAATAAAATCAGACAACATCGGATAGACGACCCACTGGCGGCCGGGATGATCCGGATAGGCTCGGGCGCAGCGTTCAGTGCTTATGTACGGGAGCCGCTACGCCCTGCCCGGATGGTGGAATGCAGACACGGCGAGCTTAAACCTCGCTGGCTTAGGCCGTGCCGGTTCGAGTCCGGCTCCGGGCACGACAACGCTCTGTCCACACCGCGCGACACACGAACGGCGGGGGCGCCCCGAAGGCGCCCCCGCCGTCGCGTTTTCCCACTCCTCCTGATGCCCACGTTGTTTTCCCGCGCCCGGGACGGGGAACCGGCCCGGGTACGGGAAAAGATCCTCCCTGAGCAGTAGGGTCAGATTTTTGCTAACGCATTACTCTTGTCGCAAGGCTGCGCACCGTGGCCATGGAGGAGTGAGATGAGGAGCAGTAACCCGGTCTTCTCGCGACGGGGGTTCAGCCGCGACAGCGGGGGCTACGCGAACTTTGACGCGCAGCACCAGCAGGCCGGGACCAACCCGTACGCGACGAATCCTTACGCCACCGACGTGGCCACCGGCATGCCGCAGGCGCCCGCGCGCGCCGGCGTCATGACGATGGACGACGTCGTGAGCCGTACGGCCATGACGCTCGGCACGGTCATCCTCACGGCCACGATCGCGTGGATCGCCCTGCCCGTCGACCCGGCGAACATCAACAAGTCGTACGGCATCGCCATCGGCGCCGCGCTCGTCGCGATGGTCCTCGGGCTCGTCCAGACCTTCAAGCGCAAGGCCTCCCCGGCGCTGATCATGGGCTACGCGGCCTTCGAGGGCTTCTTCCTCGGTGTCATCAGCTCGGCCACCAGCACCTACCTGGGCGCCGGCGTGGTCATCCAGGCCGTGCTCGGCACGATGTGCGTGTTCGCCTCCGTGCTCTTCGCGTACAAGATGCGCTGGATCCGCGTCACCCGCCGCTTCTACGGCTTCGTGATGGCGGCCGCCATGGGCTTCATGCTGCTCATGGTCGCGAACCTGCTGTTCTCGCTGTTCGCGGGTGGCGACGGCCTCGGCTTCCGCAGCGGCGGCCTCGGCATCCTGTTCGGCATCGTCGGCGTCATCCTCGGTGCCTGCTTCCTCGCCCTGGACTTCAAGCAGGTCGAGGACGGCATCGCGTACGGCGCCCCGCGCGACGAGGCCTGGCTGGCCGCCTTCGGTCTCACCATGACCCTGGTGTGGATCTACCTGGAGCTGCTGCGCCTGTTCCAGATCCTCTCCGGCGACGACTAGTCGCATCGGCAGACGCCTCCGGCAGACGCCATGGGAAGGCCCCGCGAGCTCAGCGCTCGCGGGGCCTTCCCGCGTCTCGGAGGGGGTACGGGATCGGGAGCAGGGATCGGGGGAACAGGGACCGGGGGAACAGGGCCCGGATCCGGGGGATCGGGACGTAGAGGGCTCAGCCGAACTTGCGGGCCGCCCTGCGCAGGTCGTACTCGTGGATGATCGCCTTGGCCTGGCCGTACGAGAGCTCGTGCGCGCCGCGCAGCCAGCTGACCTTCTCCTCGAACCGGACGAGGGAGGGGCCGTCGTCCACGGTGCGGAGCCAGTCGGACACTTCACGACCGGTGGTCAGGGGGATTCTGTCGATCATGTTCCGGTGGGTCTGCTCGGAGAACTCTACGGACATGGGCGCCTCCGGAGGTATCGCCTTGCTGTGCTGTTCTCTTCACGCCACCGTGCCGGAGAGTTCGCCCGTTGGCAATGGTGCCCGGACGGCGCGTAAGGTCGGCCGGGTGCTTGATACTTCGCCGCTGACCGCCGCCGTGGAACGTTTCGCCGACCGGCTGCGGGCCATGCCGCAGAGCCGTCTGCGGCAGGGGGCCGCCGCCCAGGCGCTGGAGCTGGCCAGGGAACTCTCGGTACGCGCCCAGGCGCTGGAGGCGGGGCAGCAGGGCGCGGGGGCGGCTCCGGCGCGGAACATGCCCGACGCGGGCCTCTTCGTCGTCGGGGACCAGGTGGCCGTGGCCGGAACCGACCTCGCCGAAGCGCTGCGCGCCACGGCCGGCGGAACGGCCGAAAGCCCCCGGGACACCGCGAGCCCCCGGGACACCGCGAAGGCCCCGTCCGAGATGCTGGACGAGGCCGTACGGATGGTCGAGCAGGCAGAGGTCAGAGCGACGCGATGACGCGGTCCGCGAGGATGTAGACGTTGTTGTCCGGGTCCTGGGCGTCGCCGCAGGAGAAGGTCAGGGCGTAGGCGCCCGAGATGCCCGAGCCGCCCAGCAGCACCGGCGCGGTGCCCGAACGCAGCGCCTCGGCGAGGCGCTCCGCCGTCTCCCGGTGGCCCGGGGTCATGCACAGCGTGGTGCCGTCGGTGAAGACGTACACGTCCAGCGTGCCCAGCGGGCCCGGACGGACGTCCGCGAGGGCCGTACGGGCCTCCGCGAGCTCCTCCAGGCGCGAGACCGTGCGCTCGTGGTCCGCGCCCGGGGCCGGGGCCTGGACCGGTACGAAGTCGGGGTGCGAGGGGTGGCGCCGGCGCGCGGCGGCCAGCTCGGCCGAATCCTCGGGGTAGTCTCCCCCGGCCTCCGGCCGGGCGGTTCCCGCAGCGGCCTCGTCGCCGAGCACCGGCTCCAGGCCCACGAGGTCCGCCTGACGGGGCAGGAAAACGCCGGGGACGTCCTCGCCCAGCCCGGGCAGGCCGCCCAGCAGTGACGGAGCGTCGGCGGCGTCACGGGCCTCCTGCGCGGCCCAGAAGGCCCGCGCCTCGGCGAGCTCGCGCTCGCGCTCCTCGGCCAGGGCCTCGGCCACGGCGGCCCGTATCTCGGCGGCGGGGGAATGCACGGCACTGCGGGCGTGCGGGACGGTCGCACCGCGGCTGTGGCCGGGCGAAGCCAGCTCACCGCGGAGGGCCGTCACCTGCTTGCGCAGGCCGTGTACGGCGTGCAGCGCAGCAGCGCCCACGGCCGCGGCGGCGGCCGTGGTCAGCAGCAGGGCAAGAGACATGGCGCTCACTGACTAACTCCTGATTGATTCGATCCCCCGACTTCCTACATCAGAGTGTCCCGACCTGGGAATGGCGTGCAGTGCATTACGTCACGAATTGGACAGGGCTTTGGTCACACCGGGACGATGTGAACCCGTCCTGACCTGGGGAAACGTCAAACCCCCAGGACGAAAGTCACATCCTGGGGGAGATTCGGTCACAGATCGGCCGCGACGGGATTGGAACCGGCGTCAATACGCCGCAAGGGATCAAGCGGATCCCTTGCGGCGCCTACGCCCAGGCTCAGCTCAGGCGCTCGGCTCCCGTGGACGCGCTGAGCTTCGCCACCGCTGCGGGCAGGTGCCGCCGCTCGTTCCTCGCGGCGACCCCTACCCGCAGCTCCGGCTCAGCTCAGGCGCTCGGCTCCTGCGGACGCGCTGAGCTTCGCCACCGCTGCGGGCAGGTGCCGCCGCTCGTTCCTCGCGGCGACCCCTACCCGCAGCTCCGGCTCAGCTCAGGCGCTCGATGACCATGGCCATGCCCTGGCCGCCGCCCACGCACATCGTTTCCAGGCCGAACTGCTTGTCGTGGAACTGGAGGCTGTTGATCAGCGTGCCGGTGAGGCGGGCACCGGTCATCCCGAACGGGTGACCGACGGCGATGGCGCCACCGTTGACGTTCAGCTTCTCCAGCGGGATCTCCAGGTCCCGGTACGACGGGATGACCTGCGCCGCGAAGGCCTCGTTGATCTCGAACAGGTCGATGTCGCCGACGGTCAGACCGGCGCGCTTCAGGGCCTGCTTCGACGCCTCGACCGGGCCCAGGCCCATGATCTCGGGGGAGAGGCCGGTGACACCGGTGGAGACGATCCGGGCGAGCGGGGTCAGGCCCAGCTCCCGCGCCTTCGTGTCGCTCATGATGACCAGCGCGGCGGCGCCGTCGTTCAGCGGGCAGCAGTTGCCGGCCGTGACCAGGCCGTCGGGGCGGAAGACGGGCTTGAGGCCCTGGACGCCCTCCAGGGTCACGCCGGCGCGCGGGCCGTCGTCGGTGGAGACGACCGTGCCGTCCGGGGTGGTGACCGGGGTGATCTCGCGGGCCCAGAAGCCGTTCTTGATGGCCTCCTCGGCCAGGTTCTGGGAGCGGACGCCGAACTCGTCCATGTCCTGGCGGGTCACGCCCTTGAGCCGGGCCAGGTTCTCGGCGGTCTGCCCCATCGAGATGTAGGCGTCCGGGATCAGGCCGTCCTCGCGCGGGTCGTGCCAGTCGCTGCCCTCGCTCTGGGCGACGGCGGCGGTACGGGCCTCCGCGTCGGCGAAGAGCGGGTTGTGCGTGTCCGGCAGGCCGTCCGAGGAGCCCTTGAAGAACCGGGAGACCGTCTCGACGCCCGCGGAGATGAAGACGTCGCCCTCGCCCGCCTTGATGGCGTGCAGCGCCATGCGGGAGGTCTGGAGCGAGGAGGAACAGTAACGGGTGATCGTGGTGCCCGGCAGGTAGTCCATGCCCATCTGCACGGCCACGATGCGGGCCAGGTTGTGGCCCTGCTCGCCGCCGGGCAGACCGCAGCCGAGCATCAGGTCGTCGATCTGGCGCGGGTCCAGCTCCGGGACCTTGGCGAGGGCGGCCTGGATGATCGTGGCGGTCAGGTCGTCCGGGCGGACGTCCTTGAGGGACCCCTTGCCGGCGCGCCCGATGGGGGAGCGGGCAGTGGAAACGATGACGGCTTCGGGCATCGGGGCTCCAAAGGGGGTGAGTTGCGGCTCGTTGCGGGACCGCAAGCGAAGTTACCGGCCCGTACGGTCGAGGTCACCGGCTTCGGCGTGTGATGCCGGTCGCTCCGGGGGGTGCAACACGCCCTCCACCCGCACTGTTCCCACGCCCCGGACCCGCCGCACCCGGCCCCGGGGCCGGGCGGAGCCGGGCCGGGCTCTCGGCCCGTCCGGCCCTTTGCGGACCGGGTCCGGCCGGAGCACGGGGACGGTGGACGGGCGGGCGGGGCTCCGGGGCGCGGCGCCGCGGCCGGTGGGGTGCGCCGGGGGGCAGGTGCCGGTGGGGTGGGCCGGGGTCAGGTGCCGGCCACCCGGGACCCCGGGAGGGAGTCCGGAAGGGGTTCCGGGCCCAGGTCCTCGGCCGGGACCCGGCGACGCCGCCGGTGCTTCAGCAGGGCCCACGGCCCCCGCGCCGGCGTGACCTCGGTGCCCGCCTGCCCGGCGGCGGCCGATGCGGCCTTGGCCACCGGGAGCATGTCCTCGTGCCGCGCCACCTCCAGCCGGTCGGACTCCGGCCACAGCGCCAGCGCCGCGCACAGGGCCGGCAGCACGGCCATGGCGGCGGTCGCGTATCCCTCCGCCGAGGGGTGGTACGAGTCCGGGCCGAACATCTCGCGCGGGTTGGCGGCGAACTCGGGGCCCAGCAGGTCCCCCATGGAGACCGTACGGGCGCCCAGCGCGACGACCCCTATGGTCTGGGCGGCGGCCAGCTGGCGCGAGACCCGGCGGGCCAGCCACCGCAGCGGCTGGTACACCGGCTCGATGGTGCCCAGGTCGGGGCAGGTCCCGACCACCACCTCGGTGCCGGCGAGCCGCAGCCGGCGTACGGCCGAGGTGAGGTGGCGCACCGACTGGGTCGGCGGCATCCGCCGCGTCACGTCGTTCGCACCGATCATGATCACGCATACGTCCGGCGGCGGCAGCCCCCCGTCCAGGAGCAGTCCGGCCTGCCGGTCGAGGTCGTCGGACATGGCCCCGGAGAGGGCCACGTTGCGCAGCTCCACCGGCCGCTCGGCCACCGCCGCCAGCCCCGAGGCCAGCAGCGCGGCCGGGGTCTGCCTGGCCCGGCGCACGCCGAGCCCGGCGGCCGTGGAGTCGCCCATCATGCCGAGCCGCAGCGGCCCCGGCCCGGAGCCCGCGGGCCCGGCGAACTCGCTCCCGTACAGCCCGTCGGCCCGCGGCGGCGCCCCGAGCCCGGTGCCCACCGTCCGCTTCGCGAACTGGACCTCCGCCAGCACCAGCCCCACGGCGGCGACCCCGACCAGCCCGAGTCCGCCTCCGCCGTACGCCGCGCCCGCCGCGATCCGGCGGGCCGTCCTCGCCCTGGACACCCCTCCAGCCACCTTCCCTTCCTGCCGGGTCCCGATGACCTACCTGCCCCGTACTGCCGGTCGGCCAATCCCTTTCCGCATAGTCTGGCGGGACCTCCCGGAGAACCCGTGGAGTCCCCTCCCTGGAGAACATGGTGCAATTCCACGACTCGATGATCAGCCTCGTCGGCAACACCCCGCTGGTGAAGCTCAACCGTGTGACCGAAGGCCTGCAGGCCACCGTCCTTGCCAAGGTCGAGTACTTCAATCCCGGTGGATCCGTTAAGGACCGGATCGCCGTCCGGATGATCGAGGCCGCCGAGCAGAGCGGTGCCCTCAAGCCCGGCGGCACCATCGTGGAGCCCACCAGCGGCAACACCGGTGTAGGACTCGCCATCGTGGCCCAGCAGAAGGGCTACAAGTGCATCTTCGTCTGCCCTGACAAGGTGTCCATGGACAAGATCAACGTGATGCGCGCGTACGGCGCCGAGGTCGTGGTCTGCCCCACCGCCGTCGACCCCGAGCACCCGGACTCGTACTACAACGTGTCCGACCGCCTTGCGCGCGAGCCCGGCGCCTGGAAGCCCGACCAGTACAGCAACCCGAACAACCCCCGTTCGCACTACGAGACCACCGGCCCCGAGCTGTGGGAGCAGACGGACGGGAAGATCACCCACTTCGTCGCCGGCGTCGGCACGGGCGGCACGATCTCGGGCACCGGCAACTACCTCAAGGAGGTGTCCGGCGGCAAGGTCAAGGTCATCGGCGCCGACCCGGAGGGTTCGGTCTACTCCGGCGGCTCGGGCCGCCCGTACCTGGTCGAGGGCGTCGGCGAGGACTTCTGGCCGACCGCCTACGACCCGAACGTCACCGACGAGATCATCGCGGTGTCCGACAAGGACTCCTTCCAGATGACCCGCCGCCTCGCCAAGGAGGAGGGCCTCCTCGTCGGCGGCTCCTGCGGCATGGCGGTCGTCGCGGCGCTGAAGGCCGCCGAGGGCCTCGGCCCGGACGACGTGGTCGTCGTCCTGCTGCCGGACAGCGGCCGCGGCTACCTCAGCAAGATCTTCAGCGACGAGTGGATGGCCGGTCACGGCTTCCTGGAGGAGGAGGGCCCCGCCGCGCGCATCGGCGACGTGCTCGCGGACAAGGAGGGCGCCATGCCGTCCCTGGTCCACATGCACCCCGAGGAGACCGTGGGCGAGGCCATCGAGGTGCTGCGCGAGTACGGCGTCTCGCAGATGCCGATCGTCAAGCCCGGCGCCGGTCACCCGGACGTGATGGCCGCGGAGGTCATCGGCTCGGTCGTGGAGAAGGAGCTGCTGGCGGCGCTGTTCGCGAAGCAGGCCTCGCTGTCCGACCCGCTGGAGAAGCACATGAGCCGCCCGCTGCCGCAGGTCGGCTCGGGCGAGCCGGTCTCCGAGCTGATGGCCGTGCTGGGCGAGGCGGACGCGGCGATCGTGCTGGTCGAGGGCAAGCCGACCGGTGTGGTGAGCCGTCAGGACCTGCTGGCGTTCCTCGCCAAGGGCTCGAAGTAGCCGCTGCCGGTGCCGTGGTGCCGTGGTGACGTCCCGTCGCCCCGTCGCCCCGTCGCCCCGTCGCGCAAAAGGTACGGGCCCGTCATGTGACGGCAGCACCGGCTTAACACGGCTCCGGCACAGTGGTGGTTGTCGGCCAGGGAGCACCCGCTCCGGGCCGGCACCACCGAACGGCGTTGGCGTACTTCCGGAGCGGCTCCCGGACCGCGTGAACGCCCTGGACGCGGACGGCCCTGACCCGGCCCGTGTCCCTCGCGGGGACCGCCGTCGTCCCGCCCCTCGGGCTTCCGAGGGTGCGGCGGTCCCCGCGCACAGCTTCCGGCGCTCTATTCGGCCCGCTCGCGCGGCCGCGGGCGCAGGTGCTTGGACGCGTGGACGAAGTTCACGCCGAGGACGCCCGCCCAGGCGACCAGCAGCCCGCCGAACCCCGCCTGCGTGGCGCCGATGGCCGACAGCGGGATCGCCAGGACCAGCGAGACGATGGCGAAGCCGAAGCGTTCGCCGAAGCCGCCCTCCAGCGGCGACGGCCCGCCGCCCCGGCCGCCGCGGGCGGCGTCCAGGCGTTCCTCGGCCAGCCGGCGCCGGACCTGGGTGTCGACCTTCTCGACGAAGGAGTCCACGAGTGCGGCCTCGTACTCCGGCCCCAGCTCCCGCCGGGCGTCCAACGTCGCGTCGAGTTCCTTCTTCAGCTCCTGGGACTCCATGCGCCCAGCGTAGGAACGGGGGGGCGGCCCGGGCACGGGGGATAGCCCCCGTACCCGCCCCCGCGCCGGTGCCCGTGCCCGCCCGTATCCGCCCGTCTCCGCACCGGTTTTCGGCCCTCGGGCCGTCTCGCGGAGCGGTCCGCCGCTTGCCGTGCTGCATAACCGCATGCAAAGTGCTCCGTGACTGAATAACGACGGGGACGGAGGGGTCGGGATGAGCGACAGCCCGGCAGCGCGGCTGCAGAAGCTGTTCGAGGGGCACCGGCTGACGCCCACCCAGCGACGGATCGCCCACTGCATGGTGCGCGGGGCGGCGGACGTGCCGTTCCTGTCGAGCGTGGAGCTCGCCGAGCTGGCCGGGGTCAGCCAGCCCTCCGTGACCCGTTTCGCGGTGGCGCTCGGCTTCGACGGGTATCCGGCGCTGCGCCGGCACCTGCGCGAGGTGGCTCCCGCCGAGCGCGCCGTGGCCGCGCAGGAGGACACGTACAACGAGTACCAGCAGGCCGTCCAGGGCGAGATCGAGAACCTGCGGCAGCTGTCGGCCATGCTCGCCGACCCCTCGCCGGTCGAGGAGGCCGGCCGGGTGCTCGCCGGATCCAGGCCGCTGCCCGTGCTGGGGCTGCGGGCGGCGTCCTCGCAGGCGCGCGGGTTCGCGTACTTCGCCGCGAAGGTGCACCCCGACGTGCGGCTCCTCGACGAGGGCGGCTCGATGCTGGCCGACCGGATCGACGCCGCCGCCGCGGCCGGGGCCTCGGCGCTGCTGTGCTTCGCGCTGCCGCGGCACCCGCGGGAGGTGGCGGAGGCACTCGACCACGCCCGGGAGGCGGGGTTGCAGGTGGTGACGGTCGCCGACTCGGCCTTCGCTCCGGTGGCCCGCTCCTCCGACCTGCTGATCCCGGCGCCGGTCGGCACCGGCCTGGCCTTCGACACGGCGTGCGCGCCGATGCTGCTGGGGCGGGTGCTGCTGGAGGCCATGGCGGACGCCCTGCCGGACGCGCAGGCGCGGCTGGAGGCCTTCGACGCACGGGCGGCGGCGCGCGGGCTGTTCGTGGAGTAGGGGTGTCCTGCCGCCGGCGGGGTCAGAGCAGGGCGTCGCGGTGGGCGGCTCCGGATTCGGCCGTCAGCTCCGGCAGGGACTGGGCCGGGCGGACCAGGGTGAAGCGGACCGCGCCCGAGGGGGTCGTCGTGAAGCCGTGGACCGCCGGGCGCGGGAGGCTGTTGTAGCCGTAGTGCGCCGTGAAGAAGTACGCGCCGGTGTCCGGGACGGCGATCAGGTCGCCCGGGGCCAGCTCCGGCAGCTCCCGGCCGGTGGCCAGCAGGTCGCCCGCGAAGCAGGCCGGGCCCGCGATGTCCTGGGCGACGGGCGGGCCCGTCTTCGGGGCGCCCTTCGCGTCGTACGGCAGGATCCGCAGCGGCCACGCCGCTGGCGCGTACACCGTACGGGTCGCCAGCTGGACCCCCGCGTGCGTCAGCGCGATGGGGCGGCCACCGGTGGTCTTCGTGTACTCGACGCGGGAGAGCACCAGACCGTGCTTGGCGGCCAGGGACCGGCCGAACTCCGTCACCAGGCCGTAGCGGCCGCCGAACAGGCCCGGGACGGCCTCCCGCAGGGCCGCCACGTACTGCGCGTACGTCGGGGTCACGGCGTCCGAGGCGAAGTTCACCGGCAGGCCCCCGCCGATGTCGAGGGTGTCGACCTGGCGGCGCCCCGCCGCCGCGTTGATCTCGTCGGCCAGGGCGTGCAGCTCCCGCACCCCTTCCGCGATCAGCGGCAGCGGGACGCCCTGGGACCCCGAGTGGACGTGCAGCCGGGTCAGCCACGGCCGTTCCAGGAAGACCCGCACGAGCCGTTCGCGCGCGCCCGCATCGCGCAGTGCGATCCCGAACTTCGAGGTCGCGGTGGCCGTGGAGAGCGCGTCGATGGCGCCCGCGCCCGTCTGCGGGTTGATCCGGATCCCGATCGGGGACGCGGTGGGGGCCGCGGCGACGAGCTCGTCCAGGCGCTGCAGTTCCTGCCGGTTGTCGGCGTTGACGGCGATCCCGAGGGCCAGCGCCCCGCGCAGTTCGGCCACGGTCTCGGCGGGGGAGTCCAGGACGGTCCGCCGCGGCTCCACACCGGCCGCCAGGGCCAGCGCCAGCTCGCCGGGACCCGCGGCCTCGCAGCCGAGGCCGCACTCCGCGAGCAGCCGCAGCACCGGCACGAGCGGGCACGCCTTCACCG
Organism: Actinobacteria bacterium OV450; assembly: GCA_001298555.1. Classification (GTDB taxonomy): domain Bacteria; phylum Actinomycetota; class Actinomycetes; order Streptomycetales; family Streptomycetaceae; genus Streptomyces. Next base: position 48,295 of record LJCW01000076.1, read on the forward strand.
CGAAGGTGTGCAGCACGGGCGTGCCGGGAGCCAGCGCGTCCGCGAAGGCGCTGGTCAGGGCGGTTGCGGAGGCCCGGAGGCCGGCGACGTCGAGCAGGCAGACCAGAGGCTGCGCGCCCTCCTCCCCGCCCACCAGGCCCTGCTCGACGGCGGCCCGTACGGCCAGGTCCCGGCGGGCCGCGGCGTCCGCCGCGCCCGCCGCCGTGTGCGTCTCGACAGCCATGTCCGCCAGCCAATCACCCGGCGGGTCGGCCCGCAGCTGTTGACTGAATCTATTCAGCCGGTCAGGATGTGAATGGATTGACCAACATCGGAGGAGGCACCGCCATGTCAGGACCCCGCCCCGTACGCGCTGCGCGAGGCACCGAGCTCAGCACCCTGGGATGGCAGCAGGAAGCCGCCCTCCGCATGCTGCAGAACAACCTCGACCCCGAGGTCGCCGAGCACCCCGACAAGCTCGTGGTCTACGGCGGCACCGGCAAGGCCGCCCGCGACTGGCGTTCCTTCGACGCGATGGTCCGCACGCTGCGCACCCTCAAGCAGGACGAGACGATGCTCGTCCAGTCCGGCCGCCCGGTCGGCGTGATGCAGACCCACGAGTGGGCGCCGCGCGTGCTGCTCGCCAACTCCAACCTCGTCGGCGACTGGGCCAACTGGGAGGAGTTCCGCCGTCTGGAGCAGCTCGGTCTGACCATGTACGGCCAGATGACCGCAGGTTCCTGGATCTACATCGGCACCCAGGGCATCCTCCAGGGCACGTACGAGACCTTCGCGGCCGTCGCCGCCAAGAAGTTCAACGGCACCCTGGCCGGCACCATCACCCTGACCGCCGGCCTCGGCGGCATGGGCGGCGCCCAGCCGCTGGCCGTGACGATGAACGACGGCGTCGCGATCTGCATCGACGTCGACCCGCGCGCCATCGAGCGCCGCATCGAGCACCGCTACCTGGACGTGAAGGCCGACAACCTGCGGCACGCGCTGCAGCTCGCGGTCGAGGCGCGCGACGCCCGCAAGCCGCTGTCCATCGGCCTGCTCGGCAACGCGGCCGAGCTCCTCCCGCAGATGCTCGCGGAAGGCGCCCCGATCGACATCGTCACCGACCAGACGTCGGCGCACGACCCGCTGTCGTACCTGCCGGTGGGCGTCGACTTCGACGACATGGCGGCGTACGCGGCCAAGGACCCGGCCGGCTTCACGACGCGGGCCCGCGAGTCGATGGCGAAGCACGTCGAGGCCATGGTCGGCTTCATGGACGCCGGCGCCGAGGTCTTCGACTACGGCAACTCCATCCGCGGCGAGGCCCAGCTGGCCGGCTACGACCGCGCGTTCGCCTTCCCCGGCTTCGTCCCGGCGTACATCCGCCCGCTGTTCTGCGAGGGCAAGGGTCCCTTCCGCTGGGCGGCCCTGTCCGGCGAGGCCTCGGACATCGCGAAGACCGACAAGGCGATGCTGGAGCTCTTCCCGGAGAACGAGTCGCTGCACCGCTGGATCAAGATGGCCGGCGAGCGGGTCCACTTCCAGGGCCTGCCCGCGCGCATCTGCTGGCTCGGCTACGGCGAGCGCGACAAGGCCGGCGAGCGCTTCAACGAGATGGTGGCCGACGGCACGCTGGCCGCCCCGCTGGCCATCGGCCGCGACCACCTCGACTGCGGTTCGGTGGCCTCCCCGTACCGCGAGACCGAGGCGATGCTCGACGGCTCCGACGCGATCGCCGACTGGCCGCTGCTCAACGCCATGGTGAACGTGGCCTCCGGCGCCTCCTGGGTCTCGATCCACCACGGCGGCGGCGTCGGCATGGGCCGCTCGATCCACGCCGGCCAGGTCACCGTCGCCGACGGCACCAAGCTCGCGGGCGAGAAGATCCGCCGCGTGCTCACCAACGACCCCGGCATGGGCGTCATCCGCCACGTCGACGCGGGCTACGACATCGCCGAGTCGGTGGCGGACGAGCGCGGCGTCCGCGTCCCCATGCGTGAAGGCGACTCGGCGTGAGCAAGGACGTCCCGGCGGCCGCGGCCTCGTTCCACACCATGTGGGACGAGCTGCGGCCCATCGGCCGCAACGCCGGGTCCGGCGGGTACCGCCGCTACGCGTGGACGGGTGCCGACGCCGACTGCCGGACCTGGTTCCAGGAGCAGGCCGAGGCCCGCGGCCTCGCCTACGAGACCGACCGCAACGGCAACCAGTGGGCCTGGCTCGGCGACCCCCTCGCCGGTGACGCCGTCGTCACCGGCTCCCACCTGGACTCCGTGCCCGACGGCGGCGCCTTCGACGGCCCCCTCGGCGTGGTGTCCTCCTTCGCGGCCCTGGACGAACTCCGCAGGAGGGGCGCGGAGTTCTCCAGGCCCCTGGCCATCACCAACTTCGGTGACGAGGAGGGGGCCCGGTTCGGCCTCGCCTGCGTCGGCTCCCGGCTCGCCGCCGGGCAGCTGACCAAGGAGAAGGCGTTCGAGCTGCGCGACGCCGACGGGATCAGCCTGCCCCAGGCCATGGAGGCCGCCGGGTACGACCCCCAGGCCATCGGCGCCGACCCGGAGCGCCTCGCCCGCATCGGCGCCTTCGTCGAGCTGCACGTCGAGCAGGGCCGGGCCCTGGACCTGTCCGGGGACTCCGTCGGCATCGCGTCCGCCATCTGGCCGCACGGCCGCTGGCGGTTCGACTTCCGCGGCGAGGCCAACCACGCCGGCACCACCCGCCTGGTGGACCGGCGCGACCCGATGCTCACGTACGCGGCGACCGTCCTGGCCGCCCGCAGCGAGGCGGCCCTCGCCGGGGCCGTCGCGACCTTCGGCAAGATCGCCGTCGAGCCGAACGGCGTCAACGCCATCCCCTCGCTCGTGCGCGGCTGGCTCGACTCCCGCGCCGCCGACCAGGCCACCCTCGACACGGTCGTCACGGCCGTCGAGAAGGCCGCCCGCGAGCGCGCCGACCAGGACGGCGTCGACCTGGCCGTCGTCCGGGAGTCCTTCACCCCGGTCGTCGAGTTCGAGCACGCCCTGCGCGACGAGATGAACCGGATCCTCGGCGGGGCCGTCCCCGTGCTGGGCACCGGGGCGGGACACGACGCCGGAATCCTCTCCGCCGCCGTCCCGACCGCCATGCTGTTCGTACGGAACCCCACCGGCGTCTCCCACTCCCCGCGGGAGTTCGCCCCCGAGGACGACTGCGTGGCCGGTGTGCTCGCCCTCGCCGACGTACTGGAAGGCCTGGCATGCCGCTGACGACGTACTGGCTGGAGCACGCCTGGCTCGGCGCCCACGTCGAGCCCGGCGTCACCCTCGAGGTGTCCGCCGACGGGCGGATCGGCTCCCTGCGCACCGGGGCCGGGGCCCCGCCGCCGGGGGCCGAGGTGCTGCGCGGGCTGACCGTCCCGGGCCTGGCCAACGCCCACAGCCACGCCTTCCACCGGGCCCTGCGCTCGGTGGTCCAGGTCGGCTCGGGCACCTTCTGGACCTGGCGCGAGGTCATGTACCGGGTCGCCCAGAACCTCACCCCCGACACGTACTTCGCGCTCGCCCGCGCGGTGTATGCGGAGATGGCCCTGGCCGGCATCACCAACGTCGGCGAGTTCCACTACGTCCACCACGCCCCCGGCGGCGCCCCGTACGCCGACCCCAACGCCATGGGCGAGGCACTGATCGAGGCGGCCGCCGCGGCGGGCATCCGGATCACCCTCCTCGACACGGCGTACCTCTCCTCCGGCTTCGGCGCGGCCCCGGACCCGCACCAGCTGCGGTTCTCCGACGGGACGGCCGAGGCCTGGGCGGAGCGCGTCTCGGCCCTCAAGCCCCGCGAGCACGCCCTGATCGGGGCGGCGATCCACTCCGTGCGGGCCGTACCGGCCGGCCAGCTGGGCACCGTCGCCCGCTGGGCCGAGGAGCGGCAGGCCCCCCTGCACGTCCACCTGTCCGAGCAGACCGCCGAGAACGACGCCTGCCAGGCCGCCCACGGCCGCACCCCGACCCGGCTCCTGGCCGACCACGGGGTGCTCGGCCCGCGCACCACCGGTGTCCACAACACGCACCTGACGGACGAGGACATCGCCCTGCTCGGCGGTACCGCCACCGGCACCTGCATGTGCCCCACCACCGAGCGGGACCTCGCCGACGGCATCGGCCCGGCCGCACGGCTCCAGCGCGCGGGCAGCCCGCTGTCCCTCGGCAGCGACAGCCACGCCGTGATCGACCTGCTGGAGGAGGCCCGGGCGATGGAGCTCAACGAGAGGCTGGCCAGCCGCACCCGGGGCCACTGGACGGCGAACGCGCTGCTCACCGCGGCCACGGACGGCGGCCACGCCGCTCTCGGGCTGCCCGACGCGGGCCGCCTGGAGGCGGGCGCGCTCGCGGACTTCACGACCATCGCGCTGGACACCGTCCGCACGGCGGGGCCGCTGCCGCGGCTCGGCGCCGAGACGGCCGTCTTCGCGGCCTCGGCCGCCGACGTCCGCCACACGGTGGTGGCCGGCCGCCACGTGGTCCGCGACGGTGCCCACACCCTGGTCGGGGACGTCGCGACGGCCCTGGCCGAAGCCATCGCCGCCGTCCGCGGATAGCTCGGCCGTTCCCCTGCCCGCCCTTCCCCCGCTCCCCGGTACGGGGCCGGGGTGGACCCCCGGTCGCGGGAAAGGGCGGGGAGGGGAAACGCACACGCTCTGAGAGGAACCCATGACGTCGACCACCGTCATCAAGAACATCGGCAGCCTCGTCACCAACGACCCCGCGCTCGGCGACGGCACCCCCCTCGGCCTGATCGAGAACGCCGCCCTCGTCATCGACGGCGATGAGATCGCCTGGGTCGGCGAGGCCGCCGCAGCCCCCGCCGCCGACGCCGCGTTCGACGCGAAGGGCCGCGCCGTCATCCCCGGCTTCGTCGACTCCCACTCCCACCTCGTCTTCGCCGGTGACCGCACCGCCGAGTTCAACGCCCGGATGTCCGGCCGCAGTTACTCCGCGGGCGGCATCCGCACCACCGTCGCCGCCACCCGCGCCGCCTCCGACGCCGAGCTGGAGGCCAACCTGCTGCGCCACCTCGACGAGGCCCGCCGCCAGGGCACCACGACCTTCGAGACCAAGTCCGGCTACGGCCTCACCGTCGAGGACGAGGCCCGCGCCCTGCGCATCGCCGCCGCGCACACCGAGGAGGTCACCTACCTCGGCGCGCACATCGTCTCCCCCGACTACGCCGAGGACCCGGCGGGCTACGTCGACCTCGTCACCGGCGAGATGCTGGCGGCCTGCGCCCCGTACGCCCGCTGGGTGGACGTGTTCTGCGAGAAGGGCGCCTTCGACGGCGACCAGGCCCGCGCCGTCCTCACCGCCGGCGCCGCCGCCGGGCTGATCCCGCGCGTCCACGCCAACCAGCTGTCCTACGGTCCCGGCGTACAGCTCGCCGTGGAGCTGGGGGCCGCCTCCGCCGACCACTGCACCCACCTCACCGACGCTGATGTCGACGCCCTCGCGCAGGCCGCCGGCACCACCGTCGCCACCCTGCTGCCCGGCGCCGAGTTCTCCACCCGTGCCCAGTGGCCCGACGCCCGCCGCCTGATCGACGCGGGCGCCACCGTCGCGCTGTCCACCGACTGCAACCCCGGCTCCTCGTACACGAGTTCCATGCCGTTCTGCATCGCCCTCGCCGTGCGGGACATGCGGATGACCCCGGACGAGGCGCTCTGGTCGGCCACCGCCGGCGGGGCCCGGGCCCTGCGCCGCACCGACGTGGGCGTCGTGACCCCCGGAGCCCGCGCCGACCTGGCCCTCCTGGAGGCGCCGAGCCACGTCCACCTGGCCTACCGGCCCGGCGTGCCGCTCGTCTCCGCGGTCTGGCAGCGGGGCGTCCGCGCCGCCTGAACCACCCCCCGATCACGCAGCGACAGGCCCGGATCCGGGCGGCCCTCAGGCCGTGGATCCGGGCCTGTCCCGTGTCTTCCCTCCTCAAGGCCCCCGGCGTACCTTGAGCCACCAATCTGATGTGTCGTCAGTAACTTGTGGCCCGAGGGGAAGACGAAGGTGATCGACCGCAAACGCTCCACCGCGCTCGCGCTGGCCTCCGCGCTGGCCGGAACGGCGGTCCTGCTGGCCGCCCCCGCGGCCCACGCCGACGTCGTCGACGTCGCGTACGACTGCAAGACCCCCATCGGGGACAAGTCGGCGGTCTCACCGATCGACATCAAGGCGGTCAGGGAGGGCGACGGCTACAAGCTGACGATGTCCTTCCAGAAGGGCGTCTCGTCCAGCCCCGTCGAACTCGGCAAGGGCGCGATGAGCCCGAGCGCCGTCATCCTGGCCGACGGCGCCGAGAAGGCGTCCGTGCCGGTCTCCGGAGCCGCCAACCCCGAGGCGGTGCCCGCCAACACCCCCATCAAGATCACCGACCTCTCGGGCACCTACACCCCCGGCAAGAGCGGCAAGGTCACCTTCACCGCGGGCGTCCTCACCATCAAGGCACTGGGGACCGTCACCACCTGCACCCCGGGCAACAGCCCCAAGCCCTCCCTGGAACTCGACGTGAGCGCCGCCGCGTCCGGCGGCTCCTCGCAGGACACCCTCCCGCAGACCGGACCCACCGACTCCGCCCTCGCCCTCGGCACCCTCGGCGCCACCGTGCTGCTCACCGGCGCCGCCGGCGTGCTCTGGCTGACCCGGCGCGGCCAGCGGGCCCGGTCCTGAACGGAGCACCCCCGGCCATGCCCGTGCTCCACACCCCCGCCGCCCCGGGGCGCCTGTGCTCCGCGCTGCTCGCCGCGCTCCTGCTGTCCGCGTCCGCGGCGCTCCCGGTGGCCGCCGCGGACGCGCGGACCGCCGCCGACGAGAGCGGCTGGACCGCCGAGCCCGCCCCCGGCGCCGGCGGCACGCCGGCCCGCCCGTACTTCTACCTCGCGGGCCCCGCCGGCACCGTCCTGGAGGACCGGCTGGCCCTGACGAACACCTCCGACCGGGAGCGCACCGTCACCCTGCGCGGAGCCGACGCCCACAACACCGCCGACGGCGCCCTCGCCGTGCGCCCCGCCGCGGCGAGCGGCGCCGGCTCCTGGATCAGCTTCGGGGCCGCCACCACCGTGAAGGTCCCGGCCCGCACCCGCGCCGTCGTCCCCTTCACCGTCACCCTGCCGCCCGCCGCCCTCCCCGGCGAACACCCGTCCGCCGTGGTCGCCACCGCGGACGGCCACGAGGTGGGCGTACGGGTCCACCTGCGCGTCGGCGGGCCGACGCTGGCCGCCCTCACGGTCGAGGACGTCTCCGTACGCGGCAAGGGCGCCTCCGCGGTGATCGCGTACACCCTGGTCAACCGGGGCAACGTGGCGCTCGCCCCCGAACTGGCGCTGCGCGCCGAAGGGCTCTTCGGCGAGGTGCCGGGCCGGACCGCCCGCGCCCTGCCCGTGGAACTGCTGCCCGGCCAGCGGGTGTCGCTGACCGAGCCCTGGCCCGGAGCCCCGGTCCTCGACGACGTCGCCCTCACCCTCACGGTCACCGCCCCCGGCGCGGCACCGGCCACCGCCACCGCCTCGGCGCGGTTCGTGCCCTGGGGGATCGCGGGCCGCACCGGCGCCGGGCTGCTCGGCCTCGGCGCGGTCGCCCTGGCCGCGCTGCTCCTCGTACGCGGCCGGTGGGCCCGCAGCGGCCCGTCGGCGGACGGGGAACCCGGACCCGCGGGGAACCGGGCACCGGAACACGAGCTGACGGGAGCATCCAGGTGAGCGCCAAGGCCGTCGGCAAGGTCGGGTCCCTCGTCGCGGCCGCACTGGCGGTGTGCGCCCTCGCCCTGTTCCCGGCCCCGGCGGCCGCGGCCCCGGGCGCCGCCGGCGAGCCCGCGGTGGCGCTCTCGCTCCAGGAGGCCGCGAAGGGCGCCGAGATCACCGTCACCGGCACCGGCTGGCGCGCCAAGACCCTGGTGATGCTGCTGGTCTGCGGACAGAACATGATCGGCGGCACCAACAGCTGCGCCAACGCCGATGGGGCCGCGGTCTCGGTCGGCGACGACGGGCGGTTCACGGCCCGGCTGGCCGTGGCGGCACCGCCCAAGCCCTGTCCCTGCGTGGTCGACGTCACCTCCGTCAACGGGGACCAGTCCACCGTCGCCGTCCCCCTGAAGATCACCGACCACCCGGTGGCCGAGCTGCCGGCCGAGTCCGGCACCGCGCGTCTGGCCATGCTCACCGGCGTCCGGCTCGAAGGCGAGGACGGGGTGCTGACCTGGTTCGGCGCCCCGCCCGGCCGGACGTTCGCGGTCACCGTCGGCAACCTCGGCTCGGCCCCGGTCAAGGACCCCGTCTTCCAGCTGGGGACCGCCCACGGGGTGTTCGCGCCGCTGTGGGACGAGGTCCGCTGGAAGGGCACGATCCCGCCGGGCGGCAAGGCGGAGGTCCGGCTGGACGTCAGCCTGCCGGCGGGGGCCCACGGGGACTACACCGTCTCCCTCAAGTACGGCGACACGGTGGTGGCCACGCAGCCCTGGGGCGTCGACCGCCCCTACGGGGTGCTGCTGTTCTGGGGCCTGCTGCTCGTGGTGGTCCCGGCAGCCGTCTTCCGCATCGGCATGGCCGTCGTCGACAAGGTCCGCCCGCCCGCGGCGCCGGGCGGGGGCGGGCACCGGGGTGCCGGGGCCCCGGAGCCCGGCGGACCCTCCGGAACGGCGGCCGGGCCGGACTCACCCCCTGCCACCACGGCGGTCCTGCCGTGGTTCACCCCGGACAGCGCGCCGGGGCAGGCGTCCCCACACGTACCACAGGCGTCCGCACCGTCTGAGAACAGTCCGACGACGAAGGGGCATTTGTGAAGACCCAACGGAGGGTGAGCGCGGCCGTGATCGCGCTGCTGCTCGGCGGCGCCGGCATCGCCATCGGGGCCGCTCCGGCCCAGGCGGCCGAGACCAAGTTCAACGTCAAGTGCGTGCCGCCGGCGGGCGGCGGTGACCCGGTGGAGGGCGAGACCACCGCCAAGGTCGGCGCTCCGGCCTCGGCGAAGGTCGGTGACGAGGTCGAGGTGTCCTGGGAGACCGTGAAGCCGGCCTCGAACAACACCGACCTGATGGACATCCCGCAGGACTCGGTCCAGCCCACCGGCTGGATCACGGTGGGCGGCGGGGGCGGCGAACTGAAGGTGGTCGGGGAGAAGAAGAACCCGCCGATCCCCAAGAAGGCCCCCATGCAGATGTCCACGATGAAGGGGAAGCTGAAGCTCACCAAGGCGGGCAAGATCACGCTGACCCCCGGCAAGTACGACGTCGCGGTGACCTTCTCCTTCGGCACGTTCGTCACCAAGTGCGCCCCGACGGGCGCCGTGGGCGTCGGGGCCACCATCGACGTGGCGGAGGGCACCAGCGGCGGCGCGACGACGGGCGGGGCCACGACCGGCGGGGCCACGACCGGTGGCTCGACGACCGGCGGCGCCACGACCGGTGGCTCGACGGGTGGCGGCTCGACGAGCGGCGGGTCCACCGGCGGAGGTTCCTCCAGCGGTGGCGGCGGGGGCCAGACGGATTTCCCCGGCAAGCCCGTCGAGGTCGCCTTCGACTGCGGCCCGGTGGTCCCCGGCGGCATCAAGACCCCGGTGACGATCAACGCCAGGAAGAACGGCGGGAGCTACGACCTGACCGTCAAGACCGCCAAGGGTGCGATGGCCAGCCCGATGGCCCTGCCCGCGGGAGCCCTCAAACCCTCCATGAACGTCAAGCTCGGCGGCGCCGACAGCGGTGTGGTCAAGGTCTCCGGCCCGGCCAACGCCGAGCCGATCCCGGACAAGGCGCCGGTCAGCCTCAGCGACATGACGGGCACCTACAAGCCCGGCAAGACCGGCAAGGTCACGCTGAGCCCGGACCAGCTGACGATCGACGTCACGATGGCCCCGGGGTCCACGCCGATCAACGTGCCCTGCAAGGCGGCCAGCAGCGGCGTCTCGCTGGAGCTCGACACCACCGCCCAGGAGGGCGGCTCCGGCTCGCCGGCCACCACCGGATCCACCACCGGCTCCGCCACCGCCTCGGGCGGCCTGGCCGAGACGGGCGCCGAGGACGGGGGCGGCATCCGGGCCCTGGCCCTGGTCGCCGGCACGGTGATCCTGCTCGGCGGCGCGGTCTTCACCTTCACCCCGTGGCGCCGCCTGCGCGGCACCCGGTAACCCGTACGAAAACGGCGGCCCGGCACACCAGGAGGTGTGCCGGGCCGCCGTGCGCGTGCGCGGGTGCGTAAGTGCATCAGTGCACGTCGCCCATCAGCACCTGGACCTTCTTGCGGTACGCGTAGACCGCGAGGCCGGCCACGACCGCGGCGGCGGCCTGGAAGCCGATCACCCAGGTGCCGTTCAGGTCGACACCGCCGATGGACAGGAGGCTGGTGATGCAGTCACCGGCGGTGACCGCGAGGAACCAGACACCCATCATCTGGGAGGCGTACTTCTGCGGCGCCATCTTCGTGGTGACCGAGAGGCCGACCGGGGAGACGCACAGCTCACCGATGGTCTGGATCATGTAGATCGAGACGAGCCACATCGGGGAGACCTTGGTGTCGCCCGTCGCCATGGCCATCGGGACGATGAAGACGAAGAACGAGGCACCGATCAGGACCAGGCCCATCGCGAACTTCACGATGGTGTTCGGCTCCTGGTTCTTACGGGCCAGCCACAGCCACAGCCAGGCGAAGACCGGCGCCAGCGCCATCACGAACAGCGGGTTCAGCGACTGGTACCAGGTGGCCGAGAAGTCGAAGCCGAACATGGTGCCGGCGGTCTTGTCGTCCGCGAACAGCGACAGCGTGGAGCCACCCTGGTCGTAGATCATCCAGAACACGGCGGCCGCGATGAAGAAGAAGATGTACGCGGTCATCTTCGACTGCTCGGCGCCCGACAGGTCCTTGTCGCGCTTGATGCGGGCCAGGACGGCGATCGGGATGAACAGACCGGCCAGCGTCAGCGGGACCAGGGCCCAGTTCAGCGTGTAGGCACCCAGGGCGACCACGGCGCCGTAGAAGACGGCGACACCCAGGACCGCGAAGACGAGCTTCGTGAGGACGGCCTTGCGCTCCTGCGCGGACAGCGGGTTCGGGACCACGCTGCTCTTCGGGCTCAGGTGCTTGGTGCCGAGCAGGAACTGGGTCAGACCCAGGCCCATGCCGAGGGCGGCGAGGGCGAAGCCCAGGTGCCAGTTGTGCTCCTTGCCGACCGTGCCGACGACGAGCGGGGCGACGAAGGCACCGAGGTTGATGCCGACGTAGAAGAGGGTGAAGCCACCGTCACGGCGCGGGTCCTCCGGGCCGTCGTACAGGTGGCCGACCATCGTGGAGATGTTGGCCTTCAGCAGACCGGAGCCCGCCGCGACCAGGATCAGACCGACGAAGAACATCGCCTGGCCGGGAAGGGCCAGCGACAGGTGACCGGCCATGATCACGAAACCGGCGATGGCGACCGTCTTGCGGGCGCCCCAGACGCGGTCACCGAACCAGCCGCCCGGCATGGCCATCAGGTAGACCATGGAGACGTACACGGAGTAGATGGCCGTGGTCGTGGCCGCGGTCATGGCCAGACCGCCACCCTGGCTGCCCGTCGCGGCGTCGGCGCCGCCCGAGACCAGGTAGTACACCAGGAGTGCACGCATGCCGTAGTAGGAGAAGCGCTCCCACATCTCGGTCATGAACAGAGTGGCCAGGCCACGGGGGTGTCCGAAGAAGGTCTTCTCGGCGGACGGATCCGCCGATGCCCTCGTCAGGCTGGAAGCCATGGTCGATCCTTGCTTGCTCGGGACGCTTCGCTTCGTGAGCGGAACAGCGCCCGGGTGGGGGGTGGCCGGCACCGGCGACGGTGTCCCACCCCACGCCCAGGGGTCTGCCCCCGTCCGGCGAGGAGGGGGGCAGGGGACATTCGTAACCGGGATCCACGCCCCGACGCGCAGCTTCGCGCGCGGGGGCCCGGCCCACAGGTCATTCACTGTCACCGGATGCGATGAGGCGAGTCGTCAAGACCCCCTGATCGATCCGGACAGAATCGAGACCTTCGGCTCGCTTTTCGGCGCAAAGGTCTCAGAGGTAGTGCATCAGGCGTCTCGCCACCATACGACACGACAGTGCGGCATATGAAAGGACTTGAGAGATGGATCACAGGCGCGCCGGGAACCGTTTCTCCACATTCGAAGGCCGCCCTCCCGTCATAAGACCAGATCGGCAGGGGTGTGCGGGCGCGCCCCTGCTTTGACCCGCCGCGGACTACCATCACCCACATGACGCGTGTACTGCTCGCCGAGGACGACGCATCCATCTCGGAGCCCCTGGCCCGCGCCCTGCGCCGGGAGGGGTACGAGGTCGAGGTCCGGGAGGACGGCCCCACCGCCCTGGACGCAGGCCTCCAGGGCGGCGTCGACCTCGTCGTCCTGGACCTGGGCCTGCCGGGCATGGACGGACTCGAAGTCGCCCGCCGGCTGCGCGCCGAGGGCCACGGCTTCCCCATCCTCGTGCTCACCGCGCGGGCGGACGAGGTCGACACGGTCGTCGGCCTGGACGCCGGTGCCGACGACTACGTGACCAAGCCCTTCCGCCTCGCCGAGCTGCTGGCCCGGGTCCGGGCCCTGCTCCGGCGCGGCGCCGGCGACGCCACCCAGGCCCCCGCCACCCACGGCGTGCGCATCGACGTCGAATCGCACCGGGCCTGGATGGGCGAGGAAGAGCTCCAGCTCACGGCCAAGGAGTTCGACCTGCTGCGGGTCCTGGTCCGCGACGCCGGCCGGGTCGTCACCCGCGACCAGCTGATGCGCGAGGTCTGGGACACCACCTGGTGGTCCTCCACCAAGACCCTCGACATGCACATCTCCTGGCTGCGCAAGAAGCTCGGCGACGACGCCGCGAACCCGCGCTACATCGCCACCGTCCGCGGGGTCGGCTTCCGCTTCGAGAAGAGCTGAGCGACCTCCCGGACCATGCGCCGCCGCCTGATCAACTCCACGCTCGCCGTGGTGCTCGTCGTGATCGCCGTCTTCGGGATCTCCCTGGTGATCGTCGAGACCCGGACGATCACCAGCAGTGCCCAGGACCGCATCGAGTCCGAGGCGCTGCGCCTGGTGGGCATCGTCGAGTCGAGCGTCCTGGAACGCAAGCCCATCGACGCCCAGGCCCTCGCCGAGCAGCTGGACGTGGGCGGCTACGCCCGGATCACGGTCCCCGGCCGGCCGCCCGTGGAGGTCGGCGACCGGATCCCCGACAGCGTCATCCGCGGCACCGCCAAGGGGGAGCAGGGCGAGACCGTCGTCGTCGAGCAGTCCCGCTCCACGGTGACCCGGGAGGTCGGGCGGACCCTGGCCGTGGTCGGTGCGGTGGCGCTGCTCGCCGTCGTGGCGGCCGTCCTGCTCGCCGTACGGCAGGCCAACCGGCTGGCCTCCCCGCTCACCGACCTGGCCGAGACGGCCGAGCGGCTGGGCTCCGGCGACCCGCGCCCCCGGCACAAGCGGTACGGGGTCCCCGAGCTGGACCGGGTCGCGGACGTGCTGGACTCCAGCGCGGAGCGGATCGCCCGGATGCTGACCGCCGAGCGGCGCCTGGCCGCGGACGCCTCCCACCAGCTGCGCACCCCCCTCACGGCCCTGTCGATGCGGCTGGAGGAGATCACGGTCACCGATGACCTGGAGACCGTGCGGGAGGAGGCGAGCATCGCCCTGACCCAGGTGGAGCGGCTCACGGACGTGGTCGAGCGGCTGCTGACGAACTCGCGGGACCCGCGGACGGGCTCGGCGGTCCCCTTCGACCTGGACGAGGTCGTCAAACAGCAGGTCGAGGAGTGGCGCCCGGCCTACCGCAGCGCGGGCCGGGCCATCGTGCGCTCCGGGAAGACGGGCGTGCGGGCCGTCGGCACACCGGGCGCGGTCTCACAGGTGCTGGCGACCCTCGTGGAGAACGCGCTGATGCACGGTGGCGGCACGGTCGCGCTGCGTACCCGGGTGATCGGCAACCAGGCCGTGCTGGAAGTCACGGACGAGGGGCCGGGGGTCCCGCCGGACCTCGGCAACCGGATCTTCGAGCGGACGATCAGCGGCCGCAATTCCACCGGGATCGGCCTGGCCGTGGCGCGGGACCTCGCGGAGGCCGACGGGGGCCGCCTGGAGCTGCTGCAGACGCAGCCCGCGGTGTTCGCGCTCTTCCTGAGCCGGACGGCGCCGGAGCGGCCGGAGCCGGAGCAGACGGTCCGCTGAGGGCCGTCCCGTCATCCCCGGCGGGCGCGCGACGCCGGCTACGGCACCTCGCTGCGCTGCCCCCCGGCGGGGCTCACTTGCGGGCGGGCTCGGGGGCGCGGGCGGCGTCCTGGCCGGTGCGCTGCTCGACGACCAGCGAGGCGGCCGCGGGGACGGGGAGCGCCTTGAAGACCCACGTCCGGTAGGACCAGAAGCGGAAGACGGTGGCGACGCCGATTCCGATGAACTTGAGCACATTGCTCGCGAGCGGGCCGTCCCAGCCGAACCCGTAGGTGGCCGTGTAGAGCACCCCGTTCTCGATGACCAGGCCGATCACGCTGAACACGGCGAACAGGGTCAGCTCGCGGGTGCGGCCGGACTGGGCGCGGTCCCGGTAGGCGAAGTAGCGGAAGCCGAGGTAGTTCGTCGCGATGGCGACGACGGTGGCTATGACGCTCGCCCGGACGACCTGGAGGTCGGTCGTGTGCCTGATCAGGTTGAAGACACCGAGGTTGACCAGCACGCCGAGTCCGCCGACGGCCCCGAACTTCGCGACCTCCCGCATGAGACCGCGGGCGCGTTCGAGGGTGGATCCGTTCTGGGACGTACTCATGTGATGGTTCACTCCTGTCGTTTTCCGCCCCTGCAGCAAGGCGTGGTCGTCCCCGTCATGCTAAGTGTCGCCCGGTTGGTCCGTCTGCGCCTTCGCGCGGCGTGCGACGCAGCGCACAGGGCGGGGGCGACGGGGGTGGTTCGCCGGGTTCGCGCCAGGCCAGGTCCGGATGGCGGAATACCGGCGGATACTCTGGAGGGGTGACGTTCCCGGTAGTCGGCATGGTCGGCGGCGGACAGCTCGCCCGCATGACCCACGAGGCGGGCATCCCCCTCGGCATCAGATTCAAGCTCCTCAGTGACACCCCACAGGACTCGGCGGCCCAGGTCGTGAGCGACGTCGTCATCGGCGACTATCGCGACCTGGAGACCCTGCGCGCCTTCGCGCGCGGCTGTGACGTGATCACCTTCGACCACGAGCACGTGCCCATCGAGCACCTGCGGGCCCTGGAAGCGGACGGCGTCGCCGTCCGCCCGGGGCCCGACGCGTTGATGCACGCCGCCGACAAGGGGGTGATGCGCGCGAAGCTCGACGCGATCGGTGCCCCGAGTCCCCGCCACCGGATCGTGAGCGATCCGGCGGACGCCGCGGCCTTCGCGGACGAGGTGGGCGGCTTCCCGATCATCCTCAAGACCGTGCGCGGCGGCTACGACGGCAAGGGCGTGTGGTTCGTCCGGACCACCGAGGACGCCCAGGCCCCGTTCAAGGCGGGCGTGCCGGTCCTGGCGGAGGAGAAGGTCGATTTCGTCCGCGAGCTGGCGGCCAACATCGTCCGCTCCCCGCACGGCCAGGCCGTGGCCTACCCCGTCGTGGAGTCCATCCAGGTCGACGGCGTGTGCGACACGGTGATCGCCCCCGCCCCGAACCTGTCCGAGGAGCTGGCGGGCGAGGCCCAGGCCCTGGCCCTGCGCATCGCCAAGGAACTCGGCGTGACCGGCCACCTGGCCGTGGAGCTGTTCGAGACCGCCGACGGCCGGATCCTCGTCAACGAACTGGCGATGCGCCCGCACAACAGCGGCCACTGGACCCAGGACGGCGCGATCACGTCCCAGTTCGCCAACCACGTCCGCGCGGTCCTGGACCTCCCCCTGGGCGACCCGCGCCCCCGGGCCCGCTGGACGGTCATGGCCAACGTGCTCGGCGGGGACTACCCCGACATGTACGCGGCGTACCTGCACTGCATGGCGCACGACCCCCAGCTCAAGATCCACATGTACGGCAAGGACGTGAAACACGGCCGCAAGGTCGGCCACGTCAACACCTACGGCGACGACCTGGACGATGTGCTGGAACGCGCACGCCACGCAGCCGGCTACCTCAGGGGAACGATCACCGCATGAGCACCTCCACCGCTGGGCCCGTCATCGGCATCGTCATGGGGTCGGACTCCGACTGGCCCGTCATGGAGGCCGCCGCCCAGGCCCTGGACGAGTTCGAGATCCGCTACGAGGTCGACGTGGTGTCCGCGCACCGGATGCCGCGCGAGATGGTCGCGTACGGGGAGCAGGCCGCCGAGCGCGGCCTCAAGGCGATCATCGCCGGGGCCGGCGGCGCCGCCCACCTGCCCGGCATGCTCGCCTCGGTGACCCCGCTGCCGGTCATCGGCGTCCCGGTGCCGCTGAAGTACCTCGACGGCATGGACTCCCTGATGTCGATCGTCCAGATGCCCGCCGGGGTTCCCGTGGCCACCGTCTCCGTCGCCGGAGCGCGCAACGCCGGGCTGCTGGCCGTACGGATCCTGGCCGCCCACGACCCCGAGCTGCTCGGCCGCATGAAGGACTTCCAGCAGGAGCTCAACGACCAGGCCACCGAGAAGGGCAAGCGGCTGCGGGCGAAGGTCGCGGGCGCGGAGTCCTTCGGATTCGGCAAGTGAGCGCCGCGCAGCGCCTGGGCGAGGCGCGGGAGCTGCTCGCCGAGCACCCGGTCGTCGACGGGCACAACGACCTGCCGTGGGCGCTGCGCGAGCAGGTCCGCTACGACCTGGCGCAGCGCGACATCGCGGGCGACCAGAGCGGCCGGCTGCACACCGACATCCCCCGGCTGCGCGCCGGCGGGGTCGGCGCGCAGTTCTGGTCGGTGTACGTCCGCTCCGACTACGCGGGCGACACGGCGGTCAGCGCCACCCTGGAGCAGATCGACGCCGTCGCCCAGCTGATCGACCGTTATCCGGCGGACCTGGTGCGGGCGCTGACGGCGGACGACATGGAGGCGGCCCGCGCCGACGGCAAGATCGCCTCGCTGATGGGCGCCGAGGGCGGCCACTCCATCAACAACTCGCTCGCCACGCTGCGCGCCCTGCACCGGCTGGGCGTGCGCTACATGACGCTCACGCACAACGACACGATCGACTGGGCGGACTCGGCGACCGACGAGCCCCGGCACGGCGGCCTGAGCGACTTCGGCCGCGAGGTCGTCCGCGAGATGAACCGCATCGGGATGCTCGTGGACCTCTCGCACGTCGCCGCGACGACGATGCGGGACGCGCTCGCCGTCTCGGCCGCCCCGGTGATCTTCTCGCACTCGTCCTCGCTGGCGGTCTGCGACCACCCGCGCAACGTCCCGGACGACGTCCTGGCGCAGCTGCCGGCCAACGGCGGCGTCGCGATGGCCACGTTCGTACCGAAGTTCATCCTCCCGGCGGCGGTGGAGTGGACCCAGGCCGCTGACGCGAACCTGCGCGCGCACGGCTTCCACCACCTCGACACCACGCCCGAGGCGATGGCCCTGCACCGGGCCTTCGAGGCAGAGCGCCCGCGCCCGGTGGCCACGGCCGCCACGGTCGCCGACCACCTGGACCACATGCGCGAGGTGGCCGGCGTCGACCACATCGGCATCGGCGGCGACTACGACGGCACGGCCTTCACCCCGGCCGGGCTGGACGACGTCGCGGGTTATCCGAACCTGATCGCGGAGCTGCTCTCACGCGGCTGGTCGCGGGCCGACCTGGCCAAGCTGACCTGGTCCAACGCGGTACGGGCGCTGCGTGACGCGGAGGCGGTGGCGCGCGAGCTGTCGGCGTCCCGCGGCCCCTCCAACGCGGTGCTGTAGCCGCAGCGGTCCTTCCCGGCGGAGGGCGGCGGGGGCGGCGGGGCGCCGCCCCCGCGGGTTACACCCGAACGCCACATCCGCCGGGCGACCGGGCCGGACGGCGTGTCACGGTGGCAGCAGCTCTCCCTGCTGCCGCCGAGACCGGAGCCGAACGCCATGGCCGACCTGCAGGATGAACCGCACGCCGCCTTCCCCGCGCCCACGGCGCCCACCGCCCACACCGCGGGCACCGCGGCCCCCGGCGCCGGGGCCCCCGTGGCCCCCGGCGCCGCCCCCCTTGCGCCAGGCGCCGCCCGAGCCGAGGACGGGCCCGCCGCGGTGGCGGGCAGCGCCCTGGAGCGGGCCGTCGCGCTGCTGTCCGTGCATCCCGTCGCCGACGGGCACAACACCCTCGTCCGGACCCTGCGTCAGAGTCCGTACCACGACATCGACACCCCGGACGGCGGTGTCGACACCGACATCCCGCGGCTGCGCGCCGGCGGGGTCGGCGCCCAGTTCTGGTCGCTGCTGCCGCAGGAGGCGGCCCCCGGCACCGACCAGGTGGTGTCCGACGCCCTCGAACAGATCGATGTGGCACGGGACCTGATGCACAGGTACCCGGACGGCCTGTCCCTCGCGCTGACGGCGGACGACATGGCCGATGCCCGCAACCGGGGCCGGATCGCCTCGTTCCTGGGCCCCGTGTCCGGCCGCACGCTGACCGATTCGCTGGGTGCGCTGCGCGCGTTCCACACGCTGGGGGTCCGCATGCTCGCGCCCGCGGGGGCGGCCTGGGCCGCGGACGAGCTGACGCCGTTCGGGTACGAGGTGGTCAGGGAGATGAACCGGCTGGCGATGCTCGTGGACCTGACCGGATGCACGCCGGACGTGGCCTGCCAGCTCGCCGGGGCCTCCAAGGCGCCGGTGATCGTCTCGCACACCGCGGCCGCGGCGCTGAACCCGCACCCGGGGAACGTGACCGATGAGGTGCTGCTGGCCCTGCGGGCGTCGAACGGGCTGGCGATGGTCACCTTCGACGCCGAGCAGACCGGGGACTCGCTGCACGCGGTCGCCGACCACGTGGAGCACGTGCGCACCGTCGCGGGTCCGCACTGCGTCGGCCTCGGCGCCACCTTCGGCACCGAGCCGGGCGTCCCCCGGCCGATGGGGCTGACCGATCCCTCGGGCTATCCGCGGCTGGTCGCGGAGCTGCTGGAGCGCGGCTGGTCGGAGACCGACCTGGCCATGCTGACCTGGGAGAACGCCCAGCGGGTGCTGCGCGACGCGGAATTCACGGCCCGCGCCGCCCAGCACCGCAGACCGGCGTAGCCCGTCGCCGGTCGCCCACGGCCCCCAAGGCAGTGGCCCGGCGCCCGCAGCCCCCAAGGCAGTGGCCCGGCGCCTGCAGCCGCAGCCCGTAGCCCCTGGC
Source organism: Actinobacteria bacterium OV450 (assembly GCA_001298555.1). Lineage (GTDB taxonomy): Bacteria > Actinomycetota > Actinomycetes > Streptomycetales > Streptomycetaceae > Streptomyces. The sequence goes on from LJCW01000076.1 coordinate 67,503, forward strand.
CCGCAGCCCCGCGTGGGCCGCGGTTCAGGCCCGGGGGCGGCCCATCGCCCGGTACGTCCAGCCGGCCGCGCGCCAGCGGTCGGTGTCGAGGGCGTTGCGGCCGTCCAGGATCAGGCGGTCGGTGACGACCGCGCCCAGCTCCACCGGGTCGAGGTCGCGGAACTCGCGCCATTCGGTGAGGTGCAGGACGACCTCCGCACCGCGGGCCGCCTCCAGGGCCGAGTCCGCGTAGCCGAGGGTCGGGAAGACGCGCCGGGCGTTGTCCATGCCCTTCGGGTCGTAGACGGTGACCTGGCCGCCCTGGAGGTGGATCTGCCCGGCCACGTTCAGGGCGGGGGAGTCGCGGACGTCGTCGGAGTCCGGCTTGAAGGTGGCGCCGAGCACCGCGACCCGCTTGCCGAGGAAGGAGCCGCCGACGGCGTCGCGCGCGAGCTCGACCATGTGCCCGCGCCGGCGCATGTTGATGGAGTCGACCTCGCGCAGGAAGGTCAGCGCCTGGTCCGCACCCAGCTCGCCGGCGCGCGCCATGAACGCCCGGATGTCCTTGGGCAGGCAGCCGCCGCCGAAGCCGATCCCGGCCCGCAGGAACTTCGCGCCGATCCGCTCGTCGTGGCCGATGGCCTCGGCCAGCTTGACCACGTCGCCGCCGGCCGCTTCGCAGACCTCCGCCATCGCGTTGATGAAGGAGATCTTCGTGGCGAGGAAGGAGTTGGCGGCGGTCTTGACGAGCTCGGCCGTCGGGAAGTCGGTCACCACCAGCGGGGTGCCCTCCGACAGCGGTGTCGCGTACACCTCGCGCAGCAGCTTCTCGCCGCGGTCGCCCTGGAGGCCGATCACGATGCGGTCGGGGTGCAGGGTGTCCTGGACGGCGAAGCCCTCGCGCAGGAACTCCGGGTTCCACGCCAGCTCCACATCGGCGCCGGCGGGGGAGAGGTCCGCCAGCTTCGCGGCGAGGCGGTCCGCCGAGCCGACGGGCACGGTGGACTTGCCGACGACCAGGACCGGCCGGGTCAGGTGCGGGGCCAGTGATTCCACCGCGGAGTCGACGTACGACATGTCGCACGCGTACTCGCCGTGCTTCTGCGGGGTGTTCACACAGACGAAGTGGACGTCGCCGAACTCGCCGACCTCCTCCCAGGACTGCGTGAAGCGCAGCCGCCCGGTGGAGCCCGGCAGGCCCGCGACGTGCGCGGCGAGGAGTTCCTCCAGCCCGGGCTCGTACATCGGCACCCGGCCCGCGGCCAGCATCTCGATCTTCTCCGGCACCACGTCCAGCCCGAGCACCTCGAAGCCCAGCTCCGCCATCGCCGCGGCGTGGGTGGCGCCGAGATAGCCGGTGCCGATCACAGTGATCCTGAGGGGGGCCATGGATGCTCCAGAGGTGCGGGGCCGTTTGCGGCCACTGAGCATAGTCGGGCCGGTCAGGGGGGACGTTCCCCAGGAGACGCCGCTGTCACGCAGCTCACGTGGTCCGTACATATCGCTGGCGGGACGCCGGACACTAAGATTTGGGTTACTTAACGGTAGTTAGCGTCACGCAGCGCGCATCACGCACCGCACGCGCACCACACTTGGGGAGTGAGAGTCTTGGCGGGTTCTGCCGACTTCGACCTGTACCGCCCGGCCGAGGAGCACGACATGCTCCGCGAGTCCGTCCGCTCGCTCGCCGAGGCGAAGATCCTGCCGTTCGCCGCCGCGGTCGACGAGGAGGCGCGCTTCCCGCAGGAGGCCCACGACGCGCTCGTCGCCAACGACCTGCACGCCGTCCACGTCCCGGAGACCTACGGCGGCGCCGGCGCCGACGCCCTCGCCACCGTGATCGTGATCGAGGAGGTGGCCCGCGTCTGCGCCTCCTCCTCCCTGATCCCGGCCGTGAACAAGCTCGGCTCGCTCCCGGTGATCCTCTCGGGCTCCGAGGACCTGAAGAAGAAGTACCTCGGCCCGCTGGCCAAGGGCGACGGCATGTTCTCCTACTGCCTCTCCGAGCCCGACGCGGGCTCCGACGCCGCCGGCATGAAGACCCGCGCCGTGCGCGACGGGGACTTCTGGGTCCTCAACGGCGTCAAGCGCTGGATCACCAACGCGGGCGTCTCCGAGTACTACACGGTCATGGCGGTCACCGACCCCGAGAAGCGCTCCAAGGGCATCTCGGCCTTCGTCGTCGAGAAGGGCGACGAGGGCGTCTCCTTCGGCGCGCCCGAGAAGAAGCTCGGCATCAAGGGCTCCCCGACCCGCGAGGTCTACCTCGACAACGTGCGGATCCCCGCCGACCGCATGATCGGCGCCGAGGGCACCGGCTTCGCCACAGCGATGAAGACCCTCGACCACACCCGCATCACGATCGCCGCCCAGGCGCTCGGCATCGCGCAGGGCGCCCTGGACTACGCCAAGGGCTACGTCCAGGAGCGCAAGCAGTTCGGCAAGCCCATCGGCGACTTCCAGGGCGTGCAGTTCATGCTCGCGGACATGGCCATGAAGGTCTCGGCCGCCCGCGCCCTGACCTACCAGGCGGCCGCCGCCTCCGAGCGCGGTGACGCCGACCTGACCTACCTCGGCGCCGCGGCCAAGTGCTTCGCGTCCGACATCGCGATGGAGGTCACCACGGACGCCGTCCAGCTGCTCGGCGGCTACGGCTACACCCGTGACTACCCGGTCGAGCGCATGATGCGCGACGCGAAGATCACGCAGATCTACGAGGGCACCAACCAGGTCCAGCGCATCGTCATGGCGCGCAACCTGCCGTAGCGCGCCCTCCGCAGCCCAAATCGACGCAGGGGCCCGGCCGATGGCCGGGCCCCTGCGTCACCGGCCGTTCAGCGGAGCTGTCGGTCGGCCGGACCGCTTCCTGCAGCCTGCATCACGATTCACCTGCTGCGGTCTGGCACGTCCCCCCGATGGGCTAACTTTAAACCTTCGTACGCCCGAACCCGTTGGGGAGAAAAACAATGACGGAAGCGATCCTGCTCGTCGGTGGGCAGGGGACGCGTCTGCGCCCCGTGACGGTCAACACCCCCAAGCCGATGGTTCCCGCGGCGGGTGTCCCGTTCCTCGCTCATCAGATAGCCAGGGCCGCCGCCGCCGGTGTCACCCACATCGTGATGGCCACCTGCTACCTCGCGGAGGTCTTCGAGCCGTACTTCGGCGACGGGTCCGCCTTCGGCGTCACCCTCGAATACGTCGTCGAGGACGAGCCCCTCGGCACCGGCGGAGCCATCCGCAACGCCGCGCAGCGCCTGACCGGCGGCCCGGACTCCCCCGTGCTCGTCTTCAACGGCGACATCCTCACCGGCCTGGACATCGCGGGCCTCGTCGACTCGCACCAGGCGGCCGGCGCCGACGTCTCCCTGCACCTCGTGCAGGTCGAGGACCCGCGCGCCTTCGGCCTGGTCCCCACGGACTCCGAGGGGCGGGTGCTGGCCTTCACCGAGAAGCCGCAGACCCCCGAAGAGATCATCACCGACCAGATCAACGCGGGCTGCTACGTCTTCCGCCGCAGCGTGATCGACTCCATCCCGGCCGGCCGCCCCGTCTCCGTCGAGCGCGAGACCTTCCCCGGCCTGCTCGCCTCCGGCGCCAGGCTGCACGGCGTCACCGAGAACACGTACTGGCTGGACCTCGGCAAGCCCGAGTCCTTCGTCCAGGCCTCCGCCGACCTCGTACGGGGCGTCGTCGCCTCCCCGGCCGTTCCCGGCCCGCGGGGCGAAGCCCTGGTGCTCCCCGGTGCAGTGGTCGCCGACGGGGCCGAGCTGTCGGGCGGTACCGTGGTCGGGGCCGGTGCCCGGATCGAGGCGGGTGCCGTCGTGCGCGGCTCCATCGTGCTGGACGGCGCAACCGTCGGCCCGGACGCGGACGTGACCGCCAGCCTGATCGGTGCCGGCGCCTCCATCGGCCCGCGTACCATGCTGGACAGCGCGGTCATCGGGGACGGCGCGCTGGTAGGTGCTGACAACGAACTTCGCGCTGGAGCGCGGGTGTGGTGCGAGGCGGAGCTGCCTTCTGCCGCACTGCGTTTTTCCTCGGACCGGTGACCCCGTGGTCGAAGGCACGCGCGTATCGACCGACTTCAGTGAGGCATAACCCTGTGATAGGCGAGCAGAAGACCCCCCGCGAGAGCGACACGGCATCCGCCCGGCTTCCCGAGGCGTGGGCCAACACCCCGCTGTACGTGGTGATGCCCACGTACAACGAGGCGGGCAATCTGCCGGGCATGGCCGAACTCCTGATGGGCCTCGACCTCCCGGGGCTGCGGCTCCTGGTCGTCGACGACTCGTCGCCCGACGGTACCGGCAAGATCGCGGAGGACCTCGCGAAGGGCTACCTCACGCAGGACGGCACCCCGCGCATGTCGGTCCTGCACCGGACGACGAAGGACGGCCTCGGCCGCGCCTACGCCGCCGGCATGGCCCAGGCCGTGGAGGAGGGCGCGCAGTACGTCCTGCAGATGGACGCCGACGGCTCCCACCCGGCATCCAAGATCGTCGAGATGCTGGGCGTGGCCCGCTCCACCGGCGCCGGCCTCGTCGTCGGCAGCCGCTACGTCCCGGGCGGCACCCTCTCCGACGCCTGGGGCGCGCACCGCAAGCTGCTCTCCCGCTGGGCCAACGCCTACGCGAGCACCATCCTGGGCACCCGCGTCCGTGACATCACCGGTGGCTTCAACCTCTGGAGCGCCGAGGCGCTGCGGGCGATCGACCTGGCGTCGGTCGGCAGTGCGGGCTACAGCTTCCAGGTGGAGATGAAGTTCAAGGCGCTGCGCCGCGACTTCCAGGTGATGGAGGTCCCGATCCACTTCGAGGACCGCACCGTCGGCGAGTCGAAGATGAACCTCGCGGTCCAGCTGGAGTCCATCGCCATGCCGTGGAAGCTCCGCGCCCGCGCCGGCAAGCGCTGACCACCCCGCGCGGTCCCCGCTGAAAAACGCGGTCCCCGCGTGAAAAAGGGGCACTCCCGAAGGAGTGCCCCTTTTCCGCTTTCCGCTCCCGGGGTCACCGGTTGCCGGTGACGGTCACCTTCTCGTCGTTCTGGATCTGCTTGACGAGCTGCTGCACCTTCGGCTTGTCCCAGAGCAGGTTGCCGCCGCGTTCACCCGAGATCGGGATGTTCATCGACGTGCCCTCGCCGCCGCTGATGCCCTTCATCGCGAAGAACATGTCGCCCATGTCCCACAGGGACATGTCCTTGTCGACGATCAGCGTGTCCAGGCCCGCGCCCAGCACCGGGTACAGCTTGAACGGGTTGAGGATCGTGCCCGGCGTCGCCGCCTGGTTGGCCAGCGTCGCCAGGAACTTCTGCTGGTTCTTCGTCCGCGCCAGGTCCGACTCGGCGAACGCGTACCGGGTCCGGACGAAGGCCAGCGCCTGACTGCCGTTGAGGGTCTGCTCGCCGGCCTTGAAGTCGGCGCCCGACTTCTCGTCCTTGAAGCCCTTCTCGATGTTCATGTCGACACCGCCGAGCGCGTCCACGATGTTCGCGAAGCCGGCGAAGCCGATCTCCGCGTAGTGGTCGATGCGCAGACCGGTGTTGAACTCCACCGTGCGCACGAGCAGTTCGGGGCCGTCGTCCGCGTAGGTCGCGTTCAGCTTCGTGTGCTTGCCCGTGCCCGCGAACTTCTTCCCGGACTCGGAGCCGACGAAGGACGGGACCTCCACGTCCGAGTCGCGCGGCAGCGAGATCATCGTGTTGCCGCTGGAGCAGGCCGCCAGGATCATCATCGAGTCGGTGCGCTTGCCCTCGGCCGAGCCCGTGTGGAGCTTCTTCTTCTCCTCGTCGGACATGCCCTCGCGGCTGTCGGAGCCCACGATCAGGTACGTCGTGCAGTCGCCCTCCTTCGGGCGCTCGATGACCTTGGAGAGGTCGACCTCGCGGCGCACCTTGGAGTCGGCCCAGAAGTACGTGCCGACGGTCGTCGCCAGCAGCGCCGTGACCAGCACGATGGAGCCGATCTTGATCCGCTTGCGCCAGTCCGGGGCCGGTCCGACCTGACGGCCCGGCCGCGCCGACGGCGGCTGCCCCGGCCCGCCGGGACCCCCCGGGCCCCCGGGCGCGCCGGGACCCGCCGGGCTGCTCTGGGGCCGCCCGTAGACCTGGCCGGTGTTGTAGCCGCTGTCGTACCCGTCGTACGTGTCGTGGCCCGGGGCCTGCTGCGGCGGTACCCCGTACGCGGGCGGCCGCCCGGGCCGGGCCGGCGGCTGCGCCGGGCGCTGCGCTTGCTGCTGCGGCACCGGCCGCTGCTGCCGGGGCTGGACGTGCGGCATCCGCCGGGCACCTTCCGGCTGCGCCTGTGCGCTGCCGCGTCCGTACCGGTCGTCGCCGCTGTCGTTGCGCCCCTCGGGCCACTCACTCATGCCGCCTAGGATGCCTGGCCGGATGCGGTGCCCGACAGTCCGGGCGACGCTTCGTTCCGGTGCTGTTGCACACCTGATGCCTGCGCGTCGGCTTTAAGGTGGCCGTATGACAGAGATACCGGGCGACACCGCCGGCGACCTGCAGGGGAAGCCGATCTCGGCCTCGCGCACCACCCTCAGCCACATCATGACGGCCAATGACACCAACCTCCTCGGCACGGTGCACGGCGGTGTGATCATGAAACTGGTCGACGACGCGGCCGGCGCCGTCGCCGGGCGCCACTCCGGCGGGCCCGCCGTCACCGCCTCCATGGACGAGATGGCCTTCCTCGCACCGGTCCGCGTGGGTGACCTGGTCCACGTCAAGGCCCAGTGCAACTGGACCGGCCGCTCCTCGATGGAGATCGGCGTACGGGTCCTGGCCGAGCGGTGGAACGAGTCGACCCCCGCCACCCAGGTCGGCAGCGCCTACCTGGTCTTCACCGCCGTGGACGCCGACGGCAAGCCCCGCACGGTCCCGCCGGTGCTCCCCGAGACCGACCAGGACCGGCGCCGCAACCAGGAGGCCCAGATCCGCCGTACGCACCGGCTCGCCCGGCGTCGGGCGATCATGGCGCTGCGCGAGGAGCGGGCGGCGCAGGGATTCGACGACTGAACGCGCATGCGGACGGAGGGGTGTTCGGTGGCGTGTTTCACGTCACGGAAGACCCCTATCGGTTCTGGGTGTATTGGGGTCACGTTAGTGTGGCCTGTCCGGCGCCTGAGTGAACGCTGTGTCGGCGTCCGTCCGTCCTCGGATTTCCTGCGGAGAAGTACCCCTGATGTCCACCGTCGTGCCTTCCCTGCCCCCCTTGCGCGAGGGGACTCCCGACGTGCCGGCCCAGGCTGCGAACTCCGCTCCCCGCCGGCCCCGCCTGTACGTGCTGGACGCGTTGCGGCTGATCGCCGCGCTGATGGTGGTCGGATTCCACTGGACGGGCGTCAATCAGTACCCGGAGGTCTGGAAACAGCAGCCCCAGAAGCTCATGCCCACCGTGCACGCCTTCGGCGCGTACGGCTGGCTGGGCGTGCAGCTGTTCTTCCTGATCAGTGGCTTCGTCATCTGCATGTCCTGCTGGGGCAAGACGCCCCGTCAGTACTTCACCTCGCGGGTGGTCCGCCTCTTCCCCGCCTACTGGGGCGCCGTCGTCATCACCGCCCTGGTGGTGAACTTCGCCACGACGGTCCGGCACGGCCGCCACCACGTGACCCCGTCCGGCCTGCTGACCAACCTCACGATGCTCCAGCAGCCGCTGGGCGTGGAGGAAGTCGACGCGGTCTACTGGACGCTGTGGGTGGAGCTGCGCTTCTACCTGTTGTTCGCGGTGGTCGTGGCCATGGGGCTGACCTACCGGCGGGTGCTCTCCTTCTGCGGGATCTGGATGATCGCCGCCGTCCTCGTCGACAAAGCCGACGTGCCCTTCCTGAAGATGCTGCTGATGCCGGAGTACGCCCCGTTCTTCATCGCGGGCGTGGCCATGTACCTGATCTACCGGTTCGGCCGTGACTGGCTCCTGCTCGGCACCGTCGGGTTCTCGTGGCTGGTGGCGCAGCACATGCTGCTGGGCACGAAGGAGAGCTACGAGTACGGCGTGCAGCACCCGCTGCACTGGTACGTCATCGCCGGCTTCTCCCTGTTCGCGTTCGCGCTGATGCTCGCCGTGTCCACGGGCGTCTTCAACTGGGTGCAAGGGAAGTGGCTGACCGTCGCCGGCGCGCTGACCTACCCCGTCTACCTCCTGCACCAGGAGGTGGGCTTCGCCATGATCCGCTGGGGCCGGGACCACGGCATCGCGCCCTTCGCGCTGCTCGCGATGTGCCTCGCGGTGATCCTGCTGCTGGCCTGGCTCGTCCACCGCTTCGTCGAACGCCCGCTGTCGGGTGTGCTCAAGCGGCTGCTGGACGGGGCCCGGCTGACGCTCCCGAAGGCCGATCCGCCGGTCCGCCGCGGCTAGCCGCCCGGCGCGGGCCGTGCCCGGCGGCCCCGGGGCAATTGGTCCCTGCCGGGGCACCTGATCTACCCTTTCCTGTCGAGCTCGGTCCGGACGACCCCGGGTTCCGAGGCCACCGACGGCAGCCGCCCCGAGGGACCCGGAAGGTACGAGCATCATGACCAGCAGCAGTACGGCGGTCGCGCACGCGTCTGTTGACGGCCCCACCGGTTCCGCCGCCGAACCTGCCCGGCCCCACCCCGGTCCCGCGTCCGGCCCGGCCCGGTTCGACTGGCTCTGGGCCGCCGTGCTGACCTTCGTCGTCACCTGCACAGGCGGCGGCGCCGCCCAGCCCTGGCGCGACGAACTCGCCAGCTGGAACGCCGCCGGCCGGGACACCGGTGACCTCGTCGGCATGCTCGGGCACGTCGACGCCGTCTCCGGTGCGTACTACCTGCTCCTGCACGGCTGGGTCTCCGTCTTCGGCGATTCCCCGGCCATGCTCCGCATGCCCTCGGCGCTGGCCATGGCCGGCGCGGCGGCCTTCGTGCTGCTCACCGCCCGCACGCTCTTCGACCGCCGGACGGCGGTCTTCGCGGGGCTGCTCTTCGCCCTGGTGCCCGCCGTCTCCAAGTACGGCCAGGAAGCCCGCTCCTACGCCTTCGTCGTGCTGGCCGTGGCCGCGGCCACCTGGCTGCTGCTGCGCGCGCTGGAGCGCCCGACCGTGGCGCGCTGGCTGCCGTATTCCGTGGCCGTCGCCACCGCAGGGCTCTTCCACGTCGTCTCGCTGCTCGTCCTGCTGCCGCACGCCCTGATCGTGCTCTGGCGCTGGTGGGACGCGCGGGCGGGACGGCTGCTCGTCGGCTACGCCGCGGCCGTCGTGGCCGGGCTGCTGCCGGTCATCCCGCTGGTGCTGCTCGGCCAGCGTCAGGTGAGCCGGCAGATCAGCTGGCTCAAGGCCCCGCACCTGCGCGACCTGGCCGGGCTCTGGAGCAACCTGACCGCCTCGCCGCTGGTCTCCTTCGTCCTGCTCGCCGCCGCCCTGCTGCCCCTGGCCTGGAGCCGTGGCCGCCGCCCGGCGGCGGAGCTCGCCCTGGTGGCCGCGCTGCCGATCGCCGTGGCCTGGGTGATCTCCCACGGCTCGACCTCGTACTTCCTCGACCGCTACCTGCTCTTCACGCTGCCCGCCTGGGTGCTGCTGGCCGCAGCCGGGCTGGGCGCGCTGCGCCCGCGGCTGCTCGGCGTGGCGGGCCTGGTGGTCCTGGTGGCGCTCGGCGTCACCGACCAGCGGCACCTGCGCACCAAGTACGCCAAGGACGGTACGGACGGCAAGCGCGTCGCCGACGTCATCGCCAAGGACTACAAGCCCGGTGACGGCTTCGCCCCGGTGCGGGGCGCCGACCGCGTCTTCATGATCGACTTCACGGTCGACTATTACCTGCCCGGGAACGTGAAGCTGAAGGACGTCTTCGCCGAGCGGTCGGCGCTGGCCGCCGACGACCTGTTCCCGGTGGAGTGCGAGCAGGCCGCCCAGTGCCTGAAGGACCTCAACGGCACCCAGAGGGTGTGGGTGGTCACCTGGAGCGGGACCTCGAACCCGTACCACAAGCTCCCCGAGGCGCAGGAGAAGGCGCTGAAGGACCACTACAAGGTGGTCAAGAGCACCAAGGTCCGCAACCTCCAGGTCACGCTGGTCGAACGCGACCGCTGACGAGCAGCCGAACGCCAGAACGCCAGAACGCCCCCGCAGCGATCAGTCGCCGCGGGGGCGTTCGTCGTTGCGCGGGGCCCGCCGGCGGTGGCCGGAAGGGGTCAGGGCCCTTTCCGTCCCGCCGGAAAGCCTTCCGGAGGAATTCCCGATCCGGGCATGATGAGTCCTGTCGAAAGGGCGGCGCACCTCCGGGAAATTCCCCGGAAGGCGGCCGTCGAAATTCCAGGTATTTTCGTGGGGGGCTCTTTCATGTCCAAGTCCAGGGTGGGTATTGCTGTTTCGATCGTCGCCGCCGTCGGCTGCTCGACCGTTGTCGCCATGTCGGGGGCGGCGAATGCGGCTTCCGTGAGCACGTGGGACAAGGTCGCCAATTGTGAGAGCAGCGGCAATTGGAGTATCAATACCGGCAACGGGTTCTACGGCGGCCTGCAATTCACGGACAGCACCTGGCGCGGATACGGAGGAACGCAGTACGCCCCCCGGGCCGACCTCGCGACCAAGCAGCAGCAGATCCTCATCGGCGAGAAGGTGCTCGCCTCCCAGGGCCAGGGCGCATGGCCGAGCTGCGGCCCGGCCGCAGGTCTCGGAGCCGACCACGCGGACCCGTACCCGGACCCGGTGCCGACTCCGGACCCCGTGAAGAACACGGTGCACCTGCAGCGGATCGCGCCGGGTGGGGCGCTGTTGCAGGCGGAGGGTGACTTCTCGACGGGCAAGTGGAGCGCTTGGGCGGATCAGGGCGCTTCGGAGCTGAAGGAGGTCACGAGCGCGGGGACGGGTTCGGTGAACCGGGTCTTCGCGGTCGGCGGGGACAGCCAGGTCTACGAGAACGACGGTGACTACGCGACGGGCAAGTGGTCGGGCTGGTTCCAGCTGAAGGACGCCCCGCAGGCCAAGGCGGTCTCGGCGTCCTCGGACGGGAACACCGTGCATCTGGTGGTGGTCGGGACGGACGGGCAGCTCTACAACGCCGACGGTGACTACTCGGCGGGCAAGTGGAACGGCTGGACGGGTCACGGTGGCACCGGCCTGAAGCGGGTGACCTCCGCGACGACCGCGGACCACGTCAACCACATCTTCGCCACGGACGCCAACGACCGGATCCTCGAACTGGACGCCGACTACGCGGCCGGCAAGTGGGGGAACTGGGCCGCGGCCGGCCCCGCCGGTGGCTTCAACGCCCTCGACATCGCGGCGTCGGTGACCGGCAACGTCGTGCACCTGGGTGCGATCGGGCAGGACGGCAACTGGTACAACACGGACGGTGACTTCGCCGGTGGTTCCTGGAACGGCTGGTGGAACGGCGGGGGCGGTGGCCTGAAGCGCGTCGCGAGCGCCGCGGCGAACAACGTGAACCACGTGTTCGCGGTGAAGAACGACGGCTCGATCGTCGAGCGTGACGGTGACTACAACACCGGCAAGTGGAACGACTGGGCCACGCCCGCCGGAGGCGGCACCGCGACCAGCCTCACCGCCGACTTCACCAAGTGATCCCCCGGGCCGCCCGGCACCCCGTGTGCCGGGCGGCCCTGCTTCGCCGCCTCGGAGAGGACCCGCATGAAACGCCGTATCGCCGTGCTCGCCGCGCTCGCCGCCGCCTCCACCGCACTGCTGCCCGCCGTCGCCCCGAGGCCCGCGTCCGCTGCCACCCAGCTTCCGGCCGTCCGCGTCATGCCGCTCGGCGACTCGATCAGCTACGGCGAAGGCAGCTCGGCCCTCGGCGGCTACCGCCAGCCGCTGCGTGAGCTGGTCGCCGGCCAGTCGCGCTACACCGTGGACTTCGTCGGCTCCCTCGCCCACGGCCCGACGGCCGACTCCGAACACGAGGGCCACGCGGGGTACACCGTCGGCCAGGTCCGCTCCGGCGTGGAGCGCTGGATCCCGGCTGCAGCGCCCGACGTCGTCCTGCTCCACATCGGTCTCAACGACCTCAACCAGGGCGCCGACCCCGACCGTACGGCCGACCAGACGCGTGACCTCGTCGACCGGATCTTCGCCCTGCGGCCCGGTGCCACGGTGATCGTGCAGGGTCTCGTCCCGTCGACCCCGGGCTGGAACTACCAGGACCTGTCCCAGCCCATCGCGCGCTACAACCAGCGGCTCAAGGACCTGGAGGCGGCGCAGCAGCAGTCGGGCCGGCACTTCCGCTACGTGGACGCGCCCGCGCTGACCCCCGCCAACCGGGCGGACGCCGGCCACCCCGCGCAGATGGCGGACGGCCTGCACCCGAACGACCGCGGTTACACCGAGCTGGCCCGGGCCTTCTTCATCCCGCTGGACCAGGCCCGTACCGCGGGCTGGTTCACCGGCGGACCGGTCCGTCCGGGCCCGCCGCGGCCGAAGAACACCGTCCATCTGCAGCGGGTGGCACCCGAGGGCGCCCTCGCCAACGCGGAGGGGGACTACACCGCCGGCTCGTGGAGCGGCTGGGGCGAGTTCGGCGTCACCGGGATGAAGGAGGTCACGAGTGCCGGGACGGGTTCGGTGAACCGGGTCTTCGCGGTCGGCGGGGACAGCCAGGTCTACGAGAACGACGGTGACTACGCGACGGGCAAGTGGTCGGGCTGGTTCCAGCTGAAGGACGCCCCGCAGGCCAAGGCGGTCTCGGCGTCCTCGGACGGGAACACCGTGCATCTGGTGGTGGTCGGGACGGACGGGCAGCTCTACAACGCCGACGGTGACTACTCGGCGGGCAAGTGGAACGGCTGGACGGGGCACGGTGGCACCGGCCTGAAGCGGGTGACCTCCGCGACGACCGCGGACCACGTCAACCACATCTTCGCCACGGACGCCAACGACCGCATCGTCGAGCTCGACGCCGACTACGCGGCGGGCCGTTGGGGCAGCTGGAAGGCGGCCGGCCCGGACGGCGGTCTCCAGGCCGTGGACGTCACCGCGTCGGCGAGCGACAACACGGTCCATCTTGGTGCGGTCGGGCACGACGGGAACTGGTACAACGCCGACGGTGACTTCGACCGGGGTTTCTGGAACGGCTGGTGGAACGGCGGCGGCGGTGACCTCAGGCGCATCGCGAGCGCCGCGGCGAACAACGTGAACCACGTGTTCGCCGTCAAGAGCGACGGCTCCGTCATCGAGCGTGACGGCGACTACAACAGCCACGCCTGGAGCGGCTGGGCCACGCCCGCCGGAGGGGGCGTCGCGATGAGCCTCGCCGCCGACTTCACGTACTGACTGCCGGCCTCAGGTGCCGCAGACCACCTGGTCGCCCGTGACCACCCCGAACTGGCCCTGCTGCGGGTCCTCGGCGCGGACCGGCACCACCTTGCGGTAGTCCGCACCGGCGATCACCAGCACGGTCCGCCCCCGGCCGGGAACCGCCCGCAGTTCGCTGCCGGGCAGTGCGGTCGACACCGTACGGGCCGAGCGGTCCCAGCGCGGGTCGTACGTGATCACCGTGCGCTTGACGTCGCGGCTCGCGCCGTTGCCCGGGGCCCGGGTGGTGTCGAAGCCGGTGGCGCGCAGCGCCTGGTCCACCCGCCCGCCCAGCCCGTCGATCCGGGTGCCGTTCTCCACCTGCACCCGGATCTGCTGCGGCGGTACGTCGACCGGGACCGCGGGCTGCTGCTGCGGCCGGCGCGCGGGGCGCCCCGGCGCGGCGGGGACCAGCGGCCGGTCCAGGCGCAGCGCCTCGAAGAGCTTCCCGGCCTTCGGCCCGTCCCACTTCACCGTCGAGCCGATGCCCTTGACGGGGTACGAGGGGTTCCCGATCGGCACCGAGGCGAACTCGGAGGAGGACGGGGTGAAATCGCGCAGGGCCTGGCCCAGGGCCAGCATCTGCTCCGAACCGAAGCCCCGGTCGGCCCGTACCGAGCCCAGCAGCGTCGAGCTGACCTCCTTGAACTTCACGGGGTTCAGCAGCACCCCGCCGCCGGTCGCCTGCTTGATCAGGGCCGCGACGAACCGCTGCTGGCGCTGCATGCGGCCGAGGTCCGCGGCTCCGTCGACATGGCGCGAGCGCACGTACTGGAGGGCCTGGCCGCCGCTGAGCCGGTGCGTGCCCGGCAGCAGGCTGAGGCCGGTGTTGTCGTCGTGCAGGGCCTTGGCGGTGCAGATCTCCACGCCGCCCATGGCGTCGACCGTCTTCATGAAGCTGGTGAAGTCGACCTCCAGGTAGTGGTCGATCTTCACCCGGGTCATGTTCTCGACGGTCCGCACGGTCAGCTGCGGCCCGCCCTCCGCGTACGCGGCGTTCAGCTTCACGGGGTGCGGCCCGTGCTCCTTCCCGCTGGAATCGTCCCGGTGCGCGGGCAGCTCGGCGTAGCTGTCGCGCGGCAGGCTGACCACGCTGGCCCGCTCCCTGTCGGCGGAGAGGTGGACCAGCATGACGGTGTCGGTGCAGTGGCAGGGGGCGCCGCCGAGGCGGTACTCGCGCTTGTCCTCAGGGGTGATCTTGTCGCGGCCGTCGGTGCCGACCAGCAGGAAGTTCAGGCCGTGCCCGGCCTGCGGCCGGTTCTTCATGTCCTTGAACGGGTCCACCCGCTCGATCCCGGTGTCCAGGCCGGTCATCACCGCGTGGCCGACGGCCCCGGAGCCCAGCACCACCACCGCCAGCCCGGCGGCCAGCCGCACCCCCCACCGGGGCCGGTCCCCCCGGCGCCGGGCCGGACCACCGCCCCGCCGCGCGCGCTGCGGCTGCGGGGGCCGGGCGGGTCGGGTGGGACGGTGTGGCTGGGGCACGGGGGACACCTCCGCGGGGGCAGTGGGGCCGACAGGAACGAACCAGACACATCAGGCAGATCGTCAGAACAATAGGCCCATACGATCAGCGTCTGGTTCTACCGATCATGCGGCGCGCACCCGTTTCCCCCGTACGCGGTAACGTGACACCGATACCCGACCTTGAAGGACCACATGCCCGCCCAGCAGCCCGCAGTCTCGGTGATCATGCCGGTGCTCAACGAGGAGCGCCATCTGCGTGACTCCGTCCGCCACATCCTCGGACAGGAGTACGCCGGTGAGATGGAGGTGGTGATCGCGCTGGGGCCGTCCACGGACCGCACCGACGAGATCGCCGCCGACCTCGTACGCGAGGACCCCCGCGTCGTCACCGTCCCGAACCCCACCGGCCGCACCCCGGCCGCACTCAACGCCGCCATCAAGGCCTCGCGCCACCCGATCGTGGTGCGCGTCGACGGCCACGGCATGCTCTCGCCGGACTACATCGCCACCGCGGTCCGCCTCCTGGAGGAGACCGGCGCGCAGAACGTCGGCGGCATCATGCACGCCGAGGGCGAGAACGCCTGGGAGGACGCCGTCGCGGCGGCGATGACCTCGAAGATCGGGGTCGGCAACGCCGCCTTCCACACCGGGGGACAGGCCGGTCCCGCCGAGACCGTCTACCTCGGGGTCTTCCGCCGTGAGGCGCTGGAGCAGCAGGGCGGGTACAACGAGGAGTTCATCCGCGCCCAGGACTGGGAGCTGAACTTCCGCATCCGCGAGGCCGGTGGCCTCATCTGGTTCTCGCCCGAGCTGAAGGTCCAGTACCGCCCGCGGCCCTCCGTACGCGCGCTGGCCAAGCAGTACAAGGACTACGGGCGCTGGCGCCACGTGGTGGCCCGCTACCACTCGGGCTCCATCAACCTGCGCTACCTCGCCCCGCCGACCGCCGTCTGCGCCATCGCCGCCGGTGTGGTCGCCGGTGCGGCCCTCACCCCGTGGGCCTTCGTGGTCCCGGCCGGCTACCTCGCGGCGATCACCGTGGGCTCGGTCCCGGCCGGCAAGGGCCTCTCCCTCAAGGCGCGGGCGCAGATCCCGGTGGCCCTGGCCACCATGCACATGTCCTGGGGCTTCGGCTTCCTGACCAGCCCGCGCTCGCTCGCGGCCAAGGTCATCGCGAGCCGCCGCCCGGCGGTGCACCGCGACCTCGTCGGCGAGGCCTGAGCGGCGGCAGGCAGAGGGGCCCGGGGCGCTGTCCGCCGACAGCGCCCCGGGCCCCTCTGCCCGTGTACGGGGCCGCGTGCGGGTCCTACCAGGTGAAGCCCGGCTGGACCGCCATGCACTCCTTGTCGTCGTCGCCGTTGAGCGGGCGGGCCGAGTCGGGGGCCTTGGTGGGGGCGGGCGGCGGCGGGGTCGGCGCGTTGCCGGTCCGCCAGTCCTTGCCCACGAACAGGACGATCCCGGTGACGTCGTCGGACTTCTCCACCGAGCTCGCCGGCAGGCCGAGCGCGGTCGCGACGGCCGCCGCGTCGGCCGCCTGGTCCGGGCCGGAGAAACGGACCACGGTGGTGTTCTCGCCCGCCGCCTGCGTGCTGGCCGCCGCCTTGGTGAAGCCCTTGCCGATCAGGACGGCGGCCACGTCGTCGGCCCGGCCCTTGACCCGGGTCTGGGCGCCGTCCTTGCCGCCGGTCGCGTTGCGCACGCTGACCGCGATCTTCGCCGGGGGCGCGGCCGGACTGGCGGCCGGCTGGGACGGGGCCGCGGGGGAGCCGGAGGCGGCCGGCCCCGACGGGGTGGCGGCCGGGTTGCCGGACCCCTTGCCGTCGAGGGCGATGTCCTCGCGGACCATCCGGAACACGTCCTCGGCCTCACCCGGCTTGGGCTCGACCCGGCCCTCCTCGCGGGTGCTGTACACCCACGGCATGGTGGTCATGGTGATCCGCCCGGTGGGGACCTTCTTGAGCTCCATGCTGAGGTCGTACAGCTTGTCGATCTTGTTCAGGCCGGGGTCGACGACCATGGCCTTGATGGCCGCCTGTGCCAGGCTGTTGAGCTTCACGGGGTTGCTGAGCTTGGCGTTCTTGCGGAACTCGCGGGCCATCGAGTTCATGTACATGTGCTGCGCGTGGGTGCGGCCGAGGTCGGTGCCGTCCTCGAAGCCGTAGCGGGTGCGCAGCCACTGGAGGGCCTGCTCGCCCTGGATGGTGCTCGTCCCGGCGGGCAGCTTCAGGCCCGAGCCCTTGCCCTCCTTGGTGCGCGACTCCACGTTCTGCTGGACGCAGACCGGGACGCCGCCGATGGCGTCCGCCATCGTCACCACGCCCTTGAAGTCGATCATCATGAAGTGGTCGATCGGGATGTGCGTGAGCTCCTGCCAGGCGGCGACCGTGCAGCCCGGCCCGCCCCGGCTGAGGGACTCGTTGGTCTGCACGAGGCCCTTGCTGGCCGGGTGCACCTTGCCGCCCGGCTCGGTGCACTTGGGCATGCTCAGCATCGTGTCGCGCGGCATCGACACGACCGACATGTTGCTGCGGTCCGCCGACAGGTGCAGCAGCATCTGCACGTCCGCCAGCGGCGGCCCGCCGAAGGTGTCCTTGGCCCCGCCGAGCGCCTGGTTGGCCGCGTCGTCACGGGCGTCGGAGCCGATGAGGAGGATGTTCAGCGGGGTCTGGCCGAACGCGTTGGGCTTGGAGCCGCCCAGCTTGTTCTCGCCGAGGTTCAGGACGTCCGTCTTGATGCTGCCGTTGAGGTGGCGGTAGTAGAGGTAGCCGCCCGCCGCCGTCGCGAGTATGAGGAACGACAGGACCGAGGACACCCAGCGCAGCACGCGCCGCCGGCCACTGCGCTTCGCGGCGCCGCCACCGCTGCCGGACCCGTTCGCCGGTGGAGCGGGCGCGCCGGACCCGCCGCCGGATATGTCACCGCCGGGCTGGGCGGGCGCCCCCTCCCCCCGCACGCTGCTCTGCCTCACACGTCCCCCTCAAGATCACTTCGTGTCGTGGTGTGCCGGTCCCACCGGCACAGGCCGGCCACCGGCCGGACGGCCCCGGTCCACCGGGCCGTCCCGCCTGCCGTCCTGCTCGGTCCTGTGCTGTGCTGCGGGCCTACTTGGCGCAGACCGTCTTGTCGGCCTCGACCCGCTGAATGTCGTCCGGTGCCTTCTGCGGCGCCGTCAGCGAGACCCCCGCCCCCTTGAAGTCGGCGCCGAGCGTCAGCTTCATCGGAGTCTTGGGCGCGGCGTCCGCCGAGCCCATCTTCAGTGCCGTGGCCGGCAACCCCATGATGTCGGCCAGCGCCCGGGCCTGGTCGGCCTGGTTGGGCGCGTACTCCAGCTGGGTCGTGTCGACCTTGGCGGGCGCGTTTCCGCGGTTGCTGGCCTTGTTCACGCCCTTGCTGTTCTGCAGCCAGGTCAGAGTGGTGGACGCGGAGCCGCTGGGGCCGCCGCCGTTGTAGACGTCGACCCGTACGTCGCCGGCCGGTGCGCGGTTGCCCTGGAGCAGGGCGTTCGCCTTGCTCTGGGCCTCCGCGTCGGCCGCGTCCTTCGCCGCCTGCTCCTTCTTCTCGACCTCCGTCAGGGAGACGTCGCCCTGGATCATCTTCAGCAGCGGATCGGCCGCCCCGTGCTCGATGACGACGGTCGCCTTCTGGCCCTCCGGCTCGGCCGGGTTGTCGAGCACCGGAAGCGTGGTGAAGGTGATGTTCTTCAGGTTCATGTCCTTCAGCTCACCCGCCAGATTGGTGAGCTTGTCGATGGACCCTATGCCCGAGTCGACGGTCAGCGACTTGGTGGCCGCCTCCGCGAGGGAGAAGAACTTCTTCGGACTGGTCAGCGTCTCCTTCGACTTCATCTCGCGCATCATCGAACTCAGGAACTGCTGCTGGGTCTTGATGCGGTCGAGGTCGCCGTGGTTGCCGAACGAGTGCCGGGTCCGTACGAAGGCCAGGGCCTCCTCGCCCTGCAGCCGGTGCTCGCCCGCGTTCAGCTTCAGCTTGGAGTCCTTGTCGTCCACGGCCTTCGCGAGGCAGACCGGTACGCCGCCGACCGCCGTGCTCAGCACCTTCACCGCGTTGAAGTCGACCATCATGAAGTTGTCGACGGTGATCCCGGTGATCTCCTTCACCGTCCGCATGGTGCAGCCCGGGTCGCGGCCCTCCTGGCCGAGGCTGACGTTGAACCGCGTCCCCTTCTGGCCCGGGATGGTCTTCGTCGAGCCGTCGGGCTGCTTGGTCGGGCAGGCCGGGATGTTCGTGATCAGGTCGCGCGGGATGGACAGCGCGGTGGCGTTGCTGCGGTCCTTGGACACGTGGAAGAGGATCGTGGTGTCGGCGTGGCCGACGCTCTCCGCGTCCCCGTAGCCCTCGTTGCCGGCACCGCTGCGCTTGTCGGTGCCGATGACCAGGATGTTGATGGGCTGGTCCTTCTTGAACCCGCCCGTGCCCGCGTCGCCGACGTCGGTGACCTTGAGGTTGCCGTTCAGGTGGTTGTAGTAGAGGTACGCGCCCAGCGAGCCGCCGACCAGCAGGAAGGCGAGGGTGCCGCCGGTGATGACGAGGATCTTCTTGCGCCGGCCGCCGCCTCCGCCGCCCTTGCGCGGACGCCCGCCGCGCCGTCCGGGCGGACCCTCGCCGCGCCGCGGTCCTGGCACGGCAGGCGCCGACGGGGCCTTGGGGGAGGCGGAGGTGCCGGGCGCCTTGGTGCGCGCCGAGGACGGTCTGCGGGGAGCGGCGACAGAGGGCCGCTGCTTCGCAGCGGAGCTGTCCAGTCGCAGTTCGTAGTTGCCGGTGCGGGGATTGAGTACCCACTGGTCTGCGGGGTCGATCTCGTCCGCCCGCCCACGGCTTTGCGCATCCACGGTTGCTCGAATCCTCCGTCGGTGCCTCGCGACGCGCCTCCCCCAAGACGCCCGGTCAACGATCCGGCTGCTGGTGCACGGCCTCTTTTCTGGCCGGGGCACCGGATCGCTCACCTTATCCGCCCTGGTCAACCGCAAACCATGGTGGTGACAAATTCCACTCCCCTTATAACGGGGCAAAAAGCTCAAGCCGTTCGGTTCGGACACCGGCTTTTGGTATTGCTTTACCGGCAATCGGCCGCGTCCGCCGTGGTCCCCGTGAAGGTGGGGACGGGCGTCGGGGCGGATCCGGTTCCCTGCGGGGCCGCGGAAGGCACCCCGCCCCCGGCGGTGCGGGCCGTCTGCGGGACCCGTTCGGTTTCGGCCGTCTGCGGGGCCACCGTCACCGGGCGGTCCGCCCGCAGCCGCTCGAACAGTTGGGCCGCGGCCGGCTGCACCAGTTCGTCCCGGTTCGGGTCGGCGACGTACGGGCGGCGCGGCACCGTAAGGAATTTGACCTGCTCGGTCGGTATGTCCCGGATGCCCCGGACCAGTTCGTACAGGTCGCGCAGCGAGGCCAGCCCGGGGTCCGTGGTCAGCGACGAGGTCGCCGCGTCCAGCAGCGGGTACAGCCTGCCCGGGTTCAGCAGCACCCCGTTGCTCTGCACCTTCCTGACGAGCGAGCCCAGGAACTGCTGCTGGCGCGCCATCCGTTCGGTGTCGCTGCCGTTGCCCAGGCTGTAGCGGGCCCGGACGAAACCGAGGGCCTGCTCCCCGTGCAGGGTCTGCCGGCCGGCCGGCAGCTTCAGCTTCGCCTCGGGGTCCGAGATCGGTTCCTTGAGGCAGATCTCCACGCCGCCGACCGCGTTGACCATCCTCTTGAACCCGCCGAAGTCCACCACCATGTGGTGATCGATGCGGATTCCGGTGAGCTTCTCCACCGTACGGATGGTGCAGGCGGCCCCGCCCCACTGGTACGCCCAGTTGAACTGCGCGAGCCGCTCCGCGGTGCGGCTCCCGTTCTCCGTCAGGCAGGCGGGGATCCGCGTCATCAGGTCCCGGGGTATCGACACCGCGGTCGCGCTCCTGCGGTCCGCCGGCAGGTGCAGCAGGATCGCGGTGTCCGAGCGCTCGGTGCCGCCGTCCTGCCCGTACCGGGCGTTCTCCTTGCCGGAGCGCGAGTCCGAGCCGATCAGCAGGATGTTCTGCGAACCGCCCGCGGCGTGGGTGGGGCGCTCCCGTTCGTAGCGCTCCAGCTCCGCGGCCGCGGAGGTGTCCTCCGTGATGTTCCCGTCGAGCTTGCGGTACAGCCACCAGCCGACGGCCGCCCCGCACAGCACCATCAGGGCCAGCCCGAGGGCGATCCAGCGCAGCAGGCGGCGCCGGCGGCTGCGCGGGGGCTTCGGGGAGCCTCCGGCCGCTTCGGCGTCGCCCGGTATGCCTGCACTGTCCCTCACTCGCGCTCCGTCCCCTCACCGCAACGGGACTGCGTCCGCTGCGTCGGTGACCCTGCGGGCCGTACGGGTGGAAGCACGGCCTCTGCCGATCGTGCCCCCGACCCGCCGGTAGGGCCCGGGGGCAGGGCCTTGTCTAGACCCGTCCGGGTGACAGATGGGGGGTGGGGCCGGGCGAAGCGGCGGCGGGGCGGGGCGCCGGGTGAGCCCGACGGCGGGGACGGCCCCGGGCTCAGGCGGCGGTGTGGGTGACGCGCTCGCTCTCCGTCCGCTGCGCCAGCGCGTCCGCCGGCAGCCGGTCCAGGTTCCGGCAGAGCACGACCGAGGCACCTGCGGCCAGCGCGGCGTACAGCCCGGCGGACAGTCCCTCCCAGGTGTCGTACCCCAGCCCGGACAGCACCCGCGACCCCTCGCCGAGGCCGAGCTTCGCCGCGTCCTCGCGGGCGCGTTCGACGAGCTCCGCGTGCGTGAACCCCTCGCCGCCGACGACCAGCGCGGGACCACCGGCCTCCACGGGGACGAAGGGGGCGAACCGGTCGCCCTGGCCCGGCACCTCGACCGCGTAGTCCGCGAACCCGGCCGGCGGCTGCGGGAACCGGCCGCCCAGCGGCCGCAGCGCGAGCGCCACGCGCTCCCCGCCGCACTCCAGGGCCCGCTCCAGCTCGTCCGGCCCGCTGACGACGAGATCGGCGTCGCCCGGAGGCCCGTCCACCGCGGCCACGACCCCGACCGAGTGGCAGGCGAGCAGCCACACGGCGCTCTGCCAGTGCGCGGGCAGCAGCAGCGCCAGCCGGTCCCCGGGCTCGGCGCCCAGGTCGCCCTGAAGGAGATTGGCGGTCTTGGCCACCCAATTGGCGAAGGTAGCGACGGACAATTCGACGCGTTCGCCCGTGGCGTCGTCGTAGAAGGTGACGAGCGGGCGGCCCGGATCGGCGGCGAGCGCGGATCGCAGCAGGTCGGCAGGGGTGCGGTCAGTGGCGTTCACCCGCCCCAGCCTACGCGGGGCCCTCGCCCGTACGGCGGGCATCGGCTCCTCCGTACGGGCGAGGCGACGCGCGGCACCGATCGGACGGACCGTCAGTTCTCCGATGGCGCTTCGTGGTGACTGTGCCCAGCATCGCTTCCATGCGTGGATTCCTTGCTTCCTCGATCGGTGTCGCGACGGCTGCCGCCCTGGCCCTGCCGCTCGCGCTCTCCACTCCGGCCGCGGCCGCGCCTGCCCTGGGCGCGGCCGCCCCCACGGCCCCCGTGGCCCCAGCCGGGTCCACCCAGTCGCTGCCGCTCGCCCCGCTGGGCCCCGCGGCCGACAGGTCCCCCGGCGTCCCCGGCATGAGCACCTCGCCGCGGCTGCCCGAAACCCAGGGGCTGCCGCAGCGCGAGGTCAAGAGGTTCTCGCTGGTCGGCGTCGTCTGGGACGACGCGAGCACCCAGCTGTTCGGCCGGGTCCAGGTCCGCACCCGCGCGGTGGGGACCGGGAGCTGGTCCGACTGGCAGGACATCGAGACCCGCAACAGCGAACACGCCCCCGACCTCGGCACCACGGAGAGCGGCTCCGGCCGCGTCCGCGGCAGCACCGCCCCGCTGTGGGTCGGTGACTCCGACGGCGTCGAGGTCCGCGTCCAGGCGGAACCCGGCACCCCCGCCACCCGCGGGGCCACCCGCGCGGCGAACCGGCTGCCGTCGGGCATGCGGATCGAACTCGTCGACCCGGGCGCGGCGGACCCGGTGACGGTCATCGACGCCAAGAACGGCGCGTCGGGCCCGGCCGACGAACCTGAGGGCGACGACAAGGGCGACATCGTCGGCCTGCCCGGCATGACCATGGAGGCGGCCGAATCCTCCAACGCCAACGTCCCGCTGGCCGCACTCGGCGCCAAGGAGATCGCCGCACTCAACAAGGCGGACTCCACCGCCGACGCGGTCCTCGCCGGCGAAGGCACCCTCAGCGCGGCGGCCCGCCCCTACATCGGCCCGCGGCCGCGGATCGTCACCCGGCTGGGCTGGGGCGCCGACGAATCCCTGCGCGAGGCGGGCTTCGTCTACACGAGCACGGTCAAGGCGGCCTTCGTCCACCACACCGCCTCCGGCAACAACTACGCCTGCAAGGACGCCCCGGCGGTGCTGCGCGGCCTGTACCGCTACCACGTGGTCAGCAGCGGCTGGCGCGACATCGGCTACAACTTCGCCGTCGACAAGTGCGGCACGGTGTACGAGGGCCGGGCGGGCGGAGTCGCCAAGGCGGTGCTCGGCGCGCACACCATGGGGTTCAACACGGACAGCATGGGCATCGCGGTGATCGGCACGTACACGACCACCACCCCGCCCGCGGCCGCGGTGAAGGCGGTGGCGCAGCTCACGGCCTGGAAGCTGGGGCTGTTCAACAGGGACCCGCGGGCGAAGACGACCCTGAAGTCGGGCGGCGGCAACCTGTTCGCGAAGGGCACGAACGTCAAGCTGAACGTGATCTCGGGGCACCGGGACGGCTTCGCGACGGAATGCCCGGGCAAGCTGCTGTACGGCCAGCTCCCCCCGACCCGCACCACCTCGGCCAAGCTCCAGGGCCGCCCCTGAACCGGCCCGACCGCGCTCGCACGTGCCCGCGTGCGGCGCCGCCGCCGGGACGGCCCGGCAGTGGCGCCGCACGCGGGCACCGCCGGGCTACGCTCAAGGGCATGGCCGGCCGCTACGACCCCCTCACCCGCACTGCTGTCCGCGGCGGGCGCACCTCCGTGCCCGAGGGCACCCCCGCCCCGCACGCCGGGACCGGCGCCGGCGCCCGCGTGCGGGAGTGGGAGAGCGGCGGCGTCGACCTCGGGCTGACGCTCGGCCCCCTTCGCCGGGGCCCCGGCGACCCCACCTTCCGCATCACCCCCGACGGCTCCGTCTGGCGGACCAGCCGGACCCCCGCGGGCCCGGCCACCCTCCGCGTGGCCCTGCGCCCGGGCACGGGGACCGCCGTGGCCGAGGCCTGGGGCCCCGGCGCCGAGTGGATGCTCGACCACCTGCCCGCACTCCTCGGCTCCGGCGACGACCCCACCGCCTTCGTCCCCCGCCACCGCCTCGTCCACGCGAGCCACCGCCGCCGCCCCGGCCTGCGGCTGACCCGCACCGGGCTGGTCCTGGAGTCCCTGATCCCCACCGTCCTGGAGCAGAAGGTCACCGCCGACGAGGCGTACCGCGCCTGGCGCCGGCTGGTGTCCTGGTACGGGGAGCCCGCGCCCGGACCGGAGGACCGCCCCCGGGGCCTGTACGTCATGCCCGACGCCCGGACCTGGGCGCTGATCCCCTCCTGGGACTGGCACAAGGCCGGCGTCGACATCAAGCGGTCCGCCACGATCGTCCGCTGCGCCCGGGTCGCGAACCGCCTGGAGGAGGCCGCCGCCATGGAGCTCCCGCAGGCCGCCGCCCGGCTGGAGGCCGTTCCCGGCATCGGCCCCTGGACCTCCGCGGAGACCCTGCAGCGCAGCAACGGCGCCGCCGACGCCGTCACCACCGGCGACCTGCACCTGCCCGGAATCATCGGCTGGGCCCTCGCCGGGAACCGGGCCGCCGACGACGCCGAGATGCTGGAGCTGCTCGCCCCGTACGCGGGCCAGCGCCACCGCGCGGCCCGCCTCGTCCTCCTCGCGGGCCACGCACCGCCCCGCCGCGCCCCGAAGATGCGCAAGACGGACATCGGCCTGCTCTGACCCGCGACGCGCCGCACCGGCCGGCACGCGCGCCGCACCGGCCGGCACGCGCGCCGCACCGGCCGGCACGCGCGCCGCACCGGCCGGGCCCTAGCGGACCTCGATGAAGTCCTCCGCGGCCCGTGCGGGCCGCTCCGCCGGAGCCGACGCGGCGTGGCCCACGGCCACGGCCCCCATCGGCTCCCAGTCCTCGGGCAGCCCGAGGACCTTGCGCACCACGTCCCGGCAGAACATCGTCGAGGACACCCATGCCGAGCCCAGCCGCTCCCCGGCCAGTGCCACCAGGAAGTTCTGGATGCCCGCGCCCGTCGCGACGACGAACATCTCCCGCTCGGCCGCATCACGCCGGGCGTGCCCGTAGTCGTGCGCGCCGTCCGTCACCATGCACGGCACGACCAGGTACGGGGCCTTGCGCAGCACGTCGCCGCGCCGGACCCGCCGGGCGATGGACTCCTCGCTCTTGCCGTCGCGCCTCAGGTCCTCGATCCAGGCGTCGCGCATCGCGTCGAGCAGTTCCGCCCGCGCCGCCCCGGACTCCAGCAGGACGAACCGCCACGGCGTGGTGTGGTGCGGCGCCGGGGCCGTCACCGCGGCGGCGACCGCGCGGCGGACCGCGCCCGGGTCCACCGGCTCCGCGGTGAACGCCCGTACGGTGCGGCGCTGCGTCACGGCTTCCCGTACCGCCTCCGAGGTGCCCAGCCGGAACATGTCGTCGGCCGCCGGTCGCACCAGGTCGGCCGCCGTCGAACCCTCGCCGAGGAGGTGGCCGAGCCCGCGGACGACCGCGACCGGCAGTCCGGCCGCCTTGCCCTTGACCAGGTCCCCGGCCGCGGCGAGTTCGTCCGCCGTGGCCACTATGGTCGCGCTCAGCGGGTTGCCGTGGGCGTCCGTGCCGCCGCGCAGGTCGTCCAGGACCCGTACGCCCGCCGAGCCGATGGCCACGTCGGTGAGCCCGGAGCGCCAGGGCCGCCCGAAGGTGTCGGTGACGATGACGCCGACGTCGACGGAGAGCAGGTCCCGCAGCCCGGCGCGGATCGCGGCGGCCGAGGCGTCGGAGTCCTCGGGCAGCAGCAGTACGGTGCCGGGTTCGGTGTTGGAGGCGTCGACTCCGGCCGCGGCCATGACGAGGCCCTGCCGGTTCTCGACGACCCGCAGCGGGCCGCGGCGGGCCACGACCCGTACGGTCTCGGCGTCGATGGCCTCCTCGCGGGATTCGGCGCGGACGATCCGGCCCTCCGCCTTGGAGACGATCTTCGAGGTGACCAGCAGGACGTCCCCGTCGCGCAGTCCGGGCCCGGCCGCCGCGATCAGCCGGGCCAGGTCGTCGCCGGGGCGGACCTCGGGGATCCCGGCGACGGCGCGCACCTCGTACGAGGGGACGCTCACCGGGCGGCCTCCGCGAGGGCCAGCGCGGCGCGGGCCATCTCGGCGGTGGCGGCGAGGTCGGTCATCATCAGCGGCACCGCGCGGCAGGCGATCCCGGCGGCCTCCACCTCGGCGACCGCGTCCGCGTCGGCGGTGTCCACGAGCCAGCCGTCGAGGAGTTCACCGCCGTAGTGCAGGGCGACGGCCGCGGCACTGGCTTCGACGCCGACGGCGGCCAGCACCTTGTCGGCCATCCCGCGTACGGGCGCGCCCCCGACGATGGGGGAGAGGCCCACGACGGGCGCCTCGGCGGCGGCGACGGCCTCGCGGATGCCGGGCACGGCGAGGATGGTGCCGACGGAGACGACCGGGTTGGACGGCGGGAGGAGGATCAGGTCGGCGGCCGCGACGGCCTCCAGCACGCCGGGCGCGGGCTTGGCCTGCTCGGCGCCGACGGGGACGACGGCCTCCGCGTCGAGGGAGGCGCGGAGCCTGACCCAGTACTCCTGGAAGTGGATGACGCGGCGCTCGCCGCTGTCGGGGTCGGTGACGGCGACGTGGGTCTCGACGCGGTCGTCGGACATGGGCAGCAGCCGGACGCCGGGCTGCCAGCGGTCGCAGAGGGCCTCGGTGACGGCGCTCAGCGGGTAGCCCGCGCCGAGCATCTGCGTACGGACGATGTGGGTGGCGAAGTCGCGGTCGCCGAGCCCGAACCAGCTGGGTCCGACCCCGTACGCCGCGAGCTCCTCCTTGACGGTGAAGGACTCGTCGGTGCGGCCCCAGCCCTGGTCCTCGTTGATGCCACCGCCGAGGGTGTACATCACCGTGTCCAGGTCGGGGCACACCTTCAGCCCGAAGAGGTGAATGTCGTCACCGGTGTTGCCGATGACCGTGATGTCCGCGTCGGGAACCGCCGACTTGAGTCCGCGGAGGAAACGGGCGCCGCCGATACCGCCGGCCAGAACAACAATGCGCATGCGGACAGTCTGTCAGCCGCAGAGCGTTCACCGGGGGCCGGTGGCCCGGGCGGCGGGCGGGACCGTCAGGCGGGTACGTGCTCCGGCTGCGCCGGGGAGCAACTGTGCATCGGCATCTCGGTCAGGCCGGGGAAGTAGACGTGCAGGCTGACCGCTCCGTCGAGGGTGTCGTTGACGACCTCGTGGGCGTAGCCGGGGGCGAAGACGCGCTGGGCGCCGGCGCCGAGGGTGAGCGATCCGCGCGGGCCGTGCTCGGTGAGCTCGCCGTCGAGGACGGTCAGGACGCCGGAGGAGGCGCCGTGGTCGTGCAGGCCGCTGCCCTGGCCGGGGACCCAGCTGAGCAGCCAGACCTCGTAGCCGGGCCCGGTGCGCAGCCGGTGGTACCAGCGGGTGGTGGCGTCGTACTCGACCAGGTGCTCCCATGCGGCGCGGTCGGCGGCGATGGAGCGGGCGAGACCGGCGAACTCGGCGACGGTGACCGGGTGTTCGCGGGCGGGCTGGAGCAGGTGCTGGACGGAGAGGATGTCGCCGGCGATCTGGAGGTCGCTCTCGACGGTGAGGGGGGTGCCGACGGCGGCGGTGGCGGAGGCGCTGTTCATCGTGGGGGAGTCCTCGACGGATGTCAGTCGTGCTGGCGGTCGCTGTGGGGGTGGCCGGAGCTCAGGGGAGCCGAAGCTCCGAAGGCATCAACAGCTGCAACAGCAACAGCGAACCTGGGCAGCACTCAGGAACCCACGAATGGGGGTCCGGGCGGCGGCCGAGGTCACTGACATGGGGACAAGGAGACCGGGTCGAAGGCCGGACTGTCAACCCAATGCCTCGTTTGCCGCAAAAGTTTCATCTGATCCGGTTGCTGTGCTGGGAGAAAGGTTTGTGCAGTCCGATGCAGGGGAGGTGGGCGCTGCACGACACACGGTTGCCCCGTCCAAACCTGACTCACCACCTCGTGATCGAAATGTGATCTGCGCCGCTTCTTTGGCTTGATCGCAACCGCCCTTCGGGGTGACGCGTCGATTCCGGGGAAGACGGGCGGGGCGGCCTCCCGATGCATGTGTCACGATTTTTGGCGATATGAACACTTACTGCATACGCTTGGTTCCGCAGAGTGAATAAGGGGCCCAATAGCAGATCTCGGCTTGACTGCGCCGGAGCCCCCCACTTGTAATTTCACTCGTGTCGTTACGTAGCAATGAGTAACGGCATCACCACGGGGACGCACAGACAGAGCGAGGGGCGCACATGACCGAGCTGTTTCAGGAACTGCTGGTCGAGGAGGCGGACGAAGAGCTCGGATGGCAGGAGCGCGCTCTGTGCGCCCAGACCGACCCCGAGTCCTTCTTTCCCGAGAAGGGCGGCTCCACCCGCGAGGCCAAGAAGGTCTGCCTCGCCTGCGAGGTCCGCTCCGAATGCCTTGAGTACGCACTCGCCAACGACGAGCGATTCGGCATCTGGGGCGGCCTGTCCGAGCGCGAGCGCCGACGGCTGAAAAAGGCAGCAGTCTGAGTACGCAGAGCAACACACGAGCAGAGCAAACGGTCCGCCTCCTGCACCTTCCCCGCAGGAGGCGGACCGCTGTGTTTCCAGCCGTTAGTGTGGGGCGCTGTCCAGCAGCCTCCGGGAGCACACCACCCCCGGACCCCCTCCCCGGACCGCGCGTCCGGGGGGAACCCCAGGCCGGAGGGCCAGTAGAGCGATGTCCCTGCACAGCCAGTCGACGGCCTCCCACCAGGCTGCCGCCACACCCGAGTTCCCCCGGCACGTGGTCACCGCGGTCCTCGTCGCCCACGACGGCGCCCGCTGGCTGCCGAAGACGCTCGCCGGCCTCCTCGGCCAGGAACGCCCCGCCCAGCGCCACATCGCCGCCGACACCGGCAGCGCCGACGACTCCGCACGCCTGCTCGGCGAGGCGCTGGGCGAGGACCGCGTCCTCCACCTCGCCCGCCGCACCGGCTTCGGCACCGCCGTCGACGAAGCCGCCCGCTCCGCCGGCACCCCGAGCCCCGAGGACCTCCCGTACCTCAAGCGCCCCAGCGGCTGGGACCCCGTCAGCCGCACGTGGCGCGACGACGCCTACGACCTCCCCGAACTCCCCCACGGCGAACCCGTCCAGTGGCTCTGGCTGCTCCACGACGACTGCGCACCCGAGCCCGACGCCCTCACCGAACTGCTCCGCGTCGCCGAGGAGAACCCCGACGCCGCCGTCATCGGCCCCAAACTGCGCGGCTGGTACGACAAGAAGCAGCTCCTCGAAGCCGGCGTCACCATCGCCCGCAGCGGCCGCCGCTGGACCGGCCTCGACCGCCGCGAACAGGACCAGGGCCAGCACGACCAGGTCCGCCCCGTCCTCTCCGTCTCCACCGCCGGCATGCTCGTACGCCGCGACGTGTACGACGCCCTCGGCGGCTTCGACCGCCGCCTGCCCCTCATGCGCGACGACGTCGACCTCTGCTGGCGCGCCCAGAGCGCCGGCCACACCGTCCTCGTCGCCCCCGACGCCGTCCTGCGCCACGCCGAGGCCTCCGCCCGCGAGCGCCGCACCGTCGACTGCGCCGGACGCACGAGCGCCAGCCCCCACCGCGTCGACAAGGCCGGCGCCGTCTACACGGTCCTCGTCAACAGCTCCGGCCGCGCCCTGCCGTACGTCCTGCTGCGCCTCCTCGTCGGCACCGTGCTGCGCACCCTCGCCTACCTCGTCGGCAAGGCCCCCGGCCAGGCCGTCGACGAGATCACCGGCCTCCTCGCCACCCTGCTGCGCCCCGGCCGGATCCTCGGCGCCCGCCGCAGACGCGGCCGCCCCGCCGTCCCCGCCAAGGAACTGCGCCCCCTCTTCCCGCCGCCCGGCGCGAGCCTGCGGGCCAACGCCGAACAGCTCGCCGGGTACTTCGGCACCGACCGCGTCAGCGACACGGCCCCCGTGGGACGGCACGGCGGCGCCGTCGAATCCGGCCCCGGCGGAGACGACGCCGACTACCTGGAGATCGAACAGTTCGCGCGCCTGAAGCGGATCGCGCGCAACCCCGCGCCCGTCCTCTTCGCCCTCCTCCTGCTCGTCTCCGTCATCGCCTGCCGCGCCCTGCTCGGCGGCGGCTCCCTCATGGGCGGCGCCCTGCTGCCCGCGCCCGACAGCGGACTCGCCCTCTGGCGCGGCTACACCGACGACTGGCAGCCCGTCGCCGCCGGCTCCACCGCCGGGGCGCCCCCCTACCTCGCCGTCCTCGGCGCCTTCTCCGCCCTCCTGTTCGGCTCCACCGGCGCCGCCCTGACCCTGCTGCTCGTCTGCTCGGTCCCGCTCGCCGGACTCACCGCCTACTTCGCCTCCCGGCCGCTGGTCGAATCCCGGCTGCTGCGCGCCTGGGCCGCCGTCGCCTACGCCTTCCTGCCCGCCGTCACCGGCGCCCTCGCCGGCGGCCGCCTCGGCACCGCCGTCCTCGCCACCCTGCTCCCGCTCATCGCCCGCTCCGCCGTCGCCGCCTTCGGGTTCGGCGCGGCCGACGGCGACCGGGCCGGCTGGCGCCCGGTGTGGACGTACACCCTCCTGATCACCCTGGCCGCCGCCTTCACCCCCGTCGTCTGGCCGCTCGGCGCCGTCCTCGGGACCGCCGCCCTCGTACTGCGCCGCGCCGAGTGGAAGACGTACGCCCCGCGGCTGCTCGCCACCCTCGCCGTCCCGCTCCTCGTGCTCGCCCCCTGGTCGCTGAGCCTGCTCACCCACCCCGGCCGGTTCCTGGACGAGGCCGGACTGCCGTACGGACCCGGCTCGGCCACCGCCCTGGACCTGCTCGGCATCAGCCCCGGCGGCCCCCGCACCGCCGGCGGCCTGCTGCTCGTCGGCATCGTCCTCGCCGCCCTGGCCGCCCTGCTGCGCGCCGAGCGGCAGTTCGCCGTCCGCACGGCCTGGGCCGCCGCCGTCACCGCGCTGCTGTTCGCCGTCGTCCTCAACCGCACCGGCTGGGCCGGCCCCGCCACGCTCGTCTACGGCCTGGCCCTGCTCGCCGCAGCCGTCGTCGGCGCCGACGGAGCCAAGGAGCGGGTCGCCGCCAGCAGCTTCGGCTGGCGCCAGCCGCTCGCCGCGCTGATCGCGCTCGCCGCGGCCGCCGGGCCGCTGCTCGGCGCGGCCGGCTGGATGATCAGCGGTGCCGACGGCCCGCTGGAACGCCGCGACCCCGTCCAGGTCCCCGCCTTCGTCGCCGAGGAGAGCGGCACCCGCGACCAGGCCCGCACCCTCGTCCTCGGCGGCGCCTCGCCCGCCACCGTCTCCTACACCCTGGTCCGCGGCTCCGGCGGCCGCCTCGGCGACGCCGAGATCGCCGCCGAGGCAGGCAGCAGCCGCCAGCTCGACAAGGTCGTCTCCAGCCTCGTCGCCGGCTCCCGCGCCGACCAGACCGACCAGCTCAGCGGGTTCGCCATCCGCTACATCCTGGTCCGCGACAAGGCCCCGCAGCAGATGCGCAAGGTCCTCGACGCCACCCCCGGCCTCACCCGCCTCAGCCAGCTCGACGGCAGCGCCCTGTGGCGCGTGGACCGTCAGGTCGCCCGCGCCACCATCGTCTCCGGCAAGCCCGGCGAGGCCCCCATCCCGGTCGCCTCCGGACCCGTGGAGGTCCACACCAAGATCCCGGCCGCCGAGGCGGGCGGCGCCGGCCGGGTGTTGCGCATCGCCGACCGAGCCGCCCCCGGCTGGCAGGCCACCCTCGACGGCAAGCCCCTCAAGCCCAAGACCCTCGACGGCTGGGCCCAGGGCTTCGAACTGCCCGCCTCGGGCGGCCGCCTCGACCTCGTCCACGAGGACGCGCTGCTGCGCACCGCCTGGCACTGGGCGCAGGGCCTGCTCGCGCTCGTCCTGCTCGTCATGGCCCTGCCCGGCCGCCGGGCCCGCCTCGACGACGACCTGCCGGAGGAGGAGACGGACGGCCCCGACCGGGCCGCCGCGGGCGAGGCCGGCGAGGGCCGCCGGGCCCGCCGGCTGCGCGCCGAGGCGCAGTCCCAGGCCGCCGCGCCGGCCGCCGCCGAGGAGGGCGCGGGCGCCGTCGCCGATCCGTACGCCGGGATCCCGGCCCAACCGGTCTACGGCGACGACGCGTACGCGTACCAGGCGTACGACGAACAGGGCTACCCGTACGAACAGCAGCAGCCCCAGCAGCCCCAGCAGCCGTACGTGCCGGCGCCCGCCCAGGCACCCGGGTACGAGCAGTACCCCTACCCGCAGCAGGGCTACGACGACCCGCAGCCGTACCCGCAGCAGCCCCAGCAGCCGCCGCAGCCGTACCCCTACCCGCCGTACGAGCAGCCCCACGAGCAGCAGTACGACACCTACGGACAGCACCAGCCGCGTCCGGACGGGAGCCCCCAGCAGTGAAGCAGCGCGCACCCCTGACGCTGGCGGCGGTGGCCGCGGCCCTGGCGGCCGTCACCGGCGTCGCCCACCTCACCGCCCCCGCCGCCCCGGCTGCCGTCGCCAGGCCGGCGGCCGCGGCCCGGATGCCCGTGGAGCGCTCCGCGCTGGTGTGCCCGGCGCCCAGCTCCTCGGACATCGCGGAGACCACGTACACGGCGATCACGCCCGGCGCGCCCGGCGGCGGCAAGGGCACGGCCCGCCTCCTCGGCGCGACCAAGGAGGCCAAGCCGGTACTGGAGCTCAAGGAGCGCGGCAAGCCCGCCGGGGCCACCGCCAACGGCGCGGAGGCCCCCGCACTGACGGGCGTCGCCGACGGGACCCTGGCCCCCGGCTGGACGGCGCAGCAGACCACGAAGGTCGGGGTCGGCCGGGCGCGCGGCCTCCTCGGAGTCGGCTGCACGACGCCCGGCACCGACTTCTGGTTCCCCGGCGCGAGCACGGCCAAGGGGCGCGAGGACTACGTGCACCTCACCAATCCGGACGACACCGCGGCCGTGATCGACATCAAGATGTTCGGCCCGGACGGGCCGGTCAAGTCCGAGGGCGGCACCGGCGAGAACATCCGCATCGACCCCAAGTCCACGAAGGCGGTCTCGCTGGCCTCCCTCGCCCCGGGTGCCCAGCTCGCGGACGTCACCGCCCACGTGACCACCCGTGCGGGCCGGGTGGGAGCCTCCGTCCAGGTCGGTGAGGAGGGCGTGGGCGCCGACTGGCTGGCGGCCTCCGCCGATCCGGCCGGCTCGCTCGTTCTGCCCGGAATCCCGGCGGACGCCACCTCCGTACGGCTGGTGGCCTTCGCGCCGGGTGAGGAGGACGCGGACCTCACCGTCAAGCTGGCCGGCGCCAACGGCTCGATCACCCCGGCGGGCACCGAACAGCTGCACGTCAGGGGCGGTATGACGGCCAGTCTGGACCTCAAGGACGTGACCCGGGGCGAGGCGGGCTCGCTGGTGCTCGCCCCGGGGAAGGGCAAGAGGGCCGTGCCCGTGGTGGCGGCCCTGCGCGTGGTCCGCGGCAGCGGCGCCAAGCAGGAGCTGGGGTTCATCCCCGCGGCCGGGCCGGTCGGGACGCGGGCCACGGTCGCCGACGCCCGCGCGGACGAGAACGCGACGGTGCTCTCGCTGACGGCGGCCGGCGGCACCGACGCCAAGGTCAAGGTGACGGCGTCGGCGGGCACGGAGGCCGGTGAACCGGCCTCGAAGGAGGTCACCGTCAAGACGGGCACGACCCAGACGGTGGCGCTGGCCCCGGCCGGGGCCAAGGGCGCCTACGCACTCACGGTCGAGACCGTATCCGGCGGCCCCGTGTACGCGTCACGCCTCCTGACCCTGCCCCACGAGGGCATCCCGATGTTCACGGTCCAGGTGCTGTCGGACGACCACGCGATGGTCTCGGTCCCCAAGGCCACCGAGGACCTCACGGTCCTGACCGACTAGCCGCCGCCGGGACCGACCAGCCGCCGCCGGGGCCCGCCGCCCACCCGCCGCCGGGCCCCGCCGCCCGGCCGGCGGCCGTCAGTCCTGGCCGTACCGGGGGTCCACCGTCTCCGGGGACAGCCCCAGCAGCTCCGCCACCTGCTCCACCACGATCTCGTGCACCAGCAGCGCCCGCTCGTCCCGGCTCTTCGTCCGGATCTCCACCGGCCGCCGGAACACCACCACCCGCGCCGGCCGCCCCGCCCCCGTCGCCTCCGACAGCGCCCCGAGCGGCACCGCCTCGTCGTTCCAGCCGGCGTCCGGACCGCCCGGCGGTCCCGGCACGTCCGCGACGACGAACTCCACCTCCGCCAGCTGCGGCCACCGCCGCTCCAGCCGCTCGACGGAGTCCCGTACGAGGTCGCCGAACAGCTCCGCCCGGCTCGCCGACAGCGGCACCTGCGGCGGCGCCAGCGGCCCCCGCATGCCCCGCCCGTGCCGGTCGCGACGGCGCGGCCGGGGCTCGGCGGGAGGCTCGGCGGAGCGGGGCGGGCCGGGGGGCAGGGGGGTGTCCGTCACCCCCGCAGCGTAGCCCGCAGAGCCCCCGCGGCCCGGGCCTTTCGGGACCCGCCACGCCCTCCCGCAGGCACGACACGGGGGAGTGGCCTGCGGGAGAGTCGTCGCGGCCCGGTCAAGAGTGCGGTACCGTCCAACGTCGTGAGCCTTGTACGTCGCTGTTCGCGCACCGCGTGCGGCCGCCCTGCCGTCGCGACACTGACGTACGTCTACGCCGATTCGACCGCAGTTCTCGGCCCGCTCGCCACCTACGCCGAACCCCACTGTTACGACCTGTGCGCCGAGCACTCCGAGCGCCTGACCGCCCCGCGCGGCTGGGACGTCGTGCGCCTGACCGACGGCTCCGCGCCGTCCCGGCCCAGCGGCGACGACCTCGAAGCCCTGGCCAACGCCGTCCGTGAGGCGGCGCGCCCGCACGACCGCGCCGCCGAGGCCGGCGGAACCGGACAGGGCAGGGGCGGCGGCACCGGGGAGACGCGTCGCGGACACCTGCGCGTCTTGCGATCGCCCGATTCCTGACATTCCTCTCCCATCGGGACCCGCCTTCCACGCAGGGTAGGGTCGGTGGCCCCGCACAGGACCATCAGGAAGGCAGTCAGCAGTGGCCGCAGATCTTTCGAACATCGTCAAGGCGTACGACGTACGTGGTGTCGTACCGGACGAGTGGGACGAGTCGCTGGCCGAGCTGTTCGGTGCCGCGTTCGTGGAGGTCACCGAGGCCACCGCGATAGTGGTGGGCCATGACATGCGGCCCTCCTCGCCCGCCCTGTCCGCCGCCTTCGCGCGCGGCGCCGCCGCCCGCGGCGTGGACGTCACCCTGATCGGCCTGTGCTCCACCGACCAGCTCTACTACGCCTCCGGCGTGCTGGACCTGCCCGGTGCGATGTTCACCGCCTCGCACAACCCGGCCCAGTACAACGGCATCAAGCTCTGCCGCGCCGGCGCCGCCCCGGTCGGCCAGGACACCGGCCTGTCCACCATCCGCGAGCTCGCCGAGAAGTGGTCCGACGAGGGCGCCCCCGCGATCGCGGCCGGCACCGTCCCCGGCACCGTCACCGAGCAGGACACCCTCGCCGGCTACGCCGCGCACCTGAAGTCCCTGGTCGACCTCGGCTCCATCCGCCCGCTCAAGGTGGTCGTGGACGCGGGCAACGGCATGGGCGGCCACACCGTCCCCACCGTGTTCGAGGGCCTGCCCCTGGAACTCGTGCCCATGTACTTCGAGCTCGACGGGACCTTCCCGAACCACGAGGCCAACCCGCTGGACCCGAAGAACCTCGTCGACCTCCAGGCCCGCGTGAAGGCCGAGGGCGCCGACCTCGGCCTCGCCTTCGACGGTGACGCGGACCGCTGCTTCGTCGTCGACGAGCGCGGCGAGGGCGTCTCCCCCTCCGCCGTGACCGCCCTGGTCGCCTCCCGCGAACTGGCCCGCAACGGCGGCACCGGCACGGTGATCCACAACCTGATCACCTCCTGGTCCGTCCCCGAGGTCGTCCGCGAGAACGGCGGCACCCCGGTGCGCACCCGGGTCGGCCACTCCTTCATCAAGGAGGAGATGGCGAAGACGGGCGCGATCTTCGGCGGCGAGCACTCGGCGCACTACTACTTCAAGGACTTCTGGAACGCGGACACCGGCATGCTCGCCGCGCTCCACGTCCTGGCGGCCCTCGGCGGCCAGGACGGCGCCCTCTCCGACCTCGTCGCCTCCTACGACCGCTACGTGGGCTCGGGCGAGATCAACTCCACCGTCGCCGACCAGGCCGACCGCGTCGCCGCGGTCAAGGCCGTGTACGGCCCGCAGGACGGCATCACCCTCGACGAGCTGGACGGCCTCACCGTCACCTCCGCCGACTGGTGGTTCAACCTGCGCGCCTCCAACACCGAGCCGCTGCTGCGCCTGAACGTCGAGGCCCGCGACGCCGCGCAGCTCGTCAAGATCCGCGACGAGGTCCTCGCCCTCGTCCGCGCCTGATGCGCCGCCGGGCGGGAACACGCCGAACGTGCCTCCCGCCCGGCGCCGCACCGCGTCCGCGTCCGACGACGTCGGGCCGCACCGCAGGTGACTCGGCGGTACGCTGACCTCGCCCAATCCGCATGTTCGAAGGGAAGCGCCCCATGCCGCTCGAAGCCGGCCTTCTGGAGATCCTCGCCTGCCCCGCCTGCCACTCGCCCCTCGAGGACAAGTCGGCCGACGAGACGGCCCCCGAGCTGATCTGCACCGGCCGGGACTGCGGCCTCGCCTACCCGGTCCGCGACGGCATCCCGGTCCTCCTCGTCGACGAGGCACGCCGCCCCGCCTGAGTCCCGTCCCGCCCGAGCCCAGGCCGCCACGGCCCCGGGGCCGGGGCCCGCCCGCCCCGGGCCGCAGCCGCACAGGCAGCACAGGGGCGCCCGCCGCAGCGCCGGGCGCCCGAGCAACCGAGTCGCCCGCCCTTCTTCAACAGCCGGAGGCCGCCATGCTCGACGAGTCGCTCCTCGACGCACCGGACGCGCTCGCCCGCGCCGACCGCCGCGGCCTGCTCCGCGGCGCCGCCGAGGCCGGGGCCAGAGTCCGCACCGCAGCCCGGCACGCGACCGAGGCCGGCCTCGCCGACCTGCGCCCC
Organism: Actinobacteria bacterium OV450; assembly: GCA_001298555.1. Lineage (GTDB taxonomy): Bacteria > Actinomycetota > Actinomycetes > Streptomycetales > Streptomycetaceae > Streptomyces. Next base: position 104,511 of record LJCW01000076.1, read on the forward strand.
GACGGCCGGCCCCGCGCCGTCCTCATCGCCGGGCCCGGCACCGCCGCCACCGGAGTCGCCGACCTGCTCGGAGCCCTCGCCGGAGCCTCCGCCCCCGTCACCCGCCTGCACCCCACCGGCGTCGCCCACGCCGCCGGAGCCCTGCGCTGGGCCCTGCCCGGCTGGGTCGGCCCCGTCGACCTGCTGCTCCTCGCCACCACCGACGGCACCGAACCCGGCCTCGCCGTCCTCGCCGAGCAGGCCTACCGGCGCGGCTGCACCGTCGTGGCCGTCGCGCCCGAGCGGTCCCCGCTGAGCGCGGCCGTGGACGGCGCGCACGGACTCCTCGTACCGATGGCCAAGGCCCCGTACCAGGAGTACGACGAGTCCGCCGCGGCCGGCCCCGGCGCCCTGTGGGCCCTGCTGACCCCGCTGCTCGTGCTCCTCGACAGGGTCGGGCTGATCACCGCCGCCCCCGCCACCCTCCAGCGCGTCGCCGACCGGCTCGACCGCACCGCCGAGCGCTGCGGACCGGCCATCGCCACGTACTCCAACCCGGCCAAGACCCTCGCCTCCGAGCTCGCCGGAGCCCTCCCGCTCATCTGGAGCGAAGGTGCCGGCGCGGGCCCGGCGGGCCGCCGCTTCGCCGCCACCCTCGCCGAGCTCGCCGGCTGCCCCGCGCTGGCCGCCGACCTCCCCGAGGCGCTGCCCGCCCACGGGGTCCTGCTCGCCGGCTCCCTCGCGGCCGGAGCCGATCCCGAGGACTTCTTCCGGGACCGGGTGGAGGAGCCCCAGGCCCTCCACGCCCACATCGTCCTGCTGCGCGACCGGCCCACCGGCGGCCTCAGCGCCGCCCCCGCCGCGCGCGAGCTCGCCCTCAGCCACGACACGGCCGTCAGCGAGCTCGAACCCGAGGAGGGCAGCGAGCTGGAGCAGCTCGCCGAACTCCTCGCCGTCACCGACTTCGCCACCGCCTACCTCGCCCTGGCGACCAGGGGACACGGCTGAGGCACGCACCGTGCCCGGCCCCCACATCCAGAAAGACGACCGATGGACCGCCTGACGAACACCATTCGCCCCTACGCCTGGGGATCCACCACCGCGATCCCCGCCGTACTCGGGGTCGAGCCCACCGGGGAGCCCCAGGCCGAGATGTGGATGGGCGCCCACCCCGGCGCCCCGTCCCGCCTCGACCGCGGCGCCGGTGAAACCACCCTCGCGGACGTCATCGCCGCCGACCCCGAGCGCGAGCTCGGCCCGGCCGCCGTCGCCAAGTTCGGTCCCCGGCTGCCCTTCCTCCTCAAGCTCCTCGCGGCGGGTGCCCCGCTCTCCCTGCAGGTCCACCCCGACCTGGAGCAGGCGAAGGAGGGCTTCGCCGACGAGGAGCGCCGCGGCGTCCCGATCGACGCGGCCCACCGCAACTACAAGGACGCCAACCACAAGCCCGAGATGATCTGCGCGCTCACCCCCTTCGACGGCCTGTGCGGGTTCCGCGCGCCGCTGGAGGCCGCCGAGCTGCTCGCGGGCCTCGGGGTGGACTCCCTCAAGCCGTACGTCGACCTGCTGCGGGCCCATCCCGAGGAGGCGGCCCTGCGCGAGATGCTCACCGCCGTACTGACCGCGGACCGCGCCGAGATGGCCCGTACGGTCGCCGAGGCCGGCGCCGCCATCGAGCGCCTCGGGGGCCCGTACGCGCCGTACGCCTCGCTCGTCCACCACTTCCCGGGCGACCCGGGCGTGATCGCGGCCCTGCTCCTCAACCACGTCCGCCTCCAGCCCGGCGAGGCCATGTTCCTCGGCGCCGGCGTCCCGCACGCCTACCTCGACGGCCTCGGCGTGGAACTGCTGGCCAACTCCGACAACGTGCTGCGCGCCGGACTCACCCCCAAGCACGTGGACGTGCCCGAGCTCCTGAAGGTCGTGCGGTTCGAGGCCGGTGACCCGGCCGTGCAGCGCCCCGAGGGCAACGGCGAGGAGGTCTACGAGACCCCCATCGACGAGTTCCGGCTCTCCCGCTTCGTCCTGGCCCCCGGCGCCGCCGCCCACCCCCTCCCGGACACCGCCCCGCAGATCCTGCTGTGCACGGCGGGCCACCCCCAGGCCGGCGAAGTGACGCTGTCCCCCGGGGAGTCGGTCTTCGTCCCCGCGGGCGAAAAGGTCGAACTGTCCGGTACCGGTACCATCTTCCGGGCCACCGTCACCGTCTGACGCGTCGTCCGCGGCCACGGCTGCAACAATGTGCCGCCGTAGCGCGGCGCCCCCGCAGGGGCCGCCGTACCGAGGAAGGGACTTCTGAAAACCCATGAGCGCGTCGGGCGGTACCAGGGCGATCGTGGCGGCACTCGCCGCCAACCTCGCCATCGCTGTAGCCAAGTTCGTGGCCTTCGTCTTCAGCGGGTCGTCGTCGATGCTCGCGGAAAGCGTCCACTCGCTGGCCGACTCCGGCAACCAGGGGCTGCTGCTCCTCGGCGGAAAGAAGGCCCAGCGCGAGGCGACGCCGCAGCACCCCTTCGGATACGGGCGCGAACGCTACATCTACGCCTTCCTCGTCTCCATCGTCCTCTTCACCGTCGGTGGCATGTTCGCCATCTACGAGGGCGTCGAGAAGATCCAGCACCCGCACCCCATCGAGGACTGGTACTGGCCGATCGGCGTGCTCCTCTTCGCGATCGTCGCCGAGGGGTTCTCCTTCAAGACGGCGATCAAGGAGTCGAACGAGATCCGCGGCTCGCTGTCGTGGAGCCAGTTCATCAAGCGCGCCAAGGCCCCCGAACTGCCGGTCGTCCTGCTGGAGGACTTCGGCGCGCTCGTCGGCCTGGTCCTGGCCCTCGGCGGCGTCGGCCTCGCCCTCGCCACCGGCGACGGCGTCTGGGACGGCATCGGCACCCTCTGCATCGGCACCCTGCTGATCCTCATCGCGATCGTGCTGGCCGCCGAGACCAAGTCCCTGCTGCTCGGCGAGGCCGCGGGCGCGGAGGACGTCGAGAAGATCAGGACCGCGCTCGTCGACGGGGACGTCGTCACCCGCGTGATCCACATGCGCACCCTCCACCTCGGCCCGGAGGAGCTCCTGGTCGCCGCCAAGATCGCCGTCCAGCACGACGACACGGCCACCGAGATCGCCGACGCCATCAATGCCGCCGAGGCGCGGATCCGCGCGGCGGTCCCGATCGCCCGCGTGATCTACCTGGAGCCGGACATCTACCACGCGGAAGCCGCCGCGAAGGGCTGACCGCACCCCCGTACCGCCCGAAGGCCCCGCAGCGCCACCGCGCCGCGGGGCCTTCGCACGACCGGCAGGGGCCGGCCGGTCCTCCAGGAGCCGGCCGGTGCTACCAGGTGACCGCCGACACCTGCCCGAATTGCTGGAACCGCCTCCTGCGCCGCGCCCGCCCGCGCACCACCAGAGCCGAGACCCCCAGCCCGCCGCCGGCGAGCAACAGGGCGATCCCCGCCAGGCCCGCCGCGCCGGCCGCCAGAAAACCCACCGGCGCCGCCACGGCCCGCCCCCGTACCGCGGAGACCGGCAGGGTCCCGTCGTGGTCGGAGAGCCGCACGTGCGAGTCGAGCGAGTTGCCGCGGTTGTCGCCCAGCACGAACATCCGCCCCTCGGGCACGACCACGTCGAAGGGGCCCGTCGCCGGGGTGGCCCGGTCCTTCAGGTACGGCTCCTCCAGCGGCACGCCGTTGAGCAGCAACGTGGCATCGCCCGCCCGGTAGGAGATCCGGTCGCCGCCGAGGGCCACCACCCGCTTCAGGACGTCCCCCCGCGCAACCCAGGACGGAGCCGAGATCAGGGCGATGTCCCCGCGCCGGATCCCGCCCCCGCCGCCGAGCGTGAAGTAGGCCGTGTCACCGCGCCGGTACGTCGGGTCCATCGCATCGCCCGGCACGGAACGGGAGGTGTACCCGTCCTCGACCAGGACGGCGCTCGCCACCGTCACCCCGAGGGCCAGCACCCCGCCGAGCACCAGCAGCGCCATCGCCCCGATCCCGAGTCTTCGCCCCGGCGTGCGCTCCATGTACGTGTCCCTCCCGAACGGCAGTGCGTGCGCGGGAGATCGTAGAGCCTGCGCGGTCCCGCCCTGCGCGGCCGGGACCGCCGGGGCGTCCGCGGGCCCGAGGGGCCTTCGCGCGACCGTCCGCGCAGGCGTGCACGGGGCGACTTCCTCCCCCGGCGGCTGGGGCGCGCTCCGCCGACCGGTGTAGATTCGTCACAGTGTCAGGCGTCGCTGCTGATGGCGGTCGGGCGGTCCTCGGGACCGGCCGAGGGGAGAGAGGGCCCCCGACGGACTGAGTGCCCGGTGCACCGTCCCACAGGCGATGCGCGGCTCAGCCGTACCCACCTTCTCGACCCATGAGGAGCAGCACCCATGGACTTCAAGGTCGCCGACCTTTCCCTTGCCGCCTTCGGCCGCAAGGAGATCACCCTCGCCGAGCACGAGATGCCCGGCCTGATGTCGATCCGCCGCGAGTACGCCGCGGCCCAGCCGCTGGCCGGCGCCCGCATCACCGGCTCCCTCCACATGACCGTGCAGACGGCCGTGCTGATCGAGACGCTGGTCGCCCTCGGCGCCGAGGTCCGCTGGGCCTCCTGCAACATCTTCTCCACCCAGGACCACGCGGCCGCCGCCATCGCCGTGGGTCCGAACGGCACCCCGGAGAACCCGCAGGGCGTCCCCGTCTTCGCCTGGAAGGGCGAGACGCTGGAGGAGTACTGGTGGTGCACGGAGCAGGCGCTGACCTGGCCGAACACCCCCACCGGCGGCCCGAACATGATCCTCGACGACGGTGGTGACGCCACCCTCCTCGTGCACAAGGGCGTCGAGTTCGAGAAGGTCGGCTCCGCCCCGGACCCGTCCACCGCGGACTCCGAGGAGTACGCCCACATCCTCACCCTGCTGAACCGCACCCTCGGCGAGACCCCGCAGAAGTGGACGCAGCTCGCGTCCGAGATCCGCGGCGTCACCGAGGAGACCACCACCGGTGTCCACCGCCTGTACGAGATGATGGACGAGGGCACCCTGCTGTTCCCGGCCATCAACGTGAACGACGCCGTCACCAAGTCGAAGTTCGACAACAAGTACGGCTGCCGCCACTCCCTCATCGACGGCATCAACCGCGCCACCGACGTCCTCATCGGCGGCAAGGTCGCGGTCGTCTGCGGCTACGGTGACGTCGGCAAGGGCTGCGCCGAGTCGCTGCGCGGCCAGGGCGCCCGCGTCATCGTCACCGAGATCGACCCGATCTGCGCGCTCCAGGCGGCCATGGACGGCTACCAGGTCGCGACGCTGGACGACGTCGTCGAGACGGCCGACATCTTCATCACGACCACCGGCAACAAGGACATCATCATGGCCGCCGACATGGCCAAGATGAAGCACCAGGCGATCGTCGGGAACATCGGCCACTTCGACAACGAGATCGACATGGCCGGCCTGGCCAAGGTCGAAGGCATCGTCAAGGACGAGGTCAAGCCGCAGGTCCACACCTGGACGTTCCCCGACGGCAAGGTCCTGATCGTCCTCTCCGAGGGCCGCCTGCTGAACCTGGGCAACGCGACCGGCCACCCGTCCTTCGTGATGTCGAACTCCTTCGCGGACCAGACCCTGGCCCAGATCGAGCTCTTCACCAAGCCGCAGGAGTACCCGACCGACGTCTACGTGCTGCCCAAGCACCTCGACGAGAAGGTCGCCCGCCTCCACCTCGACGCCCTCGGCGTCAAGCTCACGACGCTCCGCCCGGAGCAGGCCGACTACATCGGCGTCAAGGTCGAGGGCCCGTACAAGCCGGACCACTACCGCTACTGATCCGCCACCGCTCCCCAGCGGCAGCGGCAGCAGCACCAGCACGTCCCGCAGGCCCCCGGCGCGAAGCCGGGGGCCTGCCCCGTACCCAGGCAAGGACCGACACGATGCCCCGCGGCCGCTACTCGCTCCACGACCCGCACGACCACGCCCCGCTGGGCGAGGAGCACTTCCACTGCGCCCCGGGCCCCTCCGGCTGGCGCTACGTCTCCCAGCTCACCGGGCCCGACGGCGACCACCGCGGCTCCGTCGACCTGGCGATCGACGAACTCGGCCGTCCCATCCGCCTCGAACTCAACGCGTCCAGCTGGCAGGTCCGCGGCGCCGCCATCGACGGCGTCACCTGGGTGCGCTCCGACCCCGCCGGCACCGAGGCCACCGAGGGCAACGTCCCCGCCGCCGGCTTCACCGGCACCTCGCCGGCCTTCCTCGTCGCGACGGCCCGCCTGCTGCGCCTGACCCCCGGTGCCCCCGCGACCCGGGTCCGGCTGGTCGCCCTCACCGACCCGGTGCTGGCCCCCCGCACGGTCGACCAGGCCTGGGCCCTGCTCGGGCGTGCCGAGCACGCGACGGACAGCGGCCCCCTCGTGGTGGACGAGTACCAGGTCACCGCCCTGGACACGGGCGAGGTCCACACCGTCCACCTGGCGGGCGACGTGGTGCTCGCGGCGCCCGGCATCGAGCTGGAGCACCTTGAGACCCCGCCCTCGACGTTCCCCGAGGACTGACCTCCGCCGGCTCCCCCGCGTCCGCGCCGTGCGGGGCGGGCGATCACGCCGGGGGCGCGAAGCCCGTCGCGGGGGGCGGCGGCGCGGGAGTTCCGGGCGCCACCACCGGGGCCACCACCGGCGCGGGCACGGCGCCCGCCACCGGGACCGGCCGGGGTACGGACGTCCCGGCCGGCGGCCCGTACGCCCCCGGAGCCGGTCGTCCCCACGCGGCGGGCATCCCCGCGGGCATCGCGGGCGCCCCGGGACCGGGCCCGAAGGCACGGGCCGCATCCCGGGACTGCCGCTCGTGGACCACCGCCATCAGGAACGCGGCGGCCGGCACCCCCACCGGCGGAGGCGCCCCCGTACGCGCCACCAGGTCGTCCGCGAGCCGCGCCGCCATCCGGGCGCCCACCTGCGGGTCCAGCTGGTCCATCCGCGTCAGGTACTGCCGTATCGCCAGCCACAGCCCGTCCGGTACGGCCGACAGGTCCAGCCCGGAGAACCGCCCGGCCAGCCACGGCGGCGGAGCGGGCACCGGCATCACCCGCGCCCCCGGCACCCGCTCCCGGACGACCAGCGCCCCCGCGAACACGTCCCCGAGCCGCCGCCCCCGCGCCGACACCAGCGACGCGATGCAGGCCAGGGCCCCGAAGGTCATCAGCAGCTCCACGACCCCCATCGCCCCGCGCACCAGCGCGTGCCGGAACCGGATCGGCCCGCCGTCGTCGCGCACCACCCGCAGTCCGCACGCCAGCTTGCCGAGGGAACGCCCGTGGGACAGCGTCTCCACCGCGATCGGCACGCCGACCAGCACCAGCACGAAGCCCGCCACCGACACCGCGGCCTGCGCGGCGGGATCCAGCGAGGCGGTCGCGACGGTCAGCGCGATCGAGACGATCAGGTACCCGGTGACGTACACGAGCAGGTCGAGGAAGATCGCCAGTGCCCGGCTCGGCAATCTCGCCGGCCGCAAACCCAGGACGACCGCGTCCCCCGTCACCAGATCGCTCACCCTGCACACCTTTCCCGTGACCGGACCCGCCCCTCGATCCCCCAGTCTGCCAAGCTGACCACGACAGGGGTAAGCAGAAGCAGGGTCCTGGGGCAGGGGAGCGGTAACCGGATGGATCTCGACGTCTTCGTCACGGCCCACCGGGCGGAATGGGACCGCCTGGAACAGCTGCTCGGCCGCGGCCGCCGGCTGACCGGCGCCGAGGCGGACGAGCTGGTCGCGCTGTACCAGCGGACGTCCACGCATCTCTCGCTGATCCAGTCCAGCGTCCCCGACCCCATGCTCACGGGCAGGCTGACCCAGCTCGTCGCCCGCGCCCGCGCCACCGTGACGGGTGCCCGCCGGGCCGGCTGGCGCGACGCCGCCCGCTTCTTCACCGCCGGGTTCCCGGCGGCCGTCTACCGCAGCCGCCGGTGGTGGATACCGACGGCGCTGCTCTCCACGGCCGTCGGCGTCCTCATCGGCTGGTGGATAGCCACGCACCCCGAGGTCCAGGGCGTCATCGCCGCTCCGGACGACCTGAAGGCGCTCACGAAGCCGGGCGGCGGGTACGAGACGTACTACTCCAGCAACCCGGCGGGTTCGTTCGCCGCCCAGGTGTGGACGAACAACGCCCAGGCGGCCGCGATCTGCCTGGTCCTGGGCGCGTTCCTCGGCATACCGGTGCTCTGGATCCTCTTCCTCAACATGCTCAACCTCGGCGTCGGCATCGGCCTGATGGCCTCCGCGGGCCGCCTCGACGTCTTCCTCGGCCTGATCCTGCCGCACGGCCTGCTCGAACTGACCGCGGTCTTCGTGGCCGCGGGCACCGGCCTGCGGCTCGGCTGGACGGTCGTCGACCCGGGTCCCCGCACCCGCCGCGCCGCCCTCGCCGAACAGGGCCGCGCCGCGCTGGGCATGGCGATCGGCCTGGCCGTGGTCCTGTTCGTCTCGGGCCTCATCGAGGGCTTCGTGACCCCGTCGGGCCTGCCGACCTGGGCCCGGATCACGATCGGCGTCGCCGCCGAGGCCCTGTTCCTGACGTACGTCTACGTGCTCGGCGGCCGGGCGGCACGGGCCGGCGAGGTGGGCGACGTGGAGGCCGCCGACCAGGCGGCCACCCTGCCGACCGCCGCCTGATGTGCGGATGACCCCGCTGAGCTGCTAGTCTCCTCGTCGTCCCGCAGCGACTGTTGACACGGCCGCCGTGGGGAGGTAGATTTCAACGGTTGCCTCGGACTGGACAAGTCCGATGGCGGTAGTTTAAGATCTTTACTCGCCCCCAAGGAATTGAATTCCACTGGGGCACACTCGACTCCTCATCCAGGAAGCTGAAGCCGGGAAATCCGGTGGAAAACTTCTGATAGAGTCGGCATCGCCGGAAAGGGAAACGCGAAAGCGAGGACCTGGAAAGCGAAACCCGCTTCGACCGGGAATCGGACACGAAAGAGTCTGATAGAGTCGGAAACGCAGGAAAGAAGAACGAAAGCCCGGAGGAAAG
>LJCW01000066.1 GCA_001298555.1 Actinobacteria bacterium OV450
GCGGCTGACGGGGGCCGGGTTTCCGGTGTTCTGGCCGTTTCGGTTCGGTCCTTTCGGTTCCGTTCGGTTGGGGTGGCCGGGTCCTGCTGGGGCAGGGCCCGGTTGTTTGCGTTCGGGGGCGGGGGGGGGGCACGGGGGCTTGGCCGTGGGGCGCGGGGCCGTGGCCGTGGCCCTGGCCGTGGCCGTGGCCGTGCGGTCGACCGCGGCCTTCAGGGGTGGTCGACGAGGGGGCGGAGTTCGACGGTGGGGGTGGGGCGGGTGTGTTCGCGTTGTTCGAGGCCGAAGGTGGTGAAGGCGGTGCGGGTGGGCTGGGGGTAGGGCTCTTTGCCGGTCAGGGTGTTGAGGATGGCGGCGCTGCGCCAGGCGGCGAGGCCGAGGTCGGGGGCGCCGACGCCGTGGGTGTGGCGTTCACCGTTCTGGACGAAGATGCTGCCGGTGACGGAGGGGTCGCAGATCATGCGGTGGTTCTCGTCGATGCGGGGGCGGCCGGAGGAGTCCTTGCGCAGGTAGGGGTCGAGGCCTGCGAGGAGGCTGCTGAGAGGGCGTTCCTTGTAGCCGGTGGCGAGGACGACGGCGTCGGTGGTGAGGCGGGAGCGGGTGCCCTGCTGGATGTGTTCGAGGTGGAGTTCGACTTTGGTGGTGGCGACGCGGCCGGCGGTCCGGACGCTGACTCCGGGGGTGAGGACGGCGTCGGGCCAGCCTCCGTGGAGGGTGCGGCGGTAGAGCTCGTCGTGGATGGCGGTGATGGTGGCGGCGTCGATGCCCTTGTGGAGCTGCCATTGGGCGGGGACGAGTTGGTCGCGAACGGGTTCGGGGAGGGCGTGGAAGTAGCGGGTGTAGTCGGGGGTGAAGTGTTCGAGGCCGAGCTTGGAGTACTCCATGGGGGCGAAGGAGGGGGTGCGGGCGAGCCAGGCGAGGCGTTCGCGGCCGATGGGGCGGGAGCGGAGGAGGTCGAGGAAGACTTCGGCTCCGGATTGGCCTGATCCGATGACGGTGACGTGGTCGGCGCCGAGGATGCGCTGCCGGTTGTCGAGGTAGTCGGCGGAGTGGATGACGGGGACGGTGGGGGCGTCGGCGAGGGGGCGCAGCGGTTCGGGGACGTAGGGGGCTGTGCCGATGCCGAGGGCGAGGTTGCGGGTGTGGGTGCGGCCGAGGGCTTCGGCTTCGCCGTCGGTGTCGAGTTGGGTGTAGTCGACTTCGAAGAGGTCGCGTTCGGGGTTCCAGCGGACGGCGTCGACCTGGTGGCCGAAGTGGAGTCCGGGGAGCCGGCCGGCGACCCAGCGGCAGTAGGCGTCGTATTCGGCGCGGTGGGTGTGGAACTGCTCGGCGAAGTAGAAGGGGAAGAGCCGTTCCTTGTGCTTGAGGTAGTTGAGGAAGGTCCAGGGGCTGGTGGGGTCGGCGAGGGTGACGAGGTCGGCGAGGAAGGGGACTTGGAGGGTGGTGCCGTCGATGAGGAGTCCGGGGTGCCAGCGGAAGTCGTGGCGCTGGTCGTAGAAGGCGGTGGCGAGTTCGCCTGCTCCTTGGTGGGGGAGGCCGTGCGCGAGGGCGGCGAGGGACAGGTTGAAGGGGCCGATGCCGATTCCGACGAGGTCGTGGGGTGCATCGAGCTGGGCGGTCATCGGTGGGTGCTGCCTTCCAGGAGGGTGACGAGGGTGTCCAGGTCCCGCGCGGTGGTGTGGGGGTTGAGCAGGGTGGCCTTGAGCCAGAGGCGGCCGTCGGCGGTGGCGCGGCCGAGTACGGCGTGACCGCCCAGGAGGAGGGTGCGGCGCAGGGCGGCGAGGTGGGTGTCGTCGGTGTGGGTGGGGCGGAAGAGGACGGTGCTGATGGTGGGGGGCGCGTGGAGTTCGAAGCGGGGGTGCGCGTCGAGGAGGCGGGCGAGGTGGTGGGCGAGGTCGCAGGTGCGGTCGATGAGGTGGGCGAGGCCGTCGCGGCCGAGTGAGCGCAGGGTGGTGGCGATCTTGAGGGCGTCGGGGCGGCGGGTGGTGCGCAGGGAGCGGCCGAGGAGGTCGGGGAGGCCTGCGTCGGTGTCGTCGGGGGCGTTGAGGTAGTCGGCCTGGTGGGCGAGGGGGGCCAGCAGGGCGGTGTCGGGCACGGCGAGGAGGCCTGCGGCGACGGGTTGCCAGCCGAGTTTGTGCAGGTCGACGGTGAGGGAGTGGGCGCGGCCCAGGCCGGTGACGCGGGGGCGGTGGCGGGGGCTGAGGGCGAGGAGGCCGCCGTACGCGGCGTCGACGTGGAGGTCGGCGCCGTGCCGCCCGCACAGGTCGGCGATGGCTTCGAGGGGGTCGATGAGCCCGGCGTCGGTGGTCCCGGCGGTGGCGGTGACGAGGACGGGCCCGGGGGCGGCGGCGAGCGCTTCGGCCAGGCGGTCCCGGTCGAGGATGCCGGGGGGGGTGGGCGGGGAGGTGGCGGGGGGCAGGCCCAGGAGCCAGGCGGCCCGGGGGACGGAGTGGTGGGCGTTGGCTCCGTGGAGGACGGTCAGGCCGGGTCCGTGCCGTTCGCGGGCGAGGAGCAGGGCGAGCTGGTTGGCCTCGGTGCCGCCGGTGGTGACGAGGGCGTCGGGGTGGGGGGTGTCGTAGAACTCGGCGGCGAGGGTGCGGGTGAGGAGGGCTTCGATCGCGGAGGCGGCGGGGGCCTGGTCCCAGGAGTCGAGGGAGGGGTTGAGGGCGGCGGCGGCGAGGTCGGCGGCGGCTGCGACGGCCAGGGGCGGGCCGTGGAGGTGGGCGGCGCACAGCGGGTCGGCGGGGTCGGCGGCGCCGGCGGCGAGGGCGTGTACGAGGGTCCGCAGCGCCTCGTGGTCGCCGTGGCCCTTTTCGGGGAGTACGTCGCCCAGTGCGGCGGCGACGCGGGCCGCGAGGGCGTCGGGGCCGCCGGCCGGGATCGGCCCGCCGCGCTCGCGGGCTCCGGTGTGCAGGGCGTCGAGGACGGTGTGGAGCAGGGGGCGCAGGGCGGTGGCGCCGTCGCGGCCGCCGGCGAGCGGGGGCAGTGGGGGTGGGGTGCCGGGCGGGGCTGTCATGCGGTGTCCTCACGGGAACGGGTCTGCGGCAGGGGCCGGCCCTGTCGTGGGGTGCCAGGCGGTGGGCGCTGCTGCGGTGACAGCCGGGGCCCGACGGGTACAACGACCAGACCCGAATGGGGTAACCGCCGGGCTTCGTCCCCGGACCGGAGCCAGGCCCCGCTCTGGCCCGACCCCGGGCACACGGCCCCGGCCCCCTGCCCGGCTCTGCGCCCAGGCCCCGGCCCGAGACCGGACTCCGGGAAGCCGACCGACACCACAGGCCGCAGGCCACAGTCCCGGACCCCAGGGCCCACCCGGGAGCCAGCCCCGATGCCCAAGGTCCCGGCCGGGCTGGGCCGGTACAGGGCGGCGGCACGGCGGACCGGGCCGCAGGACGGAGCCTGGAACCGGGGCCGCAGGCCGCAGGCCGGGGTCCCGGACCCCAGGGCCGACCCGCGACCGGCCCCGACGCCCAGGGCGCCGGCCGGGCCGGTGCAGGGGCGGCATACCGCGGACCGGGCCGCAAGACGGAGCCCCCAACCAGGCCCGCAGGCCACGGTCCCAAACACCCCAGGGCCGGCTCGCGAACCGGCCCCGACGCCCAAGGCCCCGGGCTGGGCCGGTGCACGGGAAACACACCGCGAACCGGGCCGCGGGAGGGTGCTCCGGACCGGGCCGCGGGCCCGGGGCCAAGACCCCCCAGGCCGACCCGCTAGCTGCCCCGGGGGCCGGCCGGGCCGGTGTGGCAGCGGCACACCTCGGACCGGGACGGAGGACGGAGCCGGGGACCGGGCCGGAGGCCAGGGCCCCGAGACCCCCGGGCCAGCCGCCCCGACGCCCAAGGCCCGGGCCAGCCGGTGCAGGGTGGCACACCGCCGACCGGGCCGCAGGACGGAGTCCGAAACCGGGCCCGCTGGCCAGGGGCCCGGGCTCCCGGGCCGGCCCGGGAGCCGGCCCCGACGCCCAAGGTCCGGGCCTGGCCGGTGCGGGGGCGGCACACGGCGGACCGGGACGGAGGACGGAGCCTGGAGCCGGGGGCGGAGGGCGGGGTGCGGGGCTCCGGGGCTCGGCCGGGGGCGGGAACGGGGGCCGAGGCGGGCTCGGGGGCCGGGGACGCACGGGGCCGGGGCGGCCGCCCGGGTCAGGCGGTGCGGACGCGGAGGGCGCGGGCCAGGTCGTCCAGCTGGTCGACGAGCTTGCGGCGCAGGCCCGGGACGACGGCGGGATCGGCGAGGGCGGCGTGGCCGGCCCGGAGGTTGTCCTCGTCGACGGCGTGACCGGGGAAGGCGTGGCGGCCTGCGGCTTCGGCGATGGCGGGGCCGCGGCGGGCGCCGAGGGCGATGGCGTCGGCGTAGTAGCGCGGCACGTACTCCCGTACGAGGTCGCTCTGTTCGGGCTGCCAGAAGCCCTGGGCGGTGGCGCTGAAGAGGTAGTTGGAGAGGGAGTCGTCGTGGAAGAGGCGCTCCCAGGCGGCGGCCTTGGCTTCGGCGGTGGGCAGTGCGGCGCGGCAGCGGGCGGCGCCTTCCTCTCCGGTGGCGCTGGGATCGGCGGCGAGGGCGGCGTCGATCTCGCCCTCGCCGACGGCGCCGAGGACGCTGAGCCGGCCGAGGATGCGCCAGCGCAGTTCGGGGTCGAGTTCGGGGCCGCCGGGGACGGTGTCGTCGGCCAGCCAGGCGGCGAGGGTGTCGGGCTGGGTGGCGGCGTCGATGAGGGCGCGTACGGCGGCGAGCCGCAGCCCGGGGTCGGAGCCGTCCTCGGTGCGTCGCAGCAGGGCGCGGCCGATGGCGGTGAGGGTGGCGAGGGCTTCGGTGCGGTGTTCCGCGGCGAGGTAGAGGTCGGCGATGTGGTGGCGGGCGAAGGCGAGGACGCCCTGGACGATGGCGAGGTCGGCTTCGGCGGGCAGGTGTGCGGCGGCGGTGGCCAGGTAGGCGGCGGGTTCGAGTTCGCCGTCGCGGACCATGTCGCGCAGGGAGTTCCAGACGACGGCGCGGGTGAGGGGGTCGGGGACGGCGGAGAGGTCGCGCAGGACGGTTTCGACGGAGGTGTCGTCGAGGCGGACCTTGGCGTAGCCGAAGTCGCCGTCGTTGAGGACGAGGAGGGCGGGGCGGGGGCCGCTGACGGAGACGATCTCGTCGGAGGGGACGTCGACGGTGAGGAGTTCGCGGGGGTGGAGGGTGTCGTCGGGGTCGCGGTCGTAGGTGCCGACGGCGATGTGGTGGGGTCGGGTGCCCCGGCGGTCGACGGTGAGGGTCCAGCCGCCGTGGCTCTCCTCGATGCGGGGGGTGAGGGTGTCGATGCCGGTGGTGCGCAGCCAGATGTCGGCCCAGGCGTGGACGTCGCGGTCGGTGTGGGCGGCGAGGGAGTCGACGAAGTCGGCGAGGGAGGCGTTGGCGAACTTGTGGCGGGTGAAGTGGGTGTTGATGCCGGCGAGGAAGTCCTTTTCGCCGAGCCAGGCGACGAGTTGGCGCAGCGCGGAGGCGCCCTTGGCGTAGGAGATGCCGTCGAAGTTGAGGAGGGCGCTTGCGGTGTCGGGTACGGCGTCGGGGGCGACGGGGTGGGTGGAGGGCCGCTGGTCGGCGTCGTAGCCCCAGGGCTTGCGTTCCATGGCGAATTCGGTCCAGGTGCCGGTGAAGCGGGTCGCTTCGGTGAGGGTCTGGTAGCCCATGTACTCGGCGAAGGACTCGTTCAGCCAGATGTCGTCCCACCAGCGGAGGGTGACGAGGTCGCCGAACCACATGTGGGCCATCTCGTGGGAGATCGTCATGGCGCGGCGCTGGCGCTGGGTGTCGGTGACGGCGGAGCGGAAGACGTATTCGTCGCGGAAGGTGACGAGGCCGGGGTTCTCCATGGCGCCGGCGTTGAACTCGGGGACGAAGGCCTGGTCGTAGGAGTCGAAGGGGTAGGGCTCGGAGAACTTCTGGTGGTAGCGGTCGTAGCAGTCGGTGGTGACGGAGAGGATTTCCTCGGCGTCGGCGTCGAGGTGGGGGGCCAGCGAGCGGCGGCAGTGGATGCCGAAGGGCAGGCCGGCGTGTTCGGTGCGGATGCTGTGCCAGGGGCCGGCGGCGACGGCGGCGAGGTAGGTGGAGATGACGGGGGTGGGGGCGGACTTCCAGATCCCGGCGCCGTCGGTGTCGCGGTCGCCGGTGCGTTCGGTGATGCCGTTGGCGAGGACGGTCCAGTGGGCGGGGGCGGTGACGGTGAACTCGAAGACGGCCTTGAGGTCGGGCTGGTCGAAGGCCGGGAAGACGCGCTGGATGTCGTCCATGAACATCTGGGTGTAGACGTACGTCTCGCCGTCGGCGGGGTCGGTGAAGCGGTGGAGGCCTTCGCCGGTGCGGGAGTAGCGCATGCGGGTGGCGGTGCGCAGTTCGTGGGGGCCTTCGCCGAGTCCGGTGAGGGGGAGGCGGTCGTCGGCGAGGGTGGCGGGGTCGAGGGGGGTGCCGTCGAGTTCGGCGGAGTGCAGTACGTCCGGTTTCAGCTCCACGAAGGTGTCCCCGGCGGCGCGGCTGGTGAACCGGATGACGGTGGTGGATTCGAAGGTGTCGTCGCCGCCGGTGAGGTCGAGGGTGACGGCGTAGTGGTGGACGTCGAGGAGCTGTGCTCGGAGCTGCGCTTCGTTGCGCGTCAGTGCGGACATGGGGCCCATGCTGCCCGACGGGCGGGCCCCGGCCGTCTCCTCTGCGCCTACTCTTCGCCCGCCGCGATCGTCTCGTGGTGGCGGATGACCTCGGCGATGACGAAGTTGAGGAGCTTCTCGGCGAAAGCGGGGTCGAGTTTGGCGTTCTCGGCGAGCTGGCGCAGGCGGGCGATCTGGCTGGCCTCGCGGGTCGGGTCGGCGGGGGGCAGCTGGTGCTTGGCCTTGAGGTGGCCGACCTGCTGGGTGCACTTGAAGCGCTCGGCGAGCATGTGGACCACGGCCGCGTCGATGTTGTCGATGCTGTCGCGCAGGCGGGCCAGCTCGGCGGTGACGGTCTCGTCGATGGCCGCGGCGTCCCGGCCCGCGTCCGGGCCGGCGTCCTTGGCCGTGCCCGCTCCCGTGCCGGTGCCGGTGCCGGTGCCCGTGCCGTTGTCGAGGTCGCTGATGTTCATGGTTCCCGAGCTTACGTGGCGGCGGCCGCGGGTTCCCCGGGCAGTCGTCCTGTGAGACGGAACCTACGAGGGGAATCCTGCGCGAGGCGGCGGGTGCGGCGATGGCGGCCGGGGTGTGGGGACGGGCGGCCGGTCTGGTGAAGGCCGCGCGGGAGCGCAGGGGCTGGGCGTACGGGCGCTACCGGTGGGCGTTCGCCGCCGGGCAGCCGGTGCTCGTACCGGTGGCGGTGCTGGGGCGCGGGATGCCCGCGGCGGTGGTGTTCTGGCTACCGAACGCACCGCTCGTAACGGAGCTGAGCTGGTACGCGGCGTGGCAGCGCGTGGTGCGCCGGGGATTCGGCGTAAGCACGGGGTGCTGGTGGGCTGCTGGGCGGCGGTGTTCGCCCTACGATCACGCTCGGCACCTCGGTCTTCGGCCACGGCGTGCCGTTCGCGGAGGTGGGCGCGCTGACGTGTGCACTGCCGCTCGCGGTCGGTGCATGGTCCGAGACGCCGGGGTGCGGCATGAGGCGGGGGCGGTCCGCGGGAGCCGGACCGGTGGCGGCCGGACCGGACACCACCACCGACACGGCCGCGGAAGGCGGGGAGGACGTCGCCTCGAAAGGGGCGGACGGCGCGGAGGGCGCAGGAGGCGCCGTAGGCACAGGGGCCCGGCGGCGCAGGGGCCGGGCGGCGCAGGGGGCACGGCGGGCGCGGGTCGCGCCGCGAGCACAGGAAGCGCGGCGAGCACAGGAAGCGCCGCGGGCACAGGAGGCACGGCGGGCGCGGGGGGCGCCGGGGGCACGGTCGCCGTGGAGGGCTGCGCAGGCTCCGCGGGGCGGCATGGGCGGCGGTGGCGCGAGGCGGGCGGCGGGGCGCGGGGGCGCAGCAGCCGGACGGTGCCGGCGGGTGGGACGGGAGTCGCCGACGGCCACGGCTCGGACTGCCTCAACCAGCATCGCGGGGCTGGCGTCTTTGAGGAGGAAGCCGGATGCTCCTGCGTGGAGCGCGGCGTGGACGTACTCGTCGGGGCCGAAGGTGGTGACGATCACGATGTGTGGCCCGTCCCGGGCGGCCGAACGGCCGGCGACTCTGATCGCCATGCGTCGCCCGCCCTGCTGTCGTCCGCCGTCCGTGCCTTCCCGCGGGACCGGCGGGCGCGCCGGGCCGCGACCGGGCGGGGCCGGGGCTTCGGTGTGCCGGCCGTGTGCCGTCGCGGCCGGTGTCACGGCGGTGCGGGGCGCGGCGCTTCGTCCCTGCGGCCCGTACGCGCTGGGCCGGAGGGACGAAGCGGAGGGGATGCGTGGGCGGGTGGGCTCAGAGGGTCGCGGCCGCGTTCTTGATGGCCGTGGCGAACGTGGAGACCTCGCTGTAGACGCCGGGGTAGCCGGCGCGGGCGCAGCCTTCGCCCCAGCTGACTATGCCGACCTGGATCCAGGCGTTGGTGTCGTCGCGGCGGAACATGGGGCCGCCGGAGTCGCCCTGGCAGGTGTCGACGCCGCCCTGGTCGAAGCCGGCGCAGATCTCGTCACTGGGGACGAGGTCGCTGCCGTAGGCGCTCTGGCAGGCGGCGTCGGAGACGAAGGGGACGGTGGCCTTGAGGAGGTAGCGCTGCTGGCCGCCGCCTTCGCGGGCGGCGCCCCAGCCGGCGATGGTGAAGGTGCCGTTGTCGAAGGCCTTGGTGTCGGCGATCTTCAGGGTGGGCAGGTTGATGGGCTTGGCCAGTTTGATGAGGGCCCAGTCCTTGCCCTTGCCGTTGTAGCCGGGGGCCTGGAGCACCTTGGTGGACTTGACCTTGACGGCGCTGGAGCTGTTGAGGTCGACGACGCCGGCGGTGGCGGTGATGGAGGTGTTGTTGCCGGAGCCGTTCACGCAGTGGGCGGCGGTGAGGACGATCTGCTGGGTGTAGAGGGCGCCGCCGCAGCCCATGGAGAGGCGGACCATGAAGGGGAATTCGCCCTGGGCGGCGCGGGTTCCGCCGACGACGGGGGCCTGGGAGGCGTTGGCTGCGCCGGGCTGGAGGCTGACGGCCGCGAGGGCCACGGCGCCGACGGCGAGGGTGCGCTTGATGAGTGCGGCAAGGGTGGACACGGTCGACACACTGCCTTTCGTGGGGGGTGGGGCCGTGCGCGTCATCGGGTGAATGACAGGTACATGTCACACCGCTGCCGGGCCGGGCATCAAGGACGCCTTTTCGGACACCTTCCGGCGCGGGAGGCGGCATGACGCGAAACGGCAGGCGCGACAGCCCGGTCGAGCACGGCTTTCCTCATCTCGACACCGTCCGCGCGGCGATCACCGCACTGTTCCGGAGGCTCTCGTACGAGGGGATCCGGGCCTACGGCGCGAGCTTCGCGCCCGCCGACGCCGCCTTCTCCCCCGCCGACGACCTGCACCTCGGCGCCCACCGCGTGGCCTCGGCGGTCGTCCGCGCGCTGCGGCTGCCCGACGCCCGGATGGTGGTCTGCTTCCGGCCGCTCGAACAGGCCGCCACCGTGGAGCTGACCGCCGGCCCGGAGTACTTCATCGAGGTGAACGACCGCTTCCGCACCCACCGCCGCGACCTGGCGGCGGCCCTGGCGCACGAGGTCACCCACGTGCTGCTGCACCGGCTGGACCTGCGCTTCCCCTCCACCGCCGAGAACGAGATCCTCACCGACACCGCCGCCGCCTACCTGGGGACCGGCTGGCTGCTCCTCGACGCCTACCGCGAGGACGAACTCACGCACCAGAAGCTCGGTTACCTCACCCCCGAGGAGTTCGGGTACGTCCTCGCCCGGCGCGCCCTCCTGCTCGGCGAGGACCTGTCCGCCTGGTTCACCAGCCCCCAGGCGTACGAGGCGTACGTGCGCGGCCGCGCGCTCGCCGAGCAGGAGCTGCGCCGGGCCCCCCTGGCGGCCGCGGACCGGGCGCAGCGGCGCCGCTACGCCCGGGACCGGCGGGCGGGCACCGCCGCGCCGGGGGCCTCGTACCGCTTCGAGCAGCAGCCGGACGGAACAAGGGTGAGCTTCCCGTGCCCGGTGTGCGGGCAGCGGCTGCGGCTGCCGGTGCGCGGGCCGGTGCGGGCCCGCTGCGGGCTGTGCCGCACGGTGCTGGACTGCGACACCTGAGCGGCGCCGGATTCCGGGCGGAACATGTTGGGTGACTGCGGTTCGGCGCGTGGGAGGAGTGGGTAGTGATACCTCATCGCACGAGTGCAGGACACCGGTCCCGACCTCCCGCCAGGGGGCCGGGGCCGTTTGCGTGTGGCGCTCACCGGGCCGCGGGCCCGGCGGCCGCCGGTGCGGCCCCGCAGGATGCCGGGGCCCGGGTCACCCGGCGCCGTAGACCGGGTGCGGGGGTTCGGACTCCGCGAGGAGTTTGACGGCCGCCTCGCCCGCCTCGGCCGGAGTCCAGCGCGCTCCGCGGTCGGCCGTCGGGCCCGGACGCCAGCCCTCCATCACCGTGATCCGGCCGCCCTCCGCCTCGAAGACCCGGCCCGTGACCCCCGCCGAGGCGTCCGAGCCCAGCCACACCACCAGGGGTGACACGTTCTCCGGGGCCATCGCGTCGAAGGCGCCCGCTCCCGGCTGCGCCATCGTCTCCGCGAAGGTCTGCTCCGTCATCCGGGTCCGGGCCGCCGGGGCGATCGCGTTGACCTGGACCCCGTACCGGGCCATCTCCGCCGCCGCGACCAGCGTCATGCCGAGGATGCCGGCCTTGGCCGCGCTGTAGTTGCCCTGGCCGACCGAGCCCAGCAGCCCCGCCCCCGAGGAGGTGTTGACCACCCGCGCCGCCACCGGCCGGCCCGCCTTCGCCTCCGCGCGCCAGTGCGCCGCGGCGTACTTCAGCGGCAGGAAGTGCCCCTTCAGGTGCACCCGCATCACCGCGTCCCAGTCCGCCTCCTCCAGGTTCACCAGCATCCGGTCGCGCAGGAACCCGGCGTTGTTGACCAGCGTGTCCAGCCGGCCGAACGCCGAGAGGGCCGCCCCGACCAGCGAGGACGCACCCTCCGGCGAGGCGATGTCCTTGCCGTGCGCCACCGCCTCGCCGCCCTGCGCCCGGATCTCCGCGACGACCCGCCCGGCCGGGCTGTCCTCCCCCGGCGTCCCGTCCAGGCCCACCCCCAGGTCGTTGACCACGACCTTCGCCCCCTCAGCGGCGAAGGCCAGCGCGTGGGCCCGGCCCAGCCCCCGTCCCGCGCCCGTCACGATGACCACACGACCCTCGGCAAGACCCATCTCAGCTCTCCTTGTTGACCGTGTTGACCGTTGCCGCATCCAGAAACGCCGGGCGCTCCCCGCCGCCGTGCACGAGCAGGCTCGCCCCGCTGACATACCCCGCCCGGCCCGAGGCCAGAAACACCGCCGCCGCCCCGACGCCCGCCGGCTCCGCCAGCCGCCCCAGCGGAACCGTCGCGCCCACGGCCGCGATGCCCGCCTCGTCCCCGTAGTGCAGGTGCGCCGCTTCGGTCCGCACCATGCCCAGCACCAGCGTGTTCACCCGTACCTCGGGCGCCCATTCGACGGCCATGGTCCGGGCCAGGTTCTCCAGGCCCGCCTTCGCCGCGCCGTACGCGGCCGACCCCGGCGAGGGCCGGGTGCCGCTGACGCTGCCGATCATCACCACCGAGCCGTGTGCCTCCCGCAGCTGCGGGTAGGCCGCCAGCGAGGCCGTCATGGGGGCCACCAGGTTCAGCCCGACGACCCGCGCGTGGCGCTCCGCCCCGCCCTCCCCCAGCAGCCGGTACGGGGTCCCGCCCGCGTTGTTCACCAGGCAGTCGAGCCGCCCGTACCGGTGGCCGACCCCGGCGAAGAACGCGTGGACGGCGGCCGTGTCGCGCAGGTCGAGCGCGGCGAACTCGGCCGTGCGCCCGGCCGTGCTCCCGGTCGCGGGCACCGGGTGCGGTGGCGGTCGGCGGGCGCAGACGACGACGTGTGCGCCCGCTTCGAGGAACGACCGGGCGATTCCGGCCCCGACGCCGCGGGTTCCGCCGGTGACGACGACAACCCTCCCGTCCAGCTCCATGGGCTGCTACCTTCCTCACCTAACAAATGTTTGGTGGAAAGGTAGCTGATCCTGTCATGGGTGTCTCCACCTCAAGCCCCGACAAGGGCGTCGCACTGGTCACGGTCGACTTCCCACCCGTCAACGCGCTTCCCGTACAGGGCTGGTACGACCTCGCCGACGCCCTGCGCGCCGCCGGCCGCGACCCCGCGACGCGATGCGTCGTCCTGGCCGCCGAGGGCCGCGGCTTCAACGCCGGCGTCGACATCAAGGAGATGCAGCGCGACACCGGCCACGGCGCCCTCATCGGCGCCAACCGCGGCTGCTACGAGGCCTTCGCCGCCGTGTACGAGTGCGAGGTGCCGGTCGTCGCGGCCGTGCACGGGTTCTGCCTGGGCGGCGGCATCGGCCTCGTCGGCAACGCCGATGCGATCGTGGCCGGCGAGGACGCCACCTTCGGGCTCCCCGAGCTCGACCGGGGCGCCCTCGGCGCAGCCACCCATCTGGCCCGCCTGGTCCCCCAGCACCTGATGCGCGCCCTCTACTACACCTCCCGTACCGCCACCGCCGCCGAACTGCACGCACACGGCTCGGTGTGGCAGGTGGTCCCGCCCGCCCGGGTGCGGGCCGCGGCCCTCGAACTGGCCGCCGAGATCGCGCGGAAGGACGGTTACCTGATCCGGCTGGCCAAGGCGGCCATCAACGGCATCGACCCCGTCGACGTACGGCGCAGCTACCGCTTCGAGCAGGGGTTCACGTTCGAGGCCAACCTGAGCGGGGTCGCCGACCGGATCCGCGGCACCTTCGCAGAGCCCGGCGGGAGGGACCGCTCATGACCGACAAGTCCATGACCCCCGACGAGGTGGTGGGACGGCTGCGCAGCGGGATGACCCTCGGCATCGGCGGCTGGGGTTCGCGGCGCAAGCCCATGGCCCTGGTGCGGGCACTGCTCCGCTCCGAGATCACCGATCTCACCGTGGTCTCGTACGGCGGCCCCGACGTCGGCCTGCTCGCGGCCGCCGGCCGGATCCGCCGGCTCGTCGCCCCCTTCGCCACCCTCGACTCGATCCCGCTGGAGCCGCACTTCCGGGCCGCCCGCGAGGGCGGCACCCTCACCCTGACCGAGCTCGACGAGGCCATGTTCATGTGGGGGCTGCACGCCGCCGCGAACCGGCTCCCGTTCCTCCCCGTCCGGGCGGGCCTGGGATCCGACGTCATGCGGGTCAACCCGGAGCTGCGGACCGTCACCTCCCCCTACGCCGACGGCGAGGAGCTCGTCGCCGTCCCCGCCCTGCGCATGGACGCCGCGCTGGTCCACCTGAACCGCGCGGACCGCCTCGGCAACGCCCAGTACCTGGGCCCGGACCCGTACTTCGACGACCTGTTCTGCGAGGCCGCCGACGCCGCGTACGTCTCCTGCGAGCAGCTGGTGGAGACCTCCGAGCTGTCCAAGGCGGGGCCCCCGCAGTCCCTGCTCGTCAGCCGGCACTCGGTGACCGGTGTCGTCGAGACCCCGAACGGCGCGCACTTCACCTCCTGCGTCCCCGACTACGGGCGCGACGAGGCCTTCCAGAAGCTGTACGCGGCCGGCCCCTGGCCGGAGTTCCACGCCCGCTTCCTGTCCGGCGGCAGCGAGCACGCCTACCAGTCGGCCGTACGGGCCTGGCACGAGGAGCAGCAGTGAGCACAGCGACGGCCGCGTCCCGAGCGGAGTACTGCGTGATCGCCTGCGCCGAGGCCTGGCGCGGCGACGGCGAGGTGCTCGCCAGTCCGATGGGCCTGATCCCGTCCTTCGGGGCCCGGCTGGCGAAGCGGACGTTCTCGCCCGACCTGCTGCTGACCGACGGCGAGGCCCTGCTCGTCGGCCTGGACGGGGAGACCGAGGGCTGGCTCCCCTACCGGCGCCATCTCACGATGGTCACCGGCGGCCGCCGGCACGTGATGATGGGCGCCAGCCAGATCGACCGGTTCGGCAACCAGAACATCTCCTGCATCGGCGACTGGGCCCGGCCGGCCCGCCAGCTCCTGGGGGTGCGCGGTGCGCCCGTCAACACGCTGAACAACCCGGTGAGTTACTGGGTGCCGCGGCATTCGCCGCGGGTGTTCGTCGAACGCGTCGACATGGTGAGCGGGGTCGGCCACGACCGGGCCGAGGCGGCCGGGGTGACCCGCTTCCACCGGCTGCCGCGGGTGGTCAGCGATCTCGGCGTCTTCGATTTCGGCGGCCCGGACCACTCGATGCGCCTGGCCTCCGTGCATCCGGGCGTGAGCGTCGCACAGGTCCGGGAGGCCACCGGGTTCGCCCTGGCGGTCGACGGTGAGGTGCCGTACACGCGGGATCCGAGCGCCGAGGAGCTTCGGCTGATCCGCGAGGTGATCGACCCGGAGGGGCTGCGCGACCGGGAAGTGCGGGGCTGACGCGATGGAGACGGCGTTCACCCGGCTGGTCGGTGTGCAGCACCCGGTCGTGCAGACCGGCATGGGCTGGGTGGCGGGCCCCCGGCTGGTGTCGGCGGCGGCCGGCGCGGGCGCTCTGGGCATCCTGGCCTCGGCGACGATGACGGTGGAGGAGCTGCGGGCGGCGGTCCGCGAGGTCCGCTCCCGTACCCGGGCCCCGTTCGGGGTCAATCTGCGGGCGGACGCGGGGGACGCCGCCGAGCGGGTCCGGTTGATCATCGACGAGGGAGTGCGGGTCGCCTCGTTCGCGCTCGCCCCGTCGAGGGAGCTGATCGCCCGGCTCAAGGACGCGGGCGTGGTGGTGATCCCGTCGGTCGGAGCCCGCCGGCACGCCGAGAAGGTCGCGGCCTGGGGGGCCGACGCGGTGATCGTGCAGGGCGGCGAGGGCGGCGGGCACACCGGGGACGTGGCCACGACGGTGCTGCTGCCGCAGGTGGTCGACGCGGTGGACATCCCGGTGGTCGCGGCGGGCGGCTTCCACGACGGGCGCGGCCTGGTCGCCGCGCTGTCGTACGGCGCCGCGGGCATCGCGATGGGCACCCGCTTCCTGCTGACCTCGGATTCCACCGTCCCGGACGCGGTCAAGGCCCGCTACCTGGCGGCCGGCGTCAAGGACGTCACGGTCACGACGGCGGTGGACGGGCTGCCGCACCGGATGCTCCGCACCGAGCTGGTCGCCTCCCTGGAGCGGGCGGGCCGCGCCCGCGCCCTTGCGCGGGCGGTCCGGCACGCTGCGGCGTTCCGCAGGCTGTCGGGGCTGTCCTGGGCGCAGATGGTGCGCGACGGCCTCGCGATGAAACACGGCAAGGACCTGTCCTGGAGCCAGGTCCTGCTCGCCGCGAACACCCCCATGCTCCTCAAGGCGTCCATGGTCGAGGGCCGTACGGACCTCGGCGTCATGGCATCAGGCCAGGTCGCGGGCGTGATCGAGGATCTGCCGTCCTGTGCGGAGCTCGTCTCGCGCGTCATGGCCGAGGCACACACGGTGCTGGCACGACTGGAACGCCTGCACTCGCCCGACGCCCTGCCACCACCAGGGTGATCCCCCTTCTCCTCCTCAGGAGTCGCCACAGATGAGCCGTGCACGAACCCGCCTGGTGACCGCGGTACTCGCCTCCGCCCTCGCCCTCAGCGCTCTGCCCGCCGCCTCCGCGTACGCCTCGCCGGCGGCGGCCGCCTCCGCCTCCCCCTCCGGCCGGTACCTCCAGCAGGCGGAAACGATTCGCCAGATCCCCCTCCAGGGCGCGGTCAACGTCCGCGACCTGGGCGGATACCGCACCTGGACCGGTGGCCGGGTCCGCCTGGGGCTGGTCTACCGCTCCGACACGCTCAGCAAGCTCACGCAAGGAGACCTCACCACCGTCTCCGGTCTCGGCCTCAAGAGGGTCGTCGATTTCCGCATCCCCATGGAGCTCCAGTACGACGGCGCCGACCGGCTGCCCGCCGGAGTCACCGCCACCTCCCGCCCCGTCAGCGACCTCGGCCTGTACGCCACGCTCGTCGGCGCGATCTCCAGCGGCGACCCCGCCACACAGGAGCAGATGCTCGGCGGCGGCCGCGCCGAGGCCTACATGCGCGACATCTACCGCACCTTCGTGACCGGCCCCGCGAACCGGGCGCAGTTCGCGGCGACGCTGCGGGAGATCGCGGACGGCGGTCAGGACCCGCTCCTGTTCCACTGCACCTCGGGCAAGGACCGGACGGGCTGGATGAGTTACGTCCTGCTGCGCGCGCTGGCCGTACCCGAGGACACCGCCACGAGCGACTACCTCGCGTCGAACACCTTCCGCGCCGCGTACGACGCCCAGGTGCGGGCGGCCCTCAAGCAGTCCGGGCGGATGCAGAACCCGGACCTGCTGATCCCCCTCCAGGAGGTCCGCCAGGACTACCTGGATGCGGCGACCGCGCAACTGACCGCGGACTACGGCGACTTCTACGGCTACCTCACGGACGGCCTCGGCCTGGACCTGCGGACGCTCGCGAAGCTGCAGTCCAGGATGGTCCGCTGACCGTCCCGGAACGCGCGGGAGCCGGGCGGCGCATCGTGCGCCGCCCGGCTCTCCCGTACGTCGTGTCCCGCCCGGTCAGACCGCGCGGCGGCGGCCCTGGCCGCCGGTGCCGACGCGGCTGCGCGCGGAGGCCGCGGCCGCGCCGCCGGAGG
>LJCW01000067.1 GCA_001298555.1 Actinobacteria bacterium OV450
GTGCGGGGGCGGCGGATCACGTGCGGGCCGGGTGCCCGGTCGGCGATCCGCGCCGCAGCTTCGAGGTCCTCCCCCGCCGGGCCCTGCTCGGCGGCAAGCTCGGCCAAGACCCGGCGCAGGGTGTCCAGCGCGAGGTTGGCTGCGGGCCGGCCCGGGCGGAGGTGGACGCGGCCGGAGCGGGCGACTTCGTAGAGGGCGGTCACGGCCACGTGACCGACGGCGTCACGGGTGCGGCCACCGGTCATACGGACCTGCCCGCGGGTGATGCGGAAGACGGCGGGGAGCATCGCCTGGACGACCACGCGACCGGCGAGGACGGCGGATCGGTCACGCCCGGCGGCTCGCTCCAGGAGGGCGCGCAGGACGGCATCGGTCAGCGAATCGGTCACGCCGTCCGCCGCCGGGCGGAGCGCGGTGAGGAGCTGCTCGGGCGTCCAGGCGCCGGCCCAGGAATCGGTTACGGCCGCGAGCTCGTCGGTCAGGTGGCCATCGGTCACCCAGTCGGTCACCGCCTGGCGCAGGGCCGGGTCCGCGCACAGCGCGGCCCAGTCGGCGTCCAGCCGGTCGAAGTACCCGCCGCCGGCGGCGGGGTGCGAAGCGTCGTACACGGCACGTCTCCTTTCGGATCTCGTGCCGTACACACTCCTCAGACCGGCTTGCCCGAAGGCTTGCCCGCAGCCCTAAAAGCGCAGATGGGAGGCTTGCCCTCTAGCTGGGCAAGCCTCCCATGACCGATTGGGCAAGCCTGGTGGGGGGTTGGGCAAGCCTCCTCGTGACCGGTCCATGCAACTGTGGGCAAGCCTGCCTGGTAGGGAAGGCTTGCCCAGGGCGCGGGTGGGAGGGCGCTGCGGAGGGGTGACCGAAGGCCGCGGATCGGTCATGACCGGTGACCGATGGGGCCTCGATCGGTCACGGTCACCGGGCCCGGAATCGGTCACGCCCGGGCCCGGTCATCGGTCACGGGCCCGTCGTGGGCGGGTTCGCCCATCGGTCACGGCACCAGATGCGCGATCGGTCACGCACCGGATCGGTCACGGCGGGACGGCTGCGCGGGCCGGCCGGGAACGGGGGCCGGTGACCGGTCACGGTGCCCGAAGCGGAATCGGTCAGCTGCTGCCGACCGAGCGGAGGTGCGCCCGGCCCTGCTGCCGACGCTGCTCCTCCAGGTGCTGCTTCGCTTCGAGCACGCGGCGCTGGCCCGTCTTCGGCGAGACCTCCAGGCGCCGGGCAACCTCTGCACCCGACAGCTTCTTCCCGGCCTCTTCGGCCTCCATCAGCCAGGAGGCCACCAGCTCGACTTCGCGCTGGATCGGGTCTGCCTCGGCCGGCACCTCATCGGCCTGCTGGCGCGGCACCCGGGCGGTCGCCTCACCCGACGCGGCCACCTCGGCCACCCAGTCCCGGCCCTCCGCCTCGGCCGGCGCCGAGAGGACGGGCTGCTCGAAAGAACGGCCCGCGGGTACGGCCGGACCCGCGTCGGTCACCGACGCCGTCGGCGCGGGGACCGCTCCGACGGGCAGCTGTACCGGCTCAGCCGACGGGTACGACAGGCCGCGGTCACCGCTCTGCTCCCCGAAGAAGGGATGCGGCTCCCCCGCACCGGGCTGCTCCTCGTACACCGGAGCCGCAGCCGCCGGCGCGTCGGTCACCGGCTCCGGGGCCGCCGGTACAGGAGCCGGGAGTACGGCCGCTTCGGCATCTGCCGCCTGGAGCTCAGCGAGCACCGGCTCCAGCAGGGCATCGGGCAGAAGGCCGCCAGTGTCCTGGTCGGTCAGGCCGTAGTCCCGCGCGAGGAACGCCGCGAACTGCTCCGCGGACGGGACCACGCCGTACTGCCCGATGAAGTCCCGCCCGGCCTTCGTCAGGTCGACGAGGGCAGGTTCGGGGACTGCATCCCAGGCCTCCGGAGCCGGGTCTGCGGCGTGCGTCGGAGATTCCGCTTCCGGGACGGAGACCTCATCAACGGGCGGCTGATCGGCCGGAGGCAGCTCGGGCACACCTGCCGCTGCCGTCAACTCCTGCTCCTCCGCCACCGCGGGCGCGGGCTCGGGGCGCGAGAGCAAGACCGGGCTCAGGCCGGCCGCGGCCAGGCCGGCGGAAGCGGTCTGCGCGAGCGGGACACCGATGCGGGCCAGCCGCAGCGGCATCAGCGCCTCCACCGGGGCCTTGCGCCTCCAGGCCCGCCCGTAGCGGGCCTGGAGCCGCGCCTGGTAGATCAGCCGGTCCTGCTCCATGCCGACCGCCTGCTCGTAGGAGCGCAGCTCCCACAGCTTCATCCGGCGCCACAGCTTGAACGTCGGCAGCGGGGACAGCAGCCAGCGGGTGATGCGGACACCCTCCATGTGCCGGTCCGCCGTGATGTCCGCGATCCGGCCCACCGCGTGCCGGGCCGCCTCCACCGTGACCACGAACAGGATCGGGATCACGGCGTGCATGCCCACACCGAGTGGGTCCGGCCACGCGGCCGCGCCGTTGAAGGCGATCGTCGCCGCGGTGAGCATCCATGCGGTCTGCCGCAGGAGGGGGAACGGGATGCGGATCCAGGTCAGCAGCAGGTCGAGCGCCAGGAGCACGCAGATGCCCGCGTCGATGCCGATCGGGAACACCAGGGAGAAGTCGCCGAACCCCTTCTTGAGCGCGAGCGCGCGCACCGCAGCGTACGAACCGGCGAAACCGATCCCCGCGATGACCACAGCTCCGGCTACTACGACGCCGATGAGTATCCGGTGCGTACGAGTCAGCTGCATCGCGTTCGTTCGTCTCCTTCGTCGAACCCAGATCCGGGTTTCTAGATCACAGTCTCACCAGACCTCACTCCGCTGCCTCCTATTACGGCGTAATAGGAGGCAGTACCGAGTTGAGCGTCGGTGCTTGCCACCGCCCTGCCGGCCCGATGGCCCCGGTGTTCGGCAGCTTGGTCTCCGGTCCGACCTATTACGGCGTAATAGGTCGGACCGGAGACTGACAAGATCCCGTGCGTATACGCATGGGCTGGCCGACCTCAGAGGGTGTCAAGGAGCAGCTCTGCGACTCGTTTCACTCCGTGGTCGTCGAGCCTGCTCGTGACCGCAGCTGCCACAGATTCCGGACTGGTCCAGTCGATCTCGTCGCCCGCGCCTTCCGCCTGTGGAGCCCGTGGTTCGGGCACCGCAACCGGCCCTGGGGTGGGCTCTGGGGCAACGGAGGTTGATGGGCTGCCCCCATGTCCGTCTGCAAGAAGGCCAGGGTTGTTGGCAGGCGGCGTAGCCCGGGGTTCGGGCTGACTGATGTCGCGCCGAAGAGGTTCTGCTCGCTTGCGCTTACGTGCCTCCTCCGGCTGGGCGCGGGCGTCGGCCGCTTCACGCTGCTTCTCCGGAGGCAAGCTCGACAGGCTTCGAACCTGAGCGACAGTGCGGACGCCAGCTTGCAGGTCCGCCTGCAGTTCTTCCGTGAGAGACAGCAGTGAGAGCCGCTGCGAAATGTATGACTGGCTGACTCCGATGCGCCTGCTGACCGCGCTCTGTGAACCGTGAAGCTCTACCAGCTTCTGGAGGGCGTGAGCTTCTTCCAGATCCGTCAGTCCCTCTCGGTGGAAGTTGGCGACCCAGGCCGCTTCCAGCAAGCCCCGGTCTGTGGTGGCGAGCGCATCGTTGACGTGGACGGAAACCGTTTCAAGGCCGGCCTCGCGAGCAGCTTCCAGCCGGCGGTGGCCGTCGATGACGACGTAGCTGGCTTCGGGGTCGACGTCTTGCTCGCGGCTCGGCCGGTCACGGAGAAAAGCGTCGATCCTCGCGACGGTGAGCGCCTGGATCTGCCCAACCTCAACAAGGCTGGCGACCAGCCCGCTCAAATCCCCGAGGGTTTCCCGCGGATTGTCGGGGTTGGAGCTGATCTCGTTCAGAGGCAGCCGGGTAGGTACCCCTCCGCCGAAAGCGTCATCCTCGATCTGACGCCGGGTACTCCGGCTGCCGGCCGCCCGAGCAAAGCTGGCGGAGGCACCCAACGTGTCGCGCTTGCTCACGAGATCCTCCGTGCGATCGTTCGCATCATCTGCGCCTGCTCACTGTCGGGGGCGTAGACCAGCAGGGGCATCTTCTGCCGGACAGCCTCCCGCTGCTCTTTGAGGTCACCCACGACGGCCAGGAGGCGCGGCTCCTCCAGCTGCTCCCAGTTGTCCAGCGATGAGGTAGCCACGTAGCCGCGCCTGGATTCGTACAGGTTGACCACGAGGCCGAGGTACTCGATCTCCATGGCGAAGTCCTCCGTCATCGCCTGGATCTGCTCGTTGAGCATGGCGAAGGCGGTGGCGGACGAGTCCTCTGCCTGAACGGGAATCACGACGCCAGACACTCCGGTGGACTCGCCCTCACGGCGCCGTGCGTAGTACAGGGCTGCGTCCATGGCTGTTCCCAACGCGGGCGGGCAGTCGACGACGATGACGTCGTGGTCCTCTTCCAGGGGGCGCAGTGCTTTTTCCAGCGCGGATTCCTTTGTCCGCAGCTTGGAAAGGGCGAGTCGCGTGTCCAGCAGGAAGGCGTCCTGGCAGGCCGGCAGCAGGTGGAGACGGCCCCCGAAGCGGGGATCACTCACCTCCACCAGCAACTCCTTAATGGGGCTGCTGGCTTCGCCGGTCATGTGCCTGGCCAGGGTGTCCTGCTCCTTGCTGGGCAGTATCGTCGGCATGCCGAGCTGGTCCGTCAGGTGGCCCTGCGGGTCGTAGTCGATGAGGAGTGTGCGGAGGCCCGCCTCTGCGTAGGCCTGGGCAATGCCAGCAGCAACGGCGGTTTTGCCGACTCCGCCTTTCTGATTGCAGATCACTTTGCGCTGGGGGATGCCGGTAACCGGCCGGTGCCGGGGAGACGGGTTGTCCGTGAGCCACAGCTGGACAGACTGGACTAGCCCTTGGACCAGCGGCAGCTTCTGTTCGGTGCAGAACGTTCGCAGGGAACCCCACACCCCCTCCGGCAACCATGTGGCGAAAGGAACTGCCCCAGGGGCAGGGACCGGGAGCCGGGGAACATCTGCTGCCATCCACTGCTCGATGGCTTGTGTCACAGCGTCCTGAATGTCGATGCCGTGTTCCGCTGCTCGAACCTTGAGCTCCTGCCGGACAGCTGCCGGCAGCTTGGAGACAACCTTCTCCCTGTCTCCGATGGGGGTTTGGGTGACCATGCGCCTACCTTACTAACTATTGGCGGGGTGTGGCTGCACCCAGGGCGCCGCGTGTCGGCGAGACCGGTCGACACCCCTGAACTCTGGGCAGCACCGGCACTTGGGCGTCACGTCCTGAGCCAGCTCCCGGGCAAAGCGCTGACCGCTGCGAACGACTCACATCACTGCCGCATCCGATGAGGCAAGGTCGGCCTGGGACGCCGCGGAGCCGGCAGGTGGGGGAGGAGCTCCCACAATGGAACTGAGCCGGTGGTCCACCTATCCAGGAGGCCGCGATCCACCAGGTGCAGGCGCTGGGACCGAGCGAATTTCACCGCGGGCGCGGTGAACCGGCCGTTGGTGACGAGGACGACGACATCACCCCCGTGGACAGGGCGGCCGGTTCCGTTGAGGACATGGAGGTCTGGCGTGCCCACTGCGGACCCTGCCGCTCCATCGCGGCGGTGCTTGCACTGAATGACCCAGCGCCGACCTGCCGGGTCGGTGCCCTTGACGTCGGCCCCGTTGTCGCCGGCGCCACCCACGCGGATGGCATCACGGGCGCCATCGCGGCGCATCAGGTCCCGCACGGCTTCCTCGAACTCGGTGTGATGCAGGCCGTCCAGGAGTCGGACATCCCAGCCTTCCGGCCGACGGCGCCGTCCGGCCCAGGCCGAGAAGCCGCGCCGTACGGCTTTGACGAGGAGGAGGACGAGCACCGCGGCAACAAGGGCCCACGCGGCGATCACGGCAATCCCGGAGCCATGGAGCTCCAGCCACTGTCGAGCCTGCGGAACGAAGACGGACACAAGTGCGGCCGCCGCCAGAAGGCCGACCGCGTCTTTGCCCTGGACTCCCTTCCCGCGGCGCGCGGTTCGACGCCCTCGTCCTGGTCGTCGTGAAGCAGTGGTGCGCGTCGGGTACCGACGTCCAGTCATGGCCGGCCTTCCTGGAGCGGGGCACGGCGCCCGGCCCCCGGGAGCGCCGACGGGCGAGCGGCCGCCTCCCACCGGACGGCGGGAGTCTGCGACCAGCCTCCTCAGAGCGGCTTGCCCAAAGGCTTGCCCACTTCCCGAAGAGACGCAGAGGGAGGCTTGCCCAACAAGGAGTACTGCGCGGGGTTCAGCCGGTCAGATCCGCGCGCAGGTGCTCCCGCGGCGCCAGTACACCCACTTGCCGTAATCGGCGGCCCCTCCAAGGGGCGGAAACGCCACGAGGGGCCGCCTACGGGCCTTCCGTGTGATCAAAGGTCGATCCATACCAGGCATGCCGAGTTCGTCGACCCTAGGGCCCATTCTGGGCGTCGCTTTTCGGCGCTGATTGCCGAATATGCCGGATCAGGCTCGTGAGCTTGATCATCTTGCCTGTGGGCTCCCCAATTGGGGAGCTGCGAGGTGGTCCGCTACGCCCAGCGCATGTCGAGGGCCGACAACTCCTCGACCCGCTGCACCGAAAGTTTCCCGGCCTTGACGCGCTGCTGGCTGATCCAGGCGCCGAGCCGCACCGCTTCGCCGTCGACCTGTTCGACGTGACTGCGCGGTACGTCGAGGGTGCCGACTCGGTCGCGGTACTGGGCAGCAGCCCGCAGGTTGTGCGCCCACATCTCCTCGCGGGTCCGCTTGGCGGGTGCGGGGGCCGGCGTGATGCCGAGCGTGGCGAGCAGCTCTTGCTGCTCCCCCGTCAGCTTCCCGAATCCCTGGCGTTGTGCGGCGGTCCAGCGGCCGAGGTCCTCGCCGTCTTCGACGAGGAGGCCGGGTCCGTCAGGGAGCGCGCCGCCGGCGCTCACGTGACGGTGGAGGAGCCGGAAGGCTCGCTGCCAGTCGATGGTCCACTCCGGGCACCAGCCGGGGTCGATCTCCGAGAGGGCGGCATAGCGCTCCGGGGACAGCGGGGCCTTCGCCCGGCGGGAGGCCGCGCGCGCTCCCCGCCGAGATCACCGTCGATACCCTCCTCGGCCACCTCGGCAAACAGACCGCCGCCTGCGCCGAGGGCTGGCACCACTGGGCCAACGAGCCGACACAGGAGGCCTGGGACACCGTCCGGCCCTGGGCCGAACGGCAGGTCCGCAGCCTGTTCCCGGACCTGACCTGGACCGTCGAGCGCGAACGGCAGTTCCTGCCGCCTGGCAGCTGAACCCTTCCACCAGTGCGGGCGGCGGCCCAAAGGGCGGCCGCTGCCCCCGCCCCCTGCCTGCTCCCGGTGCCGCGCGGACCGCGCCCCCCGCCGGGCACTGGCAGCGCACCGGCAACCAGCTCCTCAGCGCCTGACCCGCTCCTCCCCCCGGCCCAGCGTCAGGGGGGACGGGCCCGCGACGGCCGGCCGCACCGCCGGCCCCCATCACGCCCTCAGGAGGGACGATGCACACGACTCTTCA
Source organism: Actinobacteria bacterium OV450 (assembly GCA_001298555.1). Classification (GTDB taxonomy): domain Bacteria; phylum Actinomycetota; class Actinomycetes; order Streptomycetales; family Streptomycetaceae; genus Streptomyces. The sequence goes on from LJCW01000067.1 coordinate 7,505, forward strand.
GGAGTGCCAGGACGCGCTCAAAGCCGCCCAGGCCCAGGCGCAGGGCCTGACCCACACCCTCGCCGCCACCCTGGCCCACATGTACCCGCACGCCGCCTACCTTGTGCTGCGCCGCGACCCCCGCTCCGGCGAACTCCACCTCGACAGCCTCCGGACCGCCGGCGGCGGTACCCAGCGCTCCTTCGTCGAGCGGGACCTGCTCCCCGAGCTCACAGACCCCGTACTGCGCACGGCCTGGGGGCAGACCAGCCCGCGCGACCCTGAGGTCCTGCTCCAGCTCCTTCGTGACCTCGATCGTCTCGGCACCCCGTTCGGACGGCTCCCCGACTCCGCGCAGGACCGGGCCGACCCGTACGAGGACACCGCGTCCCTGCTGTGCCTGGTGGTCAACGCCGACGCGCCCGAGCCGGAGGGCCATGACCGGGAGGTGACCGCGCGCCTCGCCCTCACCGTGTCCGAGGAGGTCACCTACGAATTCACCGCCGAGGTCGAGCTCCCCGCGTACATCGCCAACAACCCGAACGCCCTCCGCGACTACCTCGCCGAGAACGAGGACATCTGGCTCGACCACCTCGACCCCCTCAGTGGCGTCACCATCAACGAGCGCAGCCTGGATGACGTCCAACTCACCCTCGGCGCCTAGACCTTGACCTAGGCCCCCACGGGCCGAGACGGGCGCTGAGAGCGCCAGGAAGGGCAAACGTAATGCCGGAGTACAGCGTCACCTGGACTATCGAGATCGACGCCGACACGCCCGTACACGCCGCCTACGAAGCGCTGGCCGTCCAGCGCGACCCCGCGTCCTGGGCGACGGCCTTCACCGTCCACACGGACGACGGTGACGTGGTCGTCGACCTCACCCCCCACCAGCCGGGCCCGGCGAAGCTCAGCGGGCCCTGGACCCTGACTGCCTAGCCAGCACATCCTCGCGCCCCGGCACGGCCAGCAGCCGCGCCGGGGCGCAGCCGACCCCGGCGCGGAGGGGAAGTCGGGAAGCCTGACCGCCGGCAGCGAGCAGGCGAAGCCGCCGCACCACGCACCCGGCGCTCTACTTGCGTTTATTCAGGGCCAGTTGACAGGAGCCCTGGCTCAGTTCCCGGTCTGCGAGGAGTACTGCCGCCGGTGCAGCGAAGAACCGTGCGGACCAGAACAATACGGTGACCTCGAGGAACAGTAAGACACCGGTATGGTCGATCGCAAGGCAGGCGACCACAGTTGTCGTGCCGGTGAGGCCGATAGCGAGTTCCGCGCGTACAGCGCGCAGTGCGCGCAGTCTGGTCGGTGGGATGGTGGCGAACTTGTTTGTTCGCCACCATGTGGGCTTGGAGGCGAACAGCCCAGTGAAGGCGGCGACCACGCAGGTGTAGTGCAGTGACGCGCTCGCGAGGACCCCTGTGGCCAGCTGCCGAACTGTCATGCCAGCTGCCGCCCTGGCCGCAGCGAGCCTGAGCAGCGGCATGGAGCCCATGCCGACGGCGAGCGCGAGTGTCGTATTCTCAGAGACGGGCATAACTTGGGGCTGGGCGATCTGCGAGATCAACGCGAGCATAGTCACCGGCAGTGCCAGCACTGTGCCAATGGCGCCGGCGATTTGGCCGAAGCCGTGGTTGAGATGCAGCAGCCGCTGTGCTGGAGAGAACGCAGTAGACCTGCGCAGGAGAGGTCGCCAGTGCCGTTTGAGTTCTTGCACGGGTCCGACCACCCAGCGATGGCGTTGTTTCGCGTAATCGGTGAATCGTTCGGGGATAAGGCCCTGACCGAGATCCTCCAACATCAGCGTCGACGAGTAGCCGGCGGCGTGCAAGCGGACGATGATCTCTGAGTCCTCGGTGAGGCACCAGGTCGACCAGCCGCCGACCTCCTCCACCGCGCTGCGTCGCAGTACGCACATGGTGCCCATTGTGAACATGGCGCCCCGTTCGTGCATGCTTCGGTACATGGTAGAGAAATGCTCCCGGTAGTCCCAATAGCACCTGTTAAGGAACCGGCGGTCGTGCCAGCCCCGGTAATCCCATTGGGCCTGTACGGCAGCCAGCTGCGGGTCGATGAAGTGGCCCACAATCCTGGCCAGGAAGTCGGCGCGCACCTGCCAGTCGGCGTCCACCAGGGCGATCAGTTCGGTGTCCGGGCTGGTCACGGTGAGGGCGAAGTTGAGCGCGCCCGCTTTCCCTCCCTCCAGCGGATCGACGTGGAAGAATCTGAAGCGGTCGCCGAGTTCGCGGCAGTGGGCCTCAACAGGACGCCATAGCGCTGGGTCCTTGGTGTTGTTGTCGATGACGATGACTTCGAAGCTGTCGTAGTCGAGCTGGGACAGCGCGTCCAGAGAAGCGATCACCACGTCCGGTGGCTCGGCGTAACACGGCAGGTGCACACATACTTTCGGCCCGGACTGGTGCACTGGCTCGACGAACGCGCGACACGGCCGGGACCAGGTATCGCGGAGCAGCGCCTCCAGCTTCAGGTACTGCGCGATCGACAGTGATGGGGATGCGACTAGGAACCCAGCCGCCATGATCATTGCGATGACACAGGTCACCGGATCGGTCTCGGGTGCCAGTGCAACGTAGGGCAGCCACACCAAGGTAGCAGTGGACAGCAACACGGCGAGTGTGACCAGGGCAGCGCCAGGCGGATGCAGGTACCGCCAGCGGCGCCGCACCGCAGTCATCATCACGTAGCCGACGGACAAAGAGGCAGCCGCCACCGGCGTACTCGTAAGCAGACTCCCCGCGGGCACCCCGTAGGCCAGCAGGCATATGGCGCAGTCCCAGCGGCGTACGAGCGGAAGCCACTGGCGTGCCAGCACCACGATCACGACGAGGCAGAACGCAATAGCCAGGCCAGTGAAGACATCGTCCAGCCAAATGCCCATAATCGCTTCACCATCCCGCTGGCTGGCGCGTGGCGGCAGAAGCCGACCAGGCCTGTCACTGTGGGTATTGCTTTAACGAGCTCGTGCATGGTTGGCGGTGAGGCGTCGGTTCCGCGATCGTTGATCATGGTTGCGTGGTGGGAAAGGCGACTCGTGCAGCGATCATCAGCGACCGAAGGATCACGGGCTTGTCGGCCGACGTGATCGCCGAACTCGTCGCCGAGCTGGGTCCGTTGTGGCACGAACGGCATCAGAGAAGACTGGCGTCCAGGCCCCGGCAGCGGGCCGTCGGCGCTGGCGCCAAGCACCAGCTGGTCTTCATCGACCGGCTCCTGGCCACGCTCGTGCACCTCCGGCATGGGGCCACCCACGACGTGCTGGCCTGCTGGTTCGGCGTGGACCGCTCCACCGTCACCCGAGCCGTCGGCGAAGTTCGGCCACTGCTGGCCGAGCGAGGTTGCACCATCACCACCGGACTTCGACTGCGGACGCTCGCCGAGGTCATTGACCACCTCGGCTCCAGCGGGCAGACCGGGATCATCGACGGCACCGAGATCCGGGTCCGCAGGCCGGCCGTCGGGCGAAAGGACCGGGACAAGTTCGTCTCCGGCAAGAACAAGCAGAACGCCGTCAAGGCCATGGTCCTCACCAACGCGGACGGGCGGATGCTGTTCTGCAGCCCGGCCCAGCCCGCAAGCTGCGCAGACATCACCCACGCCCGCCAGTTGGGCCTGGTCAAGCACCTCGTCGACGGTCCCGCCGTGGAGATCCTCGCTGACGCCGGCTACCAAGGTCTCGGCGCGCAGACCGGCGGTCGCGTCGTGACTCCACCACACCGCAAGTTCAAGAAGAATCCGCCCGGCTGGTACGAGGAGATCCACGAGCGGCAGCGCAAGGCTCACTCCTCACGCCGCATCCGCGTCGAGCACGGGATCGCCCACCTCAAGAACTGGCGAGCACTCGCCCGCCACCTCGGCCGCCGCGAACACATGAGCGACACCGTCCAAGCCGTCGCCAGCCTGCTCTCGCACCAGCAGACCTCGGACCTGAACCCGGAACGAGCGAGCTGAAGTACAGCCCAGCTAGGCCTCGACGTCTCACCGCCAACCATGCACGAGCTCGTAAGGACTGTCCCGTAAATGATCTTTGTGTCGGTGGAGTCGCGGTCGACCGCGCTGCGGCCTGTCCGCCTATCCGGCGAGGACGACTTCATGGCGCGCTCGCGCTGTCGCGTTGGCTGGTGGCTGCTCTCGGCCCGGTTGTACAGGTACGAGCTCCGGTGCTCCACCGACGGCATCACCTCGCGGTGCGCGGCCCCATAGGGGCGGAGCATGTCGGTCACGATCACCCGCGGCTCGGAAGAACCGGTTGGCGGCCTTGGTGTCCCGCTTGTTCTGGACGAGGATGTCGAGGACGTTGCCGTCCTGGTCCACGGCCCGCCAGAGGTAGTGCAGCCGCCCGTTGGTCTTGATGAAGACCTCGTCGAGGTGCCGTTTGTCCCCGGGGCGGGGTCGCCGGCGGCACAGTCCGTTGGCGTAGGCCTGCCCGAGCTTGGCGCACCACTGGCGCACCGGTCGTAGGAGACGGTGATCCCACGCTCGAACAGGAGCTCCTCGACCTCACGGAACGACAACGGGAAGCGGAAGTACAGCCACACCGCGTGCGCGATGATCTCCGCCGTATAGCGAAACCCCCGGTACGACGATGGCGTGTCCACGACCAGCCCTTCCCCGAAACGATCAACCACGGGATCGTCTGACAGAGCCCACCCTCAAGTTGACGATGCCGTGCGCCGTGCTCAGTCGTCGGTCGGTGGTGGGAGTTGATAGGTGGTGACGGTTCCAGTCGGGGTCATTTTGATGATCCGGGCGCGGCCGAAGTCGGTGCTCCACAGGTTGCCATCGGAGCCTGTGGTTATCACCAATGGCAGCGAGTTGCCGGGAACGGTGAACTCGCTGATCACGCCGGCGGTGGTGATCCGGCCGATCTTGCGCCCGTGTAGTTCGCCGAACCACAGTGCGCCGTCCGGGCCGGTGGTGATGCTTTGTGGTTCGACTTGGGCGGTGGTCAGCGGGTACTCGGTGATCACGCCAAGGGTGGTGATCCGGGCGATCTTGCGTGCGGCGGCCTCGATGAACCACAGGTTGCCATCCGGGCCGGAAGTGATCCCAACCGGCCGGGCGCCCAGAGTGAGGATGGGGAAACGGACGATGTCAACGACCTCGAACCCGAGGTCGAGCACGGCTTTACCGATCGCGTTGCCCGCCTCCTCGGTGTACCAGATGTTGCCATCTGACCCGAGCGTGATCCCCTTCGGCCAGGTGGTGAGCAACGGCAGGTCGAACTCGGTGATCACACCAGAGGTGGTGATCTTACCGATCTTGCTGGCTCCCCGTTCGGTGAACCACAGGGTGTTGCTGCCAGCCGGGCCAGGGGTGATGCCGTCTGGGCGGGCGTTGGCCGTGGGCAGCGGGTACTCGGTGATCACGCCAGAGGTGGTGATCTTGCCGATCCTGTTGCTCGCCTCCTCGGTGAACCACAGGTTGCCGTCTGGCCCGACCGTGATCATGCGCGGTTGGGATCGGGAGGTGCTGGTGATCTTGTATTGGGTGAGCGTGCCGGAGGTGGTGATCTTGCTGACCTTGTTGCCGCCGCCCTCGGTGAACCACAGGTTGCCATCCGGGCCTGAGGTGATCCCAACCGGCATGGTAGTGGTGCCGGTGCTGGCGGTTCCCGACACCGCACCGGCCAGGTTGTACTCGGCCAACAGGGAACCGGCGGTGTTGAACTTGGCGACCTTGCGGGTGCCGTCCTCCACCACCCAGATGGTGCTGGAAGGTCCGGCGGTGATTTGTCCGGGCAGCGACCCCTGATCCGGCAGGGCAAACTCGCTGATCACACCGCTGGGGGTGATCTTGGCGATCTTGTTGCCAGCGCCCATGGAGAACCACACGTTGCCATCTGACCCGGCAGCGATCCGGTTCGGCCCTGATGCCTTGGTCTTCGAGTTGTACTCGGTGATCACACCGGAGGTGGTGATCTTGGCGATTTTGTTGCCGGCGCCCTCGGTGAACCACAGCTTGCCGTCCGGCCCAGACGCGATGTCCCACGGCAGCGCATTGGCTGTCGGGACGACGTACTCGGTGAACGCGCCGGAGGCGGTGACTTTGCCGATCTTGTTGGCGGCGCTCTCGGTGAACCATAGGTTGCCGTCGGGACCACAGGCGATGGCGGCCAGCCCGGCATTGGCCGTGGGCACGGTGAACTCGAGCAACACCAGCCCCAGCAGCGTGACTTTGCCGATCTTATTGCCGGCCATTTCGAGGAACCACATGTTCCCGTCCGGACCGGCGATGATCGACATGGGCATGCTGTTCGGGGTCAGGATCAGCAGCTCTGTGATCACTCCCGCAGTGGTGATCCGGCCGATCTTGTTACCAGCGAACTCCACGAACCACAGGTTCCCATCCGGGCCGACAGTCAGGTCGCTGGGTTGGGAGTTCGGGGTCGGCACCGCGAACTCGGTCACCACTCCCGCGGGGGTGATCCGCACAATCTTGTTGGCCAATGTGTCCGCGATCCATTCATTGCCGTCCGGTCCTTCGGCCATCAACGGCGTGATCGGGCCCTGAGCCTTATTCACGGGGTTTACCAGCCTTTCTTGTAGAAGGTGAGGGCGGTGATCGTCTGGGTGACGAGGGGAGGCGGTGGGGCCGTGGTAACGGGTGGGGAGGATTTTCCAGCCCTTGAGGTGCGCGATCGCCCGTTCCACCGCTGCGCGCAGGACGTGAGGGGCTGGTTGAACGCCCTGTCCGGCTTGGATCGTTCCTGGCCGGGCGGTTCGCGGCGGCCGGTGAGCATGCCGGTCCCGACGTATCCAAGGTCCCCCATCGTTTCGCGGTCGGTGAAGACTTCGGGGAAGTGGGACTGACGCCAGGCATACACGTAGCCCTGCCGGCTTCCGGGACGGGCGCGGAGACCGCGAGCAGGTCGCCGGACAGTGTCGCCGCGACCTGCAGGTTGAAGCCGGTGTCGCGGTGTTTCCCGGAGAACATCGTGGCGCCTTCGCTTGCCCAGTCCCAGGTCGGCACCAGGGTGCCGTCGATCAGGACGATCCGGCCGGCTATCCGGATCCTCCACAAGCGCCCGATGCACCCGTGCCACCAGCCCGTCCAGTTGATCCCCGTCCAGCACTGTCGTACTGTCGTAACTTTCCAGCTCAACAGCCCTGCCCCGGACCAGTTCTGACGTTGTCGCAGACACCAGGCTACCGAGCAGGGCCGTCCTGACGATCAGAAAATCCGGCCCGCGCCACCCCGCGAAGTAGGCCTCGGAGGTGATCCGCCACGGCGTGGCATTGGCGGTCGGGACCGGGCACTCGGTGACACAGGGCTAATTCAAAGTCACCGGCTGGCCGCATCGTCGCAGGTCAAGGGTTGATCCCAGACGCACCATCGACGCCGAGCTGATGCCCAGTCAGGCAACGTCATGCAGCGAAGCAACGTTGACCTGCATAGACGGCGACTT
>LJCW01000068.1 GCA_001298555.1 Actinobacteria bacterium OV450
CATCCCGCCCGGGCATCGGCACCGACGGTCCGGTGGCCGGGGAGCTGCCGCGCCGCGTACGGCAGGCCAGCCTCGTCCCGCAGCTGCGGGAGGCGCCCGAGCCGAAGGCACCGGCCGGGGCCCGGGTGCCGGAGGAGCCGTCGGGGCGCAGCCCTGAGCAGGCCCGGGACCGGATGGCGGCCTACCGGGCCGGCTGGGTCCGCGGCGCCCAGGAGAACTCTGCCCACGCGGGCAGCGAAGGAGAAGCGTGATGATCGAGCACCAGAGATTCAACCTCGACGGCGGCCGCAGATCCGGCGAGCTGGACTGGCTGCTGGACGATCTGGTGGTCCGGGTCCGCGAGGTCCGGCACGCCGTCGTCCTGTCCAACGACGGCCTGGCGGTGGGTGCGTCCAGCGCACTCAGCCGGGAGGACGCGGAGCACCTGGCCGCCGTGGCCTCCGGTTTCCACAGCCTGGCGAAGGGCGCGGGCCGGCACTTCCACGCCGGGGGCGTGCGCCAGACGATGGTGGAGATGGACGAGGGGTTCCTCTTCGTCGCCGCCGCCGGTGACGGTTCGTGCCTGGCCGTGCTGAGCGCGGCGAACGCGGACATCGGGCTGATCGCCTACGAGATGGCCCGGCTCGTGAAACGGGTCGGGGAACACCTGTACACCCCGCCCAGGTCCGCGGCGCGGCCACCGGCCGCGGGTTGAAGGCGGCGGTCCGGCACGTGAGCGGCCAGTGGTACGACGCCGATGCGGGCCCGCTGGTCCGTCCGTACGCCCTGACGGGCGGGCGTACGAGGCCGGGGCCCCACGGGGTCCGGTTCGACCTGATCGCGCTGGTGGTCGTGGACGCCGACGGCCCCGACGCGGCGGCCGAGTCGCTGCTGGGGCCCGAACACCGGGCGCTGCTCGGGCTGTGCCGGTCCGAGACCCAGTCGGTGGCGGAACTCGCCGCGGACGCGGACCTGCCGGTGGGCGTGGTGCGGGTGCTGCTCGGGGACCTGCTGGAGGGCGGGCACGTCAAGGTCAGCCGGCCGGTGCCGCCCGCCCGGTTGCCGGACGAGCGGATTTTGCGTGAAGTCATCGAGGGATTGAGAGCGCTGTGATGGGACAACACCACGACGGACCCGGCAGGCCGGATGTGGATCCGGAGGACGACGGGGAACTGGCGGCGCTCGCGCTGAAGATACTCGTGGCAGGCGGGTTCGGGGTCGGCAAGACCACGATGGTCGGCGCGGTCAGCGAGATCCGCCCGCTGCGGACGGAGGAATCGCTCAGCGAAGCGGGCGAACTGGTCGACGACACGGGCGGGGTCGCCCAGAAGACGACCACGACGGTGGCCATGGACTTCGGGCGGATCACCATCCGGTCCGGACTGTCGCTCTACCTGTTCGGCACACCGGGGCAGGACCGCTTCTGGTTCCTGTGGGACGAGTTGTCGCTGGGAGCCCTGGGGGCGGTGGTGCTCGCGGACACGCGCCGGCTGGAGGACTGCTTCCCGGCGGTGGACTACTTCGAGCACCGGCGCATTCCTTTCGTGGTGGCCGTCAACTGCTTCACCGACGCGCGCAGGTACGGGGCGCACGAGGTTTCGCGGGCGCTGGACCTGGAGCAGGGGACGCCGGTGGTGCTGTGCGATGCGCGGGACAAGGATTCGGGGAAGGAGGTGCTGATCAGGCTGGTCGAGTACGCCGGGCGGGTGCACACCGCCCGGCTGCTGGACTCGGTGGGGCCGCAGGCCGACTCGGTGTGAGGGGCGTGCGGCGGGGAGGCGGTGCCCGGCCCCGGGTCAGTGGGTGACGCCGTCGACGGAGATCACCTTGTCGACGGGGACGCGGACGAGGAGTTCGCCGGGGACGGCGTTGCGGCGGCCGAAGGCCTCGGCGTGCTCCTCGCCCATGTACCGGGCGGCGATCCTCGTCGCCCAGGGGAGCATCTCCTCGAGGTCCTCGCTGATCTCGGCGCGTCCCTGGAGGAGGACGTAGGAGTACGGCGGACGGTCGTCGTCCACGCAGAGTGCGACGCGGCCGTCGCGCAGCAGGTTGCGTCCCTTGACCGTGCTCTTCCCGGTGTTGAACACGAACGCATCGCCGTCGAGGAGGAACCAGACGGGGGCGATGTGCGGGCTGCCGTCCTCGCGCACGGTGGACAGCTTGCCGGTACGGGTCCCGTTCGAGACGAATGCCCGCCATTCCTCTTGAGTCATCTTCTTCGCCATGGGGACATCCTCCTTGCCCCAAAGGCACTGGTGGGGAAGGCTGGCGGCACTTACTACGCGGGGTGGTGGCGCCGCCACGGCGGCGGCGTCAACGGGGAGGGGCTCGAAATGGCACTGGACAAGCAGCTCGACTGGCTGCTCGACGATCTGACGCGCAGGGTCCAGCAGGTCAGGCACGCCGTGGTGCTCTCCAACGACGGCCTGGTGACGGGCGCGAGCGCGGGGCTGGCCCGGGAGGACGCGGAGCATCTGGCGGCGGTGGCGGCGGGGTTGCAGAGCCTGGCGAAGGGTTCGGGCCGGCATTTCCGGGCGGGTGAGGTACGGCAGACGATGGTCGAGTACGACGACGGCGTCCTGTTCGTCATGGCGGCGGGCGCGGGGAGCTCGCTGTGCGTGCTCAGCGCCGCCGAGGCCGATATCGGGCAGGTCGCGTACGAGATGACGCTGCTGGTCAACCGGGTGGGAGAGCACCTGGGCGTGGCGGAGCGGCGGATCACCGGGGGCTGATCGCGAGTTGTCCACAGGGCTCGCAGGCTGTCGTAGCACTGAGTTACGGTCTTCACACGGAGTAATCGTCTCGTGTGGGGGAGGACCGTCATGGACATCGCGACGCAGCCGGGGACCGCGCTGCCGGACACAGGCGTGCGGGTGGTGCGGGCATGGGCGCGGGCCGGCTCGGGGGTGCGGACGCAGGCTCTCCCGGTGGTCCGGGCGCTGCCGGTGGTCCGGGTGGACGGGCCGCCGGTGTTACGGGGGGAACCGCTGCCGGATACGGGAGTGGGCGGCGCCCGTGCCGCCCGGGAACTGGGCCTGACCCGGACCGAGTTCGCCCGGGCCGTCCAACTGGGCATCGTGCGCGCCGGGGCGCCGGCGCCGGGACGGTCCGCGCGCTACACCCGGGCGGAGCTGGAGCGGATCCGGTCGGCGGGGGGCCACCCGGCGACGCTGCGCGAGCAGGTCGAGGCCATGGCCGGAGCCGAGGCGGCGGGCGTGGTGCTGGGTGTCAGCCCGGGCCGGTTCACCCGGCTGGCGCGCTGCGGGCACATCACCCCGGTGGGATACCGGATCAACCGCTACCGGACCGTGGTGTGGCTCTATCTGGCCTCGGAACTACGGGAGTTCGCGGGCCGGGAGGCGGGCATGCTGCGCGGGAGCGCACCCCCGGCGGACCGGGAGCTGCTGGCGGCCAAGGCGGATCTGCGGCCCCGGAAATGGCGCGGGCGGCATGTGGGGCTGCTGCTGAGACGTACCGCCGACCCCTGGGAGCGGGCCGCCGTCCTGGCCTCCGTACTCCCGGAGGGCGAGCTGCGGGAGGCCGTGCCCGATCGGGAGGAGCGGATCGTGCTCGCCGCGCTCGCCCCGCCCCCGCCGTACGGGCACCCGCAGGCCCCGGCCGCGGCCGCCGTGGCGCTCCGCCTGTTGCGGGCTGAGCCGCCGGACGAGATCCACTGGTACCGCACCAGCCTGGACTTCGCGCTGACCGGGGCGCGCGCTCAGTCGAAGTCGACGGGGGAGAGGGGGCCGACGTAGACCCAGGCCCCGGCCTCCCGGGTGAAGGCGCTGTGCTCGTGCAGGGAACCGGAGTGCCGGCCCTCGCGGTAGTACGCCCGGAACTCCACGGAACCCTCCGTCTCGAACATCCCGCCGCGTTCCGTGGCGAGGATCTCCAGGCGCTCCCAGCGCTGGCCGGGATCCAGGTCGAGCCGGCCGGGCCGGGTGCTCGGGTGCCAGGAGCGCAGCAGGTAGGCGGTGTCGCCGACGGAGAACGCGCTGAAGCGGGAGCGCATCAGCAGCTCGGCGGTGGGTGCCTGCTGCGCACCGGAGTGGAAGCGGCCGCAGCACTCCGGGTACGGGGCGGGCAGCCCGCAGGGGCAGGGGAGGACCGGGGTGGGCATGGGCGTGCTCAGTTCTTCGGGGACGGGTCGGACTACTGGGGGGACACGGCCGGCTTGGCCGCGTTCTCGCCGTACGGGCGGAACAGGCCTTCCTGGACCACGGAGACCAGCAGCCTGCCCTCCACGTCGTAGATGCGGCCGCGGGCCAGGCCCCGGCCGCCGTGCGCGATGGGCGACTCCTGGTCGTACAGGAACCACTCGTCCGCGCGGAAGGGCCGGTGGAACCACATGGCGTGGTCCAGCGAGGCCATGTCGAAACCGCGCATGCCCCAGAGGGGCTCCACGGGGATGCGCACGGCGTCGAGGAGGGTCATGTCACTGGCGTAGGTGAGGGCGCAGGTGTGCACCAGCGGGTCGTCGCCCAGCGGGCCGACCGCGCGCATCCACACCGCGCTGCGCGGATCGGCGTCCTTGAGCTCCTCGGGAGTCCAGCGGAGCCGGTCCGTGTAGCGGATGTCGAACGGCTGGCGGCGGGCCATCCGTTCCAGTGCCTCGGGCAGCGCGCCCAAGTGCTCGCGGATCTCGTCCGCGACCTTCGGGAGCGTGTCCGGGTGGGGGAAGTCGAGTCGGGGAGGCAGCTGGTGTTCGATGCTGCCCTCCTCCGGATGATGGAAGGAGGCGGTGAGATTGAAGATCGTCTTGCCCTGCTGGACCGCGGTGACGCGGCGCGTGGTGAAGGAGCGCCCGTCGCGCACCCGCTCCACCTGGTACACGATCGGCACCCCGGGGATGCCCGGGCGCAGGAAGTACGCGTGCAGCGAGTGGACCGGGCGGTCGCTCTCGGTGGTGCGGCCGGCGGCCACCAGCGCCTGGCCGGCGACCTGCCCGCCGAAGACCCGCTGGAGGGACTCCTGCGGGCTGGCGCCGCGGAAGATGTTGACCTCGATCTGCTCCAGGTCGAGCAGGTCGACGAGTCTCTCGGCGGGGTTCGTCATCAGAGGTTCTCCACTGTCAGGGCCGGTCGCTTACGGGTCGGGGGTCCCCCCGGACGGCGTCAGGGGGCGGTCAGAGCACGCCGAGCTCACCGACCGAGGTAAGCCGGATGATCGCACGGCCCTCCTCGTCGGAGGCGGCGAGGTCGACCTCGGCGCTGATGCCCCAGCCATGGTCCCCGTTGGGGTCCGCGAACGTCTGCCGGACGCGCCACAGGCCGTGCGCCGGGTCCTCCTCGATCTGGAGCAGCTTGGGGCCGCGGGCGTCGGGGCCGGTGCCCAGGTCGTCGTACTCGTCCCAGTACGCGTCCATGGCCTCGCCCCAGGCGTCGGCGTCCCAGCCGGACTCGCCGTCCAGCTCACCCAGCTCGTCGACGTGGTCCAGGGCGGCGAGCTCCACACGGCGGAACATGGCGTTGCGGACCAGGACGCGGAAGGCGCGCGCGTTCGCCGTGACCGGCTTGACCTGGTCGGCCTTCTCCTGGGCCTGCTCCGCCGTCTCCACCTCCGGGTTCGCCAGCTGCTCCCACTCGTCGAGCAGGCTGGAGTCGACCTGGCGGACGAGCTCGCCCAGCCAGGCGATGAGGTCCTGGAGGTCCTCGGACTTCAGGTCGTCGGGGATCGTGTGGTCCAGCGCCTTGTACGCACTCGCCAGGTAGCGCAGCACGATGCCCTCGGTGCGGGCGAGCTCGTAGAACGAGGTGAACTCCGTGAAGGTCATCGCGCGCTCGTACATGTCGCGGATGATCGACTTGGGGGAGACCGGGTGGTCGCGGACCCACGGGTGGCTCTTGCTGTACACGTCGTAGGCGTGGAGGAGGAGCTCTTCGAGGGGCTTGGGATAGGTGACGTCCTGGAGGCGCTCCATCCGCTCCTCGTACTCGACCCCGTCGGCCTTCATCGCACCCACGGCGATGCCGCGCTCCTTGTTCTGCTGGGCCGCCAGGATCTGGCGCGGGTCGTCCAGCGTCGACTCCACGACGGAGACCATGTCCAGTGCGTAGGAGGGGGACTCCGGGTCCAGCAGGTCGAAGGAGGCCAGTGCGAACGTGGACAGCGGCTGGTTGAGCGCGAAGTCCTGCTGGAGGTCGACGGTGAGGCGGATGGTGCGGCCCTCCGCGTCCGGGGTGTCGAGCTTCTCGACGACGCCTCCGTCCAGCAGCGAGCGGTAGATCGCGATCGCCCGGCGGATGTGGCGCAGCTGGGCCTTGCGCGGCTCGTGGTTGTCCTCCAGCAGGTGGCGCATCGCCTTGAAGGCGTCGCCCGGACGGGCGATGACCGACAGCAGCATGATGTTGGTGACCTTGAACCGGGAGGTGAGCGGCTCGGGGTCGGCGGCGATGAGCTTCTCGAAGGTGGTGTCCGACCAGGCGACGAAGCCCTCGGGAGCCTTCTTGCGTACCACCTTGCGGCGCTTCTTCGGGTCGTCGCCGGCCTTCGCGAGGGCCTTCTCGTTCTCGATGACGTGCTCGGGCGCCTGGGCGACCACATAGCCCGCCGTGTCGAAGCCGGCCCGGCCCGCGCGGCCGGCGATCTGGTGGAACTCGCGGGCGCGCAGGGTGCGGACCCGGTTGCCGTCGTACTTGGTCAGTGCGGTGAACAGCACGGTGCGAATCGGGACGTTGACGCCGACACCGAGGGTGTCGGTACCGCAGATCACCTTCAGCAGCCCGGCCTGGGCCAGCTTCTCGACCAGGCGCCGGTACTTGGGCAGCATGCCGGCGTGGTGGACGCCGATGCCGTGCCGGACGTAGCGGGACAGGTTCTGGCCGAACTTGGTGGTGAAGCGGAAGTTGCCGATCAGCTCGGCGATCTTGTCCTTCTCCTCGCGGGTGCACATGTTGATGCTCATCAGCGACTGCGCCCGCTCGACCGCCTGGGCCTGCGTGAAGTGCACGATGTACACCGGGGCCTGCCGGGTCTCCAGCAGCTCGGTGATGGTGTCGGTGATGGGCGTCGTGACGTACTCGTACGACAGCGGCACGGGGCGGGTCGCGGAGCGGACCACCGAGGTCGGCCGGCCGGTGCGGCGGGTCAGGTCCTCCTCGAACCGCTTCACGTCGCCGAGGGTCGCCGACATCAGGACGAACTGCGCCTGCGGCAGCTCCAGCAGGGGGATCTGCCAGGCCCAGCCGCGGTCCGGCTCCGCGTAGAAGTGGAACTCGTCCATGACGACCTGGCCGATGTCCGCGTACTTGCCGTCGCGCAGGGCGATGGAGGCCAGCACCTCGGCGGTGCAGCAGATCACCGGGGCGTCCGCGTTGACGGAGGCGTCGCCGGTCAGCATGCCGACGTTCTCGGTGCCGAAGAGCTTGCACAGGTCGAAGAACTTCTCCGACACCAGCGCCTTGATCGGGGCCGTGTAGAAGGTCACCTTGTCCTGGGCGAGGGCCGTGAAGTGCGCGCCGGCCGCGACGAGGCTCTTGCCGGAGCCGGTCGGAGTGGACAGGATCACGTTCGCCCCGGAGACGACCTCGATCAGCGCCTCCTCCTGAGCCGGGTACAGGGTGATGCCCTGATCCTCGGCCCACGAGGAGAAAGCCTCGAAGAGGGCGTCGGGGTCGGCGTTCGGCGGGAGCTGATCAATGAGGGTCACACCCCCCATCTTGCCTGGCTTCCTGCCGGAAGAGGGAACCGGCGGACGCATCGAAGATCACCGCCGGTACGCTGTGCCGTTGACCGGGCCCGAACGAAACCGTCAACAGGGCCCGACCACCACACGACTGGGGCGGGGAACGACCATGATGGGTCCGGCGCACTCACTGTCCGGGGCGGCAGCCTGGCTGGGGGTGGGAGCGGCGGCCGCGGCCGCCGGACACCCGATGCCCTGGCCGGTCCTCGTCGTCGGCGCACTCATCTGCGCCGGCGCCGCGCTGGCCCCCGACCTCGACCACAAGTCGGCGACGATCTCGCGCGCCTTCGGCCCGCTCTCCCGGGGCCTGTGCGAGGTGGTCGACAAGATCTCCTACGCCGTCTACAAGGCCACGCGCGCCCCGAAGGACGCCCGCCGCACCGGCGGCCACCGCACCCTGACGCACACATGGCTGTGGGCCGTCCTCATCGGTGCCGGCTCCTCCGCGCTCGCGGCCACCACCGACCGCTGGGGCGTGCTCGTCCTGCTCTTCGTCCACCTGGTCCTGGCCGTCGAAGGCCTGCTGTGGCGGGCCGCCCGGATGTCCAGCGACGTCCTCGTCTGGCTGCTCGGCGCCACCAGCGCCTGGATCCTGGCGGGGGTCCTCGACCAGCCGGGCAACGGCGCCGGGTGGCTGTTCACCGGACCCGGCCAGGAATACCTCTGGCTCGGCCTGCCGATCCTGCTCGGCGCCCTGGTCCACGACATCGGCGACGCGCTGACCGTCTCCGGCTGCCCCATCCTGTGGCCCCTCCCGATCGCAGGAAAGCGCTGGTACCCCGTGGGCCCGCCCAAGGGCATGCGCTTCCGGGCCGGCAGCTGGGTGGAGCTCAAGGTCCTCATGCCCGTGTTCATGCTGCTCGGCGGCGTGGGCGGAGCCTCCGCCCTCGGCTTCATCTAGACGCCGTCCGGTACGGCGAAGGCCCCGGTCCACCGCGCGGCAGCGGGGGACCGGGGCCTCGTACGACGGCCGGGGCGGGCGGGTCAGCCGTGCCAGGAGCGCCACAGCGCCGCGTACGCGCCGTCCGCCGCGACCAGCTCGTCGTGCGAGCCCAGTTCGCTGATCCGGCCGCCCTCGACCACCGCGATCACATCGGCGTCGTGCGCGGTGTGCAGCCGGTGGGCGATCGCGATGACCGTGCGGCCGTCGAGCACCCGGGCCAGCGAGCGCTCCAGATGCCGTGCGGCCCGCGGGTCCAGCAGCGACGTGGCCTCGTCCAGCACCAGCGTGTGCGGGTCCGCCAGCACCAGCCGGGCCAGCGCGATCTGCTGCGCCTGGGCCGGGGTCAGCGCCGTACCGCCCGAGCCCACCTCGGTGTCCAGACCGCTCTCCAGGGACCGGGCCCAGCCGTCCGCGTCCACCGCGCCCAGCGCCGCCCACAGTTCCGCGTCACCCGCTCCCGTGCGCGCCAGCCGCAGGTTGTCCCGCAGCGAGCCCACGAAGACGTGGTGCTCCTGGTTGACCAGCGCCACCTGCTCGCGCACCCGCTCCGCGGTCATCCGCGACAGCTGCGCGCCGCCGAGGGTCACCTCGCCGGTCCGCGGCGCGTAGATGCCCGCCAGCAGCCGGCCCAGCGTGGACTTCCCCGCGCCGGAAGGGCCGACGAGCGCCATCCGGGTGCCCGGCGGCACGGACATCGACACCTGGTGCAGCACGTCCACGCCCTCCCGGTAGCCGAAGCGGACCTCGTCGGCCCGGACGTCCCGCCCCGCCGGGGCCACGCCCGCGTCCCCGGCGTCCGGCTCGATCTCCCGCACGCCCACGAGACGGGCGAGGGACACCTGGGCGACCTGCAGCTCGTCGTACCAGCGCAGGATCAGGCCGATCGGATCGACCATCATCTGCGCCAGCAGCGCACCCGTGGTCAGCTGTCCCACCGACATCCAGCCCTGGAACACGCAGTAGCCGCCGACCATCAGCACGGAGCCGAGGATCGTCACGTAGGTGACGTTGACGACGGGGAACAGGACGGTCCGCAGGAACAGCGTGTACCGCTCCCATGCCGTCCACTCCTTGATCCGCCGCTCCGACAGTGCGATCCGGCCGGGGCCCAGGCGGTGCGCCTCGACCGTGCGGCCGGCGTCCACCGTCTCGGTGAGCACGGCCGAGACCGCCGCGTACCCGGCCGCCTCCGAGCGGTACGCCGACGGCGCCCGCCTGAAGTACCAGCGGCAGCCGATCACCAGCACCGGCAGCGCCAGCATTGCGGCCAGGGCCAGCTGCGGCGCCGTCACGGCGAGCGCCCCGAAGAGCAGCCCGGCCCAGACCACGCCGATGGCCAGCTGCGGCACGGCCTCGCGCATCGCATTGGCCAGCCGGTCGATGTCGGTGGTGATCCGCGACAGCAGGTCACCGGTACCGGCCCGCTCCAGCACGCCCGGCGGCAGGCCCACGGAGCGCACCAGGAAGTCCTCGCGCAGATCGGCGAGCATCTCCTCACCGAGCATCGCCCCGCGCAGCCGGACCAGCCGGACGAAGAACGTCTGCACCGCGAGGGCCAGCGCGAACAGCAGGGCCACGCCCCCCAGATGGAGCTCGCGCGCGCCGGCCGCCAGCTGGTCGACGACCCGGCCGAGCAGGTACGGGCCGACCATGGAGGCGATCACCGCCACCGCGTTCACGGTGACCAGCACCACGAAGGCCCGCCGGTGCCGCCGGAACAGGCCGCGCACATAGCCCCGTACGGTCTCCGTCGAGCCCACGGGCAGCGTCGCGGCCGATTCGGGGGCCGCCGGATCGTATTGCGGCGGCGCCAGGCCGATCATGCCGACTCCTCGATCTCTGTGAGTGCTCTCTCCAGCCGGGCTTCCTCCAGCCGGGGCGGTTCCGTCCGTGCCCCCCGCTGCTCCTCCTCGGTCTCGCGGGTCACGACGGCCCGGTAGAGCGGTTCGGCGTGCAGCAGTTCGCGGTGCGTACCGGTCGCGGCGACCGTGCCGTCGTGGATCAGGACCACCCGGTCGGCACGGTCCAGGAGCAGCGGTGACGAGGCCAGCACCACCGTCGTGCGCCCCGCCCGCAGGGCGGTGATCCCGTCCGCGATCCGCGCCTCGGTGTGCGAGTCGACCGCCGAGGTCGGCTCGTCCAGCACCAGCACCTCCGGGTCGGTGGCCAGGGACCGTGCCAGCGCGAGCCGCTGGCGCTGCCCGCCGGAAAGGGACCGGCCGCGCTCGGTGATCCGCGCGTCCATCGGGTCCTCCACCCCGTCCGGCGCCGACTGCAGCAGCGCGTCCAGGACGTCCCCGCACTGGGCGGCGGCCAGCGCAGCCCCCGGCTCGACGGCCCCGGACGCCGGTACGGCGAACAGCTCGCGCAGGGTCCCGGACAGCAGCACGGGGTCCTTGTCCTGTACGAGGACCAGCGTGCGCGCGGTTTCCAGCGCGAGCTCGTCCAGCGCCACCCCGCCCAGCAGCACCGACACCCGGTCGCCGGCCGGGCCGTCGTCCGCCGGGTGGCCGCCGAGGCGTTCGGCGAGCCGGCCCGCCAGGTCCGGATCGCCGCACACCACGGCGGTGAACCGGCCGGCCGGGGCCAGCAGCCCGGTCGCCGGGTCGTACAGGTCGCCGCCCGGGGCCGGGGCCGTCGCGGCGGCGGGCGCCGCGGGCTCGGGCGCGTCCGTCCGCGTCAGCGAGAGCACCCGGGCGGCCCGCTGCGCCGAGGGCCGGGAGAAGGAGTACGCCATGGCGATCTCCTCGAAGTGCCGCAGCGGGTACAGCATGGTGGCCACCGCACTGAAGGCGGCGACGAGTTCACCGACCTCCAGCCGGCCGTCCAGCACGAGCACGGAGCCGTACCAGACCACGCTGATCATCAGGGCGCCCGGGAGCAGCACCTGGATCGCGGCGATCACCGCCCACATCCGGGCGCTGCGCACGGCCGCCTTGCGGACCTCCTGGGAGGCCTCGCGGTAGCGGCCCAGGAACAGCTCCTCACCGCCGATGCCGCGCAGCACGCGCAGGCCGGCCACGGTGTCGGAGGCCAGTTCGGTGGCCTTGCCGGCCTTCTCGCGCTGGACGTCGGCGCGTTGGGTGGCGCGCGGAAGCAGCGGCAGGACGGACAGGGCGAGGACGGGGACGCCGATCGCGACGACCACACCGATCGACGGCGCGTAGAACAGCAGGCCGACGCAGATGACGACGACGGAGAAGCCGGCGGCGAGGAAGCGGGAGACAGCCTCGACGAACCAGCCGATCTTCTCCACGTCACCGGTGGAGACCGCGACCACCTCGCCCGCCGCGACCCGCCGGGTCAGGGCGGAGCCGAGCTCGGCGGTCTTGCGGGCGAGCAACTGCTGCACCCGCGCGGCGGCGGTGATCCAGTTCGTGACGGCCGTCCGGTGGAGCATCGCGTCGCCGGCCGAGATGGCGACGCCGATCAGCACCAGCAGCGCGCCGTCCAGCAGCAGCCGGGGGCCGTCGCGCCGTACGACGGCGTCGACGCCCATGCCCACCACGTACGGCAGCCCGGCGACGCCGCAGAAGTGCACCAGTCCCCAGCACAGGCTCTTGATCTGGCCGCCGATCTGGCCGCGCCCCAGCCACAGCAGGAAGCGAGGGCCGGAGCGGGCGTCGGGTACCCCCGGATCCGGATACGGAAGATCGCTGATCTGCATGACGCCCCATGACTGGTCGAGTGGTCCAAACCGTGCAAGGTTCGCCTTCCGGATCGGTCCCGGGCAATCGATTTTGCGTTGGCCAGGGGTCTACGCAGCGGGGTGTGCGGTGCGTCCGGCCGCGGACCGCCACGTCAAGGCCGGGTCGCCCACTCCAGTTCCAGCAGTGCGGAGCGGTAACTGCGGCCGGTGGCCCGGTCCATGCCCACCTCGCACATCCGGTTCGCCGACAGGTGCGCGTCGAAGGCGCGCGAGGTCACCGCCGCCGCCTCGCGCTCCGTCGCCGAGGCCGTCAGCTCCGGATGCAGCATGCCCCGGTCGCCCGCGAAGGCACAGCAGCCCGCGTCGTCCGGAATCACCACCTCCGTCGCACACGCCTCGGCCACCGCCCGCAGCTGCGACACGTCACCCAAGTGGTGCATGGAGCACGTCGGATGCAGAACCGCCGAGCCCACCGTGCGCCGGATCTCCAAGTGCGGCAGCAGCTCCTCCGCTGCCCACACAACGGAGTCGACGACCTTCAGCTCCGCGTGCAGCGCCCGGTTGTCGTCCGTGAGGTACGGGACCAGCTCGCGCGCGAGGCCCAGCGTGCACGACGAGGCGTCGACCACCAGGGGCAGCCGCCCGCCGGCGGTCCAGCCCCAGGCGGCCTCCACGATCCGGTCGGCCATCAACCGGTTCCCGGCTTCGTAGCCCTTGGAGTGCCAGATCGTCGCGCAGCAGGTGCCCATGACGTCGTCGGGGATCCACACCGGCCTCCCGGCCCGCTCCGAGACCGCCACCACCGCCTCGGGCAGGGAGGGGCCGGGCCACCCCGCGGGGCCGCCGAAGATCCGGTTCACGCACGCCGGGTAGTACACGGCCACCGCGCCCACCCGCCCCGTCGGGGGCAGCTTCCGGGCGGCGGCTCCGGGGACCTGCGCAAGCCACTGCGGCACCAGGTCGGGCCGGACGACCCTGCGCGCGGCTCCGGTGACCGCCTCCAGCGGCCCGTCCCCGACCCGGTCCCTGATCCTGCCGGCGGCGGCCACCGCCAGCCGGGCGGCGCCCTCGACGGCCTTGAACCCCCTCGCGGCGAGGGCGGCGGCCCGCTCCTCGCGCGGTCCGTGCCGCCGATGGCGGAAGTCCCGCATCAGGGCGCCCGTGTCGATGCCGACGGGACAGGCCAGCTTGCAGGTGGAATCGCCCGCGCAGGTGTCCACGGCGTCGTGGCCGTAGGCGTCGAGCAGCCCGTCCAGCACCGGGGAGCCCGGCTGCTGGCGCATCATCTCCCGCCGCAGCACGATCCGTTGCCGGGGTGTGGTCGTCAGGTCCCCGCTGGGGCACGTCGGTTCGCAGAAGCCGCACTCGATGCACGGATCCGCTTCAGCCTCCACCTGCGGAATCGTCTTCAGCCCGCGGAGATGGGCCGCCGGGTCGCGGTCGAGGAGGATGCGCGGAGCGAGCAGCCCGTCCGGGTCGACGACCCGCTTGGTCCGCCACATCAACTCGGTGGCCCGCGGCCCCCACTCCCGTTCGAGGAAGGGGGCCATGTTGCGGCCGGTGGAGTGCTCGGCCTTCAGCGAGCCGTCGAACCGCTCCACCGTGAGCCGGCAGAAGGCGTCCATGAAGGCGCCGTACCGTTCGACGTCGGCGGGTTCCGCGGCGTCGAAGGCCAGCAGGAAGTGCAGGTTGCCGTGGGCCGCGTGGCCGGCGACCGCCGCGTCGAAACCGTGCTCCGCCTGGAGCGCGAGCAGAGCCTCGCAGGCCTCGGCCAGCCGGGAGGGCGGCACCGCGAAGTCCTCGGTGATCAGGGTGGTGCCGGAGGCCCGGGCCCCGCCCACGGCGGTCACGAACGCCTTGCGGGCCTTCCAGTAGCCGTTGATCGTCTTCGTGTCGCGGGTGAAGGTGTTGGTGACGGAGGCCACCGGGGCCACCAGCTCCAGCCCGGCGAGGACCTCGGCGGCGCGCCGCTCGTACTCCGCGCGGCCCGCTTCGTCGGGCGCGCGGAACTCCACGAGCAGGGCGGTGGTGTCCTTCGGCAGCCCGGCCCAGTCGGCGGGGACGCCCTCGACGCTGACCGAGGCGCGCAGGGTGTTGCCGTCCATCACCTCCACGGCGAGGGCACCCGCCGCGTTGAAGAGCGGCACGGCGGCCGCCGCGGCGGGCAGCGAGGGGAAGAAGAGCAGGGCGCTGGTGAGCTTGCGGTCCAGTGCGACGGTGTCGAAGACGACCTCGGCGATGAACCCGAGCGTGCCCTCCGACCCGACCATCAGCCCCCGCAGGATCTCGACGGGGGTGGTCCCGTCCAGGTACGCGTCGAGGCGGTAGCCGGTGGTGTTCTTGATCTCGTACTTGGCCCGGATCCGGGCGACCAGCCCCGGATCGGCCCCGATCTCCCGCTTGATCTCCATCAAACCGCGGCACAGCGCCGGTTGCGCACGCGCCAGCTCCTCGTCGGCCAGCGGGTCGGCGGTGTCCACGACGGTGCCGCCGGGCAGCACGAAGGTGAGCGAGGACAGCGTGCGGTACGAGTTCCTGGTGGTTCCCGCCGTCATGCCGGAGGCGTTGTTGGCGACGACTCCGCCGAGGGTGCAGGCGACGGCGCTCGCCGGGTCGGGGCCGAGCACGCGGCCGTGCCGGGCGAGCACGGCATTGGCCCGCGCCACGGTGGTCCCGGGCCGGATCCGGGCGCGGCGGCCCCCCTCCAGCACCTCGACACCCGCCCAGTGGCGGCGCACGTCGACCAGGATGTCCTCACCCAGGGCCTGGCCGTTCAGGGAGGTCCCGGCGGCGCGGAAGACGACCTCGCGCCCGCGGCCGTGGGCGTACGAGAGGACCGCGGAGACGTCGTCGATGTCCTCGGCGATCACCACCACCTGCGGCACGAACCGGTAGGGCGAGGCGTCGGAGGCGTAGCGGACGAGGTCGGAGACCTTCCACAGCACCTTCTCGGCGCCCAGCAGCTCCGTCAGCTCGGTGCGCAGCGGCTCCGGGGTCCCGGCGGCGTGGTGCTCGGGGACCCGGTCGGGGGCGGCGCCTGCGGTGCCGCGGGGGCGCAGGGCGCGCGGCTTCGGTTCCAGCAGCGGCATGCGCGACCCCTTGCGTCCTCGTTCGGCCCAGCCGGCCCGGGCCGGTTCGGGGAACCTTCCCCGGCCCCAGGCGGCCTCCTCAGCAGCGGCGCTCCGGCGGGGCGTCCGCCGGGGCGTCCGTCAGAGCGTTCAGCAGGCCGCCGAGCACGTCTCGCTGCTCGGCGGTCAACGGAGCCAGGATCTCCTCCGCCGCGTCGGTCCGCGCGCTGCGCAGCCGGCGCAGCGTGGCGCGGCCCGTGTCCGTCAGCTCGATCCGTATGACGCGCCGGTTCGCCGGGTCGGGCGCACGGCGCACGCACTCGGCGGCTTCCAGGCCGTCCACGAGCGTGGTCACGGCCCGGGGCACGACCTCCAGACGGGCGGCGAGGTCCGCCATCCGGGGCGGCCGGTCGCCGTCGTAGTGCGAGACGAGGCGCAGCAGCCGGCTCTGGGCGGGGGTGATGCCGAGCGGCTCCAGATGGTGCTTCTGGATCCGGTGGAGCCGGCGGGTCAGCCGCAGCAGCTGTTCGGCGAGCACGCCGTCCGTGCTGTCGGTTTCGGAAGCGGTCCTCATACTGGGAAACAGTACCAGGACCAGATTCATTGTGAGTATAGGTAACAATGAGCTATGCTCATTCGAGTCTCGTCACCGTCAGAAGGAGGCCCATGCGCCCCGAAGAGCCGAAATGGACCCCATCGAAAGAAGCCCTCGACCGCC
>LJCW01000069.1 GCA_001298555.1 Actinobacteria bacterium OV450
AGACCTCGGAGCAGGGCTCCCTCGGACAGCGCCGCAGCAGCCGCCCGCGCCGCCCCAGGCGCCGCCGACCGTGCCGGCCGCGCCGTCCGTGCCCCCGCAGGGCGGGCCGGCGTACGGGTATCCGCAGCAGGGCTACGGCTACCCGCAGCAGCAGCCCGCCCCCGGCGCCCCGGTCCCGCCGCCCTACGGCGCGCCCACGGCCCCGATGCAGGCGGCCCAGCCCCCGGCCCCGGCGCCGGCCGGTCCGGGCGGCGGCAACGACAAGCGCACCCAGCTGATGATCGTCGGCGCGGCCCTGCTGGCCATCGTCCTGATCATCGCGGGCGGCTTCTGGTACGTCTCCGACGACGGCGGTGGCGGTGGCGGTGGCGGTGGCGCCGCCCCCACCGCGAACGGCAGCACCGGCACCGACAAGCCCGGCGGCGGTACCCCCGGTTCGGAGAAGGTGCCCGCCAACACCAAGTCGAAGCCGCTGTTCAACCAGCCGAACCCGACCCCCGACGAGGTCGTCACCGTCGCCGGCTCCTGGCTGACCGACTCCACCTACGTCAAGTCGGACGTGGCCAAGGTCGTCGGCTACAACACCGTCGACGGCGGCAAGAAGTGGGAGGTCCCGCTCCCGGGCGAGCTCTGCGGCGCCACCAAGCACGTCAGCGACAACAAGACGGCGATCCTGTTCCGGCCGACGAAGCCCACCCCCGACAACAAGTACCCGGCGTGCACCGAGGTCGGCGTCATCGACCTGAACGCCGGAAAGCTCCTGTGGTCGGGCAACGCCAAGGGCGCCACCACCGGCGACCGGCCCGCCTCCTACTACGAGGTCACCCTCAGCGGCCAGACCGTCGCCGCGGGCGGCACCAGCGGCGGCGCCGCCTGGAACCTCGCCGACGGCAAGTCCCTGTGGACGCCCAAGGTCGACGGCGAGGGCTGCTACGACAGCGGTTACGCCGGCGGCGAGGGCCTCGCCGTGATCCGCAAGTGCGGCCGCGGCGACAACCAGACCCTCTACGCCCAGACCCTGGACCCCGCCACCGGCGCCCAGACCGCCTCGTACAAGCTCTCCCCGGGCATCGAGTGGGCCTCCATCGTCTCCACGAAGCCCCTGATCGTCGCCGCCGACGTCGGCAAGACCGCCAAGAACGCCACCGGCGTCAGCGACCTGTTCGTCGTCGACCCCAAGGGCGAGCTCAAGGCCCGCATCTCGCTGGCCTCCGGCAACTTCGGCGGCAAGTGCGGCGGCACCGAGGTCGAGAAGTGCTCCGGCTTCGTCGTCGGCAACGGCAAGATCTACCTGCCCTCGATCGAGCACCAGGGCAAGGAGCCGGTCGGCCGCACCAACGAGCTGCTCTCCTTCGACCTGGAGACCGGCAAGCAGACCACCGACCGCGCCGACGCCGGCGAGCGGTACACCATGTTCCCGCTCCGCATGGACGGGTCGCACATCATCGCGTACAAGCAGCCCCCGTACGACAAGGGCGGCCAGATCGTCAGCATCGACGGCACGACGATGAAGGAGACCCTCCTCATGGAGAACCCGGCGGAGAAGACCAGCCGCACCGCCGAGACCGGCTTCTCGCCCGAGTACTCCGAATACCGCTACCACAACGGCAAGCTCTTCATCTCCCGCACGACGGCCAGGAAGCCGTACTCGGACAAGGGCGACCCCGAGTACCTGTTCGTCTCCTTCAGCGCCAGCTGATCCCCGGCCGATCCCGGCCGCCTCGCGCAGGACGCACGAGCCCCCGGAAGGTCCGCCTTCCGGGGGCTTCTGCGCGGTATCCGCCGCGCGCCGTCGAACAAGCGTGTAGCTTGCCGGGGCAGAAGGGTCGGGGGTGGGTGCGCGATGGGCGTACGGGTCATGGTGCTCGACGAGCACCGGCTGCTGGCCGAGGCGCTGGCCTCGGCCCTCAAGCTGCGCGGGCACCGGGTGCTCGCCGCGGCGGCCCCCGCCGCGGGCGCCGCCGAACTGGTCATCAGCCGGGCGCCGGAGGTGTGCCTGCTGGGCACCGCCACGCCCGCCGAGCCGGGGGTCTTCGAACCGGTCGTCCGCATCAAGCGGGAACGGCCGCAGATCGCCGTCGTCGTCCTCGGCCCGGTGCCGAGCCCCCGCGGGATCGCCGCGGCCTTCGCCGCCGGCGCGTCGGGGTACGTACGCCACGACGAGCGGATCGAAGGCGTGGAGCGGGCGCTGGCCAAGGCCCGGGCGGGGGAGGTCGCGATCTCCCCGCAGCTGCTCCAGGGGGCCTTCGCGGAACTCCTCAACCCCGCCGTCCAGCCCGACGACGAGGGCAGCCGGCTGCTGCGGCTGCTCACCCCGCGGGAGGTGGAGGTGCTGGTCAGGGTCGCCGAGGGCGAGGACACCCGGCTCATCGCCGCGGGCATGGAGATCGCGCCCAGCACCGCCCGCACGCACGTGCAGCGGGTGCTGATGAAGCTGGGCGTGGGCTCCCGGCTGGAGGCCGCCGCACTGGCCGCCAGGACCGGTCTGCTCGACCGGGCCGGGCTCCCGCCGGCGGCCGCCGATTTCCCCGCGGGCGCTTAATCGGGTAAGCCAGTGACCGGCATGTGCACGCGCCCGCGTGCATCCCCCCGCGAGAGGCAGTAGACGAGTGAGCGAGACGGCGACCCCCACAACGGCGACGTACAAGTACATGGTCACCGGCGGCGCCGGATACGTCGGCAGCGTCGTCGCGGCGCACCTCCTGGAGGCCGGGCACGAGGTCACCGTCCTCGACGACCTCTCCACCGGCTTCCGCGAGGGCGTCCCGGCGGGCGCGGCCTTCATCGAGGGCCGGATCCAGGACGCCGCCCGCCACCTGGACCCCTCCTACGACGCGGTGCTGCACTTCGCGGCGTCCTCGCAGGTCGGCGAGTCCGTGGTCAACCCGGGCAAGTACTGGGAGAACAACGTCGGCGGCACGCTCGCCCTGCTGGCCGCGATGCGCACGCACGGCGTGCGCAAGCTGGTGTTCTCCTCCACCGCCGCCACCTACGGCGAGCCCACCGAGGGCCTGCTCACCGAGGACTCGGTCACCAGGCCCACCAACCCCTACGGCGCCTCGAAGCTGGCCGTCGACCACATGATCGCCGGAGAGTGCGCGGCGCACGGCGTGGCCGCGGTCTCGCTGCGCTACTTCAACGTGGCTGGCGCGTACGGCGAGTTCGGCGAGCGCCACGACCCCGAGACCCACCTGATCCCGCTGGTGCTCCAGGTCGCCCTGGGCGAGCGCGAGTCGATCTCGGTGTTCGGCGAGGACTACCCGACCCCCGACGGCACCTGCGTGCGCGACTACATCCACGTCGCCGACCTGGCCGAGGCCCACCTGGCAGCCCTGGAGGCCGCCACCGCCGGCGAGCACCTGATCTGCAACCTCGGCAACGGCAACGGCTTCTCGGTCCGCGAGGTCGTCGAGACGGTCCGCAAGGTCACGGGCGCGGAGATCCCCGAGGTCGTCGCCCCGCGCCGGGCCGGCGACCCGGCGGTCCTCGTCGCGTCCGCGCGCGCGGCCCACGAGCGGCTCGGCTGGACGCCGGCCCGCTCGGACCTCACCGGCATCATCACGGACGCCTGGAACTTCACCCGCTCGCTGCGTTCCTGACCCCCCGCCGTACCCGTGCACCGCGCCCCCCGCACCCGACCGTGCGGGGGGCGCGGTTGCGTACGGGAGCGTGCGCGGGGAGCGCGTGGGGGCGGTCCGGCGCCGTGGACGGGCGCGCTGCGCGGGCGCCCGGCGTGCACACGCCGGGCGAAATGCCCTCCGTGCAACTGCCCGCGGCACGCGCCGGTCGGAAACCGTCTTCCGGACCGACCGTGTGGTCGCATTCTGGCCATGGAAAACCGTGTTCGCGCCTGCCCAGCCGGAAAATCGCTCGGAAAACTTCTGCTATTCGGCCAACCGCCAACCGCCCCCCGCTCTACGCTGATGCGTGACACCGGTGGGGGCCGGTGTTGATTCAGGGGTCGAGACACGCCGGGTACGGCGTCCGGTCCGGGGTAGTGCAGAGATGTCTCGGCGGCGGCCGCGGCAGCTGCGGATCACCCGGTCCGGGCGCCGTACCCGCAGTCGTCCGTTCCCCGACCCTTGGGGGTTTTGTGGTTCGCATCCGGGTTCTCGTGGTCGACGATCACCGCATCTTCGCCGAATCGCTCGCCGCTGCGCTCGCGGCCGAGCCCGACGTGGACGTGTCCGCGGCCGGCAGCGGTCCCGCCGCGCTGCGCTGCCTCGAACGCGCGGTGGCCGAGGGCCGCCGCTTCGACGTCCTGCTCGTCGACGCCGACCTGGGCGCCGCCGCCGGCGGCGCCGTGCCCGCCCAGCGCGAACCGGGCTCCGGCCCGCCGCCCGCGGCGGACGGGATCGCCCTGGTCGCCGGGGTGCGGGTGTCCCACCCCGGGGTCCGCACCGTCGTCCTCGCCGAACGCGACGATCCGCGCCGGGCCGCACTCGCCCTCCAGGCGGGGGCCTCCGGCTGGGTGGCGAAGGACTGCTCGCTCTCGCGGCTGCTCGCCGTCATCCGCGGCGTCCTGCGCGAGGAGACCCACCTGCCGCCCGCGCTGCTCACCGGAGTGCTGCGCGAACTGACCGCGGCGCGCAAGCACCGTACGGACAGTGAACGGCTCGTGGAGTCCCTCACGCCGCGCGAGCACGAGGTGCTGCGCTGCATGGTGGCGGGGCTGGGCCGCAAGGACGTGGCGGCGCGGCTGTTCCTGTCCCCGCACACGGTCCGCACGCACATGCAGAACGTGCTGGGCAAGCTCGGGGTGCACTCGACGCTCGCGGCGGTGGCGCTGGCCCGGCGGGCCGGGGTGCGGCCGGCCGACCTAGCCGGGGATGTTGTCGAACGGAGCGGTCAACTGGCGTAGCAGCGCCGCGAGGTCGCCGCGCTGGGCCTGGGAGAGCTGGGCCAGGATCGCCCGCTCCTGGGCCAGCAGGCCCGCCAGGGCCTGGTCGGCGCGGTCCCGGCCCTCGGGCGTCAGCCGGACCAGCACCCCGCGCCGGTCGTTGGGGTCGGGCAGCCGTTCGACGAGGCCCTTCTTGGCGAGCCGGTCGATGCGGTTGGTCATGGTGCCCGAGGTGACCAGGGTCTGCGTCAGCAGCTGGCCGGGGGAGAGCTGGTAGGGCGCGCCGGCGCGGCGCAGCGACGTCAGGACGTCGAACTCCCAGGGCTCCAGCCCGTGCTCGGAGAACGCCAGCCTGCGGGCGCGGTCGAGATGACGGGCAAGCCTGCTGACGCGGCTCAGTACTTCGAGCGGTTCCACGTCGAGGTCAGGGCGTTCCCGCCGCCATGCCGCGACCAATCGGTCGACCTCGTCCTCCATGCCGATCAGTGTAAGGGGTCTGTCGACGTGAAGTCTCTTCAAATCGAGGATCTCGGGTACTTATATCTCGATCTCATGAGTCTTGACGTCAAGATATATTTTGGGCGACGATGGGCATGGAGGGTGCCGGAACGGCTTCCGCTTCCGCCCGACCCGCCAGCAGGGAGGATCGAACATGCATTCCGATACCGCTTCGGCAAGGATCCCCGCCGCCACCAGCCACGGTGCACCCACCTGGGACCCCCAGCAATACCTCCGGCACGCAGGACACCGAACCCGCCCCTTCCTCGACCTCCTGCACCGGATACCCGAGCTGCCCGCCCGGCCCGCCCGCATCGCCGACCTCGGCTGCGGCCCCGGCAACGTCACCGCGCTCCTCGCCGAACGCTGGCCCGAGGCCCGCATCACCGGCTTCGACCTCTCCCCGGAGATGCTCCGGCGCGCCGACGACGAGTACGCGGGCCGGACCGCCGGCGGCGGCAGCCTCGACTTCCGCCACGCCGACCTCGCGCACTGGCTCCCCGAGGAGCCCTACGACCTGATCGTCTCCAACGCCGCCCTGCAGTGGGTCCCGAGCCACCCCGGCTCCTTCCCCGCCTGGATCCACGGGCTGCGCCCCGGCGGCACCTTCGCCTTCCAGGTCCCCGGCAACCACACCGCCCCCAGCCACGCCCTGCTCGCCCGGCTCTGCGACACCCCGCGCTGGCGCGACCGGCTGGCCGGCCACGGCGCCCGCTACGTACACCTCCTCGAACCCGCCGAGTACCTGGCCCGGCTCACCGGGCTGGGCTGCGCCGTCGACACCTGGGAGACGACGTACCACCAGATGCTGACCGGCCCCGATCCGGTGCTCGACTGGGTCAAGGGCACCGCCCTGCGGCCCGTCCTCACCGTCCTCGGCAACGACCGGCCGGCCGTGGACGCCTTCCTCGCCGAATACCGCGAGCTGCTGCGCGAGGCCTACCCGCCCGGGCCGCGCGGCACCGTGTTCCCGTTCCGCCGGATCTTCGCCGTCGCCCGCAAGGAGGCCTGACCGTGCTGAGCGCAGTCGACCACGTCCAACTCGCCGCGCCGCCCGGCTCGGAGGACCGGCTCCGCGCGTACTACACCCACGTACTGGGCATGACCGAGATCGCGAAGCCTCCCCTCCTCGCCGCCCGCGGCGGCTGCTGGTTCGCCGCCGGCCCCGTACAGCTGCACCTGGGCGTCGAGGAGGACTTCCGGCCCGCCCGCAAAGCGCACCCCGGGCTGCGGGTGACCGGGATCGAGGCGTACGCGCGCCGACTGCGCGAACGCGGCGCCGAGGTCGTCTGGGACCACGACCTGCCAGGACACCGCCGCTTCTACTCCGAGGACCCCGTCGGCAACCGGATCGAATTCCTGGAAGAGCACAGCCCGGAACCCCTCACCTGACGACGGCGTGCGAACACGACGGCGCCCCGCCACCGGATCTCCGGTGACGGGGCGCCGTCGCGTGGTACCGCCTCGGTCAGCTCCTGCGGTGGCCCACCAGCCGCGGCTTCGACTCCAGCCCGTCCAGCCCGTGCCAGGCCAGGTTCACCAGGTGCGCCGCGACCTCCGCCTTCTTCGGCCGGCGCACGTCCAGCCACCACTGCCCCGTCAGGGCGACCATTCCGACCAGCGCCTGCGCATACAGCGGGGCCAGCTTCGGGTCGAAGCCCCGCGCCTTGAACTCAAGGCCCAGAATGTCCTCGACCTGCGTCGCGATATCGCTGATCAGCGACGCGAACGTGCCCGTCGACTGCGCGACCGGCGAGTCCCGCACCAGGATGCGGAACCCGTCCGTATAGGACTCGATGTAGTCCAGCAGCGCGAACGCCGCCTGCTCCAGCAGCTCCCGCGGATGCCCGGCCGTCAGCGCGCCCGTCACCCCGTCCAGCAGCTGGCGCATCTCCCGGTCCACGACGACCGCGTACAGGCCCTCCTTGCCCCCGAAGTGCTCGTACACCACCGGCTTGGACACCCCGGCCTTGGCCGCGATCTCCTCCACCGACGTGCCCTCGAAACCCTTCTCCGCGAACAGCGTGCGGCCGACGTCCAGCAGTTGCTGACGCCGCTCGGCGCCCGTCATCCGGACCCGGCGGCCGCGCCGGGCCTTGTCGCTGCTGGAACTGCTGCCGTCGATCGCCACGTCCCCCATCATGCCGCGTTCGACGCGTTTTCCCTGCGCCGGGCATCGAGGCGGGCACCCGACGGCCAGCGCACGTCCGTCGCCCACCCCGCCAGCTCGAACCAGCGGATCAGCCGGGCACTGGAGTCGACCTGGCCGCGCAGCACACCGTGCCGGGCCGACGTCGGGTCAGCGTGGTGCAGGTTGTGCCAGGACTCCCCGCACGAGAGCACCGCGAGCCACCACACGTTGCCGGAACGGTCGCGCGACTTGAACGGACGCTTGCCCACCGCGTGACAGATCGAATTGATCGACCACGTCACGTGGTGCAGCAGCGCGACGCGCACCAGCGAGCCCCAGAAGAACGCCGTGAACGCACCCCACCACGACATCGTCACCAGGCCCCCGACCAGCGGCGGGATCGCCAGCGACACGATCGTCCAGAGCACGAAGTCACGCGAGATCCGCCGGATCGCCGGATCCTTGATCAGGTCGGGGGCGTACTTCTGCTGATTGGTCTGCTCCTCGTCGAACAGCCACCCGATGTGCGCCCACCACAGGCCCTTCATCAGCGCTGGGACGGTCTCCCCGAACCGCCACGGCGAATGCGGGTCGCCCTCGTGGTCGGAGAACTTGTGGTGCTTGCGGTGATCCGCCACCCAGCGCACCAGTGGCCCCTCCACCGCCATCGAACCCATCACGGCCAGCACGATCCGCAGTGGCCGCTTCGCCTTGAAGGAACCGTGCGTGAAGTACCGGTGGAAACCGATCGTGATCCCGTGGCAGGCCAGGAAGTACATGAACACCATCAGGCCGAGATCCAGCCAGCTCACCCCCCAGCCCCAGACCAGCGGAACCGCCGCCAGCAGCGCCAGGAAGGGAACGACGATGAACAACAGCAGGGCGATCTGCTCCACGGACCGCTTGCTCTCGCCCCCCAGCGTCGCGGAGGGCACGGCGGCACCGGCACCGGCACCGGAACCGGAATCTGGATCGGAATCGGAGGCCGCCGAGGCGCCCTCGATCAGCTCGGGACTGGTGGTCATGAGGATCCCCTGGGGGTGAGGAATCGGCAGGCACCTGGCGCCTGCCCAGGCTACGGATGCGTAACCTACGGCAACGTAAGTATGGCAAAGCCGGAGCCCACGACAAGAGGAGCACGGCCGCGCCCGAGGCGTTCTCAAGGGCGCCCGCCACCGCCCGCGCGCCGCCTGGTGAGACGTTTAGCGAGGCACCAGGCCCGGACACCTATCCTGGTGTCGTCGGACAGCGCGGTCCGCACGGGCAGCCGAGCTGCGCACCAGGTGGGGGACACCCCCGCGCATCCCGGAGCCCACCTCCCAGTAGCGCTCGAACACTGCAAGGAGCCGCACCTGTGAGCAGTGCTGACCAGGCCTCCTCCACCCCGGCCACCGCCGCCAACGCGGAACTGCGAGCGGACATCCGCCGCCTCGGGGACCTCCTCGGCGAAACCCTCGTCCGCCAGGAAGGCCAAGAACTCCTCGACCTCGTCGAACAAGTGCGCGCCCTGACCCGCACCGACGGCGAAGCCGCCGCCGCACTGCTCGGCGACACCGACCTGGAGACCGCCGCCAAGCTGGTGCGCGCCTTCTCCACCTACTTTCACCTCGCCAACGTCACCGAACAGGTCCACCGCGGCAAGGAACTGCGCGCCCACCGCGCCGCCGAAGGCGGGCTCCTCGCCCGCACCGCCGACATGCTCAAGGACGCCGACCCCGAACACCTGCGCGAAACGGTCCGCAACCTCAACGTGCGCCCAGTCTTCACCGCGCACCCCACCGAAGCAGCCCGCCGCAGCGTCCTCAACAAGCTGCGCCGCATCGCCGCCCTGCTCGAAGAGCCCGTCTCCGGAGCCGGCGAACGCCGCCGCCACGACCTGCGCCTCGCCGAGAACATCGACCTCGTCTGGCAGACCGACGAGCTCCGCGTTGTGCGCCCCGAACCCGCCGACGAGGCCCGCAACGCCATCTACTACCTCGACGAGCTGCACGCCGGCGCCGTCGGCGACGTCCTCGAGGACCTCGCCGCCGAGCTCCAGCGCGTCGGCGTCGAGCTGCCCGCCGGCACCCGCCCCCTCACCTTCGGCACCTGGATCGGCGGCGACCGCGACGGCAACCCCAACGTCACCCCCGACGTCACCCGCGACGTACTGATCCTCCAGCACGAACACGGCATCACCGACGCCCTCGAACTCGTCGACTTCCTGCGCGGCCTGCTGTCCAACTCCATCCGCTACACCGGCGCCACCGAGGAACTCCTCTCCTCCCTCCAGGCCGACCTCGAACGCCTCCCCGAGATCAGCCCGCGCTACAAGCGGCTCAACGCCGAAGAGCCCTACCGCCTCAAGGCCACCTGCATCCGGCAGAAGCTCGTCAACACCCGCGAACGCCTCGCCAAGGGCACCCCCCACGAGGAGGGCCGCGACTACCTCGGCACCGCCGAGCTCCTCGCCGACCTCACCCTCATCCAGACCTCCCTGCGCGAACACCGCGGCGCCCTCTTCGCCGACGGCCGCATGGACCGCACCATCCGCACCCTCGCCGCGTTCGGCCTCCAGCTCGCCACCATGGACGTCCGCGAACACGCCGACGCCCACCACCACGCCCTCGGCCAGCTCTTCGACCGCCTCGGCGAGGAATCCTGGCGCTACGCCTACATGCCCCGCGACTACCGCGGCAAGCTCCTCGCCAAGGAACTCCGCTCCCGGCGCCCCCTCGCCCCCACCCCCGCACCCCTCGACGCCGCCGGCCACAAGACCCTCGGCGTCTTCTTCGCCATCAAGGACGCCTTCGAGAAGTTCGGCCCCGAAGTCATCGAGTCGTACATCATCTCGATGTGCCAGGGCGCCGACGACGTCTTCGCCGCCGCCGTCCTCGCCCGCGAAGCCGGCCTCATCGACCTCCACGCAGGCTGGGCCAAGATCGGCATCGTCCCGCTCCTGGAAACCACCGACGAGCTCCGCGCCGCCGACGTCATCCTCGACGAGATGCTCGCCGACCCCTCCTACCGGCGCCTCGTCTCCCTGCGCGGCGACGTCCAGGAGGTCATGCTCGGCTACTCCGACTCCTCCAAGTTCGGCGGCATCACCACCAGCCAGTGGGAGATCCACCGCGCCCAGCGCCGCCTGCGCGACGTCGCCCACCGCTACGGCGTACGCCTGCGCCTCTTCCACGGCCGCGGCGGCACCGTCGGCCGCGGCGGCGGCCCCTCCCACGACGCGATCCTCGCCCAGCCCTGGGGCACCCTCGAAGGCGAGATCAAGGTCACCGAACAGGGCGAGGTCATCTCCGACAAGTACCTCGTCCCCTCACTGGCCCGCGAAAACCTGGAGCTGACCGTCGCGGCCACCCTCCAGGCCTCCGCCCTGCACACCGCACCCCGCCAGTCCCACGACGACCTCGCCCGCTGGGACGCGGCCATGGACACCGTCTCCGACGCCGCCCACGCCGCCTACCGCGCCCTCGTCGAAGACCCCGACCTGCCGGCCTACTTCTTCGCCGCCACCCCGGTCGACCAGCTCGCCGACCTCCACCTCGGCTCGCGCCCCTCCCGCCGCCCCGACTCCGGGGCCGGCCTCGACGGCCTGCGCGCCATCCCCTGGGTCTTCGGCTGGACCCAGTCCCGCCAGATCGTCCCCGGCTGGTACGGCGTCGGCTCCGGCCTCAAGGCCCTGCGCGAAGCCGGCGGCGAAGCCGCCCTCACCGAGATGGGCGAGCGCTGGCACTTCTTCCGCAACTTCCTCTCCAACGTCGAGATGACGCTGGCCAAGACCGACCTGCGGATCGCCCGCCACTACGTCGACACCCTCGTCCCCGACGAGCTCAAGCACGTGTTCACCCGCATCGAAGCCGAACACGAGCTCACCGTCCGCGAAGTCCTGCGCATCACCGGTGGCGAGAAGCTCCTCGACTCCCACCCCGTCCTCCAGCAGACCTTCGCCGTCCGCGACGCCTACCTCGACCCCATCTCCTACCTCCAGGTCTCCCTCCTCGCCCGCCAGCGCGCCGCCGCCGAACGCGGCGAGGACCCCGACCCGCTGCTCGCCCGAGCCCTGCTGCTCACCGTCAACGGCGTCGCCGCCGGCCTGCGCAACACCGGCTGACCCCGCCCGCAACGCACGAGGGCCCCCGCCGTCCGGACCGGACGGCGGGGGCCCTCGTACATCGGGCGGTCAGGAGTTGTACGCCGACTGGGCGCGCTCCAGACCCTCCGCGATCAGGCACTCCACGGAATCCGCCGCCCGGTCCACGAACCAGTCCAGCTCCTTGCGCTCCGCCGACGAGAAGTCCTTCAGCACGAAGTCCGCCACCTGCATACGGCCCGGCGGACGCCCGATCCCGCACCGCACCCGGTGGTAGTCCGCGCCCATCGCCTTCGTCATCGACTTCAGGCCGTTGTGCCCGTTGTCGCCGCCGCCCAGCTTCAGCCGCAGCGTCGGATAGTCGATGTCCAGCTCGTCATGGACCGCCACGATCCGGTCCAGCGGCACCTTGTAGAAGTCGCGCAGCGCCGTCACCGGGCCGCCCGACAGGTTCATGAACGACATGGGCTTCGCCAGCACCACCCGGCGGTTCGCCGGCCCCGGCGGACCCATCCGGCCCTCGACCACCTGCGCCCGCGCCTTGTGCGCCTTGAACTTCCCGCGCATCCGCTCCGCCAGCAGATCCACCACCATGAACCCGATGTTGTGGCGGTTGCCCGCGTACTCCGCCCCGGGATTACCGAGGCCGACGATCAGCCACGGCGCCGCATCGTCCGACATCCATGCTCCTTAACGAGGACGACCGCCGTCCCGCTCCCAGTGGAGCCGGACGGCGGTCGTTCAGCAAGTGCTGAGGTGGAAAGGCGAGGCTCAGGCCTCTGCGCCCTCGGTGGCGGCCTCGGCGGCCGGCTCCTCGGCCTGCGGGGCGACGACCTGCAGAACGGCGGTCTCGCCGTCGACGGCCAGCGTGGTGCCGGCCGGCAGGACCAGGTCGGACGCGTGGATGGTCGCGCCGGCCTCGAGGCCCTCGATCGAGACGGTGACCTCGGTCGGGATGTGGGTGGCCTCGGCCTCGACCGAAATGGTGGTCAGCAGGGTCTCCAGCATGTTCGCGCCGGGGGCCAGGTCACCCTCGGTGACGACGGGGACCTCGACGGTGACCTTCTCGCCCTTCTGGACGATCAGGAAGTCGACGT
Organism: Actinobacteria bacterium OV450; assembly: GCA_001298555.1. GTDB lineage: Bacteria > Actinomycetota > Actinomycetes > Streptomycetales > Streptomycetaceae > Streptomyces. The sequence goes on from LJCW01000069.1 coordinate 12,648, forward strand.
GGGTCAGCGTGCGCTTGACCGGGTGACGCTGGACGGCCTTCGGGATGACCAGCTCGGTGCCGCCGCCCTTGATGTTCAGGGAGAGCAGGACGTTCGGGGTCTTCAGGGCCATCATCAGGCCGTGGCCCTCGACGTCGACGTGCTTCGGGTCGGTGCCGTGACCGTAGATGACACCGGGAACCAGACCGTCACGACGGGCCTGACGGGCAGCGCCCTTGCCGAAGTTGGTACGGGTGGCAGCGGAAAGCTTGACCTCGGACATGCTCACTCCTCGTGGGGTGATGGAAAAGGACACAGTCACCCGGCCTGAACGGCCTGCTACGAAGAGCGCGTCGATAACGGAGCACCGGCACCAACAGGTGCGGCCTCCCTCGCCGAGCAACTCGAAGAGTGTACCCGGCGCGGAAGGCCGCACCCAAAAGGATCTCTGTCCCGTACCGCTACCGCTGATCCTGCTGCTTGCTACTGCTGCTCTTCGAACAGGCTCGTGACCGAACCGTCCTCGAAGACCTCGCGCACCGCACGCGCGACCATCGGCGCGATCGACAGGACCGTGATCTTGTCGAGCTCCAGGTCGGACGGGTCCGGCAGGGTGTTCGTGAAGATGAACTCGCTGACCTTCGAGTTCTTCAGACGGTCCGCGGCCGGCCCCGACAGGATGCCGTGCGTGGCCGTCACGATCACGTCCTCCGCACCGTGCGCGAACAGCGCATCGGCCGCCGCGCAGATCGTGCCACCGGTGTCGATCATGTCGTCGACCAGGACGCAGACCCGGCCCCGGACCTCACCGACGACCTCGTGGACCGTCACCTGGTTCGCGACGTCCTTGTCACGGCGCTTGTGCACGATCGCCAGCGGAGCGTCCAGACGGTCACACCAGCGGTCCGCCACCCGCACACGGCCGGCGTCCGGGGACACGATCGTCAGCTTCGTGCGGTCCACCTTCGCGCCCACGTAGTCCGCCAGCACCGGCAGCGCCGACAGGTGGTCCACCGGACCGTCGAAGAAGCCCTGGATCTGGTCCGTGTGCAGGTCGACCGTCAGGATGCGGTCCGCACCCGCGGTCTTCAGCAGATCGGCCACCAGACGCGCCGAGATCGGCTCGCGGCCCTTGTGCTTCTTGTCCTGACGGGCGTACCCGTAGGACGGGATGATCACGGTGATGGAGCGGGCCGACGCGCGCTTCAGCGCGTCGATCATGATCAGCTGCTCCATGATCCACTTATTGATCGGAGCCGTGTGGCTCTGGATCAGGAAGCAGTCCGCGCCACGAGCCGACTCCTGGAAACGAACGTAGATCTCACCGTTCGCGAAGTCGAAAGCCTTGGTCGGCACGAGGGCGACGCCCAGCTGATGCGCAACCTCCTCGGCCAGCTCGGGGTGGGCGCGGCCGGAGAAGAGCATCAGCTTCTTCTCGCCGGTCGTCTTGATCCCGGTCACAGCACAGTCTCCTCAGACGTGTTGAAAGCTGCTCGCCCCCGTGTGCGTCCGTCCCGCACACGGTGAGCCAGCCGAATTGCGTGCACCTATCACGGTACGCCGTCCCGGGCGTACCTGTTTCCGGTCAGTTCACCTCAACGAGGCCTCAACGCGGGTCCACGTCCTCCCGGACCGCCGACTGAGCCGCCGTCGCAGCGGCACTTCCCGGACGCTTGCGAGCCACCCAGCCCTCGATATTCCGCTGCTGGCCGCGGGCCACGGCCAGCGCACCGGGCGGCACATCCTTCGTGATCACCGAGCCGGCCGCCGTGTACGCCCCGTCCCCGATCGTGACGGGAGCCACAAACATGTTGTCCGAACCCGTCTTGCAGTGTGAGCCGACCGTGGTGTGGTGCTTGTGCTCGCCGTCGTAGTTCACGAACACGCTGGCCGCGCCGATGTTGCTGTACTCGCCGATCGTCGCATCACCCACGTACGACAGGTGCGGCACCTTCGTGCCCTCACCGATCGTCGCGTTCTTCATCTCGACGTACGTGCCGGCCTTCGCCTTCGCACCCAGGTTCGTCCCCGGACGCAGGTACGCGAACGGACCCACAGACGCCGACTCCCCGACCACCGCCGTGTCCGCCACCGTGTTGTCCACCCGCGCCCGCGGACCCACCCACGTGTCCTTCAGCCGCGTGTTCGGACCCACCTCGGCCCCCTCGGCCACGTGCGTCGCACCCAGCAGCTGCGTACCCGGGTGCACGACCGCGTCCTGCCCGAACGTCACCGTCACGTCCACGAACGTGCTCGCCGGATCCACGACCGTCACGCCCGCGAGCATCGCCTGCTCCAGCAGACGCGCGTTGAGCAGCGCACGGGCCTCCGCGAGCTGCACGCGGTTGTTGATCCCCAGGATCTGCCGGTGGTCGCCGCCCACGGCCGCACCCACCCGGTGACCGGCCTCGCGCAGGATGCCGAGCACGTCCGTGAGGTACTCCTCGCCCTGGCTGTTGTCCGTACGGACCTTCCCGAGGGCGTCCGCGAGCAGCGCGCCGTCGAAGGCGAAGACCCCGGAGTTGATCTCCTGGATCGCACGCTGCGCGTCGGTGGCGTCCTTGTGCTCGACGATGGCCGTCACGGCCCCGTCCTCGCCGCGGATGATCCGGCCGTAGCCGGTGGAGTCCGGGACCTCGGCGGTGAGCACGGTGACGGCGTTGCCGTCGGCCTCGTGCGTCTGCACGAGCTGCCCGAGGGTCTCGCCGGTCAGCAGCGGGGTGTCGCCGCAGACGACGACGACCGTGCCGGACGGCTGCCCGCCGAGCTCTTCGAGGGCCATGCGGACGGCGTGACCGGTGCCGTTCTGCTCGTACTGGACGGCGGTGCGCACGCCGGCGTCGATGTCCGCGAGGTGCGCGGTGACCTGCTCGCGGGCGTGGCCGACGACGACCACGAGGTGCGCGGGGTCCAGCTCGCGCGAGGCGGCGACGACGTGTCCCACGAGCGAACGCCCGCAGATCTCGTGCAGAACCTTGGGAGTGGCCGACTTCATGCGGGTGCCTTCACCCGCTGCGAGTACGACGACGGCTGCCGGGCGGTTGGCGCTCACGGGGATGCCCTTCGGCTTCGGGTGGTGGACCCGTGAAGGATACCGGGGCGTTACACCCCGGGAACGAGGCCGGGTCCCGACCGTGGAGGTCAGGACCCGAACTTGCGAAGCTCCCGAGGAAGGAATCGAACCCTCATTCAATGGACCAAAACCATTTGTCCTGCCATTAGACGACTCGGGATAGTTCGCCGTTTATGTCCGATATGGCTGATCGAACTGCGATGCAGCCCCTACTATGCCGCACCACCAGCCCTCGATGCGACGGTACAGACCGGCGCTTTGGAGTACGCGAACGGCGAGGCAGCCGTAGTAGTGCTCGCCGGTGTTCTTCCGGACGGTCTTCGGATTGTGCCGCTTGAGCGTGGTCTTGAGGAACTGGCCGGGGGTGGCCCGGGTGAGCTCCGCCCAGAATCTCTCCGCGCCGACGACGTCTGCGGTCTCGTGGATGGTGACGGCGTACCGCAGGTGCTCCTCTTCGAGTCCAAGCAGGCGCAGCCAGGCGAGGTAGACGCCCACCATTCCGGGATCGCTGTTCACGAAGATCACGCGTTCACGGCGGTCGTACGTCTTGTCCTTGCTGCCCTCGGACCAATAGAGGCTGACGCCGATGAGGAAGAGCTCGCGCTCCGACAAGGTGCCGACCTCGGCGGTCGCGGCTCGCTTGGTCTCTCGGCGGTCCTGCTCGCGGACTTCGAGGGTGCGCTCCCACCCCCGCCGGGCAATGGCCGAAGACTCTTCCGGTGTGCGCTGCCGATCCGGCTTGGGGAGGTCGCGGACCCAGAGGGAGATCGAGCTCTTCGAGCAGCCCAGTTCGACCTGGATCTGGTCGTAGGTGAGGCCCCGGAGGCGGAGTTCTCGGGCCTTGGCGCGGAGGTCGTCCTTCGCGTGGGGGCGCTTCGTCCATTCGGGTGCCGGTTCGCCCTCCAGGAGCCGGTTGAGGATGTCGTTGTTGTGGACGTGCAGGCGGTCGCGGATCTGGCGGCGGCTGAGGCCCTCGCGGCGGAGGGCGACGGCCTGTGCGCGGAGGGCTTCGAAGGTCGTCGTTCCCGTGCGGAGGCCGCCTGTGCCGTCGCCCGGGCGACGTCGGATATCGGTCATGTCGCCAATGTCGTCCGGAATACGGGATTCAGGTCCCGCTCAGTGGACGATTCAGCCGTACGTGCGATCGCCTTCGGTTCGCCGGAAATCCGTTCGGGATTGTGCTGTGGGCGCTGCGTACGCTGGACGGCATGACCTATACGGGGGAAGAGCACGGGGCCGGGCGGGACGGGCCGCTGTGGTGGGAGCGGCGGCGCGGGGCCGTGCTGGACGTGGGGCTGGCGGCGGTGTCGGCCGTCGAGTGTGCCGTCGAGGGGGTTCCCTTCGCGCGCGAGGCCGGGATTCCGGTGGCGGTCGGGGTGCTGTTCGGGCTCCTGGTGGGGTCCACGCTGGTGCTGCGGCGGCGCTGGCCGATCGCGGTGGTGCTGGTCGGGATCGCCGTGGCGCCGGCCGCGATGGGGTTCCTGCTCGGGGTGGTCGGGCTGTACACGCTCGCCGCCTGCGAGGTGCCCCGGCGGATCACGGCGACGCTGGCCTCGATGTCGCTGGTGGCCACGTTCGTGGTGATGTACCTGCGGACCAGCGGGGACCAGGGGGCCTCGCGTTCCCTCGTCATCATCCTGTCCGTGTTCGTGGCGGTGGCGCTGACCGTGCCGCCGGTGCTGCTCGGCCTGTACATAGGGGCGCGGCGGCGGCTGATGGAGTCCTTGCAGGAGCGGGCGGACTCGCTGGAGCGGGAGCTGTCGCTGCTGGCGGACCGGGCGGAGGAGCGGGCCGAGTGGGCCCGTACGGAGGAGCGGACGCGGATCGCCCGGGAGATGCACGACGTGGTGGCGCACCGGGTGTCGCTGATGGTGGTGCACGCGGCCGCGCTGGAGGCGGTGGCGGCCAAGGATCCGGCGCGGGCGGCGAAGAACGCGGCGCTGGTGGGGGACATGGGGCGCCAGGCGTTGACGGAGCTGCGGGAGATGCTGGGGGTGCTGCGGGCGGCGGAGTCGCCGAAGCGGGCTCCCGCGGTGGTGCCGGTGGCTGCGCTGGCGGGGGGTGCGGGTTTCGAGGACGGGCCGGGGCCCACGCTGGACGAGCTGGAGGTGCTGGTCGGGCAGTCGCGGGCGGCCGGGATGGTGGTGGAGCTGGACGTCCGGGGTGTGGGGGAGGAGTATCCGGCGGAGGTCGAGCAGGCGGCGTACCGGGTGGTGCAGGAGGCGCTGACCAACTGCCACAAGCATGCGCCGGGCGCGAGGGTCGTGGTGCGGCTGGCTCATCGGGGGGATGAGGTGGCCATGCAGGTGGAGAACGGGCCGTGCGGGGCGGACGTGGTCCAGCCAGGGCTGCCGAGTGGGGGGAACGGGCTGGTCGGGATGCGGGAGCGGGTGCTGGGTCTGGGCGGGGTGTTCGTGTCCGGCCCGACGGACGAGGGCGGTTTCAAGGTCTCGGCGGTCCTCCCGCGGGGTCCCCGCCGGCCCTGACGCGGAGCGCGTCACGTCGCGGCGCGGTGCCGTGCCGTGCCCTGCCGGGCGTCGGCCGGAGCCGCGCCCTGCGCTGGGCGCCGGTCCTGCCATGCGCCGAGTGCCGCGGCCCTGTCGGCCGGTCCTGCCGCCCGCCCG
>LJCW01000070.1 GCA_001298555.1 Actinobacteria bacterium OV450
GCGGATGCAGGACAGGTCTCACATCTCGGTGTGGGACAGCACCGACTACCACAACGGTAAGAAGGTCAGCTTCACGGTCGCGATGTACAAGAGCAGTTGAGCCCGCGAAGGGCAGCAACTCCGCCCGCGCCGCTACTGGACGAGACCCCCTACCAAAACAGGTGGGGGCCTCGCCGCTCCTCCCCCGCCCCGACAGGATGCGAACGCACCGGGGTGGGCCCCTGTTCGCCGACCGTGCCTACACAGGTGCCGGCTCCTGGGTCGCCACCGGACTCAAACGGCCACCGTGCATCGAGGCCGCGCGATCTGCTGGCCGTCGTAGAGACGGATCGCGGTCACCCCGCGTCGTGCTTGAAGTCGACGTCCACAGAGGCGACCGGGAACAGCCAGCCGAGCCTGACCACCTGGTCGAAGTCCTACGGCGCACGCCGAGCCGTACCGCGGCCTGGTCCGGCCGAGCGGCACGTGCGTCCAGGAGGGCGGGCAGGTCCCGGCGGCGGGCCAGCGCGCCACCCGGTCCGGATGCACGTCGAGGAACTGGGTGCGATCTCTCGGCTTCATGCCAACTGGAAGGTCTGCTCCCAGACCCCCGCCGGCGGCAGCAGCCTCGACCCGGCCACCGCCATCGACTTCGGCGCGGTCAAACTGGAAGAGGCCTGCCCCGCCACCGACGCCCCCGCGCCGAAGCCCGCCGGCGACACCATGCCGAACTTCGTCGGCCAGGGCATGAAGGCCGTGCGCAGCGCGCTCCCGTCCAACGCCTCCATCACCGTGAAGGACGCGGTACAGAGCCGAATGGTCCTCCAGGAGTCGAACTGGAAGGTATGCAGCCAAAACCCGGCCGCTGGCACCGCACTCACCGGCCAGCCCGTGTCCTTCACCGTCGCCAAGACCGACGAGACCTGCCCCTGAATCAAACTGGGTCCTACCCGCCGCCGCGGGGCACTCAGACCCACCACCTTCGGAGCCGGAGCAGCTGCGGGGGCAGGTTGCCGGGGTGGGGGCCACGGGTCGGGGAATTCAGCGGTCCGGGAGGGCAGGAGAGAGGTTGCGGTGAATGCGGCGCCGGCTCCACTGCCCAGTGACTTCCGGGTCACGAATGCGGCCGCGCTCAAACTCCGCGCCCGAAGGACCCCGCGAAGGGTCACTACTGCCCCGCGGCCAGCTCGGTGATGCTCGCGTCGCGTTCTGCCGCGCGGGCGCAGGTTACTCGCCTCCGGCAGAGGACACTGGACCCATGAGCGAGCACCGCTTCACCCTCGACAACACCAGCGCCACCATCGCCCCGGCCGCTGACCGCCCACCCCACTACCTGCACAACCTCCGATACAAGAAGCCGACGGAGGCGACCCGGACCAGCGCCGAAGGGCACACCCTGCGCGCTCTGTCCGACCTCACGGTGGTCACCTGTGCCTGCGGCCTCAGGACCCCCGCGCTCCCGAACGACGACGCGCGACTCGCTTACGAGGAGCACCGCAACGAGATCCGTGACGAAATGGCCTGAGCACCGACCCAGCGGCCACTCGCGCCGCCGACCAGGGCCTGCGGCATCACCCGGCGCAGCAGGTCAGCCCACCGGCTGTCAGCGGTCTACCTTGCGGGCTAATACTGCAACGGTGTTTGCCGTGACGGTTGGGTAGTTTCTGGTGGTGTGTGGCCACGGCGTTTGTAGTGGCTGACCCTGGAACTGTCGTCGCCGGCGCCAGCGTGACCAGTGCAGGACGTGGTCGACGCTCGGGCGGGGCCTGGTGAGCCGACTGATCAGGCGTCGGAGTTCGGGCAGGCTCAGGGCTATGAGCTGGGAGGATCCGTTTCTGCTTTCCCGGTGTCGAGTTCGCGGGCCCGCAGGACGGTGAGGCAGGCATGGGCGGCCATGGCCAGGGCTACGGCCGATTCAAAGCCCTGACCGACGCCTACGGCCCACGGCTCCAGCTCATCATCGCCGACAACGACACCGCTCCCCTGGCGGACGACGCCTTCAGCACCATCGAACTCGAATACACCCATCCCATGGTCCCCGGCGTCGCCCACCCCGGCCCCGAGCACACGACACGAACCGAGCACGGGTATGAGGCGTAGCCCGGCCCGGCTTCGAGACGCAGTGAAGGCTCAGGCGGACGTTCCGCCCCTGCCCCTGGCCCACCCGTCAACGGAGTCGGACAACGCGCCGCGCTGCTGTTCCTCGCGGGCGATCTGCTGCGCGAGGACGTCGCGGTCGAGGTACGGGGCGACGGCGGCGAGGACCAGGCGCTGAAGTTCGTCCGGCTCCAGCACCTCCACCTCCCGCTGCACCGGGTGCTCGATGTCGAAGCCGTAAAGCGGCCAGCGAAGGCCGGCCACCTCGGTCGCCGTTGCCCTCGGTCGCCGGGAGTCCGTACGCGCGCACCTGCTCGTAGGTGCGCAGGACCCGGGTCACCGAGCTCCAGCAGCCCGTGCGCTCCACCCAGTCCCGCTCGATTTCCTCGCCCGAGCAGTCGCAGTCACCGACGTTTCTCCGGGGCGCCGCGAGCGTGCGATTCAAATTCACGCAGCTCAGAGGCGGTCGGGACGACGATAGCGAACGCAACAGGTGTGGTGCACGAGACCGCGCGGGGACCTCACCCGATCGAGGAGGCATGAAGCAATCTCCGCGACATCATTAAATCTCGTTGAGACTACGAGATGCTGACGACCAGTCATTACTGACTTCAGCTCGTTGGGGTGAATCGTTGCGAAGTTCCTGATGTGGGTGGGTGACTGTATCCGTGGTGGGTGAGATATGCGGATGGGGCGGGCTGACTCCGACAGGACGGCAGCGGCGCGAGACGGTACGGATGCAGGCGGCTGCACTGTTCGAGGAGAAGGTCAAGCCGTCGGAAGTGAGAAAAAGGGCCCGGGCGGCTGCGGGGGCTACGTCTGCTTCGAGGACGAAGCCGGCTTCACCCGCAGGCCGCCCCGGGGACGGAGCTGGGGCCGGCGCGGCATCACGCCGGTCGTGACGGTCAGCGGGCGACGCTCGGGACGGCTGTCGGTGGCCGGGCTGATCGCGATGCGGCCGGGTTCCCGGACTCGGCTGTGTCACCGTCTGCGGACCCATCCCGCGGGTTGAGGAACACGTCGCAGCATGGGCGAGCGGGACTTCATCGCGCTCGTCGACCGTGTTCATCAGCTGGTCAGGGCGCCGATCGTGCTGGTCTGGGACCGGCTCAACACCCACGTCTCCCGCAAGATGCGTGACCTTGTTGCCGAGCGGGAGTGGCTGACGGTCTTCCTGTTACCCGCCTACTCACCCGACCTGAACCCCGTCGAGGGCGTCTGGGCGCACGTCAAACGCAGCCTGGCCAACGTCGCTGTCATGGCCCTCGTCCGCAACCGGCTCAAACGACTTCACTACCGGCCCGACACCCTCAACGGCTTCATAGCCGGCACCGGCCTCGCCCTTCATACCCCAACGTCACCTTGAAAAGCCGAAGACAGTAGCAAGGGCTTGCTCCCGGGGCATGATCCGGTGGCCGCCGCCGTCGGGGATGTTGCCGAGCTTCTTGATGTCGACGTGGACGAGCTCGCCGGGCCGTTCGCGTTCGTAGCGACGGATCGCTTGGCCCGTGGGCCGGTCCATCCAGCGCAGCCGGTTCAGGCCGTGACGCGTCAGGACACGGTGAACCGTCGAGGCGGGTATTCCCAGGATCGGGCCGATCCGGGCCGGGCCGAGTTTCCGCTCGCGCCGCAGCGCACAGACCTGTTCCTCGACGTCGGCGGGGGTGCGGTGCGGTGACGTCCGGGGCCGGCTCGTGCGGACGTACAGTCCCGCGTCGCCCTCGGCTCGCCAGCGGCGCACCCATTTGTGAGCGGTGGTGCGGGAGATGCCCATCTCATCAGCTACGTGGGCGACGGGTCGGCCGGCCCGGACCCGGTCGACCAGGAGCCGTCTGCCGTGGACGGTCGGGCATGGGGGTGAGACACGAAGACCTCTGTTGTGGTGCGGCTTGATCAGCCGTCTGACTCAGGCGGGGAGTGTGGCCATGTATGAGGCCGCCGACCGGATGGTCGGCGGCCTGGCGGTGGGTGAGGGAGGTGAGATCAGGCCGCGAGGCGGGTGCCGCGGCGCCAGACGGCGCGCGTGTTGAGGGAGTCGGAGACGGTGGTGGTGGGGTCGCCGTCAACGAGGAGGAGGTCGGCGCGCATGCCTTCGGCGATGCGGCCGCGGTCTTCGAGGCCGAAGCGGCGGGCGGTGGTGGCGGTGGCCGCGCGGAGGGCCTGGGCGGGGGTGAGACCGGCTCGGACCAGGTACTGCAGTTCGTGGTGGACGCTGGCGCCGTGGGCGAGGCCGCCCAGGAAGGGCAGGGGCAGGGAGACGTCGGTGCCGGCCAGCAGGTCCACGCCCGCGTCGGCGAGGGCCTTGACGGTGGCCAGGACGTCTTCGATCTTGCCCTGGGGGTAGTGGCCGAAGGCGGAGCGCAGGGCTTTGTCCCAGTCGGCATCAAGGCGGGAGGCGACGCGCGGGTCGTCGGCGAGGTCGCTGCCGGTGATGCCCATCATGGAAGCGTTCAGGACGACGCAGGGAGCGACGAACACTCCAGCATTCGTGATCAACTCGATGATCTCGTCGGTGTGGGGCTGGTCCATGAAGAGGTGGGCCATGCCGTCGATGCCCGCTTCGATGGCCATGCGGGTGGCGTCCGCGGTCAGGGTGTGGGCGATGGTGAGCATGCCGTGCTTCTTGGCCTCGGCCACGCCGGCGTTCAAGGTGGCCTGGTCGAGCATGGGCAGGCCGGGGTGTCCTTCGATACTGCCGTCGTCGACCATGAACTTGATGTAGTCCGAGCCGCGCTCGATCAGCTGCGGGATGAAGGCAACCGCTTCTTTGGGGGTGGTGGAGAACGGCATGAGCGGCGGCGGTCCGGTCGGCTTCGCGCCTGCGGGCGGGCCGGGACGGAAGCCCTCGGGGAACAGCTCGCGGGGGTGGCCGCCCGGAGGGGTGATGCCGAAACCGGAGGAACGCACGTCGGCAACGGCGTCGTCCTCGCTGATGTGGGCCCGGTTGTCCCGCGTATTGGTGCCCTGCATCTCCAGTTCGGTCGTCACACCGAACCGCAGCGCCAACGCCAACGCGTCCCGGCTGGTGTGGACGTGGGCGTCGATCAGGCCCGGGAGCAGCGTGGCGCCACTACCGTCGACGACCTCGGCCCCTCCTGGGGCATTGCCGCCGATGCTGGCGATCCGTCCACCCTCGATGAGCACGGTGGTCACCCCCAGCGTCTTCTCGCCGTCGAAGACCCGGGCACCGGTGATAGCGGTCATGGACATGGCTTACCTCGATCCTGGAGTGCCCTCAATGTATACCTAATGCTATGCACATGCCTAGTGGCATGGTTATGCGTGTCGATCGAAAGTCTCTAGGATGACGGCATGAGCAGTTCGTCAACACCTCCGGAGACCGGTAAGGGCCTCTTCGATCAGGTCGGACCTGCCCTGTCGCGACTGCGGCGGCGTGCCCCAGGCGGGCGCGGGGATCTGACCCGCAACCTCGTCCTGAACGTGGTCGCGGATGCGCCCGGCGAGATGACGGTGGGGGGCATCGCCACCGAGATGGGCGTCCCCCAGCCCGTCGCCAGCCGCACCATTGCCGCCTGCATTGACGACGGGCTGCTGCGGCGAGCCGCATCCCAGGCAGACGGCCGACGCACTGTCCTTGAACTCACGCAGGCCGGCGAAACCGAGCGCCACCGCTTCGCCTCTGAGCAGCGCGAGACCTTTGAACACATCACCGCCGCATGGGAGCCGACCGAGCGCACCCAGTTCGCCCAGTTCCTCATCCGCTACAGCCGGGACGCCAGTGCCTGGTCTGCCCGGCAGATCCGTCGCAGCGAGGATTGACGCGAACGCCTGCTCGCAGGACTGGATGTCCCGCAGCGACTCTCGGGTAATCCAGCTGCTCGCCTTCTGCGAGTGGAGCGCCGCGAAGTGGATCGCAGAGAACGGTGGCGACGATGCCCGCTACGCCGCCCGCCGAGTCAACACCCTCGCCCAGGATCGCGAAAAGTGGACGAAACCAGCCCTGGATCACTGTCAACAACGCACCTGGTCAATACAACGGTGATGAACATCATGGTGGTTGCTGCCTTCCGGTGTGAATGCGTCTGATGGTGACGTGCCCCGATCGGGCACGGCTGTGCGGTGACGTGCGATGAGCGACAGGGCGGGGCCCTCGGTCATCGGACCGTGCGGGCCGCCTGCTCGACGATGCGGGTGACGGCGTCGGGGCGGGATACGGATACCGCGTGTGACGCGTCGATGGTCGTCGTGCGGGCATTGGCGCGGGCTGACATGAAACGCTGGGCAGGCACTGGGATGTTGCGGTCCTCCGTGGTCACCAGCGACCAGGAGGGGATCGTCTTCCAAGCGGCCTGGGTGGACTTCTCCTCCAGAGCGGCGGCAGTGATCGGACGCTGCCCCGCAGCCATGAGCGTGGCCTTGTCTTTGGGCACGTCTGCGGCGAACTGGCTGCGGAACTTCTCCGGCTTGATGTACACGTCCGCGCCCCGATCACCGTCGGGCAGGGCGTAGTTGACGGACTCGACGGCTTGGCCGAGGGTGCTGCCGGGGAACTTGTCCGTCAGTCCGATCAAGCTCTCGCCCTCGTCCGGCAGGAACGCCGCGATGTAGACCAGTGCCTTCACTTTGCCCTCGAGGCCCGCGGCGGCCTGGCTGATGACGGTGCCGCCGTAGGAGTGACCGACCAAGACCACAGGCCCGTCGATGTGGTCGAGGACGCTGCGCAGGTAAGCGGCATCGGTCGCCGGACCACGCAGCGGGTTGGCAGCGGACACCACCGGGTACCCTGCACGCTGCAGCCGGGCGACCACACCGTCCCAGCTCGCGGCGTCGGCGAACGCTCCGTGTTCCAGCACGATCGTCGGACGTACGGGGTGGTGGGGCGTAGCGTCGGCCGCAGCGGCCACGGTGACCGCGGCGACGGACAGTCCGACGGCCGCGGTGACACCGAGCAGTGCGGATCTGCTGCCCGGACGGACGAGGTGGGTGTTGCGCAAGGGTGAAATCCTTCTTGTTCGATGGTTGGTGCTCGACGGACCGAAAGGCGATGCACTGGGCACACGTCGAGAAACGGGACCCGGGTCGCTTCGCCGTACCCGGTTGATGGCTCCGTCTGCGCCACGTGAGCAGCGCGGATCGGAGCGCTGGTGGGCGGCAGCCGGCAGCGGCCGGAGAGCGGCTCCCGGGGTGCGGCCCGAGGGTGATCCTGAGGCTTCGGCCTCGCCCGTCCATCGGGCGAGGAGCGCCGTCGTGCTGTCCTACGAGGGGGCGACCGGACAGACAGGTTCAGCCGCCGGACTGCTCGTTCGCGGAGTGGGATGGCGGTAGCCACCACGCCGATCCCTGCCGGGGCCGACCCTCCGCAGCCTGGCCCAGGCTGTTGCCCATGGCCTGCAGACCTCTCACAAACAGGCCTCACCGACGGCGCCGGGGCGCTACAAGTAGAGCTGACCAGGACGGCGGGGAAGGGGGAAGACGATGGAGGTCTTGCAGTGGGGGGTCCGCGCTCTGATCGTCGTGGCGGTACTCGTCGGCTGGCACCGCTACCGCTACCCGGGCGGTTGGGGCCCTGCCTTCAGCCGCACCTACTCACCCCAACGCCGGGAACTGGCACGAGCCCGGAGGAATCTGACGGCTCGGGCCGTTCAGGCATGGTTTCAGCGGACCGCCGTCCAACTCCGCCTCAACTCGGCCCAGGCCGCCCACCGTCGCCGCGTCACCGTCGCGGAACACGCCCTGCGCGAAGCCCAGAATCCCGGCAGCGGTCCGGTGGTGGACGATCTCGGCACCCTGGTCCTCCGCCGGCACACGCTCTCGATCGGTGAGGATGAGGAGCTGCCACTGGCCGGCCTCACCGTGCGGATCCATCACGGTCCCAAGAGCCACCACCTGATCGTCACCGAGGCAGACGGGCACGTCCATCACGTTCCGCTGTCGCAGAGCGAGCACGAGGAGAACGCCGTGCATGCCTTCGTCACGCGCGTCACGAACGCCGCACGCCGCGACGCGGTCTTCCAGGCAGGCCTGGAAGACCGCGTCGCGGCGGCCCGAGCAGCACTGGCCGAGGCCGAAGGTGACACCACACATGAAGACGCCGTCCGCACCGAGCTCCACGACATGACGCAACAACACCAGCTCGACCCGGACCAAGCCGCCGCACTCGCCAGGCTCAAAGCCGCGCGTCAGAAATGGAAGGAGGTCACCGGCCGACTCCCGTGATCGAGCGGCCGCCGTTCATGCGGGCTCGGCCCATGCGGCCGCGGATGCGGCCGGATTCCGCCGCCGGTGTGTCACTCCATGACCGGCTCGGCGGAGGTGAACGCGGAGCGGGTCGGGCCGGGCGAGGGTATTGGCTGGAGCTGCTGTCCGGTCTCCGATCGTGGCGAGGTTGGGCAGGCGTGGCGCTGGTAGCCGCGTCCGTTGCCGTCTGGGTACAGGGTCCCGGGAGCAGACCGGTACGGCAGTTCTCAGCGCTACGGTGCCGTTGGGCGGGGACAGCCCGCCCAACGGCAGCCGCGACCCGTCACGGCTCCCGCCAGCGAGACTCCAGATCGGCCCCGGCCCCGACGAGCAGGCGGACGACATCGGCATGGCCGCGTCCCGCCGCGAGGTCCAGTGCCGGACGCCCCTCACTGTTCGGCCGGTCCACCGCAGCACCCTGCCCCAGCAGCCGCGCTACCTCAATCACGTCACCGTCGTCGGCTGATCGCACCAGCTGATCCGCCATGTCCATATCGCGATCATTCCGGTCCCCCTGACCGAAGGAACACCAGGGTCGTCCGCCGCTTCGATCTCCCTTCGGTGCGGAGCCCGGAGCAGCAGATTTCAGCCGGTCCAACTTCGCTGTCACGAAACCACGATCCATCCTCGAACGATCTTTTGAAGACGGACCGTGATGTCGGTCAGGCCCCCGCCCTTGGCAATGACCAGCTTGACCAGCACGTTCTTGGCAAGGATGCCGAGGTGGGAGGACCATGCTTCCGAGCCCACCAACTCCTGAAGGCGGGCAAAGCCCTCAGGGTCACGGTGCCGGGTGGTGATGGCACGCAGGCTGGTCGAGGTCCGGGGGAGCTGCCAGTGGACCCCGCCGGCCGGCGCGCAAGTGGCGCCGGTACGGGCGCGAGGCCGAGGCCCCCCTGCGTCCCACGGTGAAGCGCAGCGCCAGGGGCCCGGCGGCGACGTCCCACGAGTTGGAGGCGTACCTGCGCGAGCGCGGATGAGGCCGGGCGGCGGATGCCGGGGCCGGCGTCCCCCCGCCGGCTTGGGCCCGGCCGGCCGACGGGGGATCAGCTCGACGGGGGGCCCTCGCCGCCTTCCGCCGTCTCAAAACCCTTCAGCGCGTCCTTCAGCGTGGCGAGGGTCTCCTCCGCCAGGTCGCGCAGGAAGGCGGGGCACACCCAGGCGTCCAGGGGCTCGTCGTCGTCGGCCGTCCCGGCCGCCTCGTCCTCCTCCTCCCACCCGTGGTCCTCGGCCATCTCGGCGCGTCCACCGGGGCTGCGCAGCAGGTAGCCGATACGGGAGGCGTGATCCGGGTCATCGGTGTCGGGGTGCTCGTCCGAGTCATGGGCGCACGGACCGTCGGGCAGCGACGCGACGGCTTCCTCCACGCCCTTGACCATGGCCTCCGGTACCGAGCGGTCGGTGATCCTCTCCGATGCCGCGTACCAGCAGGTCGCGTTCATCGTCACGAGGAAGCCGGCCAACACCCCTCGGGTCGGTCGGGAAGGTAGGCAGCCGGCCTCGTCCGTCAGCACCTCGTGGGGATCGTCGTAGGGGTAGTCGTTCACTATGCCCGAAAGGACCTTGATGCAACTGCGGTGGTACTTGGGGGCGCCCGCGGGTATGCGCCGGACGGTGAACGGGGCGATCACGTCCTGCGCGAGGCGGGCCCAGCCCGCCACGTTGCCCGGACACAGCACCCGCTCGACGTCGAAGTCCGCGGCGCCCGAGGGGATTTCGCCCAACAGCCCGGTCTCGCCGGCCCATATCTCGTCCTCCAGCGCGTGCATCTCGCTCTCGTACGAATGACGGTCGTGCGAACACGGCCGCTCCCCCAGCGTCTTCGCCGCGGCGCGCAACGCGTCGAGGGCGGTGCGCTCGGCGGTCCGCCCGGGACGCCACGAGAGGTATCCCGACATCGCCACGAGAGCACCCACCCATATGTGGGCCCGTTCCCCGCCCGGGTCCGCGAGGAGCCTGCGCGAGCACTCTAGGACGAGAGGCTCCGCTTCGGTCGGCGGGGACATGTCGTGGATCTGTCGACAGGCGTCGGCGAGCCGGTCGACGGGAAGGTCGCTGATTTCGATCATGAACGGTACGACGGCCCGGGTCCCCCGTTCGGTTCCCGGCCGTCGGCGGTTCGGCCGGCGTGCAGCGAACGGCCGAACCGGATCCGGCCAAAGATCATCGGGACCGCCCGGAAGAGACGCTTCGCCCCCGTCCCGTCAGTTGTGCCCGGCGTACCGATGCCCCACGCGAAGGCAGGACCCAGGCGCATGAACATCACCCGTACCCTCACCCGCGCCGCGATCGCAGCCGCGCTGGCGACCGCGCTCGGGAGCGGTGTTAAGGCCTGCCCAAGGGCGCGGGTCGTACGGGGCCTAGCCAGCGGTGCCGAACGGCCGAGCCGTCCGGCCGGTGATGTCGAGCAGCAGAGGTCGGCAAATGGCGGGCACCAGCGATTCCTACTCGCGGGTTACTTGTTTCCAGGTGGTCCGCGCAGCGAGGTGGGCGGGCCGGGCGCTGAATTGCAGGGCTGACCGGGTGCGCGTCACCCTGGTAGCGAGGGCAGGTGCTGACGTGCACACCAGCGACGAGATCTATCACCGGGTGCTCTGGGACCCGCGCTTCGACCCCGAGCGGTTCGTGATGGGGATCGCCGAGCGCGGGGCCCCGGCGAAGCGGGTCCTGCTCGGCGACTTCGTGCCGGGCGGGGAGATCCCCTGGCACCGGGTGGTGTTCTTCGAGATGGACGGCCAGGTCGTCTGGGACCGCGCCTGCGGCGTCGACCGGCTCGACGAGACCCTCGTCGAGCCGGTCGGTCCCGTGCCGGCCCCGGCCCCCGGCGATGTCCTCGCCGTCCCGTCGACGAACCGCACCGCGGTCGCCTGGCTGCCGCCGGCACAGTTGTGGCCGCCGATCCAGCACATTCGCCGCGAACACGACCGGCAGATCCGCCGCTGGCCGCCGCACGTCAACGTGCTTTTCGGTTTCGTCCCGGAGGCCGAGTTCGCCCGGGCCCTGCCGCTGGTCTCCGCGGCGCTCGCCGAGACGCAGCCGTTCGCTGCCCGCCTGGCGGGCATCCACTGGTTCGGACACCGCGAGGACGCCACTGTCTGGCTCGACCCGGCTGCCGCCGACCACGAGCCCTGGGAGCGGCTGCGGGAGTCCCTGGAGCTCCGCTTCCCGCTCTGCGGATCGCACTCGCACGGCTTCACCCCGCACCTGTCCCTCGGCCGTACCCCGAACCCGCGCTCCCTCGCCCACAAGGCGGAGACCCTCTTCGGCCCCATGACGGCCCGCGTCGACGAGCTCGTCCTGCTGTCCCGGCACGGCGACGAGCCGATGCGGGTCCGGGCCCGCGTCCTGCTCGGCAGCGGCGATGTACGTCTCCCGGAGAATCCGGCCCTTCCGGACGGCCCTCCGCCGTCACCGCCGGTCTACGGTAACCAGCCGTGGGACGGACGGTCGCCGCACGTCGAGGAATGAGCACCTCGGCGTTACGGCGGTCGACCGGGCGACCTCAACCGGCATCAGGCGAAAATCAACGGTCACCGTGCGCCGACAGGAAACCTGATACCTGACCATCAGGCGACGTCAGCCCAGCAGCCTGATCACGTGAGTCCGATCTCTCGGTACCGTGTCAGTACACCACCTACGCAAATACCACCCGGTGACCGTGGAATCGCCCCGATCTCGCACATCAATGCCAGTGAGCCCCACCTGGAAACCGACACTGACCAGCACCAACGCACAGACCCCCACTGTCTCCCACCCCACTGTCACGAAACCGAGAAATCGCAACCAGCGCGGCCAGCACGTCCGGGTGTGAACAGGCGCACCCATGACAGCCAGCATCCTCGCGATTGGCATCTGATGGCAGCAGATTGGTCACCCTGCGGCAGCCATGATCACCACCGCCGCGCACCGTGAGCAGGGACGGCCCTCCCGCCCTGACTGACGCCCCTCCAGCGCCACCACCGCGCCATTCACAGGCGGACCACTTCCAGAAGAGCGCTCGAAGGGGAGGGTCTGCCAGGACACGAGCGCTCGGGTCGGGGAGCCGGTTCGGCCTCCGCTGTCACTCCAGGTAGACGAACTCGTCCGCCGGGCTCGCGGGGGACGAGTAGCCGCTCGATAGGACGGTCACGTTGACGGTCGCGGGCTTGCCCAGTTTGACGGTAGCGGCGGGCGCCTTGACGAGCAGCTGCTCGGGGGCGTGGTCGACGAGTGTGGCGAGGTTGTCGCCGAAGTAGACCTGGACGTCCGAGGCGAAGTTGACTCCGCTGATCTGCACTTGGTCGCCGAGCCGGCCGCTGCACGGGCTGATGCCGGTGACCACCACGGGGGCGGGGCCGCCGTAGGCGAACTGGCCACGGGGGACGGCCGCAGAGGTGCCCAGGTTGTTGGTGACCCGGATGTCGACCACGCCTACGCCGGCAGGCGCCCAAGCCATGATCACATCGTCGCGGAGTACGTACTCCTTGGAGATCGGCACCGTGCCGAAGTCCACCATGACGCCTTGGCCCAACCCGCTGCCGACGATCTCGACCGGGGCGCCGACCGTGCCGACGGGGGTCACGACGCTCACCACCGGACCCGACTGCACGTCAGGCGCGCCGAGGAGCTTCAAGTAGGTGGAGTTGGCATGCTGGAACTCCACCTGTCCCATGAAGTCCTGGAGCGACTTCTTCACCACGCTCGGGTCGAAGGGGTCGTAGCTGCCGTTCAGCGCGTCGTCCTTGCCCGGCTGGACGTAGACGTTGGGACCGGGGAGGGCGGCGAGCGTGGAGATGACGGCTTTTACGGCGTCGACCTGCGCCGGGCCCGGGTCGGGGTACCACTGGTCGGTTTCGGCTTCCTCAAGGTTGTTCCAGGCTTGCGGCACCAGGTCGTTGATGTTGTAGTGCCGCTCGTTCGCCTGCCAGTCCAGGGAGTCGACGTAGGCGGCGAAGTCCGCTTCGCCGGCGGTGGGAGCGGCGAAGGTATGCAGCTCGAAGTTCGGCTTCACATCGGGCCAGGTGAGCGTCTGGAGGTAGGGGGCGACCATGGTCGCGATGCAACCGCCGAGGCTGTGGCCGGTCACGTAGACCGTCGGGTTCGGCAGCGCCTGCCCCAGGACCGTGCGGAGCGCCTGATCCAGGGTGACACCCGCCGTGCTGGTGGTGACGACCTCTGTGAACGCCTTCATCGCTCCCTTGGAGACGGTGACCGGGGAGGGCATCCCGACGAGGTTGAAAGGGACCACCGTGCCGACGTCGAGGTCCTCCAGCAGGTCGGTGACGTTGCCGATGGTGCCGCGGATAACCACCGCGAAGGAGTTGGAGCCGTCGGTGTTCTTGGCGACGTAGGCCAAGTTGGCGTTGCCGGGGCTCACCCCGAGCCAGGACAGGACCCAGGTGCCCTGAGTCGCGAGGGAGGTATCGGCCAGTTGCTGGGTGATGCCGAGGATCATCCGGGTGCTCTGTTCCGCGAGGGTCTCACCAGAGGGACGCGGGGTGGCGGCGGTGGCCGCGATTGCGGACAGTGTCATCGTCACCTGCGGGACTGTCGGCTGATCCGAGTCATTCGCCATGCTCACTCCTACGGGAATCGGCCGGTCCCGCCGGAGCAGGCTCGCGCCCAACGTACTTTTCGCTGGGTGACCCCCACGGGAGGCCGGTCCGTGATTCACGCGATCAGGTCACCGGCCAGTGGTGTCCTGCCCGGCAGACGGGTGCGTGCGGTTGCTCCTCCGCGTCGCCCCTCGGGTTCGGATGCACGGGACCGGGCGAACACGCAGCCCCGCCGTCGCGCCCTTCCGCGCAATCCGATGCGTGCACTGAAGCGGTGGGCCACCGGTACGGCCGACCCGCTACCCGAGCAGCAGCCCAGTGGCGCCTGGAGTCGCCATCGAATGTCATCGCTCTCCGGAGCCCCAGCCCACCCGCAGCAACTGAGCAGCAGACACAGCAGCGCCCCGGAATCGACTGGATCCGGGGCGCTGTTTGCTTTGATCGCTGCACGCCCGCACCCACCCCCCGGACTTGGACGTCGGTTCATTTGGTGAGGCGGCGGTGGCAGATGAGGGCCGCGGCTATGCCGACGAAGGCGAGGAAGTGCTCAGCCTTGCGCTCGTAGCGGCGGTGAAGCCGACGGCAGCCGGCGGCCCAGGACACGGTCCTCTCGACGAC
>LJCW01000071.1 GCA_001298555.1 Actinobacteria bacterium OV450
CTCCCTCCCGCCGTTCCATCCCCCATCTGTTCAAATCCCTTTCCTGCCCTATGCCTCCGACCAGCCTCCCATCCCCTTCATTCCGCTTCCCCTCCCCCACTCTTCTCTCCCCTCCATACCTATAAGTCTGGCTAGTCACCGGCTACACCTCTGGGTCTGACCAGGCACAATGTACCCAGACCCCGGAAACCGGTTCCCCCAATATCTACCCCCATACCTCTCGCCTCGTTTCTCCCTCTGCCTCCCCCCATGTTTACCCCCATAGTGCGCGCCCGCCGCAGGCCACAGACAACGCTTCAAGCGCCGCTCACCAGCTCCCCCGTGGACAAGAGCGCGGCGCCCGGCCGACGACCACCCGTGCAAACGTGGCACCGCGCACTTTGGCCACCTCGTGGTGAAGGGCAAGCTGGAGAGACCAAGTACAGCCCGGATACCCCTCTCGCATCCGGTTCCCAGATCGTCTCCAGGTCGCTGCAAGCGCAGCCATAAAGCAACCCCGGACAACCGTTGACCGGAACAGAGGCCGTACTGATCTTTCGGCCGCGGACCTGGACGGCGCAGATGACGACTGTCAGTGGCGCACGGCAAGCTGGCCGAGGCGGGTGCCCCCCTCGCTAAGGACTAGGAGGACGCCCGCCCACTGCTTAGCAGCCGGCATGCGAGGCAAAAGCCAACCACGCCGCCGTGGTGAACCCGAGCACCGGGGCGTCAGGTTCACCGTTGCACTTGGAATCTCGGATGTGGACCACGCCGGGGGACGGGCACGCCTCAACGCACTCCCCACTCGTACCTCCGCTGTAGGAGGACTTGAACCACTCGCCGTACGGACGGTGGGGGTTGTTGCTGTTCATGCTGCTACCTCTCGTGCTAGTCGATCAAGAAATGCAGGGGTCTCGTGAACGGGTAGAGCGCCCTTAGTGAGGAAGTCAAAGCGGCGGCTGAACTGCTTCACCGGTCGCTCTTTCGACAGGACGCGGGCCTCTCCGCTCACTGTCGAGCTCACGACAGCTGGCCCGGGAAGATCCTTCCGATCGAAGTCGAGAAGAAGGAACTCGCCGCCAACCACGCGATAGGCGGGGGCAGCGAACGGGATAATTTGAATCGTGACATTCGGCAGAGCGCCGAGCCGTTTGATCTCCTCGTACTGGTCCCGCATCACATCAGGGCCACCGACCATGTTGCGTAGAGCGGACTCGTCCATGATGCACACGAGTTCCATGCCGTCCTCGGTGATCCGCTTCTTTCGGTTCAACCGCACCTCGACAGCGTTCTCCACGAACTCGGACGTGCGATCATCCGCGCTGCGAGCGGATTCGATCAGGGCTCGAGCGTACGCCTCAGTCTGTAGGAGCCCGTTGACGACCATCGGGGTCCACGCCCGAGCGCTACGCGCACCAGACTCGAAGGCCAGGAACGTGGTCAGCCCGGATGGCAGGACCGACACCTTCGGCGTCCACCAGTCTTCCTGCTTGGCGTTCTTGTACCAGTCGGTGAGCACCTCCGTGTCTTCGAAGGTCGCGGCGTAGGCCTCGAGCAGTTTGGTGAACTGCTCTATCCGCTGGAAGCCGCTCGTACCGTTTTCGACCCGGCTGATTGCCGACGCTGCGCACCCGACCTTCTTCGCGGCCTGGTCGCCCGTCAACCCAGCTTGCTCACGTAGACGGGTGAGCTCCGCTCCGAGGGTGATCCGCAGGAACGTAGCTCGCACGTTTGCCGCCATACGTCTTCCTCCTCTCCGGTTCGGTCCGCGCGAGCCTCGGCCCCGATGGTGGCAGCTTCGGCTCCTGTTGCGCGACCTACGGTTCGCGTGCACTGGTCCCCGGCTCGCCGACTTCGCGACTCGGTTCACTCTCTGTCATATACCAATGCGCTTCCGGTAGCAATTGCGATGAGTCTTCTGATTGCACCTCAACTCGGTTTGCTGAAACCGTAGTCGTGTCGCTCGGAGCTGATGACATCCGCGGTACCCACCCGGCTTCCGGGCAGCCTTCCAAACCCACGCCCTGCTGAACGGAGCACGCCGTGACGGCCTTCACCGAGCCGCAGCACAACAACTGGATGGACCGGGACAACGCTGTCCTGCGCCGATGGTCGAGCCGTGGCGAGCAACCGGTCTGGGAGACCGATCCGCTGCCGCGGCTGCTGGGTTTTCGCACGGACGGGGTACGTGGAGCCGAGGTGGGTGCGCGGCAGAGGCAGCGCACGCTCAAGGTCGTCCGGTACGTGCAGACGCCTACGTTTGAGGCCGCCGCTCAGTTCGAAGCCCTGGAGCTGGTGGCGTGTGCTCGGCACTGGCGTGTGCGGCGTGAGCCGTGTCTGGACCTGGACGGGCCCGCACTGTTGGAGCACCGACCGGGTCTGTCAGCCGCGAAGCGTCTGATTCGTGCCGGCTTCGCGGACGGACTTTTGGCACCAAGGTATGAGCACATCAGCCCGAATCTGCGGGAGTACGAGCGCTTCCTCAAGGACATGGCCGACCACGGCTGGTTCGTGGCTCTGGCACTGCCGGAGACCAGCCGGTGAGCGGTTTATGGACGTGGATAGACCGGGAGCGGTGGGTGGATCGTCGGTTTGGGGTGGGTTGGCGGCAGTGGGTCTTGCAGGCGCTGATCGTGCTGACCGTGATGGGCCTGATGGGCGCGTACTGGTACGCAACGGAGAGAGGGGATGACCGTGGAACGCAGCAGAGTGGCGGCGCAGATCCGCCTGCCGGTGCGCAAGCCGCAACGGGGTTTGAGGGTCCGCAGGTTCGAAGGGGAACTGGGGCCCATCGCCTGGGATCTGTTTGCCGGTGTGGTCAGCGAGTGCCTCTCGGTAGGCGGCACGGGCGAGGTCCGGATCCGCACGTGCGGGGGCGGGGAGACGTGAGGCGGACCCCTGCTCCACATGAAAAGAGGGTGGTTGTGGACCGTGTGAGGCAGCCTGCTGGCGCAGCAGAGGGCGCGGCTTTCCGAGGGGAGTGGGCGTCGTGATCAACAAGAACAGGCTTCAGCAAAGTGTCCCGCAGAATGCGGCCGAGACCGAGCTTGCGCTCCGGTACTGGAACCGGTTCTACGAGAGACAGCAGCAGTCGAAGCCGCCATCGCGCCACGAGCTTGATCAATTCCGCAAATATGTCGATCCCCGGCTGGGCCAGACAGCGATCGACGTGGGCTGTGGGCGTGGCCGGTTTACGGCGTGCATGGCACGCATGGGCGTCAACGTCACCGGATACGACTGGGCGGCCACTGCGATCAGGATCGCCGCGGGTACGCACAGCAGCAGGCGTGTCCGGTTCGCCGAGCACGACTTCCTCTCGGAGACCAGCCCGGAAGGGCTGGAGCCCGCCAGCATCGACATCGTGGTCTGCCGGCTCACCCTGGGCTACCTGGACCAGAAGGCGTTCCTGGCGCAGGCCAGCCGATGGCTGCGGCCCGGGACAGGGACGCTGCACCTGGTGCTGGAAGTGTCGGACCACCAGCCCATGGGACACAAGAGTCTCAGCCACTCGGATGCCGAGATCGAAAGCATCCGCAAGGGGTGGGCCCAGACACAGCGCTGGGACATCGACGCCGGGGGAACCATCACCGGTCTCGCCCTCCGAGGCCCCCGCCTCCTGTCAGCACAGCAGTGAGCGCCCCTCCACCTGTCAGCCGTACGCCGCGCTGCAGGTGCGAGCGCACACGCCTTCCGCCGCACCTCCACCAAGGACGGTCCATGAGCGCACACTCCCTCCCCTTCGACCCCGCGCCCACCATCCAGCCGTTCCATCCCCGCTGGGTGCCCGCCGGCGGAGCGACCTCGGTCCGCACGGGTATCTACCTGGACGTCGTCACGATCCCCGGAACGCTCGGGCAACAGATCGCCGACCAGCTCATCCAGTTGTTCGACTGCCACCCCGGCGGGATCTACCTGAACGCCGACGCCGAGCTCGTCCACTTTGCCGCCGAGCCCAAGACCACCAACCAGTTCAGATGGCCGCCGGGCATCGGCCACTACGGAGAAGCCGGAACGCTGTCAGTGGAGGTGCCCGCTCTCGACTGTGCTCCCTTTCCCTGGTCGTGGCTCTCCCTCCCCACGCATCGCCGGGAGTTCGTGGACTGCCAGACCATCCACGCACTGGTGCGGCACGAGGACCGGCAGGTGCCGGCGCCCCTGCACCGGAGCCGTGCACTGGGTGCTAGAGGTCAACGCACGACAACCACAGGGGCGGCCCAGCCTCAGCCGCACTGCCGCGGAAACCGACCGACTCCATGAGAGAACCTGCCACCAGCCTCTGAGGCCCCACTCCCGGCCCTGGCTCACCACCTCGCACCATGCAGCCCGACATCCAGGCGCTGCGGTCCGCCGGCCCCGAGGACAGCCTCACGGCGATCCGCGCCGCAACCGAGGGCCACTGGGCGGCGGCCAGCATCAAGTCATCCACCAAGGGGGCCGAGCGGAGCCTGTGAGAACGCCCGGCGCCCCGACGCAGCGACACCCCGAAACCCCAAGAGACAGGAAACCTCGCGTGTTCATCGACATCCCGAGCGAGCTCGAAGCCTCTCTGATCGACCTTCCTCTCCCCACGTGGAAACTGGACGGCTCGGCCCTGGCGAAGGCCAGCATGGAGGAGTACAGGAGCGAGCTGACGGCAGCCCCGCGGTTCGAGGAGACCGTCGAGACGCTCCGCCACGCTCTGACCGGGGAGGGCGGCGGATACGCCGTGCTGCGCCTGGGGGTCCTCGCCAAGGCGCTGGGGACCGAAGACGACCGGTTCCTGCGGCTGGCGACAGGCTTCGCGGCCGAGGTGGCCGTCCCCTTCTCGCCCTTCCCTCGATGGCCCCTCTGGAAGGACATCGGGGTCAAGGTCGACAAAGACCCGGGCAAATCCAGCGGCGTCGGCTACAACGCCTTCCACATGGACCTGGTGAACGCGACCTTGCCCCCGGACTACACCACGCTCCTGTGTGTCCGCCCCGACCCGCTCGGCGGCGGGCTCAGCATCCTCTCCGACGCCCACGCGGCGGTGGCGCGACTGTCGGAGAACAGCCGCGCTCTCCTAGCCGAGGCCTCCTACAACTACGGGACCTTCTTCGACCTGCACGGCGTCGGCGAGGAGTACAACCCGTTCCCGATCCTGGGCAGCTACGACCCCGGGGAGGGGTTCGTCAGGTTCACCGCCAAGATGCTGGAACGATCCCAGCTCGACGAGGCGCACGCCGGCGCCGCCAGGGAGCTCGCCGAGGAGCTCGTTCGGGGCCAGGTCGCCTTCATGCTCCAGTCTGGGGATTACCTCATCGTGAACCAGCGCCGCTTCCTGCACGGCCGGGAGGCGCTCCACAGCGGTCAGGAGACCGTTCCTGCCGCGAACCGGCGGCTACTCCTCCAGCTGTTCCTGCGCGCGGGCGCCGGCGACGGCTTGGGCGCGTAGCCGGTTGCCGACACCGGTGACCTGCCGAGTCCAACCGCGGGGTCCAGCCGCAGAACGCCGGCCCTGGAGCAGGGCCTGCTCGCCCTCCGCGAAGGCAATCGCCCTCCCCGAACCCGCTCCCGGAGCTAGATGCGCGAGTTGCGCAGCGACTGCCACACCGCACCGGCCAGCGCCCGGGTCGCCCGCGGGACCGACAGATGCTCGTGCTCGCGGTACAGCTCCCAGTTGTACGGGACCAGCGAGAGCTTGTTGGAGGACAGCGATCCCGCTTGGTGAGCCCGGTATACCGCAAGGGGCTCAGCCAAGCCCCGGGCGTCAGCGCCGCCCCGCATGATCGACAGCCACAGGGCGTAGTCCTGGCGCTTGCGCATCTCCGGCATCAGCCTTGTGCCCAGGATATTGCGGTCGTACATGGCGGTGAGAGCACCGATGTGGTCCTGGATGAGCATCGCACGGTAGTCCACGCGCTCCCGCGCGCGGATCACCCGGCCGTTCGGGACCCAGTCGGTGCTCTCGCCGTCGTAGTCGGCGTCCATCTTGAAGTACGAGGTGAATGTCAAAGGCGCATCGCCTTCCGCTGCGAAGGCGAGCTGCTTTTCGGTCTTCTCCGGAAGCCACATGTCGTCGCTGTCGAGAAAGGCGATGTAATCGCCGCGAGCCCGCTCCATCGCGAGGTTGCGGGCCCGGCCCGCACCACCCCGTTGGGGTGCCGACTCCGGCAGGACACGCTCGTCCTGCTTGGCAAATTCTCGGAGCAGGTCGATGGAGCCATCGGAGGACTGATCGTCGGTGATCAGCAGCTCCAGGTCGCTGTGGGTCTGTGTGAGAACCGATCGGACGGCTGCGCCGAGGGTGGCTGCCGAGTTGAACACGGGCATCACGACAGACACCAGGGGCACAGCGATCTCCTTACAGACCAGGAACGACGGTCCATTCAAGCACCGCAATCGAGTAGGAGCAGCCATGCAGATAGTTGTCGCTGGTCAGGGCTACGTAGGGCTTCCGCTGGCCGTACGTGCCGCAGAGGTGGGTCACCGTGTCGTCGGCTACGACGTGGATCCGCACCGCGTCCAGCGGCTCGCCGTCGGCGATTCGTACGTGGAGGACGTGGCCTCCTCGCGGCTCCGCGCCGTGCTGGACACCGGCGCGTACTGCGCGACCGCCGACGCCGGCGCGCTGGCCGGCTACGACATGGCGGTGATCACGGTGCCGACCCCGCTGCGGGACGGCGTGCCCGACCTCACCTACATCGAGACATGCGCCCGGACCCTGGGCGTGCGCCTGCGCCCCGGCGCGACCGTGGTCTTGGAGTCCACGACCTATCCCGGCACCACCGAGGAACTGCTGCTGCCGATCCTGGAGGAGACCTCCGGCCTCAAAGCCGGAGTGGACTTCCGGGTCGGATTCAGTCCCGAACGCATCGCCCCCGGCAACAGTCGCTGGTCGTTCGAGGGGACTCCGAAACTGGTGTCCGGAATCGACGCCACATCGCTCGAAGTGATCAAGGAGTTCTACGACGGCATCTTTCACACCACGGTGCCGGTGTCCGGGCCCAAGGTCGCCGAGCTGGCCAAGCTGATCGAGAACACGTTCCGTCTCGTCAACATCTCTATGATCAACGAGCTGGCGACGCTGACCGACCGCCTCGGCGTGAACATCTGGGAGGCGATCGACGCTGCCAGCACAAAGCCGTTCGGCTTCACGCGGTTCACCCCGGGGCCGGGAGTCGGCGGGCACTGCCTACCCGTCGACCCGCTGTTCCTCGCATGGAAGATCCAGGAAGACCTCGGTGTCCCCTTCCGTTTCGTGGAACTCGCCGACGATGTGAACCGCCACATGCCCGACTACGTCGTCCAGCGTGTCCTGGCGGCACTCGACAAGCGCGGCGTGCCCGTGACCGGAGCCCGGATCCTACTGCTCGGCCTGACCTACAAGATCAACGCTACCGACCTGCGCAACTCACCGTCGGCACGTGTCGCCGAGCTCCTGGCCGGCCTCGGCGCCGATGTCCGTGGCGCTGAACCCAACATCCCAAGCGGCGCCAGCCCCGAGCTGGCCGTTCGCCGGGTGGACGCGACCGCGGAGGAGGTAGCGAGTGCCGACGCTGTGGTGCTCCTCATGGACCACGCGCGATTCGACCTCGCGATGATCCAGAAGCACTCGGCCTGGGTTCTCGACTGCCGAAACCGCATGTCCGGAGCCAACGTCGAGGTTCTCTAGCACTCCCTGACCGGGCCCAGTCCCCCATCCCCAGGAGTTCTCTTGCGCGACGAATGGGAGCACGCGCACACGGACTACACCGTGCCCGCGCAGCGTCGCAGCCCTGCCTCGCTGGCTGACAGCGAGGGTGACTGGCGCGACTACCTGGAACACTCGACCCCCAACGGGTGGCTGATCCGGAACGGCGCCATGACGGAGGCGCTCGTCAGCGGAAAGCCGCTGTACCTCCTGCACGTCACCAGGGGCATCGACGCCATCCGCACCAGCCGGGAGATACACGTCTCCGCCGGCTGCCTGGTGGGAGCCCTGTACTGCTCGCCCCTGACCAGTCAGCGCAAGGGACTGCGCCCGCACAACCTCGGCACCTACCTGATGCGGACGAAGCCGTCCACCACGCCCCTGGTCCTGGAGGTCACCCCGGATGCCCCGATTCCGCCCAAGGGGATCGACTACCTGCATCTCGGCGCCATCCACCTGCGCACCTATCTGCGCTACCAGAACTTCCTCACCCCGGCCGAGGCCGCCCAGCTCGATCGCGGCCTTCTGGCCAACCTGCACACCGCGGCCGCGTTCCTCAACGTCGCCCTGCGCAACGCCACCGGCCACGCCACCGCCGTAACCGACTTCATCGACCAGCTGTCCCACGCCGTACGCGCCGTGCCGTTCCTCGGCTACCTGTACTTCGAGGTGCTGTCCGAATACCTGATGCTCCACTCCACCACCCCGGAGACCAAGACCTACGCCCAGGCGGGCGAGCTGAACAACTGGCTCTACAAGAAGCTGGCCTTCGCCGCCGTGGAGGGCATGAGCCAGTTGTTCGACCTGGCCCGCTTCGACCCGCGCCATCACCGGCTCGTCAAGCTTGTCGAGGGCATCGAGCCGGCTCTCGCTCCGGGAGTTGGCGAGTACGTGCGGCGACGGCTGTCCCACCTGCTCGCCCAGACTGCGCTGCACCCGTCCCAGGACGCGGCATCGGTAACCTTTGAGGGCACTGATCTCGGCACGATGCGGAGAGCCGCGCCCGGGCTGATCGGGCAGATGATTTATCGCGAGATCCGGTACATGGACCGCTACCAGCAGCTCTACCACTGCTTCGAGAAAGCCAAGGCACTTGAGGCCTGGGACTACTGGAACAGTGAAGGAATCCCCACCCCCTTCAACGGGGTCATCCCCAAGGGAGAAATAGGGATCAATCCTGCCTACCCCCGGTCGGCCGTCCGGGTATGGACCGCACAACGAGACAGCAAGGGCTACCTGCACCCGGGCGAGGAGATCACAGCCGTCCTCACCCCGCACCTCGCGTCGTGGTGGGCGCCACCCCGCCAACGCGAGACGTACAACGCCGCCGACGAAATACGAGTTGATCGGCCCCGGTAGCCCGATCGGCTTTCCCACCCCACCGTCACCCATGAACGGGGTACCCGCATGACCACCAGGCTCCTGAACATCGTGACCGGCATCAACCGCCCCTCCGAGCCCTCGTCCGGGAGCATGATCCTCGCCAGCGACCTCTATCGCACGATGCCCAATACCCACACGACGTTCCTCGGCAGAGAACCGATCGACCAGGCATGGAAGACCGCGTTTGATCAGCTGATTCCCCTTTCCACGATCAAACGGCCCCAAGGCCCGGACTTCGATCCCTACCTCGACGCGCTGACGCGTGAGGTCGGTGCGCTCATGAAGGAGATCCGGCCGGATGCCATCCATGCCCAGTACCTTGGCTTCGCTCTCAGCCTGGCCTTCACTCGAACCGCGGGCAGCAGCCCGATCATCACCATCGCCCACGGCCCCGACGTCATGGCAGCCGAGCGCAATGAGCGGGAGCGCGAAACCCTCCACGAAGTTGCTGCCACAAGCGCCGCGATCGTCGCCCCGACCTCCGCCCTCGCCGACCGCATCGACCGTCTCACAGGACGCCGATTCACCGATCGCCTCTCCGTCATCCCCTGGGGCATCCCTCTGAGCTACGCCCGTGTACGCGATCAACCGCCCACCGGGACCGGACCCCTGTCTCTTGTGCACGCCGGCCGTCTGGACGACAACAAATCCACCATCACCGCCGTCGAAGCGCTTGCCCTCACCGATCAGCCGCATCGTTTGACCGTGATCGGCCAAGGAACCCTACGGGAGCACCTGGAACAGCGGGCCATCGAACTCGGACTACGCGACCGCGTTCAATTTGAGCCCTTCCTCTCCCGCGCCAAACTATGGCGCCGCCTAACGGACTTCGACGCCTTCGTCTTCACGACCAGGGGCCTGGAGGCATTCGGGCTCGTGCTCATTGAGGCCCAAGCGCACGGACTTCCTGTCGTCTACTCCGATCTTCCCAGTGTGAGAGAAATCCTCGGGAGCACTGGCGCTCCCTATACTCCCGGCGACCCACGCTCGCTGGCCGTAGCCCTCGACGAGATCGGCCAAGACATGCACCGGCGCAAGGCCCTGACCAGGGCGGCCCTCCATAACGCGCGCAGATACGACATCACGACCACCAGCCGCCAGCTTCGCGAACTAACGCTCCGCGTTACCTCCTAAGATGTCGCTTTCATCCGACATTTCATCCCCGGATCGGGGGCAAATCCGTCAGACGCCCCGAGGCCATCATCGAACGCGACCGGGCCCAGGCCTTGAAGAGTGTCGTGGGAGATCCCCCTTTGGACTCCCCGTGTCAGGTCGCGGTGGGGATGTAGCGGGCCGCTGCGAGCTTGGCCATCGTCCGAAGTCTCGCAAAGTAGGAGGCGCAGTACTCCGAGTTGATCAAGGTCACGACCTTGTCGAGGTCGGCGATGCAAGCCCAGAGGATGGCAATGCCACTGTCGTCGAGCCCACCGTTCAGCTCTCTCTGGACGAGGCCGGCGACGTCGGCGTCCAGGAGGATCAGCTCTACTCCCTCAATGTCGATGCCGCGGAAGCTGTCCGGGTACAGGGCAGCACGCCGGTGTTCCTTCCACAGTCGGGCGAGCCGGTCTTCAGCCTGCGCTTTGTTCATCTCGACAGCTGTCACGTCGGCCGCCGATGATGGGCGAAGGAGCAGGGAAACGGCATCGAAGACGGCACGCACCATGGTGATCGCCCTGACCGGGCCGAGGGCAGCACTTGTCACAGTGCCCTGCGTGAGCTCGTCACGCAGTAGTCGGCTACGGTCGAGCTCGGCAGCGAGTTCGGCCGGGATGAGCCCTGCGTCGGCGGCCCGCTCGATGAGGTCCGGGACCGGTTCGTTGATGGCCAGACGCTCGGCAAGGACGTGCTCCAGGGCGAACAGGGAATGCGTGACGGCAACGGTGGCGAACTCGTACCGGTAGTAGGAGTGCCGGATGAGCTCGCGGGAGGTTTCCATCGCGCTCATGACATACATCGACGCGTCGCCGGGCAGAACCAGGTCTGCCACCAAGGCGTCCATGCCCGCATAGTCGAGGGCGACGTCTCGGGCACGCGGGTCGGGCACTGGCAGAGGGAGCGGCCCGGGCAACTGCGGCAGGGTGTTCACCAGCGCAGTCTTGTCGTCTGAAGGCTCTCAGTGCCAACGGATTTGCTCGTGGCCCGAATCGCCCGCTTCTGCCGTTCCTCCGCACTGTCTGTACACCGACGTGGCCCAGAGCGACTGCGCCGCGGCCATAGACAACCGATACCTGCTGGGCGGACACCAGCGCGTCCAGGCCAGGCGCAAGATGCCCACTCCCCCGCCGGCTGGGAGGAAGCGCATACGGGTGGGCAGTTCACCCGGTACAGACTCAAGGCGTACGTGTCGGGAGTCTGCCGCCCGCCGGTAAAGAGGCCATCCAGTAGCCGGTGACTGCCTCTGGCATTGAAGTCACCGACCGGGCGGCGAGAACTAGGCACGCAGGGCTGGGACCTGCGGTGGGGAGGTGCCGCGAACTCACCGGTGAGTCACCGGCACTGGCGTTGTCTAGCCGTGATGCGCCAGGGGTTGCCGTGGTGAGCGGGGTGGTGAGGGCGTCGCCGTTTCGTGGGGCGGAGCGAAAGCCTCTTCCACGGAAGGCGTCTGATGACCTCCACTCCCCTGCCCGGCCGACTCCGTGCGTCCCGGCCCCAGGCCGCCCCGCCGGTATCGCCATCCCTGCGCACTACTCGGCCCCAAACGGTCCCTGTGCGTCGGGCTGTATCCCGTGGCCCCCGGTTCGCCCGGTACGGGATCTGGACCGCGCTTGCGGCCGGTCCCCTCGCCTTGGCCGTCACGCTGGCCGCGCCCCGGACCACCATCGCGCAGGCCGCCCCCACCATGCGGGCCGCCGATGCCGTCCGCACCCCGACCGACCCGGGCGGGCTCGCGGAGATGTTCGTGGATCTGTGGCTGCGTGCCGACGCCACCGCCCCGGAAGGCCACGGCGTCTCGGCTGCCGTGCGGGCGCTGGCGCCTGAGGTCGATCTCCCAAAGCGGCCGCGCAATGACGGCCCCGTTCCGGCGGCCGCCAAGGCCGTGGCGGTGCGCACGGCGTACGGGCCCGACGGCGGGTGGACGGTGGTGGTCGCAGCGATCAGCGACCGGGCGGGCCCGGCGGAGCCCTTGGTGCGTTATTTCGCCGTCGCGGGGACCGGCGGGAAGGACGGAGGCCCGGTGAGGATCACCAGTGCCCCCGGCGAGGTCGCCGCACCGCCGTCCGCACCGCGTCAGGAGTCCGCGTTCACCAATCCGGTGGCTTCCACCTCCCCGCTGGCGGCGTCGCTGGGCGAGTTCATTCGCGCCTATCTCGGTGGCGGGCAGGTCTCCGGGGTCGAGCGGTATCTGGCGCCCGGCGCGCACATCGCGGTGCCTTCAGCAGCCGCATACAAGCAGCTGGAGGTTGACGACGTCACGGCGGACGGGAAGGGGGCCGCAGTGGAGGGTGAACCCGTCGACGGGGCGCAGGTGCGGGTGCGGCTGCGCGTGACCGGTGAGGATGCCGTGGGGGTGCGCTGGCCGCTGGTGTACCGCCTGGAGGTGACGGCGCGGGCCGGCCGGTGGGAAGTCAGCAGCCTGGAGGCCGGCACCGAAATCCAGCCTGCGGCTCTGCCCTCCGCGGCCGCTGCGGTTTCGGGCGGTGCGCGATGAACCAGGTGGTGCTGGCCGGGAAGTTCGCGCAGATGGGCGACTCCTTCATCGCAACGCTCGCCCGCTGGGGCGACGGCGGCCTGAAGGCGATCTTGATCGCGGTTGTGGTCGTCACGGTCGCCCGGCAGTTCTCCATGAAGGCCGGTATCGGAGCGCTGCTCGCTCTGGTCATCGCGCTGGGCATCTACCAGTCGCGCGATTCGCTGGCCTCGATGTTCTCCGATGAGATCAACAACCCGTCCAAGGGCGCAGGTGCGGTGACCGTGGTCGTCAGCCCGAGCGCCGCGGCCAGCTCGGAGGGTGTGCTGTGAGTACCGCTGTGCAGACGCCTGTTGTCCGGGCTTATACAGGTGCGCGTCGGTATCCGTGGGTGCTGGGCAAGCTCGGTGACTGGATCGCGCCCTTCGGGCCGTATACGCCCGCGCAGCTGGTGCTGCTGGGCGGCGGGGCGTTCCTGCTGATCAAGACGTTCGCATGGTGGTCGTGGGCTGGTCCGGTGCCGGTCGCGCTGTGGTTGTGCGCAGTGTGGGCGGTTCGGGGGGCTCAGGTTGCCGGGCAGAATCCGTTCACCGCCGCGCTTGGCATGCTGGTCTTGCTGCTGCGGCACCCGGCCGGGCGGATCGGCGGACGGATCGCCCGGGACAAGCAGCCCGTCTACCTTCGCGGGCAGTTCGCCATCGAACCCGCTCCCCCCGCCCCGACCTCTCTCGCCCGAGAACCGATCTTGGTCTCGAGGGGTGCATGCCTGGCGGCACCGGTTGCGGTACCGGCTGCGGCGAGGACGGCTTGCGGGTCGGGCCTGGCTCGCCTTTTGGCGGATGCTGCTGAGGCTGGGCGGAGGGCGGCGTGATGCTGACTCCTTTCCGGCACATCGCGGGTCATCTGCTGTGGTCGACGTCGGGAACCGTGTGGGCGGTGTGGAAGGTGACGCCCCTGACCGGCGGCTATCTGCCCGCTCGGGTCCGTCAGGAGCTCCTGGGCAAGATCACTTCCCTGATCCGGTCGATGCCGGCCATGGCGCCACGGCTGTTCGTTCTGGCCGCGCGCACCGACCCTGGCGAGGTCGCGGAGCGGATGGTCGAGGACCTCGACTGGCAGCGGCTGCCCGCCTGGGCACAGACCTGTGCGGCCACGGTGGATTTGCTGACCGGTCAAGAGATGCACGAGCGGACCGTGTGGCTTGCCGTGCCCCTGCCCGGCAAGGCCGGTACAACCGCGACGTCCCTCGCAGCGCTGTCCGCGGAAATTGCGGCAGCGCTTGGTATCGCCCCGGTACCGGTGCCACAAACGGAGGTGCAGGCGGCGCAGACAGAGGCCGACCGTGTCCATGCGTCACTTGGCGGTGGCTTTGGCCTGCGGCCGGCGGCGCCTGCGGAGATCGTGTGGATGCTCCAGCACGCCTTGCACCGAGGGCTTGAGGAACCGCTGCTCACCGACGCGGAGCACAGCCCGCTGTACGGCAGCCGCGTCCACGGGGGACGGCTGCACTCCCCCTCGTATGCGGATCTGGGCCAGGTCCGCCTTGCCGAGGGCGGTCAGGACAAGAAGCCCGCCGCGGGCAGCGAGGACCGCAAGGGCTGAGGTGCCCCGATGTTTCCGGACAGGCGTCCAATAGGATTGTCCTGAACAGGAAATGAGGAAGCAGGACGTGGCACCGCCCAGCAAGTACACACCGGAGTTCCGGGAAGAAGCTGTCCAGATCGCC
>LJCW01000072.1 GCA_001298555.1 Actinobacteria bacterium OV450
CGGTGACGACGGCGACGGGACGCCCGGCCATCGCCTCCAGGTCCTCGGCGAACGTGGCGGCCTCGTCGGCCAGTTCGGCGGCGGAGGCCGGAACGACGACTGGCCCGGGGCGCGCGGGGCCGCGTGGCGCGCCCGGGCCGGCCGGCGGCGCTCCGGCCGCGGCCCGCCACCGTTCGGCGCGGGACCGGGAATCGTGCACGCCCAGCTCGAACCAGGGGCGCAGCAGGCGGTCGGCGAGGTCCGCCGCGGCCAGGGCCAGCCGGTCGTCCGCGGCCGGGTGTTCCCCGATCAGGTCCGCGAGCAGGAAGGCGTGCGCGAGCGCGAGGGACATGCCGCGGCCGAACATCGGGTCGGTGACGCAGGCGGCGTCCCCGGCGCGCAGGAGTCCGGCCACCGGGCGCTGCCCGCCGCCGGCGGCGCCGCGCAGGATGTTCGGCGGCATGGCGATCGCCCGTACCGGGCCGAGCGGTTGCGCCGCGTCCTCCTCGACCCACGGGGACAGGAACGGCGAGAGGCGGCAGGCCGCGGTGAAGGCGGCGGGTGCCCGCAGCGCCGCCATCGCGCGGTCCCCGGGCAGCGCGCCGAACGTGATGGCGAAGACGTCGTTGTCCGCCGGGTGGAGCACCGCCGAGTAGTGGTCCCAGATGCCGCCGGCCGCGTTGCCCCGGTTGAGCGGGCCCGGCGGCGGGCCCCAGGGGCTGCGCAGCCGGTAGAAGCGGCCGAAGGCGTGCAGCCGGCTGGGGCCCGTCAGGTCGGCCGGCACCGGGATGCCCGCCGCGGCGAGCCAGGACCGGGACGCGGACCTGCGGCCGGACGCGTCCACCACGAGGCGGGCGGGGATCCGCTCGCCGCCCGCCGTCACGACTCCGGTCACCCGGTGCCCGGCCGGGGCGGTCAGCAGTCCGGCGACCGTGGTGCGGTGGCGGATGCTCACCCCGGGCAGGGCCGCAACGGCCCGGTGCAGTACGAGGTCCAGCACGGGCCGGCGGACGAGCAGCGTGACGAGCTCCTCGTCTCCCGGCTCCCGGCCGGAGCCGGCGGGACCCGGGCCGACGGGACCCGGGCCGGGGGGCGCCGCGGCGGTGAGGTCGGCGAGCCGCGCCCCCTCGGCCAGTGCGGCGTCGAGGACGGCCGGCGCGTGGGAGCGGAGCATGCGCACGCCCAGCGCGTTCAGGATGTGGTCGTGGGCGGCCTGGGGCACCGTCGGCCGCTCCCACAGCTCGGCGCTCTTGACGACCGGCCCCTGCGGTGGCGGGCCGCTGCTCTCCAGGACCCGCACCCGGTGGCCGCGCGCGCCGAGCGCCAGGGCCAGGGCGAGACCGGCGGT
Organism: Actinobacteria bacterium OV450; assembly: GCA_001298555.1. Lineage (GTDB taxonomy): Bacteria > Actinomycetota > Actinomycetes > Streptomycetales > Streptomycetaceae > Streptomyces. Next base: position 1,328 of record LJCW01000072.1, read on the forward strand.
GCCGCCCCCCGCGATCACGGTGCTCGTCATGGTCAGCGACGCCTGCCGTGCACGAAGAACACCCGCCGTACGTCCTTCACCTCGCGCGGCGGCACCGGGTCGGGCCACCGCCCGTAGTCGGCGTCGGGCTCTCCCGGCTGGACGGCGCGCACGTCGAACCCGTACCCGTCGAACAGGGCCTCCGGCTCGTCCGTGCCGAACACCCACGGGCACCCCCAGCCCGCGAAGACGTCCAGCAGACCGCGCATGTGCGGAAGGGACAGGGCGGCCCGGTTGACGATGTCGGCGCCGATCCTGCTGCCCGGGGCGCAGATCGCGGCGACCCGTTCCAGCATCCGGTGCGCGTCGGCCTCGGGGATGTAGTAGAGGAGCCCTTCCAGCAGCCAGGCCGAGGGCACGGCGGGGTCGTAGCCGGACGCGACGAGGCGCCCCTCCCAGTCGTCGGCGGTGAGGTCGACGGCGACCGTGCGGTGGTCGACGCGTGGCCGGACGCCCTGCAGCCGCCCGGCCTTGAAGTCGAGCACGGCCGGCCGGTCGACCTCGAAGTAGCGCACGTGCCCGGGCCACGTCAGCCGGTAGGCCCGCGAGTCCATGCCCGCCGGGGCCAGCACGATCTGCGGGGTCGCCGGGTCCTGGGCCGCCCCCTGGAGCAGGTCGTCGAAGAACCGGGTGCGGATGGCGTTGTAGTCGGGGGTGCTGGGCAGGGTCCGCGGCCGGTCGGGCGGGAACGTCGCCGCCCGGATCTCGGCCAGCAGCTCCGGCCCGGCCTCACCGACCAGTCCGGCTGCGTACGGGTCCTCGTAGAGCCGGTCCTCGCGGCGGGTCTCGGCGGCCCGCAGCGCCGCGGTGAGCAGGGCGGTCCGTTCGACGGGGTTGAGCACGGGCATGGAAGGCTGCTCCTTGGGGTGGGGGGAGGGTGCGGGTGGGGGGCGGTCGACGGGGTGTGCGGGTGGGAGAGCCGGGCGTGGGGAGTTCAGCAGCGCGGCGCCGTGGTCAGGCGGTCCCAGAGGGCGTCGTCCTGCCGGAAGAGGCGGTCCTTTACCTGGGTCGGGCGGATGCCCGTGGCGACCGCCCCGTGCCAGTCGCGGTCGAACGCCTCGGCGTCGAGCAGGCGCACGGCGGGGGCGCCCAGCCGGCCGGCCGACCGGGCCCGTGCGTAGCCGGGGGACTGCGCCGCGAGGGAGCCGTCCAGGGCGGCCGTGAAACGGGCGCTCTCGCGCTCGTGCCAGGGGGTGCGGGGGGAGATCGCGAAGACGTAGCGCGGTGCGGCGGGCGCCGCCGCGGCGGGGCGCCCGGCGGCGGAAGCGGCGGGGGAAGCGGGTGCACCGGCAGGAGCCGCGGCCGGCTCGACCCGGCACGCGACGTTGCGCAGCGCGAGGCCGCCGGAGTCCAGCGCCGTGTGCAGGGCCCTGACCACCTCCGCGTCGCGCAGCCGCTCGCCCGCCGCGTCGGAGCGGCCGCCCCGGCCCGCGTACTCCATCCGCGGGACTCCGCCGACGGTGTCCACGACCCGGACCACGTCGCCGACGGCGTACCGGTACAGCCCGCCGACGTGGCTGAAGATCACGTGGTAGTCGTGGCCCGCTTCGAGCTCGTGCGGCAGCAGGGTGGCGCTGTCGGGGGCGAGGTCCTGATCGGCGGGCACGAACTCGTACACCGAAGCCGACGCGACCAGGCTGCCGGCCGACGCGTGCCGGTCCAGCGCCACCCCCACCGGACCCTCCGAGGCGGCCACCGGCGCCGGCAGCACGGCGACCCCCGGGCCGAACTCCTCCCGCAGGGCGGGCAGGTACAGCGAGGCCACGCCGGTCGTCCAGCAGAACAGCGCCCGCAGCCGGGGCCACACGTGCGCCGGCCGTACGGTGCCGAAGTACTCCGCGAGCCGTTCGAGTTCGGCGGCCCGCCCGGGGTCCGGCTCCCGGTACGGCAGACCGCCGAGGGTGCCGTCCCGCACCTCCTTCACGATCCGCGACCACCACAGGTTCAGCTGGTACGGGACGGCGGCGATCATCGCCGGGTTGATGCCGATCAGTGCCCGCAGATCGCTCTGCACCGCCAGCCTCAGCCGCAGGTACGCCCGCTCCAGGTGGTCTCCGGGCTCGGTGGGCACCGCGAGAGTCGCCCACGGTGCGCCCGTGCCGGGCTCGGCGGAGAGGGGTTCGCCGAACCGGGCACCGAAGTCCACCTGGCTGGCGCCCACATGGGGCCGGCCGTCGCCCGTGACGGGCGGGGCGGCGAGCGGATCGTGCTTCAGGTTGAGGACGGCGTCGGGCCGCTCCAGCACCTCCGGGAAGTGCTCGATCAGGGGGGCCCACGCCGCGAAGTAGAACGGCATGAAGGTCGTGCTCATGAAGCGCGGGGTGACGGGCACCTTCTTGTGCGCCCCGGTGCTGCCGCTGCTGGTGAAGTAGACCGCGGGCGCGTCGGCCGACAGCAGGTTCCGCTCGCCGGCGGCGGTCCGCTCGATCAGCGGGGCGTGGTCGGCGTACGTCCGCACCGGCACGGACTCGCGGAAGTCGTCCACCGTGAGGACGCGGCCGAGGCCGTGGCGCCTGCCGAAGCCGGTGGAGGCGTTGAAGCCCACCAGGTCGGTCAGGACGCGCTGCTGCACGCCCCGCAGATCGGCGTGCTCGGCGGCCAGCCGGTCGCGCGCGGCGAACACGCGCTCGCGGTAGCGGCCGGTGTGGCCGGGCGTGTGCCAGACGGAGGAAACGTTCATGCGGTGAGCACCTCCCGTACGGCCTCGGCCGCGCGGGCGGCGTCGGGCTGCTCGCCCAGCATCGTCACCGGCACCTCCCGCACCTCCTCCAGCATCATCTTCCGCAGGTTCCTCTGATAGCTCTCGAACTCGGGCCAGGTGCCGTCCTCCCCGTCGTACTCCAGGGCGTTGAGCCGTGCGCCGTCTCCCCTGCGGCGCCAGGCGGACCCGGCCGAGACGTCGAGGAAGACCACCCCGGCCGGCTGCGGGAACGAACGCCACCAGGAGTACATCCGGCTGTCGTCGACCCCGGCCATCCGGCATTTCGCCAGGATCTTGTAGTAGTACGAGTCCACGAGCACCGGCACCCGGGGGTCCGTCTCGCGCACCTGGTCCCGGAGGTGGACCACCGCCGTCTGGAGCACGCTGGCCATGAAGTCCACCGAGTACGCGGTGCCCAGCCCCGGCAGCAGGTGGTCGTGCACGTCCTGCCGCAGCCGCGGGATCAGGGCGTGCTCGGGTGCGACGAACGCGCAGTCCGTCGACACCATCCGCCACTCGGGCAGCATCGTCACCAGACGTCGCATGACCGAGGATTTGCCCGCCCCGTCGGGACCCAGCAGGACGTGGAACCGACGCCCGCTCATCGGACGGCGACCGTCACGGAGCGCCGCGTCAGGCGCTCGCGCAGCTCGGCGTCGTCGCCCACGACCACCGGGTGCCCCACGAGCTCCAGCATCGGCAGGTCGGAGACGTGGTCCCCGTAGGCGTGGCAGTCCCGCGGGTCCACATCGGGCCGCGAGGCCAGATGGGCGAGCACCGCGGCGCGCTTGCCCTCGCCGATGACCGGGGTGGCGACCTCGCCGGTGTAGACGCCGTCCACGGACAGAGGGCGCGTGCACAGGACCGCGTCGGCCCCCAGCTCGTGCGCCAGCGGTTCCAGCAGGGGCGGGAACGATCCGGAGACCAGGACCAGGCTCGCGCCGGCCGCCCGGTGCTCCCGCAGGGCCTCACGCGTGGAGTCGATGTAGAAACCCCGGGTGGAGGCGGTCCGCTCGGTGAACCAGTCGTCCGCCAGCCGCCGGACCGTGTCCACGGACTCGCCCGCGTAGTGGCTGTAGTAGAAGCGGTTGATGTCCTCGCGGGGCGTTCCGTCACCGGCGCGCCGGCGGATCACCGCCATGATCCGCTCGTACTCCTCCTCGCCGGCCGCGCCGTGCCGGCGCACCAGCTGGTAGTGGAGGAAGTCGAACATGCTCTTGACCGTGATCAGCGTCTCGTCGACGTCGCTGAAGACGATGCGGGGCCGGCCCGGCTCCGGCAGGCGGACGGTCATGACGTACGGACCTCCGTCCGCACCGGGGCCGCCGCCTCCGCAGCGGCCGCCGCGGCGGCCAGCGCCACACCGTCCTGGAGCGAACGCTGCGCGGCCTTCGTCTCCTTGGCGTGGGAGACCTGGGTGTCGAAGGCGGTGAACCGGACCTCCATGCCCGCCGTCTCCGACCCGCCCTGGCTCACGGACAGTTCGCAGTGGAACGTCATGCGGGTGCGGTGCGGGGTGCGGTGGGCCAGCACGTGGCAGCGCACCACCGCGGGCAGCGGGAAGAGGAAGTTGCGGTACCGGGTCGCGAAGGAGTCGATGACGAAGTAGCTGCTGCCGACCGCCTCGGGCGGCAGGTAGTACTGCTCGGCCACCGCGATGAACATCTGCCGGCCCGCCTCCGTGGCCAGCATGCCCTGCATGTGCTGGCCGGTGACGTGGTCGGTCATCACCTCGTTGTCGCCGTCCACCAGCAGGTCCGCCTCGTACCAGTCGCCGCCGACAGGCCGCGGCTGGGAGATCAGCACGTTCTCCGGACGGTGCTTGTGCGCGATCTCCCGTCCGGCACGGGTGTGCAGCGCCTGGTCGTCGATGACGACCAGGTCCGAGAGCCCGCGCCGGGCCAGGGTGTCCCGTACGAACTGGACGTCGAACAGGGAGACGCCCTGCCCCACGCTCACGCGGACCTCGCCGGCGCCGTCCGGGAACCCTCCGTTCCTGATCTGGCGGGCCAGCTGGGAGACGGTGAACACGCCCTCGTGGTGGGCGAACTCGGCGAACACATCGCCCACGAGGAACAGCGTGCCGGGCCTGGCATCGTCGACCTGGGGTGATTCATGGGACATGGCTGTCGGCCTTTCCTGTTCGGAGGGGGGTGGGGGTCGGGTCATTCGGTCAGGCGGCGGCTCAGCTCCGGGAACATCGGGTCACTGCCCAGGGAGCCGCCCTCCGCCCAGCGGTTGCGCGGCACCTCCTGGATGTAGACCGTGATCTTGTCCAGGGGCGCTCCCGTGACCTTCCTGACGGTCCGGGTCAGCTCCTCCATGAGTTGCTGGCACTGGGTGTCGTCCTGGCCGTCCCAGGTGGTGACGGAGATGATGGGCATGGGACCTCTCCGAGTCTGTCTAGATCCTCCGCGGCGGCCGGTCGGCGCGCCGCGTGAACTGCCGGGTGCGGGCGCACGCGCTGCGTGAACGGCCCGGGTGCGCCGGCGCGGTCAGGGTTGCGGGGGGCGGGCCCCGGTGGTCCGCAGCTCCTGGAACGAGGGGCCGCGCAGCTTGAGATGGGCGTGGATGTCGCCGCCGAGCCCGAACTCGCCGATGGCGCCGCCGTAACTGCGCTGGTAGCTCATCCACAGCACGACCACGTTGATGATCCGGTTGGCCCCGGGAAGCTCCGGGTCCGGGAACGGGTCGGGCATCGTGGCGTGGTAGCGGCCGGAGCCGTCCGCGTCCGTGACGAAGACGTTCGGCACCCCGAGCGGGCCCGGCCGGGTGGGCCCCGCCGGATCCAGGTCCCGGGCGCGCAGCGACATCACCGTGTAGACGCTGTGCGGTACGAGCCGGGAGAACTCGAAGTCGAACGTCCCGGAGCCGCCGTCCTCGGTGACGGCGACCTCCAGGGTGCCGCTCGCCCGCATCCACTGGCCGAACGTCACCGGCGTGACGACCTTGGGACCGTCCTGCGCCCGCAGGTCCGGGATGGGGACCTCGTGGAAGGCGTGGCTCGGCCGCTCGACCAGGGCGGCGTCGGGCAGCTGCTCCGGCGCGAACAGCATGGGGTAGTTGTTGCACGGCAGGGGCAGCGGCAGCGTGTGGAGGACCACGTCCCGGTCCGCCCCGTCGGGGTCCGTGTCCAGCTCGCGCACCACCGAGTACGGGGCGAGCCGCCCGAACTCGGGGACCTCGGAGTCGGGCGAGACCACGGCCGCGCCCCACTCGGGCACGGCCCCGCCCGCGGCGGTGGGCCGGTTGATCAGGCCCACCACCACGAAGTTGCCGTCCGCGTCCATGACCTCGCTCGGCGGGTACAGCGGACCCTGGGTCGTGAGCGCGAGCTCGTACGTCTGCCTGCGCCCCGGGGTCGGGAGCGCCGCCGGGAGGGTCGCCGTACCGGTCTCAGACATCGGCGCGCTTGTAGACGCGGGTGTACAGGCCGCTCTCGCCGCCCACGATGTAGCGGTCGCCCGCCTGCCGGACGATCTCCTGGTACTCGGGGGAGGTGAAGACCGCCTGGTAGTCCGCCGGCTCGCAGTCGAAACCGGACACGAACATCACGCCAGGCTGGGAGCTGATCAGCGAGTGGTACGCCAGGAACGTCTTCACCTCGTCCGCGCGGCGGACGACGTCGAAGATGGTGTTCTCGCGCCACTCGCGGTACGCGGCGTACTCGCGGGGCTTCACCTCGATGTACCGCAGCTGCACGTAGGGCGTCTGCGGCACCGGGTCGGCAGTGTCCTTCGGCGCCTCGACGAACTCCAGGAGGTGGCGACGGAAGTCGGTGACGAGGTCGTCGGAAACGCTCTCCCAGAGCCGGTGCCAGCCCGCGTTCAGGCCGTTCAGCTCCGCGACGTCCTCGACCGGCGTGATCTCCAGGACGTTGCCGTCGTCCACGCTGACGTACAGGGCGCGGCCGGCCACCGGCTCCTTCTGGTTCAGCCGGCTCCACTCGGCCAGGACCTGGTCCACCCGGCCGGGGGCCACGGTGACTTCGTTGAGGACGAGCAGGGTGGAAGACATGGGTATTTCCTCTCGGACAAAGCGTGACGGACCGCGCGAGCGGCGGAATGCCGGTCGCGGAAAAGAAGTGGGGGGTGTGGGGAAAGCGCGGGGGAAAGAGGGGGAAGTGCGGCTGTGAGGAAAATGCGTCAGGCTACGGTGACACCCTTGGAAGCGATCACCGCGGCAGCCTCCGCGACGGTCTGCTCCGGAACGAGCTCACCCATCTCGATCTCGACGCCGAAGGTCTTCTGCAGCCGCAGGGCCAGTTCCTCCAGCAGCAGCGAGTCGATCTCCATCGCCTCGAACGTGGTGTCCGGGGTGACATCCGCTGTCGGCACGTCCAGTTCGCCCAGAACCGTGACCACCCGACTGACGATCGAATTATCCATGAGATTCCTCCGTGAATCACTGGGAACGCCGACTTTCGCGGTGCGGGATCGGAGCGGGTGAATTCAGCGGATCGAATTCCTCGCCGTCCCACGTGATTCATCATGGATCCCGGGAACCGGCGGAGGAAGTGTCTCCTGATCATGGTGGTGCGAACACCACCGGCGTGGAGAACGGGATGCGGAAACCCGGTGGCGGCCCGCCGGTCAGGCCGCTTCGGCGCGGCTGCCGGCCAGTTCGTGCGACCGCTCGGCCGACTCCGCCCGGGGCCGCGGAATGTAAAGGGTCAGCAGGGATTCGGGACTCTCGGGCACGCTCATCACCACGCGGTCGAAGACCCGCACCCCGGCCTGCGGAAGTGCGATCGTCCGTCTGCTCTGGTTCGGGCCGACCACCTCGTGACAGTCCCACAGGGCGGCGAAGCGCGGGCTGCGTTCGGCGAGCCGCTCGGCGATCCGGCCGAATTCGCGGTCCTCCGGGAAACGCGCCGACTGCGCCCGGAACTGGGCGACCAGCCCCCTCCCCACCTCGTCCGCCTCCGGATACTTCTCGCGCGTGGACGGCTCGGTGAAGAACTTCAGCACGCAGTTGTCGCCGCGCTCCTCGATGCGGAACAGGGAGCGGGCCGAACGGCTGGCCAGTTCGATCCGCCCGTACCGGTCCGTGATGTACGCCGGATTGCGCGACCACCCCTCGACGAGCGCGTGCATCCGCGCGTACTCGCTGTCCCAGCGGTGGCCCTGCATGCGCTGCGGCGGATTGTGGCCGGCCAGCCGGTAGAAGTAGTCGCGCTCCACGTCCCCGAGCCGCAGGGCGTTGCTGACCGCGTTCACGATCCCTTCGGACACGTTGATGTCCCGCCCCTGTTCGAGCCAGGTGTACCAGGACACCCCGACCCCGGCGAGGGCCGCGACCTCCTCGCGCCGCAGCCCCGGGGTGCGCCGGCGCTCCACGTTCACCAGTCCGACTTCCTCCGGGGTGATCCGCTCCCTGCGCGCCCGCAGGAAATGCCGCAGCCGCGCCCGCCGTAGAAGTCCGGACTCCGGGGGGGATGCAGTCGTCTGCATTCCTCGACCTCTTTCCAACTGAAGAAATTTTTCCGAGGCAAGCCCGACCGGCAGGCCCACCGGTGGTGGTGGCACCACCCCGTTCGACAGACACTCCCTCCCGCCGGAATCCGGCGCCACACTGGCGGCATGTTCCACACAGCGGCGAACATCCCGGCAGGCACGACGGCGGGTACGGCGGAGAGCGGCCCGGCGAGGAACGAGGCGGCCCGGCTGCGCCTGTTCTGTTTCCATCACGCGGGCGGCAGCGCCTGGTCCTTCTCGGGCTGGGGGCAGTGGCTCGGCCGCGGCGTGGAGGTGGTGCCCGTGTCCATGCCCCCCAGGTCGGTGCCCGCGGCCGGCGTCCCGGGTGCCGTCAGCACGATGGACGCCCTGGTGCGTGAGGTGACAAGGCAGCTGACCCCCTTCCTCGACGAGCCCTACGCGTTCTACGGACACAGCATGGGAGCGCTGGTCTCCTACGGCGTGGCGCAGCGGCACATCGCCGCGGGACGGCGCCCGCCCGCCTGTTTCGTGGCCGGGGCCCACCGCGCGCCGCATGTCCAGGCTGCGCCCGACCTGACCGTAGGGCTATCGGATAGAGCGTCCCTCGAGCTGTTGTTGGGCCTGGGTGGAGCCGGACGACTGCTGCGGGAGAACCCCGCGCGCATGAAGGCCGTCGTCGAACGGCTCCGCGAGGACCTGCGGGTCTGCGGCACCTACCGGCATCCGGAGGCGGGCCAGCTCCCCCTGCCCTGCCCGGTCCACGTGCTGTTGGGCAGCCACGACCCGCTGGTCCCCGCGGCGGACGCCGAGGCGTGGCGCTCGCACACGAGCGCGCACTTCTCGTTCCGCTCCCTCCCCGGCGGCCACTTCTTCAACCGGGAGCACAAGGACCTGTTCTTCGCCGAGTTGGGAAGCATCCTCGGGGCGGTGGAGAAGTGAACGGGCGTACTTGCACCTGCCACGGCGGCCGGGTATACGACCTCCGAACGGGCCGGCGTGTGATTCCCGCCGCTGACACCGGGTGCCGGTGTGACCTACCTTCGGGCGGTATGGACGCCATGCCCTTAGGGACCGACCGGACCGACCGTACCGACCGTACGAAGAAGAAGCGCACGGAGCTGGCGCACTTCCTGCGCAGCCGCCGCGCAGCGCTCTCCCCGCAGGACGTCGGACTGGTGACCTCCGCCCGGCGGGCCCGGGTCGGGCTCCGCCGCGAGGAGGTCGCGGTCCTCGCCGGAGTGAGCGCGTCCTGGTACGCGTGGCTGGAACAGGGCCGCCCCATCAAGGTCTCGGACGGGATACTCGACGCGATCAGCCGCGCCCTGCGCCTCGGCGAACCCGAACGGGTGCACCTGTACCGGCTCGCGGACGCCAACCCCCCGCTGCCGCTCTCCGATCCGGACGTGCCGGACTCGGGCCTGTTCCAGCGGATGGTCGACACCCAACTGCTGGGCCCCGCCTGCGTGATCGACCGCTACTGGGAGGTCCTCGCGTTCAACGAACCGGCGGCCGAGGTGCTGAGCCTGGGCCGCGAGGGCAACGGCAACTTCCTCACCAGCCTGTTCACCGGTTCCCACGGTGAGCGGTACCTGAACCGGGCCGAGGTGGCCCGCCGGATGACGGCCAGGTTCCGCCTCCAGTCCTCGTACGGCGCCGACGACGCCCGGTACGAGGAGATGGCGGACCGGCTGGCCGCCGGTGACACCCGGTTCGCCGAGCTGTGGGAGCGCCACGAGGTCGAGGAGTTCGGGCCGATCACCGTCGAGCTGGACCACCCGGAGGAGGGGCCCGTCCCGTTCGTGCTGTTCACCATGGACCTGGACGAAGCCGCCCGCACCCGGCTCCTGGTCTACCTGCCGCCGGGCGTCTCCGGGCCCGAGGCCGCCTGGCCGTAGACCGTGGGCCCCTCGCCGCCCCGAGGGTGGTGGTCCCACCACCACCAGCGGCACGCATGGTGTCGGCACGGTCTGGAAGGGCTCCGCCGGCCGCCGGACAATCGTCGGGTGGCCCGCCCCCGAGCGGAGAGCGGCCCGTTCCACCGTGCCCCGGTAGCGGCGTCCCGCACCGGCAACTATGGAGGCCCCCCTTGACTCATGCGTTGCCCCCTGGCCGAGCTGCGGTCCTCGCCGGACTCGGGACGTTCGTCCCGCCCCGCGTCGTCACCAACGAGGAACTGTCCCTGACCATGGACACCTCGGACGAGTGGATCCGCACCCGGACGGGCATCACCCAGCGGCACTGGGCCGACCCGGGGACCGCCACCGGCGACCTCGCCGTGGCGGCCGGCGAGCGGGCGCTGAAGTCGGCCGGGTCCGAAGCCGTCGACCTGGTCGTCCTCGCCACGACCACTCCGGACCACCCCTGCCCGGCGACGGCCCCCGAGGTCGCCTCCCGGCTGGGCCTGCAGAACGCGGCCGCCTACGACATCGCCGCCGTGTGCAGCGGATTCGTCTACGGGCTCGCATCCGCCGCGGGCGCCATAGCCGCCGGCATCGCCGACCGCGTACTGGTCATCGGCGCGGAGACGTACTCCACGATCCTCAACCCGGACGACCGCACCACCTCGGTGATCTTCGGCGACGGCGCCGGAGCCGTGGTGCTGCGGGCCGGCGACGCCACCGAGCCCGGCGCGCTGCTGGGGCACGACCTGGGCAGCGACGGCTCGTTGAAGGACCTCATCATCGTCCCGGGCGGCGGCTCGCGGCAGCGTTCCGCCGCGGCCGCGCCCGGCGCGCCCGAACCGGACCCCGCCGACGCGTACTTCAGCATGCAGGGCAAGCCGGTGTTCCGGCACGCCGTGACCCGGATGGCGGCCTCGTCCCAGGCCATGCTCGACCGGGCCGGCTGGGCGGCGGACTCGGTGGACTGGTTCGTGGGCCACCAGGCGAACGTACGGATCCTGCACGCCGTGGCCGATCAGCTCGGCATGCCCAGGGACCGCACGGTCGTCAACCTCGACCGCGTCGGCAACACCTCCGCCGCCTCCATTCCGCTGGCCCTCTCCGATGCCGTGGCCGCCGGCCGGATCACGCCGGGCGACCGCGTGCTGATGAGCGCCTTCGGCGGCGGCGTGACCTGGGGTTCGACCGCTCTGGTGTGGCCCGACGTCGCCGCGTACTGACACATCCGTATCCACCCCTTCGGACGGCCGCCGGTCAGTGTGACCGGCGGCCGTCGTCCGTGTGACCCGAGGAGATCCCCCATGACCGAAACGACCACCCCCCGGCCGGCGGAGCCGCTGGCCATCGGCGTCCTGGGCGCGGGCAACATAGGCCGCCCGCTCGGCCGGCACTGGCTGGCGGCCGGGCACCGCGTGACCTTCGGCTCCCGGGACCCGGGCCGGCTCGCCTCCTTCGTCGAACCGCTGGGCGACCGGGCGCGGGCCGCCACGTACGCCGAGGCCGTCGGAGCGAGCGACGTCGTCCTGCTGTCCGTACCGCACCCGGCCCTCGACGAACTGCTGGACCGGCTCGCGGCGCCGCTGGCCGGCAAGACCGTCATCGACGCCACCAGCCCGATCGGCGTCTCGGAGGACGGACTCTTCGTCTCCCTCCTCGGACCGGGCGTCACCCGGGGCAGCCGGACCGCCGAACGGCTGCCGGGCGCCTGCGTGGCCCGTGCGTTCACCCACTTCCCCGACGAACTGCTGTGGTCGCGCGGTACGCAGCAGCGGCACTTCTGGGGCATGGGCACCGCCTCCGACGAGCCCGCCGCCCGGGAGGTCACCGAGCGGCTGGTGCACGACGCCGGATTCGTACCGGTCCACCTCGGCGGCCTGAGGGAATCGGCTCCCCTGGATCCCGGCGGCGTCCTCTTCGGGTACGTCTCCACACCCGCGGGCCTGCGCGCCGCGGCCGCCCGCTGACGGAAGCCGCCACGGCCGCCGGCCTGGACGCCGGCACGGACGCCGGTACGACGAAGGGGACCGCCTGCACCACCCGGCCGGAGCCGGACGGGGCAGGCGGTCCCCTTCGTCGTACCCCCGGTCACGGGGCGGGGGCGGAGCCGATCTTCTCGCCCGCGCCCCGGGCCGCGAGGGGGAGCTCCTGCGTCGCCGGACGGGTCCGGGCCACGGGAGCCGCGGCCGCCGCCGGCTTCTTCCTCGGGTTCGACCAGCGCCGGGTGATCGGCCGCTCGATCAGGGCGTACAGCGCCCAGGACGCCAGGATCGCCACGCCCATGCACAGCACCATCAGGCCGACGGCCCCCGGTACCGAGTACGAGTGGCCGCCGAGCAGCTTCCACACCCCGACCATCACGGTGTAGTGCACCAGGTAGAAGGCGAACGAGATGTCGCCGAGCCAGACCATGACGCGGTTGCGGAAGAGCGTGAACCGGCCCTCGTCGTCCGCGATGGCACCGGCGGCGATCAGCAGGGCCGCCGGGATGACGCAGACCGCCCGCGTCGAGTAGATCGGCGGGGTGAAGTAGCCCAGTACGTAGCTCGCGGCGAGCAGGACGCCCGACCAGACCATGCCGATGTCGCGCCAGCGCCCCGCCATCACCGAACGGGCCACGAGGATGCCGAGCGCGAAGTCCAGCACGCGGGGCAGCGGGAGGATGTACGAGAAGAAGTACTGGTTGATCGAGGTGTCGGGCTCCGTGGGCATCATCGCCCCGGCCGGCACCAGCAGGGTCGAGAGCAGCGGCGTCGCGACGATCCCGGCGATCACCCCCAGGACCCACAGGTTCAGCCGGTGGGCCGGGATCTTCCTGATCCAGTGGATCAGGACCGGGAAGAGGAGGTAGAAGACCGCCTCGACGCCCAGGGACCAACCCGCCGGGTTGACCCCGAAGTTGATCGCGAAGTCCGGGTACCAGACCTGCACCATGAACAGGTTGAGCAGCCCGGTCGTCATGTCCGTCAGCGGGGCGGCGAACACCAGCATGGCCAGCGCCCAGACCACCACGTAGTTGGGGGCGATCTTGAGGAAGCGGCGCCGCCAGAAGCGCGGCGCCGTGTCGGTGTCCCGGGCCGACCAGGTCAGCACGAAGCCGCTGAGCACGAAGAAGAACGTGACACCGAGGGCGCCGGCGTGGGCGACCGCGTCGTAGTACGTGGTCACGGCCGAGCTGCTGCTCAGCCAGGGCACGCCCAGGAAGGCCAGCAGCGCCGCGTGGTACAGGAACACCACGAAGGCGGCGGGGAAGCGTAACCCGGTCAGCGTGTCGAGTCGGGTCACCCGGGTACGCATTCTGTCCGTCGACACGTTTTCTGCTCCTTCGAAAGAGGGGGAATCCGCGAGCGAATTGCGATGCGAACATGCGGTGCGCGGTGGGGGATGCCGAGAAAGCTACCGGAGGTGCGGCCGAATTGCCTGGGCTGTTCGGTCCGGGTGGTGCCGCCACCACCGCGGGGGCCAACAGGCAGGTTCCTGTAGTGATTTCAGCAGGTCAGAGGAGCCGGCTGATCGGTGACTGGTGGTCTCACCACCACGACCCGTACGCACTTCCTCCGCGCGGGCGGGCGCGGGATGATTCACCGACGGACTTTTTCGAGAAGCGTTGTCCTGCGCATTCTCCGCGTCGTCGGGATTCCCGCGAATCGGATTTCCGTCCCTTTCCCCGCCGGACCATCAACCCGGGAGCAACGATGTCCCCCAGTGTCACCCGTCAGAGCGGCAAGCGGTCCGCAGGCACGGATCCGGCCCCCGGGCCGCCCTCCACGCCGACCGGGGCCGGCGCATCCGAGGCCGGCCCCCCGGCGGCTGCCCCCGCCGCCGCCTCCGCCGCGCCCGACCCCGCCACCGCCGGCGGG
>LJCW01000073.1 GCA_001298555.1 Actinobacteria bacterium OV450
GGTCGGAGTCGACGGTGCGGGCGACGAAGGTGGCTTCGGCGCCGAGGGCGAGGGAGACGGGGTTGAAGGGGGCGTCGAGGGATCCCATCGGCGTGGATTTGGTGATCTTGCCGACTTCGGAGGTGGGTGAGTACTGGCCCTTGGTGAGTCCGTAGATCCGGTTGTTGAAGAGCAGGATCTTGAGGTTGACGTTGCGGCGCAGGGCGTGGATCAGGTGGTTCCCGCCGATGGAGAGGGCGTCGCCGTCACCGGTGACGACCCAGACGGACAGGTCGCGGCGGGAGGTGGCCAGGCCGGTGGCGATGGCCGGGGCGCGGCCGTGGATGGAGTGCATCCCGTAGGTGTTCATGTAGTACGGGAAGCGCGAGGAGCAGCCGATCCCGGAGACGAAGACGATGTTCTCCTTCGCCAGCCCGAGCTCGGGCATGAAGCCCTGCACCGCCGCCAGGACCGCGTAGTCGCCGCAGCCGGGGCACCACCGGACCTCCTGGTCCGACTTGAAGTCCTTCATGGACTGCCGGGCCTCGGCCTTGGGCACCAGCGAGAGCAGGTGGGGGGCGTCGGTCACCTCAGTCATTGACGGCCTCCTTGAGAATCTTCGCGAGCTGCTCGGCCTTGAACGGCATTCCGTTGACCTGGGTGTACGACCGGGCGTCGACCAGGTACTTCGCCCGGATCAGGGTGGCGAGCTGCCCGAGGTTCATCTCCGGCACCACTACCTTGTCGTAACGCTTCAGGACCTCCCCGAGATTCCTCGGGAAGGGGTTGAGGTGGCGCAGGTGGGCCTGTGCGACCGGGACGCCGGCGTTGCGCAGCCGGCGCACCGCGGCGGTGATGGGGCCGTAGGTGGAGCCCCAGCCCAGGACGAGGGTGCGGGCGCCGTCCGGGTCGTCGACGTCCAGGTCGGGGACCTCGATGCCGTCGATCTTGGCCTGGCGGGTGCGGACCATGAAGTCGTGGTTGGCCGGGTCGTACGAGATGTTGCCCGTGCCGTCCTGCTTCTCGATGCCGCCGATCCGGTGCTCCAGACCGGGCGTCCCCGGGACCGCCCAGGGGCGGGCCAGGGTCTGCGGGTCGCGCTTGTACGGCCAGAACACCTCGGTGCCGTCCGCGAGCTGCTGGTTGGGCCCGGAGGCGAACTGCACCTTCAGGTCCGGCAGGTCGGCGACGTCGGGGATCCGCCAGGGCTCGGAGCCGTTGGCGAGGTATCCGTCGGAGAGCAGGAACACCGGGGTCCGGTACGTCAGCGCGATCCGCACCGCGTCCAGCACCGCGTCGAAGCAGTCCGCGGGGGTCCGGGGCGCCACGACGGGCACGGGGGCCTCGCCGTTGCGGCCGTACATGGCCTGGAGCAGGTCCGCCTGCTCGGTCTTGGTCGGCAGGCCGGTGGAGGGCCCGCCGCGCTGGATGTCCACGATCAGCAGCGGCAGCTCCAGCGACACCGCCAGCCCGATCGTCTCGGACTTCAGGGCGACGCCGGGGCCGGAGGTGGTGGTCACGCCGAGGGCGCCGCCGAAGGCCGCGCCGAGCGCCGCGCCGATCCCGGCGATCTCGTCCTCGGCCTGGAAGGTCCGCACGCCGAAGTTCTTGTGCTTGCTCAGCTCGTGCAGGATGTCCGAGGCCGGGGTGATCGGGTAGGAGCCCAGGTAGAGCGGCAGGTCGGCCAGGCGGCTCGCCGCGATCAGCCCGTAGGACAGGGCGAGGTTCCCCGAGATGTTGCGGTAGGTGCCGGTCGGGAACGCCCTCGTCGCCGGGGCGACCTCGTAGGAGACCGCGAAGTCCTCGGTCGTCTCGCCGAAGTTCCAGCCCGCACGGAACGCGGCCACGTTCGCCTCGGCGATGTCCGGCTTCTTCGCGAACTTCTGCCGCAGGAAGTTCTCGGTGCCCTCGGTGGGCCGGTGGTACATCCAGCTCAGGAGCCCGAGCGCGAACATGTTCTTGCTGCGCTCGGCCTCCTTGCGGGAGAGCCCGAAATCCTTCAGCGCCTCCACGGTGAGCGTGGTCAGCGGCACCGGGTGGATGTTGTAGGCGCCCAGCGAGCCGTCTTCCAGCGGCGAGGTGTCATAGCCGACCTTCGCCATCGGGCGCTTGGTGAATTCATCGGTGTTGATGATGATCTCGGCGCCGCGCGGGACGTCCCCGATGTTCGCCTTCAGCGCCGCCGGATTCATCGCCACCAGCACGTTCGGGGCGTCGCCCGGCGTCAGGATGTCGTGATCGGCGAAATGCAGCTGGAACGAGGAGACACCGGGCAGGGTGCCGGCAGGGGCGCGGATCTCGGCCGGGAAGTTCGGCAGCGTGGAGAGGTCGTTCCCGAAGGACGCCGTCTCCGAGGTGAACCGGTCACCCGTGAGCTGCATGCCGTCACCCGAGTCACCCGCGAAACGGATGATCACCCGGTCGAGACGGCGCACTTCCTTGCCGCTCGGGGCCGGGGCTGTCCCGCTCTGGCTGGGGACGACGTCGGGGACGTCGTCGGTGACGACGGGCGTGGGCGGATTCACCTGGTACCTCCGAGGATGAGCAGGGCAGGGATCAGCCTTGCGAACCGCGATCGCGTCAGACTCGACCGCCCGTTGAGCGGCTGGGACCGGCCTGCCGCACCGCTCTCGGCATCCCGCCGCCGGTCCTCGGCCACCGGCACGGACGCGCTCGCGAACCCGTCCAGGACCACTGGAGGACCGGTCGAGGAACGGTCGCTGCGCGCGGGAAATCCGGACACCCGGTTTTCCACCGCCCCATTCCGCCGGCAGCCTGTACGGTATTCGGCCAAACGGAAGCGATCCGGTTTGGCCCGTGGATTTCAGTCGATGCCCAGTCGGCAGCCCCGACGGCAGCTCACGCGTACGTTCTTTTCCGCCGGAATGGGAGCGGTATTCCGCCGGAAGCGCCGCTCCCGCGGCGGTCCGCTCCCCCTACTTCCGACCGGGCGCTTTCACCCCTCCGTAGGGGGTCGGCCCGAACTGCCACCCCAGAGTGCGGCGGCCGCCATGGATCCGGCGGGCGTTCGCCCATAACTTGAGGTGTCCTCGATCGGCTGGTGCCGACGCTTCTCGGATCCGGCACTGGAGGTGGCCGTGCGCGTCCGACCGACGCCTGGTGTGGTCGCCGCCGCCGTGGATGCGGACGGCTGTCTGGAACTGCGCGCCGATTCCGTTGCCGGTCCGGGTCGTTTCCGGTGCGGTCCGGTGGGCACCGCCATGTGGATTGTGCTGCGCCGCCACGACGGAGATGCGGGAATCGCCGCCGATACCCTCGCCGAATTGTGGAACACCGCACCGGAAAACGCGCGGGCCGATCTCGACATCTGGGTCGAGGAAATGCGCGACGCCGGTCTGCTGTGCGTACAGCCGGCGCCCTGAGGCCGTCCTGGCCGGTTCCCGTCCCGATCTCCGCCCCTCCTCGACCCCCTCTGTAGCGGCCGAACTCCATCCTGTCCTCGGTTAGGGGTGGACCTTCAACGGCGGGGGCGACTATGACACGGGCGGGCTTGGCGGGCAGGGAAGCCGGAATCGACCTCCTGGAGACGGCACTCGCGGACTGCGCCGCGGGGGGCTCCCGGATCGTTCTGATCGAGGCCGGCACGGGATGCGGCAAGAGCGCGCTCGTCGACCTCGTCGCCGAGCGGGCCGCCGCGACCGGCGCGACGGTCCTGTACGCCGTCGGCGCCGCCGAGGAACAGCAGGTGCCGCTCGGTGTGCTGCGCCAGCTGGTCAACAGCGAGCAGGTCTTCGCCCTGCCGAGGCCGTCCGACGGCCCCGGGGCGCCCTCGCGGGTCGAGGCGATGCAGGCGTTCTGCGCGGAGCTGCGCGAACTGAGCATGGACGGCCCGGTCGTGCTCTGCGTCGACGACGTCCAGTACGCGGACCGCGAGTCGTTGCAGTACGTGCAGTACCTGGCCCGGCACGCGCGGACCGCCCCGGTGCTCGTCGTGGTCGCCGGCGCACTGCACGTCCCGGCGCAGGATCCCGCGTTCACCACCGAGCTGATGCGCCAGCCGCACTTCCGGCGGATCCGCCTGGAGCGGCTCACCGCGGACGAGGTGGCGCTCGTACGGGGCCGCCCCGAGGACGCCGTGGAGCTGCACCGGATCAGCGGCGGCAACCCCCTGCTGCTGCGCGCGCTCGTCGAGGAGGCCGCCGGGTTCGCGGACGCGGACGCCGGCGGCCCCGAGCCGGGCGGGCCGTTCGCCCAGGCCGTCGCGACGTGCCTGCGGCGCAGCGGGCCGGACGGGCCCGCGCTGGCCCGGGCGGTGGCGCTGCTCGGCGAGCAGGCGTCCGCCGCCCGTATCACCCGGCTGACCGGGCTCGATGCGGCGGCGGCCCGGCGCGGGCTGGCCGCGCTGGAGGCTTCGGGCCTGCTGGACGGGACGGGCTTCCGTCACCCCGCGGCACGTGCCGCGGCACTGGAGGACTGCGATCCGCAGACCCGGACCGCGCTGCACGTCGCGGCCGCCCGGGTGCTGGGCGAGGACCGGGGGCCGGTGCTCGCCGTGGCCGGGCACCTGCTGGCCGCCGGTGACGGGGGCGGGGCCGTGGAGTGCGGGCCCGCGGAGGTCGCCGTACTGCGGGACGCGGCCGAGGAGCTGCTCGTACGCAATGACGCGCGGGAGGCGTCGCGGCTGCTGGAACTCGCCGTGCAGGGACGGGGCGAGGAGCACGTGCGCCGCGGGATCGGGGTGCGGCTCGCGCAGATCACCGCCCGGTTCGACCCGGCGGCCGCGGAGCGGCGGCTGGGCGCGCTGCTGGAGTCCGCGCGGGCCGGTCTGCTGGACACCGAGCAGGTGCAGCCGCTGGCCGCGCTGCTGCTCGCGCAGGGGCAGGTCGCCGAGGCCGCCGGGCTGCTGCCGGACGCCGTCGGCGAGCCGGCCGCCTCCCCGCTGGACACGCTGCTGGACGCCCCGGCCGCGGTGAGCGAGCGGCTGCTCCAGTCGGCCCGGCTGACCGATGCCACGGTGGCGCCGCTGGCGCAGGCCGTACGGTCGCTGATCTGCTCGGAGCATCCCGAGCGGGCCGTGCCGTGGAGCCGGAACCTGCTGGAGGAGGCCCGCCGCTGCCAGGCGCCGGGCTGGCACGCGGTGTTCGCCGCCCTGCACGCCGAGGCGCTGCTGCGGATGGGCGATCTGCGGGGTGCGCACGGGCAGGCGACGGCCGCCCTGGAGGCCCTTCCGGAGCGCGGCGGGAGCTTCCCGTGCGCACCGGCGGCGGTGCTGATCCGGGCGTCCACGGCGATGGGCCGGTTCACGGAGGCGTCCCGGCTCGCGGACCGGCAGGTGCCGCAGGGGCTGCTCACGGGCCTGTACGGGCTGGCGTTCCTGCGGGCCCGCGGGCTGTACCGGCTGGCGGTCAATCAGCCGCACGCGGCGCTCGCGGACTTCCTGGAGGCCGGACGCCTGATGGAGAGCGGCCACATGGACCGGCCGGCGTTCCTGCCGTGGCGTACGGATGCGGCGGAGGCGCTGCTGCGACTGGGCGAGAGGGCGCGGGCCGAGCAGCTCGCCCTCCGCCAGCTCGCCCTGCCGGACGCGCAGCGGCCGTGGGTGCAGGGGGTGTCGCTGCGGATCCGGGCGATGGCCGGCGATCCCAAGCGGCGTACGGCCGTACTGGGCCAGGCCGTGGACGCGCTGCACCGCTCCGGGGACCGGGTGGAGACGGCGCGGGCGATGGCCGAGCTGGGGCGGGCGCTCCAGGCGGACGGTTCTGCCTCGAAGGGCAGCGCGATGATCCGTTCGGCGTGGAACCTGGCGAAGGAGTCGGACGCCACCGCGCTGTGCCGGGAGATCCTGCCCGATGCGCCGTTGGCGGCTCCGGCCGCCCGGGACCGGACGCCGTCCGAGGCGGGTACGGGCACGGGTACGGGCACGGGCACGGGCACGGGCGCGGGCGCGGGTGCGGGCGCGGGCGCGGGTGCGGGCGCCGCGGCGAAGCTCAGCAGTTCCGAGCAGCGGGTGGCGACGCTGGCGGCGCAGGGGCTGACCAACCGGGAGATCTCGGCGAAGCTCTACCTGACGGTCAGCACGGTCGAGCAGCACTTGACGCGCGTGTACCGCAAGCTCCAGATCACCTCGCGCGGCGACCTGCCCATGGGCCTGGAGCCGGTGGCACCGGCGGCCGTGGCCTGAGGGGCCGCCCGCGCCACCGGCCCGGCCGGGGACCGCACGCCCGGGTCAGGCCGCGCGCCGGGCGCGCGGTGCGAGCAGGTCGGCGGCCCGGGCGGCGAGCACCGGCCGGTCCACCTTGCGGTTGGAGTTGAGGGGGAACTCGGGTACGTGCTCGAAGCGGCGGGGCAGCATGCCGTGCGGCAGGACCTCGCGCAGGCTCCGGGCGAGTTCGGCCGCGGGGCGGACCTCGCCGGTGTAGAAGACGACGAGCTCGGTGCTGCCGTCCACGGGCCGCGCGACGGTCACCACGTCCTCGACGCCCGCGCAGGCGCGCAGTGCGTGGTCGACCTCGGCGAGCTCGACCCGCCAGCCCTGGACCTGGACCTGGGAGTCCAGCCGGCCCAGGTAGATCAGGTCGCCGCCGGGCAGTCGGCGGACCCGGTCCCCGGTGCGGTACCAGACGCGGCCGTCGCGCTCGACGAAGCGGCCCCCGTCGTCCTGCGGGTCGAGGTAGCCGGTGGCCATCTGCGGCCCGGTGATCAGCAGTTCACCCTCGACGGCGGTCTCGGCGCCGTCTTCGTCGAGGAGGACGTGGTCGTGGCCGGCGTGGACGGCGCCGATCGGGACGAGCCCGTTGACGGCCTGGCCGGGTGACGTCTGCGGGTCCCAGCGGTACGCGGTGATGGTGACGGTCAGCTCGGTCGGCCCGTAGATGTTCTCCAGGGTGGAGGCGGGCGCGGCCGCCTGCCAGTCGGCGGCGTCCTGGACCCGCAGCGCCTCGCCGGCGAAGAAGCTCCAGCGCAGCGTGGGCAGCGCGCCGGGGGCCAGGCCGCCCATGCGGCGGATGAGGCCGATGGCGCTGGGGGTGGAGAACCAGACGGTGATCCCGCGCCGTTCGAGGTGGGCCGGCATGTCGAGGTAGGCGCTCGGCGGTACGACGTCGACGACGCCGCCCGCGCCCCAGGCGCAGAACAGGTCGAACATGCCGCAGTCGAAGTTCAGGTCGAAGGTCTGGGTGAAGACGTCGTCGGGGGTGAATCCGTAGCGGGCGTCGAGGAGCTCGAAGTAGTGGTGGGTGCTGCCGTGGCTGATCGGCACGCCCTTGGGGCGGCCGGTGGAACCCGAGGTGAACAGCATGTACGCCGTGTCGGTGGCCTCGACGGGGCGCGGCTCGTCGAGGGCGCGGTCCGGGTCGGGTGCGACGAGCGGGATGCCGGGGACGTCGAGGCCCTCACCGAGGGCGGCGCGGCCCTGGTCGTCGACGATCAGGGCGGCCGCGCCGGAGAGTTCGAGCATGCGCCGGGTCCGGACGGCGGGGAAGTCGGGGTGCAGCGGGACGACGGTGGCGCCCGCGTAGAGCCCGCCGAGGATGCCGGCGTACGCGGTCGCGCTCTTGCCGGCGAGGACGCCCACGACCCGGGCGGAGCCGAGGGAACCGGCCCAGGCGAGGGCCTGCTCGTGCAGCTCGCGATAGGTGTGGGTCTCGGAGCCGATCCGCAGGGCGGGGCGGTCGGGGGACAGGGCCAGCCCGCGGCGGAAGCGCTCGTACAAGGCGTGGCGCTTGGTGTCAGACATGCATCACTCCGAAAGGGACGTGTTGATTTCTTCGCGGGTTAGGGGTCGGGCCGGGGTTCCCGGGCGGCCGCCGCCGGTCTTAGCGTCACGTGCTTGGTAAACGAGACCGACACTGCGGAAAGACTGGGGTCACCATGGGCTGGGACAAGAATTTCGAGGAACTGCTGCGGGAGTACCTGCCGTTCCTCAGTGCGGAAGAGCCGCTTGAGGCCGACACCGATCTGCGGGCCGTGGGCCTGGACTCGCTCGGCGTGGTCGAGCTCCTGGGGTCCCTGGAGGGGGCGTACGACGTCCGGTTCACGGACGAGGCGCTGTCGCTGGAGACCTTCGCCACCCCCGCGGTGCTGTGGGAGCAGATCGGCGCGCTGCGCGAGGCCGCGAACCGCTGACGGGCCGCAGCACCGGACCCGCAGCCGCGGCCGCGGCCGCCGCCCTCAGGCGGCGGCCGGGGTCCGGCGGCGCGGCCGCATGGCCAGCCGGGGGTTGACGGGTACGACCTTGAAGTTGCGGGTCGCCGCCCCCACCCGGCCGAACAGGGCGTCCTGTCCGGCCACGTAGAGGGTTCCGACGCCCTTGTCGCGCAGCGAGCCGAGTACGCCCGGCCAGTCCACCGGCCGGACACAGCCGTCCAGCAGCAGGGTCCGCACCTCGTCGCCCGTCGTGAGCACGGCCCCGTCCTGGTCGGCGACGACGGGCAGGTGCGGGTCGCGGAAGGTGAGCCCCGCCAGGACCTCGTCCTCCACGCGGCGGCGCAGCCCGCCGAACGCCGGGGAGTGCAGCGGCGGCTCCATCACGTACAGCGGCATGCCGCCCGCCGCCCGCAGCCGCTGCTGGAGCCACTCCAGGCGGGACTTGCGCAGGGTGAGCATCGCGAAGTCCTCGTCCACGACGCAGGTGACGTCGTGCCACTCGCCCTGCTCGGTCAGCTCGGCCCGCACCTCGTCCAGCAGGGCGCGCGGCGTCCGGGCGAAGGACTGGGTGGCGACCTCCTCCGGGTGCTCCTCGGCGAAGTACGCGTCGAGGGTGTGGGCGAAGCGTGCGGTGAAGCGGATCCCGTCGGCGAAGGACAGCGCCCCGGAGTGCACGGCGGCGGCCTTCTCGCCGAAGCTCAGGCCGGTGCAGAAGGCCGGCTGCGCGTCGAACTCGTGCTCCACCCACCGGGCGAGGGCGAGGCAGTTCACGAGGAACGCCACCTGGGCGTGGTCCGAGTAGTCGCCCTCGGCGTGCTTGAACCGCTCGAAGAGCGAGTACCCGAGCACCTCGTCGGCTTCCGCGAACAGGGCGCGGGCGAACGGGTTGACCAGCATGAACTTGGCCACCTCGGCGAACGGGACGGGGCCCATGCCGGGAAAGACCAGGGCGCTGCCCGTACGGTCAGTTGCCTCCACGGCCCACCGTCTCCTTCTGCTTCGCGCCCGCCAGCGAGCCCAGGAACTCCTTCATCACCCGCTGGAACAGCTCCGGCTCCTCCAGGTGCGGGAGGTGGCTGGACTCCTCGAAGATCTCCCACCGGACGTCGGGGATCAGGTCCTGGAACGGCTGGACCGTCGCCGGGGTCGCCTCGTCGTGGCGACCGGAGATCAGCAGGGTCGGCACCGCCACCTGCGGGCAGTAGTCGATGACCGACCAGTCCTTGAGGGTGCCGTTGACGTGGAACTCGCTGGGGCCGTTCATGGCGTAGTACACCGTCGGGTCGTTGTAGACCTCGTAGAACGAGGCCAGGTAGTCCCGCGGCCACGGCTTGAGGCGGCACACGTGCTTCTCGTAGAAGGGGCGCATCGCGTTGTGGTACTCGTCGCTGTCCGTGGTGCCCGCGGCCTCGTGGCGCAGCAGCGTCTCGTTGACGCCGGGCGGCAGGTCGGCGCGCAGCCGCTCCGCCTCCTGCAGCCACAGCGGGTAGGAGGCGGGGGCGTTGGCGATGACGAGGCCGCGCAGGCCGGCCGGGCGGGCGGCCGCGAACTTGGTGACGAGGAGACCGCCCCAGGACTGCCCGAACAGGACGTAGTCGTCGGCTATGCCGAGCTGCTTCAGCAGGTTGTCGAGCTCGTCGGCGAACAGTTCCGGGGTCCAGAAGTCGGGCCCCTTGTCGGGCAGGTGGGTGGAGCCGCCGTTGCCCAGCTGGTCGTACAGGACGACCGGGCCGGTGTGCTCCGCCAGCTGCGTCAGGTTCTTGAGGTAGTCGTGGGTGCTGCCGGGCCCGCCGTGGACGACGACGAGCGCGGGCTGCCCGGACGAGAGGTCACCGGTGACCTGGTACCAGGTCTCGTACGGGCCGAAGGGCACGGTGCCTTTGGGTTTGAGTGCCACCGTCGTCTCACATCGCTTTCTGGGTCTGGTCGGCGGTCTGTGCTGCGTCGGGAGCGTCGGCGATGCCGGAGGCGAGCCAGTCCTCCAGCACGCGGGCGGTGTCGTCCGCGCGCTCCTCGACGATGGTGAAGTGGTTCGCGGCGACGGGGCGCAGCGTGTGGGCGGGGTCCCAGGGCTCGGCCTTGCCCTGGGTGAGCTCGGGCGAGGGGTCGTCGCCGTCCGGTACGAACGACTGGGTGCACTGGACGAACAGGACGGGCGCCGCGACGGATTCGAGGGGCAGGTTCGGTACGAGTTCCACCCAGCGGCCCATGGCCGAGAGCCGGGTGGTGTCGAACTCTCCGAAGGCCGCTTCCTTGTCGAACATGCCGAGCGCCAGGCCGTCCATCGGGACGCCCTCGCTCTCGCCGTCGTGGACGTTGTAGGTGTCGAGCAGGACGACGCCGTGCGGGCGGATGCCGTACGCGCGCTCCAGGTGCCCGGCGGTGGCGTAGGCGAGGGTGCCGCCCGAGGAGTAGCCGATCAGGACGAACGGCTCGCCGCCGGCGGCCTCCAGGACGGTGCGGGCCAGGCCCTCGACGGCCGCCTGCGGGGTGGCCGGGAGGCTCTCGCTCGCGTCGAAGCCGAGGACGGGCAGCGCGGAGACCTTCCGCTTGCCCTGGAGGTGGGAGACGAGACGTGCGTGCTGGTACGCCCCGCCGGTCGCCATCGGCGTGTTGACGAAGATCAGGTGCGGGCCTTCCGCACCGTCGGCGAGCCGCGCCGCGGCCGGTACGCGCTCCAGCTCGGCCGCCGTCTCGAAGGACGGCCGGACCGCGGCCGCCGCGCGCAGCAGGTCGAAGCCCTTGTCCGCGTGGCCGGAGACCACCGCCCCGTGGAACAGGTCGCGCAGCGTCTCCCCCGCGCCACGGGGAGGCCGGGCGGCGGGAGCGGAGCCCGGCGACGCGGCGGCGGAGCCGGAGGCGGTGGCCTCGGTGGCCGTCGTACCGGGACCCTGCTCGGCGTACTCGGCCAGCAGTACCTTGGCCAGCTGCGCCGGGCTGTGGCTGTCGAACACCACCATCGGGGACAACCGCAGGCCGGTGTCCTGCATGAGGGCGTTGCGCAGCTCCATCGCACTGAGCGAGTCGAATCCGCTCTCCAGGAAGCCCCGCTCGACGTCGATGGCGGTGGGGCTGCTGTGGCCCAGGAGGTGCGCGGCGCGCTTCTGGACGAGCTCGCGCAGCGCGGCCTCCTGCTCCTCCTCCGGTGCCTGGCCGATGCGGAGCCAGATCAGCTCCGTCGCGACGCCCTTGGCTCCGGCGGTGCGGCGCTGGGTGCCGGGGGTGGCGGGCCGCAGGAGGGCGGGCAGCCGGTCGGCGCGCGCCTGGAGGGCGGTGCGGTTGACGTGCAGCGGGACGGTGGCGGGCCGGCCGGAGGCGTACGCGGCGTCGAAGAGGGCGAGAGCCTCCTCCGGCTGGAGCGGCGGCAGGCCCTGGCGCTCCATGCGCTTCACGTCGGTGTCCGAGACGTACTGTCCGAGGCCGGTGCGGGCCCAGAGGCCGTAGGCCAGGGACTGGGCGGCCAGACCGAGCGCGTGCCGGTACGTCGCGAGGGCGTCGAGGAAGGTGTTGGCGGCGGCGTAGTTGGCTTGTCCGGCCGCCATGGTGAGGCCGCCGGCGGAGGAGATGAGGGCGAACAGGGGCAGGTCCAGGTGCCGGGTCTGCTCGTGGAGGTGCCAGGCGGCGTCGGCCTTGGGGGCGAGGACGTGGTCGAGGCGCTCGGCGTCCATGGTGGCGATGAGGCCGTTGTCGCCGGTGCCGGCGGCGTGGACGATGCCGGTGAGCGGGTGCTCGGACGGGATCGAGGCCAGCAGCGTGGTGATGTTGGCCGGGTCGGCCACATCGCACGCCGTGAGCGTGACCTGGGCGCCCAGCGCGGAGAGCTCCTCGGCCAGTTCGACCGCGCCCTCGGCATCCGCACCGCGCCGGGAGGTCAGGACCAGGTGGCGGGCGCCGTGCCCGGTCACCAGGTGCCGGGCCAGGTGGGCACCGATACCGCCGGTGCCGCCCGTGATGAGGACCGTGCCCTCGGGGTCGAGGACCACGGGGGCCTCGGTGGTCGCGGTGACCGGGGCGAGGCGCGGGATGCGGATGCCTCCGGCGCGGACCGCGCTCTCCGGCTCGCCCGAGGCGATGACGGCCGCCAGGCCGTCTTCGGTCCCGGTGAGGTCGGTGAGCTGGATGCGGCCCGGGTTCTCCGCCTGGGCGGCCCGTACGAGACCCCACACCGGGGCCTGGGCGAGGTCGATGGCATCGGAGGACGCGTCCACGACCACCGCACCACGCGTCGCGACCACGAGGGACGTCTGCGCGAACCGCTCCTGCGCCAGCCACTCCTGAACCACCGCCAGCGTCCGCGCACTCGTGGAACGCACCGCCTGCGGCAGCGGACCCTCGCCCTCCGGGACGTGGAAGACGACGGCACCGGTGAGCTCGCCCTCGGGCAGCTCCCCCCACACGTGCTGCTCGGCCACCACATCGGCGGGCGCGGCCGCCGGACGCCAGGCGATCTCGAACAGCGACTCCGGACGCGCCCCGCCCAGCTGCTCCTGCGACACCGGGCGGAACGTCAGGCTCTTGACCGACAGCACCGGCGCACCGGTCGCATCGGCCGCGTCCAGGGACATGGTGTTCTCGGAGGTCCAGGAGATCCGTACGCGCAGTGCCGTGGCACCGACCGCGTACAGCGAGACGTCCTCCCAGAAGAAGGGCAACAGCGGCTGTGCGCCCTCCCCCGGCTCGTCGTCGGAACCGGACCCCCCGAGGCCCAGTGCGTGCATGGTGGCGTCGAGGAGCGCCGGGTGGACGCCGAAGCCCTCGGCGTCGCCGTGTGCCTGCTCGGCCAGTTCGATCTCGGCGAAGATGTCCTCGCCGGACGTCCACGCGGACGTGAGGCCCTGGAAGACCGGTCCGTAGTGGTAGCCGCGGCCCTGGAGCAGTTCGTACGTGTCGCTCACGTCCACCGCGGTGGCGCCGGTGGGCGGCCACACGGTGAGGTCCGTGCCCGCGGCGGCCGCGCGGGTGCCGAGGAGACCGTCGGCGTGCAGCAGCCAGGGCGTGTCCGCCGGGGCGTCCTCGTGGCGCGAGTGGACCCTTACGGTCCGGCGGCCGGTGTCGTCGGGTGCCCCGACGGACACCTGGAGGGCGACGCCGCCGTGCCGGGGCAGGACGAGGGGCGCCTGGAGGGTGAGTTCCTCCAGGACCGGGCAGCCGACCTGGTCGCCGGCCCGGAGCGCCAGCTCGACGAATCCGGTTCCCGGCAGGAGCACGCTGCCGAGCACGTCGTGGTCGCCGATCCAGGCGTGCGTGGCGGCCGCGATGCGGCCGGTCAGGACGGCCTCGTCGGAACCGGCCAGGGTGATGGCCGCGCTGAGCAGCGGATGGCCGACCGAGGTCTGGCCGTGGTGGGCGACGTCGGTGGCCGGGGTGGCCTCCAGCCAGAACCGCTCGTGCTGGAAGGCGTACGTCGGCAGGTCGACGCGCTGCGCGCCGGCGCCGGCGTAGAAGGCCGTCCAGTCGATGCGCGCGCCCGTGGTGTGCAGGTGGACCACGGCGGTCAGGAGGCTCCGGGTCTCGGGGCGGTTCCTGCGCAGGACGGGTTCGACCAGCACGTTCTGCCCGTCGAGGGAGACCTGGGTGAGTGCGGTCAGGACGGCGTCCGGGCCGAGCTCCAGGAAGCGGGTGACGCCCTTGGCGGCGAGGTGCTGGACGGTGTCGGAGAAGCGGACGGCTTCGCGCAGGTGGCGGGTCCAGTAGTCCGGGGTGCCCCAGTCCTCGCTGATCTCCCCGTGCACGCCCGAGACGACGGGCACCTTCGGCTGCTGGTACGTAACCGACTCGGCGACGGCCCGGAACTCGGCCAGGACCGGGTCCATGAGCGGTGAGTGGAAGGCGTGCGAGACCCGCAGCCGGGTCGACTTGCGGCCCAGCTCGGTGAACTGCGCCTGGATGGCGTCGACGGCCTCCTCGGTACCGGAGACCACGATGGAGCGGGGGCTGTTGATCGCCGCGATGCCGACCGTGTCGCCCAGGTGCGGGAGGATCTCCTCCTCCGTCGCCTCGATCGCCGCCATCGCGCCGCCGGCGGGCAGCGCCTGCATCAGGCGGCCGCGGGCGGCCACCAGGCGGGCCGCGTCCTCCAGCGACAGCACCCCGGCCACATGGGCCGCGGTGATCTCACCGATGGAGTGACCGGCCAGGAAGTCCGGCCGCACCCCCCACGACTCGACGAGCCGGAACAAGGCCGTCTCGATCGCGAACAGCGCGGGCTGCGTGAACGCGGTGCTGTTCAGCAGCGCCTCGTCCCCGGCGGACTCACCCCACATCACCCCGTACAACGGCATGTCCAGGTGCACGTCCAGAGCAGCGACCACCGCATCCAGAGCGTCCGCGAACACCGGGAACGCGGCATGCAGCTCACGGCCCATGCCCAGACGCTGCGCACCCTGGCCGGTGAACAGGAAAGCCGACTTCCCCTCCCGCACGACCCCCTGGACCACACCCGCCGCCGAGCCTTCGGCCAGCGCCGCCAGGCCGGCGAGGAGCTCCTCACGGGTTTCGGCGACCACGGCGGCCCGGTGCTCGTGCGCAGTGCGCGAGGTCGCCGTCGAGAAGGCGAGGTCGGTCAGCGAGAGGTCCTCGTGGCCGCCGACGTGCGCACGCAGGCGCTCCGCCTGGCCGGCCAGGGCCTCGGGGGACCGGGCCGACAGCACCACCGGTACGGCGGGCAGCTCGCGCGGGGTCTCGTCCGTACCCACCACGGGGGCAGCCGGGGCCGCCGGGGCCTCTTCCAGGATGACGTGGGCGTTCGTACCGCTGAGGCCGAAGGAGGAGATGCCCGCGCGGCGCAGACGGTCGCCCGCCGGCCACTCGACGGCCTCGGTGAGCAGCTTGACGTTGCCCTCCGACCAGTCGACGTGCGGGGTGGGCTCGTCCACGTGCAGGGTCTTGGGCATCAGGCCGTGACGCAGGGCCTGCACCATCTTGATGACGGCGGCGACACCGGCCGCGGCCTGGGTGTGCGCGATGTTCGACTTCAGGGAGCCGAGCCACAGCGGCTTGTCCTCGTCGCGGCCCTGCCCGTACGTGGCGAGGACGGCCTGCGCCTCGATCGGGTCGCCGAGCCTGGTGCCCGTGCCGTGCGCCTCGACCACGTCGACGTCCGCCGTGGTCAGGCCGGCCTTCTCCAGGGCGCTCTGGATCACGCGCTGCTGGGAGGGGCCGTTGGGTGCCGTCATGCCGTTCGACGCGCCGTCCTGGTTGACGGCGGAGCTCCGGATCACCGCGAGCACGGGGTGGCCGTTGCGGCGGGCGTCGGAGAGGCGCTCGATGACGAGGACGCCGACGCCCTCCGACCAGGCGGCGCCGTCGGCGGCGCCCGCGAAGGACTTGCAGCGGCCGTCCGCGGCGAGGCCCCGCTGACGGCTGAACTCGACGAACATGTCGGGGCTCGCCATCACCGCGACACCGCCGACCAGCGCCATGGAGCATTCGCCGGAGCGCAGCGACTGGGTCGCCAGGTGCAGCGAGACCAGGGAGGACGAGCAGGCCGTGTCCACGGTCATGGACGGGCCTTCGAGGCCCAGGGTGTACGAGACGCGGCCCGAGATCAGGCTGCCGCCGGTGGTGGCCGCGGCCTCGGTGCCCTGCCCGTAGTCGTGGTACATGACGCCCGCGAAGACGCCGGTCTTGCTGCCCTTGAGGGTGTGCGGGTTGATGCCGGCCCGCTCGATGGCCTCCCACGAGACCTCCAGGAGCTGCCGCTGCTGGGGGTCCATGATCAGCGCCTCGTTGGGGCTGATCCCGAAGAAGTGCGGGTCGAAGTCGCCCGCCCGGTAGAGGAAGCCGCCTTCGTTGGAGTACGTCTTCCCCGGCACGCCGGGCTCCGGGTCGTAGACGTTCTCGACGTCCCAGCCGCGGTCGACGGGGAAGCCGGAGACGGCGTCCCGGCCCTCCACGACGAGCTGCCACAGGTCCTCGGGGGAGGTGACCCCGCCGGGGAGACGGCAGCTCATCGCGACGATCGCGATCTGGTCGTCGTCTTCCGCCTGGGCGCGGGCGGTGCCGGCGGCCGGACGGGTGGTGGCGCTCTGCGCCGCTCCGCCCAGGGACTCGCCGATGTACTTGGCGACGGCGCGGGCGTTCGGGTAGTCGAAGACCAGGGTGGCGGGCAGCCGGAGCCCGGTGGCGGCCTTGAGCTGGTTGCGCAGGTCGACGGCGCTGAGGGAGTCGAAGCCCAGCTCCTGGAAGGCGCGGTCGGGTGCGATGGCGTCGGCCGACTCGTGGCCCAGTACGGCGGCCACGTGCGCCCGGGCCAGATCGAGGAGGGCGCTGTCGCGTTCCTCCTCGGTCTTCCCGGCGAGGCGGGCCGCGAGGTCGTTCGCGGCCCCGGCTCCCGCACCGCTGGCGCTGGCGCTCGCGCGGACGTTGCGGCGCTGCGGGGCGGGGGTGGCGGAGCGCAGGAGCGCGGGCAGCTCGTCGGTACGGGCGGCCAGGGCGGTGCGGTTGACGTGCAGCGGGACGGTGGCGGGCCGGCCGGAGGCGTACGCGGCGTCGAAGAGGGCGAGGGCCTCCTCGGGCTGGAGCGGCGGCAGGCCCTGGCGCTCCATGCGCTTCACGTCGGTGTCGGTGATGTACTGGCCCATCCCCGTGCTCGCCCACAGGCCGTAGGCCAAGGACTGGGCGGCGAGGCCCTGGGCGTGCCGGTGGGTGGCGAGGGCGTCGAGGAAGGTGTTGGCGGCCGCGTAGTTCGCCTGCCCGGCGGCGAGGGTGAGGCCGCCGGCGGAGGAGATGAGGGCGAACAGGGGCAGGTCGAGGTGGCGGGTCTGCTCGTGGAGGTGCCAGGCGGCGTCGGCCTTGGGGGCCAGGACCCGGTCCAGGCGCCCGGCGTCCATCGTGGCGACGAGACCGTTGTCGCCGGTGCCCGCGGCGTGGACGACACCGGTCAGCGGGTGCTCGGCCGGGATCGACGCCAGCAGCGTCGTGATGTTGGCCGGATCGGCCACGTCGCACGCCGTGATCGTGACCTCGGCGCCCAGTTCCCCGAGCTCGGCCGCCAGTTCGCCGGCGCCTTCCGCTTCGGGGCCGCGACGACTGGTCAGGACCAGATGCCGGGCACCGTGCACCGTCACCAGGTGCCGCGCCAGGTGCGCACCGATACCACCGGTGCCGCCCGTGATCAGGACCGTGCCCGCCGGATCGAGGGCGATCGGGCCCTGCTCCGACACCGGCGCCGGCACGGCCGTCAGGCGCGGGATGCGCAGGCCGTCGGGGCGGACCGCGCTCTCCGGCTCGCCCGAGGCGATGACGGCGGCGAGGTCGTCCGTGCTCGCGGTGAGATCGGTGAGCTGGATGCGACCCGGGTTCTCCGCCTGCGCCGCACGCACCAGACCCCACACCGGCGCCTGCGCCAGATCGATCCCCTCAGCCGCGTCCACCACCACCGCATCACGGGTCGCGACGACCAGCGTGGTCTCCGCGAACCGCTCATCGGCCAGCCACTCCTGGACCACGGCCAGCGTCTGCGCCGCCGCGGAACGCACCGCCTCGGGCAGCGAACCCTCGGTGGCCGGGACGTGGAACACCACCGCACCCGACAGCTCACCCTCCGGCAGCGCACCCCACACGTGCTGCTCCGCAACGGCATCGGCCGAAGCCACGGCCGAGGCCGGCAGCGGACGCCAGGCGATCTCGAACAGCGACTCCGGACGCGCCCCGCCCAGCTGCTCCTGCGACACCGGGCGCGACACCAGCGAGCCCACCGTCAGCACCGGCTGCCCCTCGGCGTCGGCGACCGTCACGGTGACGGTGTTGGGGCCGGACGGGGCGATGCACACGCGCAGTGCCGGGGCGCCGCCCGCGTGCAGGGTGACGTCGTTCCAGGAGAACGGCAGGACCGTGGACTCGTCGGTGCTGGAGCCGTCGTCGATCAGCGCCACGTGCATGGCTGCGTCGAGGAGGGCCGGGTGCAGCCCGTACTGGGCGGCGTCGGCGTGCGCCTGCTCGGGGAGGGAGACCTCCGCGTACAGCGACTCGCCGGACGTCCACGCCGCTTTGAGGCCCTGGAAGACGGGCCCGTAGTGGTAGCCGCGCTCCAGCAGCAGCTCGTACGCCCCGTCCACCGTCGTCGGGGTGGCCCCCGGCGGCGGCCACTCGGTCAGACCGGCACCGCCCGGCACCGCCGAGCCGTTGACCAGGGTGCCTTCCGCGTGCCGCGTCCAGACGGGCTCTACGGCGTTCTCGTCGCGCGAGTGGATGCTGACCGTGCGGCGTCCGGATGCGTCAGGAGCGCCGAGCCAGACCTGCACCGCTGCTCCGCCGCGCTCGGGCAGGATCAGCGGGGCGTGCAGGGTGAGTTCCTCGATGGTGTCGCAGCCGGCCTGGTCTCCGGCGCGGACGGCCAGCTCGACGAAGCCGGTGCCCGGGAAGAGGATGCTGCCGAGGACGTCGTGGTCGGCCAGCCAGGGCTGGGTGTCGACCGAGAGCCGCCCGGTCAGGACGACCTCGCCGGAGTCGGCGGAGGCGATCGCGGCGCTCAGCAACGGGTGTCCGACCGTCTCCAGGCCCGCGGCACCGAGCCCGGCGCCCTCGCCGGTCGTGGCCTCCAGCCAGTACCGCTGCTGCTGGAAGGCGTACGTCGGCAGATCGGCCCAGCGGTCCTCGGTGGCGCCGAAGTAGGCGGCCCAGTCGACGGCGACGCCCTGGTTGTGGACCCGGCCGACGGCGGCGAGCAGCTCGCGTGCCTCCGGCCGCTGCC
Organism: Actinobacteria bacterium OV450; assembly: GCA_001298555.1. Lineage (GTDB taxonomy): Bacteria > Actinomycetota > Actinomycetes > Streptomycetales > Streptomycetaceae > Streptomyces. Next base: position 18,779 of record LJCW01000073.1, read on the forward strand.
GGCGCAGCGAGGAGACGAAGGCGGTCCCCTCGACGTCGCCGACGGTCGCGCTCGCCAGCGCGGTCAGGATCGCGTCGGGGCCGAGCTCGACGTACGTCTCGACACCGCGGCCCTGGAGGTACTGGACGGTGTCGGAGAAGCGGACGGCTTCGCGCAGGTGACGGGTCCAGTACTCCGGGGTGCCCCAGTCCTCGCTGAGCTCGCCGTGGACCCCGGCGAC
>LJCW01000074.1 GCA_001298555.1 Actinobacteria bacterium OV450
CGGGGCGGGCCTCGGGGGCCGCGCCGCGTCGAGGAGTCCGCCGGCCGGTCCGCGCCCGACGACCACGGCCCGCCGCGCCGTGACCGGGGCCCCGGCCAGCAGGGCGGCGAGGGCCTCGCCGGTCACCCCGGGCAGGCGGGCGGCGGTGGCCGTGCTTCCGTAGGCGTGGCTGCCGTACACGGCGGCGAGGAAGCCCGCGCGGGCGACCACCGTGGGGTGGCGCTCGGCCGCGGACAGCCGGGCGGCCACCGCGGCCCGGGCCCGGTCGACCCGCTCGGCGCCGAACAGGCCGCCTGGTCCCGGGCCGGGGGATCCCGTGCCGCCCGCGCCCCGGTCCTCGGAGCCCGGCCCCTCGGATCCCAGGCAGGCGCCGATCCGCGCGCACACCTCCGCGAGGTCGCCGGTGAAGGAGCGCGCCGAGACCACGATCCGGTCCGGGCGCGCCTCCGCCCGTACGACGGCCAGCGCGCCGGCCGCCTCCTCCAGTGCCTCGCGCAGCGCCTCCGCGGCCACGTCGACCTCGGTGGCGTGCGCCGCCGCGGGACCGGGTACCAGCGGCAGCAGCAGCCGGGCCTCGGCGAGGTCGCCGGTGCCGGCGCGGTCCACGGCGACGAGGGTGCCGCGGTCCAGCTCGTGCTCCCGGTGCGCGGGAGCGGTGAAGTGCGGTACGGGTGCGTGCGTGGCCGGGTTCGAAGTCGTCGTGGCCGTCATGCCGGGGCTCCCGTGGTCGTGGGCATCGGTTCCGGTACGGGCTCCGCGGCCGCCGGGAGGCTGGTGATCCGGGCCGCCGGGGCCGTCGCGTACACCCCGGCGAGGCGGGCCACGTCGGCCGCCGACACCGCGTCGACCGCGGCGGGCAGTGCCGCCAGGTGGCCCGGGTCCCCGTGCACGGCCGCGCCGACGCCCAGCCAGGACGCCTGGCCCGCCACCGAGTCCAGCTCGGCGTGCAGGTGCATCGCCAGCCTGCGGCGCAGGGTCGACAGCGGGGCCTCCACCGGCAGGGACCCGTCGGCGATCCGTGCGAAGACGGCGCGCAGGCAGTCCTCGGCCGCGTCGGGGGAGGTGTCCGCCGGATGCGGGAACTCCACCGCGAACAGCGAGGCGCGGGCGACGTCGAACGGGTTGCCCGTCCGGTTCACGCGGGCCCGGAACGCCCCCCAGGGGTGCCGCCCCGCCTCGTGGCGGGCGCAGTCGCCGCCGACCGTCTCCAGCAGCTCGCTCAGCAGGACGGTCGCCAGGTGGTCCGCGGGCGCCGCCTGCGGGTCGGGGACCCGCCAGCCGAGCACCGTACGGCCCGCGGGCGCGACCTTCTCCGCGCGCCGCCCGTACCGGCTCCCCGCCAGCGGGGACTCCACGGCCGGCCCGCGCTGCCAGGTGGGCCGCGCCGGCACCGGGCCGAGCAGCCGCTCGACCAGCTCCCGGGCCCGGCCGGGGTCGAAGTCGCCGACGACCGCGAGGTGGATGTTGCCGGGCGCGTACGACCGGTCGAAGAAGGCGCGCAGCTCGGCGGGGCCCAGCGACTCCAGCGCCTCGATGTCCCCGTAGCCGTTGTGCCGGTTCTCCCAGGTGTCGTGCAGCAGCTCGGGGAGGTCGAACAGGACCAGTCCGCCGTGCGGGCGCTGGAGCACGTTGCGCCGGATCTCCGCCTGGACGACGGCGATCTGGCCGCGGACGTGCTCCGGGCTCAGGTCCGGTGCGGTCAGCCGGTCCCGCTCGATGCGCAGCCCCAGCTCCAGCCCGTCGGCGGGCAGGATCTGGGTGTACTGGGTGTGGTCGGCGGAGGTCCGCGCGTTCATGGTGCCGCCCATGGCCGTCACCGCCGCGGTCAGCGGCCCGTCGGCCGTGGAGCCCTGGACCAGGACGTGCTCCAGCAGGTGGGCCGCCCCGGCGACGGGCTCGTTGCGGAAGCCGGTCCCCACGTGCAGGCAGGTGGCGACGACCTGGCAGCCGGGCAGCGGCTGGAGCAGCACGCGCATCCCGTTCGCCAGCGTCAGGTCCGTCAGGTCCGCGGTCTCCGTCATGACATCCCCTCGTCGCCGCGCAGGATCGAGAACAGCACCTGGTCGTGCCAGCGGCCGCCCCGCCACTGGGCGGCGCGCAGCAGGCCCTCCCGGGCGAAACCGGCCTTCTCCAGCGCCCGCTGCTCGGCGAGATTGCGTACGTCGGTCCACGCCTGCACCCGCTCCGCCCGCGTGTGGTCGAACAGGTAGCGGGCCAGCTGCCGCTGCGCCTGCGTGCCGAAGCCGCGGCCGCGGGCGCCGGGTACCAGGCCGATGGCCACCGTCCAGCAGAACGAGGTGTCCATCCGGCCCCAGGTCGACTTGAACCACTCCACGCGGCCCACGGTGTCGCGGCCCGCGACCACGCTCAGCACGCCCCCGTCCGGGCCGAGCAGACCGTCCTCGGCGTGACGCCGGCGCACCCGCAGGGCGGTCGTGAAACCGAACCACTGGAAGGCGCCCGTGCCCTCCTCGCCGGTGAAGCCCGTCTCGAACAGGTCCAGGTCCTCGCTGGTGACCGGGCGCAGCGACACTCCGCCGGCGGTCATGCGGGCACCCCCGGGGCCGGCTGCGGCCGCGGCTGCGGCCCGCGGTCCAGGACCAGCCGCGGCAGGGGCAGCGGACCGTCCGCGTCGACGACCTCGCGCCAGCCGGGCGGGGCGACACCGCGCCGCAGGTCGCGGTGGCCGGGCAGCCAGCCCGCGGCGAAGTCCACCAGGGGGCGCAGCGGCACGGCCCGGCACACGGCCGTGCCGACGGCCGTCCGGGCCAGCGGGCCGCCGCAGGCCTCGTACTCCGTGCCCACCCGGTCGAAGTCGCCCTCCCAGACGAGCAGTTCGGGCACCTCGTGCCAGCGGGTGCCGGCCGGGCCGGGACCGGGCAGCGGCCACAGGCCGGCCCGCCGCCCCGGATAGGCGACGGCGTACTCGGCCAGGTGCAGCGCCGTGCACTTGTCCCAGCCGGTGCCGAGCATCAAGGCCGTGGCGTCAAGCCGCCACAGCTCACCCAGCGGGCTCTGCGAGGACAGCCGGTACGCGTCCGGATGGGACCGGGTGATCTCCCGCGCCCGCGGTCCCTCGGCCACGAACGACACCTGCGGATGCGGCGAGCGCAGGCTGCCCGGCAGCGCGCGCAGCAGTTCCGGCAGCACGCCCATGGTCCGCGAGACCGGCGTGCGCAGCGGATCGAAGACCGGCATCGCGGCCGCGGCGGCGGACAGGTCGGTCCGCGCCAGGTCCGCCGCGCGCCAGGTGGCCGGATGGCACAGCTGCGGGGTGAACGCGGGCATGACGAGCGTGCCGTCGGGTCCGACGGCCTCGCGCAGGGCCTCGTACACGGCCTGCGCGCCGCCCACCACGAAGCCGAAGGCGCGCAGCGAGGAGTGCACGATCGCCACCCCACCGGGGCGGACGCCCAGTGCGGCCAGCGCGTCGGCGAGCTGCCGCCGGGTGACGACCGGACGCCCGGGTCCGGTCTCATGCCGCGTCATCGAGGCCTCCCATGGCCAGTTCGGCGAACCGCGCCGCCAGTTCACCCGTCAGCTCGTCGGCGGGTTCGCCCCCCGCCTCGCCCGCGAGCGCGCCCGCGCAAGCCGTCAGCACCCACCGGTACCAGGCCCGGATGTTGCGCGGCCGGCTCAGCGGATGCGCCTCCGACCGGAAGAACGCCACCTCGGAGCGGACGCCCTGGCGGGACAGCTGCCGGTGGACGCGCAGCGTCTCGGTCGGCGGCACCAGCCCGTCGTGCATGCCGTGCGACAGCAGGACGCGGGTGCCCTCCGGCACCGGCCGCACCGGAAGGCTGTTGTCGCGGTAGCCCTGGAGCCGCGCCGAGGCCGGCTCGCCGTACTCGCGCAGCCACTGCCAGCCGACGTCGCTGCTCTCCGCGACCTGGACGAGGTCCAGCGGCGCGGCGTGCGAGGCGATCAGCCGCGGCCGCAGCGCCGCGGCCGTGCTCAGCGACAGGTAGCCGCCGAAGCTGCCGCCCATCAGCGCCAGCGGCACCCGGGCCAGGCCCGCCTCGGCCCGCAGCTGCTCCACCTGGCGCACGGCCACCGCGGCGATCCCCGACCGCCAGTTGGCCCAGCCGCCCGGGACCGCCGAGACGTAGCCCAGCGACATCGGGGGCTCGATCAGCGCCACCGCGTACCCGGAGGCGACGAACGGCCACGGGTTCCACCGCCAGGACCACTCGGTCCAGCTCTTGAACGGACCGCCGTGGAAGAACACGACCAGCCCGCGCACCGGGCCGTCCGCGGGCCGGCACAGCCAGCTCGCCAGCGCCCCGGTCGCGCCCGGCACCGCCTGCCGGTGGTACGACAACGTGCCCGGCAGCGGCGGCCGTTCGCTGGCCTCGACCCGTTCGGTGTGCCCGTCGGCCAGGGTGACGACGTCGACCGCGGGGGGCGTGTCCGGCGCGGACACCAGCACCGCGGCCCTGCCGCCCCGGACCAGCACGCTCTCCGCCGAAGCCGTGAGCGGGACGTCGCGCCAGCGGTCGCGGGCCGTGTCGTACGCGTACAGCCGGCGCCGCGGGCCGTCCTCGGCCGTGCACACGAGCCGGCCGGGGCCGTCCCAGCCGACCGGGCGCTGCCAGGTGCCGGCCGGAGCGTCGAGGACGGCCGGCTCCAGGGTGCCGGGGCGGATCAGGCAGGCGGACTGCACGGGCGGGGCGTCGGTCGTCGGCACCGAGGTGGCGAGGTAGGCGACCTGGCCGCCGTCCGGGTCGGCCACCGGGTAGCAGAGGTCGATCCCGTCGAAGAGCAGGCTGCGCACGGTGGCGCCGTCCCCGGCGGACACCGCGAGGAGGCCGAACCGCCGGGTCCCGTCGGGGCGGTGGTGGGCGAGGCCGAGCAGCAGGGTGTCCGGTCCCGACCAGGCGGCCTCGCCGGTGAGGGAGGCGCCGTCGGGCACGGTGACGGACAGGTCGCGGCCGGCGGCGCCGGTGGTGGCGCCGCTGGTGGCGACGTCGACCAGGCGGACCTGCCAGGCGCCCTCGGGCCGGCGGACCGCCGCCAGGCTCGCGTCCGCGCCCGCCGACCAGACGGCGTCGGACCCCTGGAGCAGCCCGTCGGGGTGGGCGCCGAGGGGACCGGCGGTACGGATCACACAGGCGACGGCGGTGGTGCCCGGCCGCGGGGCCAGTGTGGCCACCTCGCCGGTGACGTGCTCGACGACGCGCTCGGTGCCGTCGCGGGCGGACCGGAGGGTGACGGCCCGCCGGCGGACGTAGAGGAAGCCGCCCGGCACGGCGACGGTCTCGCCGGGCTCGGTCACCGACCAGTCGGCCGCCCAGGTCCCGGCGGGGCCGCGACGGTATCCGACCAGGGTGGGGACGAGCGAGCCGAAGCCGTCGGGGGCGTCCGCGCGCAGCAGCAGCCACCCCTCGCCGTCGAAGGCGGCGACGGATTTGGGTCGGGGCTCGGCGGCGAGCGCCTCGACGAAGGCGGTGGCCGGGTCCTGCGCGGCGGCGGGGGCGAAGGTCGTGGGGGTCATCAGGCGGCCGCCCTCTCGGTGAGCAGGGCGACGAACGCCGGGTTGAACGCGGCGGCGAGCCGGGCGGCTTCGGCCTCGTCGCGGAAGCCGCGCTCCAGGGCGCACAGCCGGTACTCGTGCGGGTGCTGCGCCCCCCACAGCCGGCGCAGGAGCGCGTGCCAGTGGGCGGGCGGTACGGGGGGTGGGCCGGCCGGGGCCGCCAGACGCAGGCACCACTGCTCCAGCTCGGCGGTGCCGGTGCCGGCCAGGGCCTCCGGCGGCAGGTCCGCGTACACGAGCCGGCCCGGACGCAGCCGGAACGTACGGGCCAGCAGCCGGTCCTCGGCGGACCAGTGCGCGGTCGCGGCGGTCGGCCGGCCCAGCCGGGCGTCGGGCCGGGTCGCGGGCGCGAACCCGGCGGCGCCGAGCAGGGCGCCGCCGCCGGCGCCGGCCGGCAGGCCGACGGCGGCCGCGGCCATCCGGCGGGCGTAGGCGCGGTGCCGCTCGGGGAAGTCGGCCTCGAACAGCTGGAGACAGGCCAGGGCGTGCCGCGACCCGACCGCGGACCCGCCGCGCACGGGCCTGCGCTCGAACGCCCACTCGCTCCCGTACGAACTCTCCCAGACGGCCCCGGCCACGGTGGCACCGCCCGCCGCTCCGCCCTCCCCGGCCGGTTCTCCGGCGCGGTCGTCGACCGTACGGGCCGCGGGGCCCCAGCCGGAGTCATCGGCGGGCTGCGCCGCGGACTCGGCCTCCAGCAGGCGCAGCGCCGCGAGGGCGTCCTGGGTCTTGACGTCCCCGTGGGCGGCCAGGTGGTCGACGAGGCGCTGCATCGCGGGGCGGGCGGGGCCCGCATGGTGGAGGAGGGCCCGTTCGGAACGCTCGGTGAAGTGCAGGGAGTCGGCCACCCGCCGGATGCCCGCCGCCTCGGCGGCGGAGAGCCGGCCGGCGGCCGTCAGTTCCGCGACTGCATGCCGGACGGCGACCGTCGCCACCGTGAGGCGGCGCCCTCCGTCGCCGTCAGCGGCATGCAGCACACCCACATCGGCATCCGCGACCAGCTCGCCGCAGCGGGCCGCCGTGTACACGTGGCCGAGGCCGCGCATGCCGAAGCCGGCCAGCTCCGCGGCGCGCAGCGCGCCCAGGCTGGCCGTGCCCGCGACGCGCACCCCGAGGGCGAGCATCGCGAGGATCTCCTTGTGCCGGATCGGAGCGAAGTGCTGGTAGACGCCGTCGATCACGAGCACCTGGTCGCCGGGCCGCAGGTCCAGCGCGAACAGGTCGCCGTGCCGGATCGGGGGCAGGTACGTGAAGGAGCCTGCGGGCCGTTCGGCCGGCGCCAGCGTCGGGCCCACGAAGGCGAAGCGGGCAGGCGGACGGGCTGTCACGTGAAGCTCCTGCTCGTGAGTTCCTGGGGGCGCGGGTGTTCGAGCACGAGGCCCAGGCCCGGGGCGAAGACCTGGACCACCGCGGGCCACGGGCGGCCGGCCGGGGTGAGGTCCACGGCGATGACGGGCCGCCCGGTGCGGGCGTGCACGGCGTCGACGAGCCCGTCCAGGACCTCGTCCAGGGTGTGGGCGGACACGGCGCCGGGCGCGGGCAGCGGCTCGCTGCGACCCGGGACCGGGCGGGGGGGGGCCGCGGGGGCGCCCTGGAGCCGGAACGTCCATTCGGGGATGTCGTCACGGCCGCCGCTGATCGTGGAGCCGCGGCTCTGCACGGCCTCCAGCAGCGCCCGTTCGGCCGCGATGGCCGCGTCGGTGTGGCAGCCCGACCCGGCGAAGACCTGCCACATCTCCGGCTGGGTCAGCCGGCAGGTGTACGTGTACGTCCCGGGCAGCGACGGGATCCGCTCCAGCACGGCGTCGGCGCCCGCCTCGCGGATCCGCTGCACGACCGGCCCCAGCCGGTCGCCCAGGCTGCCGGGTTCCACCCGCACGGCGTCGGTGTCGCCGAGGCGCGCCAGCGCGTCGCGCTCGCACAGCTCCAGCAGCCCGTGCAGCGCGGCCTCCACGTGGTCGTTGCCGCCGGCCAGGCCGTTGGTCGTCGTCACGAAGGTGCTCGGCTGCCACTGACCGGCCGCCCAGCCGCGCAGGCCGACGGCCGCCGCGGGCAGCAGGGCCGGGGCGCCGGCGACCAGGTCCCAGCCCGCCACCCAGTCGAGTTCCGTACGGTCGTCGGCCAGCGAGACGGGATGCAGGGACAGTTCGGCGACGCCGTAGCCCGGCTCCAGGTCCCGGGCGCTGCCGTGGGCGACGGTCTCGGGACGGGCCTGCTCGGAGGCGGCGACCTCCAGCGACTCCATCACGGCCGAGATCCGGGCCGACGCGTGGTCGATGCCCTTGCCGGCGCTCGCCACCAGGGTGGCGGCCGCGGGCCGGATCGCGGTCCAGACGGGAGTGCCGAGGGTGTCCAGACCGGTCAGGTCGGCCACCCGTGTGATGCCCCGATCGGCGAGCAGCGGCTCCAGCCGGGCCCACGTCTGCTCCGCGGTGGTGCTGCGCAGGGTGCCCCGGGTGACGGCTGCGGGTCCTCCGCCGGTCAGCCAGGACGGACGCCGGGAGGCCCGCAGCCGGTTCACCGGTGCTCCCTGCGCAGGGTGACGGCGGCCCGGGTGACGGCCTTCTCGTCGGCGTCGGCGAGGTGGGCGAGCAGGGCCTCGCGCAGGAGTTCCGTGCGCTCGGCGGGGGAGTGCCGGTGGTGGTTCTCCTCGAACGCGGTGAAGCGGGGGTCCGCCATGAACGTGGCCAGCAGGACGTTGGCGAGGTTCTCGGCGGTCGGCTCCTCCACCGTGATCGCGATGTGGATGGAGTTGCCCTCGCGGGCCGTCGCGTAGTGCGGCGTTCCGTGCGGCATGTACAGGACGTCGCCGGGGCGCAGGGTGACCTCCACCCGCTCCTCGTCGGCGATCGGGCCCTCGTGGATGGTCGAGTCGCTGGTCGAGCCCGGGTGGATGCGGCCGAAGACCCAGTCCTTGGTGCCGGAGACCTGGAGGACGAAGACGTGCGCGCCGTCGTAGTGGGCCTGCATGGCGGTCTTGCCGGGCGGGCTCAGGAACACGAAGGACTCCAGGCCGCCGCGGAAGTGCGGCTGCATGCCCTGCACGAGCGTGCGGATCCGCGGGTGCCAGTGCTCGGCCTGGTTGAACTTGAAGGTCGCCCCGGCCTCCCAGTCCCGGTGGATCTGCTCGGCCCGGATGAAGCCGGTGAGGTCGTGGCCGACCACGCGCCGCTTGGTGGACATGTCGCTGATCGCGGTGCGCACGCCCTCGTTGAACACGGTGAAGTAGGGGCGGGACAGCAGGCCGCACTCGACCTCGTCCCACATCTCCTGCTCGGTGATCAGGCCGGACAGGTCGGTCTGCGCGCGCAGCACCACGGGCTGGTTCGCCCAGTGGTCCCGGAAGAACACGGCGGGGTCGCCCACCAGATGGTCCAGGAGCGTGGGCAGCCCGTCGGCGGCCGGTGCGGCCTCGGTCCGGGAGGGGGTCCCGGGGGTGTGGGTCGTGACAGTCATCAGCCGATCGCCTCCCGCATCATGTCCACCGCCGTGCGCGTCCACCGCGCGCCGTCCAGGTTCCGGGCCTGCTCGTACAGGGCCGTGCGCACCGCGCTCGTCCGCTCGTCCAGCGGGCGCTGGTGGAAGTGGTGCACGAGCTCCGGCTGGTCCTCCAGGAACCGCTGCAGGAACGCCTCGACCAGGTTCTCCGGGGTCGGGTCGGTCAGCGTGAACGTCAGGTGCAGCGAGGGGCCGTCCACGGCGACCGCGTCGTGGGGCCAGCCGTGCGGGAGGTAGAGCACGTCGCCGGGCTCCATCGTGAACACGTGCGTCGGGCGGGACGCGTCGACGTCCAGTCCCGCGCCGGCCCCGACCTGGTCGGGCTCGGCGTACAGGTGCCACTCCTTGCGGCCCTCCAGCTGGATGGCGACCACGTGGGCGGCGTCGCGGTGCGGCAGCATGCCGCGCGACTCGTCCGGGGTCCAGAAGACGTACGAGTTCGCCGCGACGGGGAGGAACTCCTCCAGTCCGCGGGCGATGTCGCGGGTCTGCCGGTGCCAGTCCTGGAGCTGGTTGAGCTTGAGGGTCGCGCCGCGGTCCATGTGCCGGCGGACGGCGACCGGGTCGGGGAACCCTTCCCGCTTCTGACCGATGACGTCGCGCACCGACGTGTACGAGGTGACGGGGGGCACTTCGCCGTGCTTCAGCAGCGTGAAGTACGGCCACTTCAGCAGGCTCGCGTCGAGCCAGCGCTCGATGTCGGCGGAGCCGAGCAGATCCGACACGTCCACGGCGTTCTTGAGGATGCGGTGCGAGACGCCCCAGGCGTCTTCCAGCAGCCTGTCGCGGAGCGTGGCAGTCAGGGAAGCGGCTGCGGTCATGCGGGGAGCCAGCCTTTCGGTCGGGAAGGGTCTTCGGGATCAGAGGCGCCCGGGAGCAGGATGCTCCCGGGCGGCCTTCTACCTGCTGACTGCCGAGCGATCAGGCCTCGTTGATCTGGCTGAGGACCATCATCGGGGCGTCGTACGCCTCGTCGTTGCTGAGGACCGCGGCCTTGGCCGGGTCGATGACGCCCTCACCGGCGAGGCGGGCCTCGGTCGGGTTGGCGACGAGCTCGGTGTCGTTCAGGTTGTTGAGGACATCGCGCAGAGCCATGGGAGAAACCTCCTTGGTGCGCCACTGCGAATCAGCGGCGGCTTGTTAACAGCATGTTCATGTCGACTTGACCGGCCCTTACGTGCGACTGGAGTCCGGACGGCGCCGCGAGCCGGTCCCGCTGGGGCGGGGAACGCACGCGGGCCCCGGTCGGGCGGGGACGCACGCAGGCCCCCGCCACGGTGCGTGGCGGGGGCCTGGGCGGCGGGTGTGCCGGGGCTGCTACTGGAAGATCTCCTCGCCGTCGAGGATGTCGAACAGCTCCTCGGCGGTGGCGGCGCTCAGGTCGTCCTCGGGGTCCTCGGCGCCGAACAGCAGCTCCCGCAGGTGCGCGGCGAGCTTGACGGGCGACGGGTAGTCGAAGATCAGCGTGGGCGTCAGCCGGGAGCCGGTGAGCGCGCCGAGCCGGTTGCGCAGCTCCAGGGCCGTCAGCGAGTCGAAGCCGAGGTCCAGGAAGCCGCGGTCCGCCCGTACCGCGTCCTGCCCGGCGTGGCCGAGCACGGCGGCGGCGTGCGCCCGCACGACGTCCATCAGTGCCTGCTCGCGCTCCTTGGCGGGGAGGGCGGACAGGCGCTCGACCAGCGCCGCGGGGTCCGTTCCGCGGTCGGCCGCGCGGGCCGTCGAGCGGGTGGGCTGGGGGACCAGGCCCTTGAGGAGTGCGGGGAGCTCGTCCGCCCGCGAGCGGAGCGTGGCCGTGTCCACCCGGAGCGGCACCAGGGCCGGGCGGCCCTGGGCGTGGGCCGAGGTGAAGAGCTCCAGGGCCTCCTCGACCTCCAGGGCGGGCAGGCCGCGGGCGGCCATCAGGCGGATGTCCTCCTCGATGGACTCGGTGAGTCCCGTCCTGGCCGCCCAGAGTCCGTACGCCAGGGCCCGCGCGGGCAGGCCCTCGGCGTGGCGGTGGGCGGCGAGGGCGTCGAGGAAGGTGTTCGCCGCCGCGTAGTTGGCCTGGCCGGCGGCCAGCGTGAGCCCGCCCGCCGAGGAGATCAGCGTGAACAGGGCCAGCGGCAGCTCACGGGTCTGCTCGTGCAGGTACCAGGCGGCGTCCGCCTTCGGCGCCAGGACGGCGCCCAGGCGCTCGGCGTCCATCGTGGCGATCAGGCCGTTGTCACCGGTGCCGGCCGCGTGGACCACACCGGTCAGCGGGTGCGCGGCGGGGATCCCGGCCAGCAGGGCGGTGATCGCCTGCGGGTCGGAGACGTCGCAGGCCGTGATGGTGACCTGCGCGCCGAGCCCTTCGAGTTCGGCGGCCAGTTCCGCCGCGCCCTCGGCGGCCGGACCGCGCCGGGAGGTCAGCAGCAGCCGGCCGGCGCCGTGTTCGGTGACCAGGTGGCGGGCCAGGTGGGCGCCGATGCCGCCCGTGCCGCCCGTGATCAGGACCGTGCCCTCGAGGTCGAGGACCGGCCCGTCGGCGGCCGGGTCCGTGACCGGGGCCAGACGCGGGACCAGGAGGCCCGCCTCGCGCACGGCGCTCTCCGGCTCGGCCGAGGCGATGACCTCCGCCAGGCCCTCGGGGCCGGTGCCGCCCGCCGGAAGGTCGGTGAGCAGGATGCGGCCCGGGTTCTCCGCCTGGGCGGCGCGTACGAGACCCCACACCGGGGCCTGCACCACGTCGACGCCCTCCCCGGCGCCGACGGCCACCGCACCGCGGGTCGCCACGACCAGCGTGGACCCTTCGAACCGAGGGTCGGCCAGCCACTCCTGGACGACGTCCAGGGTGCGGCCCGCCACCGAGCGCACGGCCTCGGGGACGGGACCCCCGGCCTGCGGGACCGCGAAGACCACCGCGCCCGACACCGGGCCCGCGGGCACCTCGTCCCATGCCTGGAACCCGGATCCGGCGGCCGGCGCCACGGGTGCCGCCGCACGCCAGTCGATCTCGAACAGGGTGTCCTGCCGGCCGCCGCCGAGCTGCTCCGGCGAGACCGGGCGGAACGTCAGCGCGCCGATGGAGGCCACGGGGGCGCCGCTGCGGTCCGCGAGGTCCAGCGACAGGTTGTTCTCGCCGTGCTTGGTGATCCGCACCCGCAGCGAGGTGGCGCCGACCGCGTGCAGCGACACGTCCGACCAGGAGAACGGCAGCTCCGTCTGCTCCTCGCCGGTGACCCCCTCGCCGACCCCGAGCGCGTGCATCGTGGCGTCGAGGAGGGCCGGGTGGATGCCGAAGAGGGCGGCGTCCTCGTGCGCCTCCTCGGGCAGTTCGATCTCGGCGTACACCGAGTCGCCTTCGCGCCAGGCGGCCTTGAGCCCCTGGAACACCGGCCCGTAGTCGTAGCCCTGCCGGAAGAGGAGCTCGTACGCGTCGCTCACGCGCACCTCCCGCGCACCGGCCGGGGGCCACGCGGTCAGCTCGGCGCCGGCGGCGGCGGGCGCCGTCCCCAGCAGGCCCTCGGCGTGCAGCAGCCACGGGGTGTCGCGCAGCGCGTCCTGGTGCCGCGAGTGGATGCGGATCGTACGGCGGCCCAGGTCGTCGGGGCCGACGGAGACCTGGAGGGCCACCCCGCCGCGGTCGGGCAGGACGAGCGGCGCCTGGAGGACGAGCTCCTCCAGGGCCGGGTAGCCGACCTGCTCACCGGCGTGCAGGGCGAGTTCGACGAAGCCGGTGCCGGGCAGCAGCACGGTGCCCAGGACGTCGTGGTCGGCGAGCCAGCCGTGCGTGTCGACGGAGAGGCGGCCCGTGAAGGTCACCCCGTCCGTGTCGGGGGAGGGGATGACCGCCCCGAGCAGCGGGTGGCCGGCCGGGGTCAGGCCGAAGGCGGAGGCGTCCCCGCCGAGCGGGTTCTCGATGATCCAGTACCGCTCCCGCTGGAACGGGTACGTGGGCAGGGCCACGGGCCGCGCCGCGGTGCCCTCGTAGAACGCCGCCCAGTCGATCCGGGCGCCCGCGGCGTGCAGGTGCGCCAGCGCGGTCAGCAGGCTGCGGGACTCGGGGCGGTTCTTGCGCAGCACCGGCTCGACGATCGCATCCTCGGAGTCCAGCGTCGTCCGGGTGAGCGCGGTCAGGACCGCGTCGGGGCCCAGTTCGACGAACCGGTTGACGCCCTTGCCCGCGAGGTGGCGGACGGCGTCGGTGAAGCGGACCGCCTCGCGGACGTGGCGCACCCAGTAGGCGGGCGAGGCCAGATCGGCGTCCGTGGCGAGCCGGCCAGTCACGTTCGAGACGATGGGAATCAGCGCCGGCCGGTACGTGACGCTCTGCGCGACCAGGTGGAACTCGGCCAGGGCCGGCTCGACCAGCGGGGAGTGGAAGGCGTGCGAGACGCGCAGCCGGGTGGTCTTGCGGCCCTGGCCGCCGAACTCCTCCGTGATCGCCTCGACGGCCGCCTCGGCGCCGGAGACCACGATGGAGCGGGGACTGTTGATGGCCGCGATGCCGACGACGTCACCGACGTACGGGAGGACTTCCTCCTCGGTGGCTTCGATGGCGGCCATGGCCCCGCCGGCCGGGAGCGCCTGCATCAGGCGGCCGCGGGCGGTGACCAGGCGGGCCGCGTCCTCCAGCGACAGCACCCCGGCCACGTGGGCCGCGGTGATCTCGCCGATGGAGTGCCCGGCCAGGAAGTCCGGCCGCACGCCCCAGGACTCGACGAGGCGGAAGAGGGCCGTCTCGATGGCGAACAGGGCGGGCTGGGTGTAGGCGGTGCTGTTCAGCAGCGCCTCGTCCGCGCCCCACATCACCTCGTAGAGCGGGGTGTCGAGGTACGTGTCCACCGCGGCGACGACCTCGTCGAAGGCGCGGGCGAACACCGGGAAGGCGGCGTGGAGTTCGCGGCCCATGCCCAGGCGCTGCGCGCCCTGGCCGGTGAACAGGAAGGCGGTGCGGCCGTCCCGGACCTGGCCCTCCACCACGCCGGCGTCGGCGATCGCGCCCTCGGCGAGGGCCGACAGGCCGGAGAGGAGCTCCTCGCGGTCCGCGCCGACGACGACCGCCCGGTGCTCGTGCGGGGTCCGGGTGGTGGCGGTGGAGTAGCCGAGGTCGGTGAGCGTGAGCGCCTCGTCCGCGGCGACCCGGGCGTGCAGCTGCGCGGCCTGGTCGGTCAGGGCCCGCGCCGAGCGGCCCGACAGGACGACCGGGACCAGCGGGAGTTCACGGGCCCCGCTCTGCTGCTCGGCGGGCTCCGCGGCCGGCGCCTCCTCCAGGATGACGTGCACGTTCGTACCGCTGAGGCCGAACGAGGACACGCCCGCGCGGCGCGGGCGCTCGCCCGCCGGCCAGTCGACGGCCTCGGTCAGCAGCTGGACGTTGCCCGACTCCCAGTCCACGTGCGGGGTCGGCTCGTCCAGGTGGAGGACCTTGGGCAGCAGGCCGTGCCGCAGCGCCTGCACCATCTTGATGACGCCGCCGACGCCAGCCGCGGCCTGCGTGTGGGCCAGGTTGGACTTGAGCGAGCCCAGGTACAGCGGCTTGTCGCCGGCGGGCCGACGGCCGTACGTCGCCAGCACGGCCTGGGCCTCGATCGGGTCGCCCAGCGTCGTGCCCGTGCCGTGCGCCTCTACCGCGTCGACGTCGGCGATGGTCAGGCCGGCGTTCTCCAGGGCGCTGCGGATGACGCGCTGCTGGGAGGGCCCGTTGGGGGCGGTCATGGAGCTGGACGCGCCGTCCTGGTTGACGGCGGAGCCCTTGATGACGGCGAGGACCTCGTGCCCGTTGCGGCGGGCGCGGCGGCGG
>LJCW01000075.1 GCA_001298555.1 Actinobacteria bacterium OV450
CGCGCCTCCCCACCCCCCCCCCGCTCCCGCGGCTCCGCCCCGCGCACCCGCGGACGCCGACACCGGCGCCCGCGGACCGCGCCGCCCGGCCAGCAGGGCCCCCGCACCGCCCGCCACCGCACCCCAGGCCGCCCCGAGCAGCAGCGCCGACAGCGTGTCGCCCCACAGCCGCACCCCGGTGTCCACCGCGTCGCCCCCGAGCACCGACGGCCACACTCCGCCGGCTCCGCCGGGGGGACCCCCGACCGACACGCCCGTCAGCCGAACCAGCACCGCCAGTGCCACCGCGGTCGACGCCGACAGCCGCACCGCGCACTCCGCGATCCCGCGCCCGGGAGTCCGTACGGCGGCCAGCACACCTGCGCAGAGCAGCAGCAGCCCCGCCCCGGCGACCAGCAGCCAGAGGCGCCCGTCGTACTCAGCGAGCCGGGACACCGTCACCGGCTCCGGCGCGGGCACCCCGAGCAGATCGTCCAGCGGATCCGGCAGCAGGCGGCCCAGCATGCCCGTGGCGCGGCCGTCGAACGGAACGAACAGCCCCAGCAGCAACCCCGTCCACGCCCCGTTCGGCGCCCCCAGCAGGGCCGCGCCCAGGGCCCGCCCCGGATGCCCGTCGCCCGCGGCGGCCCACACCGCGGCCCCCAGCCCGGCCGCCACCGCCACCAGCAGCGCCGTCACCAGCGCCGACACCGCGGGCCTCAGCCGGGCGAACGCCGCCGGCCCGCGTCGCGAAGCGAGCAGCGCCACCGCCAGTACGGCCGACACCCACACCGCCGCGCCCAACAGCGTCGGCCCGGACTCCACCGAGAAGCCCACCGTGACCCGGGTGTCGATCAGGTCGCCGATGCGGTCCGGCAGCGCCGCGCCGATGTCCCCGATCCCGGGGACCACCAGCTCCGGCGGTGTCCTCGGCAGCCGCGGCCCGTCCAGGGTGACCGCGTCGTGCCCGGCCCGGGCCAGACCGCCCGCCGCGGCGACGAACAGCGTCGCCACCGCCGCCGCGCGCACGGCGAGTTCCCCCGGCGGCGCCCCGGGCCGCAGCGAGCGCAGGAAGACCCGCGCCAGGACCAGCGCCCCGGCCAGCCCCACCCCGAGCGGCATGACGTCCAGTGAGGTCTGGACTCCCGGCCCGGTGATGCCGGGGACCGGGACGTCGCCCGACGGGGTCACCGTGCCGCCGGCCGCCAGGACCACCACGGCGGCCGTCATCGCCCCGAGGGACCCCCGGGCGTCGGCGCCGAGCAGGTGGAGCCCCAGGGCGGCGACGCCGGCCATGGCGACGAAGGCCCAGCCGGTGGCGGCGAGGGCCGGCAAGAGCACGTCTCCCCAGCGAAAGCGGCGCATGCGTGCCCCCGATGCGTGCAGAACGGCCTGCCGTGCGTGCGGTGTGCGTGCGGTGTGCGCGTGCGGTGTGCGCGAGCCGGGCGGGACGGGGCCCGGCCGGGGCGAGAAGTCCCGTATCTCACTCTCCGGGTGACTTTCACCCCCGTCAACGGGCAGACGTAGACGCCCCCGGGACGGCCCCGATTCCACATGTGGCCGCAGGCCTGAAATAGTTCCCCCGGATGTTCGCCATCCCTAGACTCCCTGACGTCGGACTCCCTGGCGTCAGGGGGATTCTCGGGGGACTTAAGTGGGGCTGGAGTGCCGGAACTCGTACTGGAATTGAACGGAAGGACCTGGACGCTCGATCCGTCCAGGTCGTACTCGCTGGGGCGCGACCCCCAGGGAGACGTGGTGATCGATGACGCCCGGGTGTCGTGGCGGCATGCCACCATCGCCTGGAACGGCCGGGGTTGGGGCATCGAGGACCACGGCAGCACCAACGGCACCTACGTGCACGGCGCGCGGGTCCAGCAGACGGAGCTCGTACCGGGCACCCCGGTACACCTGGGCAATGCCACCGACGGCCCGCGGCTGAATCTGAGCGCCGCCGCCGTACCGCAGCAGGCCGTACCGCAGCAGGCGGCCCCGGCCTACCAGGCCCAGGCGCCCGCCTACCAGGCTCCGGCCCAGCAGGCGGCCCCGGCCTACCAGGCGCCCGCACAGGCCCAGCAGCCGCAGCAGCAGGCCTGGCAGCAGCAGGCGCAGCAGCCCGCCGCCCACCAGCAGCCGCAGCAGCCGCACTTGCCGCAGCAGCAGGGCGCGGGTCCCGCCTACGGCGGTGACCGCAGCCCGACGACGTTCCACCAGATCGCCGTCGGCCGCGTGATGCGGATCGGCCGTGCGCTGGAGAACGAACTCGTCGTCTCGGACCTCCAGGTCTCGCGCCACCACGCGGAGTTCCGCTCCGCGGGCGGCCGCTTCGAGATCCACGACCTCGGCAGCCACAACGGCACCTACGTCAACGGCCAGCCGCTGGCCAAGTCCGGCACCGCGCTGCTCGGCCCGAACGACGTCGTCGGCGTCGGCCACTCGACGTTCCGGATCGTCGGTGACCGGCTCGAGGAGTTCGTCGACACCGGTGACGTCTCCTTCTCGGCCCGCCACCTCACGGTGACGGTCGACGGCGGCAAGCAGATCCTCAAGGACGTCACCTTCGGCGTCCCGGAGAAGTCGCTCATCGGCGTCATCGGCCCCTCCGGCTCCGGAAAGTCGACGCTGCTCAAGGCGCTGACCGGCTACCGGCCCGCCAACCAGGGCGACGTCCTCTACGACAACCGCAATCTGTACAAGCAGTTCGCGGAGCTCCGCCAGCGCATCGGCCTGGTCCCGCAGGACGACATCCTGCACAAGGAGCTGAAGGTCAGCACGGCGCTCAAGTACGCGGCCAAGCTCCGCTTCCCCGGCGACACCGCCGAGGCCGAGCGCGCCGCCCGCATCGACGAGGTCCTGCGCGAGCTCAAGCTCGACATCCACAAGGACAAGAAGATCACCGCGCTCTCGGGTGGTCAGCGCAAGCGCGTCTCCGTGGCCCTGGAGCTCCTCACCAAGCCCTCGCTGATCTTCCTGGACGAGCCGACCTCCGGCCTCGACCCGGGCATGGACCGCGACGTCATGCAGCTGCTGCGCGGCCTCGCCGACGACGGCCGCACCGTCCTGGTCGTCACCCACTCCGTCGCCGAGCTGTCCCTGTGCGACAAGCTGCTGGTCATGGCCCCGGGCGGTTCGGTCGCGTACTTCGGCCCGCCGGACGAGGCGCTGAACTTCTTCGGCTACACCACGTGGGCGGACGTCTTCTCGGCCTTCGAGAACTACCGCGACTACGACTGGGCCGGCCGCTGGAAGGGCTCGCAGCACTACCAGCTGTACGCCGCCGACCTCGACGCGGTCGCCCCCCAGCAGGTCGCCATGCCGCCGATGCAGCAGATGATGCCGCCGAAGGCGCAGGGCTGGGGCGACCAGCTGTGGACCCTGGTCCGCCGCTACGTCTCGGTGATCGCGTCCGACAAGGGCTTCATGGCCCTCATGCTGATCCTGCCCGCGGTCCTGGGTGTGGTCTCGACGGTCATCCCCGCGACCTTCGGCCTCGCGCCGCCGAAGCCGCCGTCGCGGTTCAACGGCGACGCCGGCACGATCATGCTGATCCTCTGCGTCGGCATGTGCTTCTCGGGCGCCGCGAACTCGGTCCGTGAGCTGATCAAGGAACGCGTCATCTACGAGCGCGAGCGCGCCACCGGCCTGTCGCGGTCGGCGTACCTCATGTCGAAGGTGATCGTCCTCGGCTTCATCACGGCCATCCAGGGCGCGGTCATCTGCGCCATCGGCTTCACCCCGCGCGACCTGCCCACCGAGGGCCTGCTCATGCCGCCGGCCGTCGAGCTCTGCCTGTCGGTCACCGCGCTGGGCTTCACCTCGATGATGTTCGGCCTCGTGATCTCCTCGCTGGTGAAGACCGCCGAGAAGACCATGCCGCTGCTGGTCATGTTCGCGATCGTCCAGGTCGTGTTCACCGGCATCCTCTTCCAGGTGTACGACTCGCCCGGCCTGGAGCAGTTCGCCTGGCTGATGCCGTCGCGCTGGGCCGTCGCCGCCGCCGGCACCACGCTGAACCTCGGCAAGCTCATGCCGCCGTGGGACCAGCAGAACCCGACCAACACCGACCCGCTCTGGGAGCACTCGGTCGCCCAGTGGGGCGTGAACATCACGATCCTGCTGCTCCTCGGCGTGGCCTGCGGCTTCGCCGTGCAGAAGCTGCTGCGCCGCCACGAGCCGGAGGTCATGCGCAACTAGCCGGACCCGCTCCGGCCGGTCGGACCCGCTCCGGCGAACAACCCCGCACCAACGCCTCAGGGCGGCACCCGGACACCGGGTGCCGCCCTGAGGCGCATGGGGGTTGCTCCGCCCGCCAGCGGCCCTCAGTAGGCGCTGTTGACGTTGTCGATCGAGCCGTAACGGTGGGCGGCGTAGTTCGCCGAGGCCACGATGTTGGCGACCGGGTGGTACTGGTCCAGCGGGGTGCCGGGCACGTGGTACGCGAGGAAGGTCGGCTTGATGATCTGGAGCAGACCCTTCGAGGGCACACCGTTCTGGGCGTTGATGTCCCAGTTGTTGATCGCCCGCGGGTTGCCGCTCGACTCGCGCATGATGTTCTTGTACAGGCCGTTGTAGGTGCCCGGAATCTTGTGCGCCTTCATGATCGCCAGCGACTCCTTGATCCAGCCGTCAAGGTTGTTCGCGTAGACCGGCTGACGGACCGCGGAACGGCTGGCGGCAGCCTTCGCCTCGCGGTCCTTCTTCGCCTTCGCCTCGGCCTTGGCCTTCGCCTCGGCGTCGGCCTTGGCCTTCGCGGCCGCGGCGGCCTTGGCCTTCACGGCGGCCTCCAGCTTCGCGGCCTCCGTGGCCAGCTTGGTCTGGGCGCTGAGGTGCTGCACGGTCTTGGCCTGGACACCCTCGACGGCCTGGGTCCACGCCACGGGGGCGGCGGTCACGGTCGTCTCGGCGTCGGCGGTGCCGGCGGGGACGACGGTGGCGGCCAGGGCGGCGGCGCCGATGGTGGCGAGCGCGGCGAAGGACATCTTGTGCGCCTTCGTCATGCGACGACTGTGGCCGGGGGTGCTGGTCTTGGACATGCGTAGCAACCTCTTCGAATAGCGGGAGCCGCAGGAAAGCGCCGCTGGGATCCGGGATCCGCGGCGCTGTGCGACGGGAGCAATTCTTAGCGGGGGCAAAATCGCCTGGCAAAGGTGTGACGTACGATGCCGCTTAGTGGATCAGGGGCGGCCGTTGAGCCCGGAATTCCGGGCTCGACGCTAGGCGCAACAGTGCTGACAACGTCTTTACGTGGCCACTAGGCTCCTTCGTAAGTGACCTGGGTCCTATGTGCGGGCTCACATCGGCTACGTAACGGTCTCACCATGCGTTGCTGTAGCAATGCAATGAGTAGCGAAATTCTCCGACTTGAGGACCAGAAACCCCCGGCCGCCCTCATCCCCAGGGCGCAGACGGCCCCCCGGGCCCCCTCCCTGCGGACGAGGACTTCCGGCCCCCCACCCTGGGGCCGGAGCCCGATCCCGCAGGTCAGAGCCGCGAGTACGGTGACCTCATGACAGCCAGCCCCGGGTTCGGCGGCCCTCGCAGCGGCCTCGCCGCCGTCAGTACCGCCCTGCTCGCCATGAGCCGCCGGCTGGAGGTCCGCGACGTGCTGCGCACGATCGTCGTCTCCGCCCGCGAGCTGCTCGACGCCGAGTACGCGGCCCTGGGCGTCCCCGACGACCACGGCGGGTTCGCCCAGTTCGTCGTGGACGGCATCAGCGAGGAACAGTGGCGCCGGATCGGCCCGCTGCCCCGCCAGCACGGCATCCTCGCCGCGATGCTCCACCAGGAGGGCCCCGAGCGGCTGGCCGACGTGCGCAAGGACCCGCGCTTCGAGGGCTGGCCCCCGGCCCACCCCGAGATGTCCGACTTCCTCGGGCAGCCCGTCCGCGACGGCGAGGAGACCCTCGCCGCCCTCTTCCTCGCGAACAAACGCAGCCCGGGCGGGTTCATCGAGGAGGACGAGGAGCTCCTCGCACTCCTCGCCCAGCACGCGGCGATCGCGCTCACCAACGCCCGGCTCTACGAGCGCAGCCGCGAGCTCACCATCGCCGAGGAGCGTTCCCGCCTCGCCCACGAGCTGCACGACGCCGTCGCCCAGAAGCTCTTCTCGCTCCGGCTGACCGCCCAGGCCGCCGCGGCCCTCGTCGACCGCGACCCGGCCCGGGCCAAGGGCGAACTCCACCAGGTCGCCGCCCTCGCCGCGGAGGCCGCCGACGAGCTGCGGGCCGCCGTGACCGAGCTGCGCCCGGCCGGCCTCGACGAGGACGGCCTGGTCGCGACCCTCCGCGACCAGGTCCGCGTGCTCGACCGCGCCCACACTGCGCACGTCACCTTCACCTGTGACGGTGTACGGGCCCTCCCCGCGACCCAGGAGGAGGCGCTGCTCCGGGTCGCCCAGGAGGCCCTCCACAACGCCCTGCGGCACTCGGGCGGCGACCGCGTCGAGGTCACTCTCGCCCGCCGGGCCGCGGGAGCCGTGCTGACCGTGACGGACAACGGAAGGGGCTTCTCCCCCTCCTCCATCCGCGCGGCCGGGCGTCACCTCGGCCTCGTCTCCATGGGGGACCGGGCGAGCGGCGTCGGCGGCCGCCTCACCGTGCACTCGGAGCCCGGAACGGGCACCACGATCGAGATGGAGGTCCCCGGTGGCTGACACACCCATCCGCGTGCTCCTCGTGGACGACCACCAGGTCGTCCGCCGAGGCCTGCGCACCTTCCTGGAGGTCCAGGACGACATCGAGGTGGTCGGGGAGGCCGCCGACGGCGAGGAGGGCGTGGCCCGGGCCGAGGAGCTGCGGCCCGACGTGATCCTCATGGACATCAAGATGCCGGGCACCGACGGCATCGAGGCCCTGCGCAGGCTGCGTGCGCTGGCGCACCCGGCGCGGGTGCTGGTCGTCACGAGCTTCACCGAACAGCGCACGGTGGTGCCGGCCCTGCGCGGCGGCGCCGCGGGATACGTCTACAAGGACATCGACCCCGAGGCCCTGGCCGGAGCCATCCGCTCCGTCCACGCCGGGCACGTGCTGCTCCAGCCGGAGGTGGCGCAGGCCCTGCTCTCCGAGGACGGCCAGCCCTCGTCGAGCCGGGGCGGCTCGCTGACCGAGCGGGAGCAGGAGGTCCTGTCGCTCATCGCGGACGGCCGCTCCAACCGGGAGATCGCCCGCGCGCTCGTGCTGTCGGAGAAGACGGTCAAGACGCACGTCTCGAACATCCTGATGAAGCTGGACCTCGCGGACCGCACCCAGGCGGCGTTGTGGGCGGTCAGGCACGGGATCACGGACTGAACCCGGGCAGGACCGGACCGTCCGGCTCCATCCCGAATTTCATACGGTCGGGTGTATGTCGCCCACATGGCGCATCCGGTTCGTCGGATGACCGTTCTTCATGACGTGCCGCGGCGGCTGGCCGCGGCAGACGTACTGGAGGACGAAGAACGTGAAGAACATCAAGAAGGCCACTGCCGTCACCATGATCGCGGGCGGTCTCCTTGCCGCGGGCGCCGGCATCTCCTCGGCGCACGGCGGTGCCTCCGCCGAGGGCCAGGCCGTGGGCTCGCCGGGCGTCGCCTCCGGGAACCAGGTCCAGGTCCCCGTCCACGTCCCGGTGAACGTGGTCGGCAACACCGTCACGGTGATCGGCCTGCTGAACGGCGTCTGGGGCAACACGGGCGTCAACGCCTGACCCCACCCCACGGCCCCGGCCCCGGCCCCGCTTCCCCCCACTCTCCCCGGGAAGCGGGGCCGCGCCACACCCCGGCCGGTCCCCACGGGACGGCCCTCAGCCCCGCTCGCGTTCCTCGACGGCCGCGTTGTACGCCGCCACCAGCGCCCGGCGCGCCACCCGCTCCACCGGCCGCAGCGCCTCCGTCCGCGCCGCCATCTCCGAGGCGGCCACCGCACCGCCCGGCCCGTGCTCGTACGCCAGCGACACCAGCAGGTCCACCCGCTGCGCCAGCGCCAGCACCCGCACCGCCCGCGGCGGATACCCCGGCGCCAGCACCTCCCGCCCGGCCTCCGCCCGCGCCCGGTAAGCCGACAGCGCGGCCTCCGCCACCGGCCCGGAGCCCGCCACGTCCAGCCGCGTCAGGACCACCGTCGCCTCGCGCAGCGCCTCCGCCAGCTCCCGCTCCGCCTCACCGAGCGACGGCACGTCCGCCGGCGGGGCCTCCCGTACCGGCAGGCAGTGCCACGTCACCGAGACGTGCAAGTCCCCGGGGGCCGGCCCGGCCTCGGCCACCTCCGGCACCAGGCCCACCGCCGCGCCCACCGCGACCACCGCCTCCCCGGCGTCCAGAGCCCGCGCATTGAACTCCGCGGGCCCGCTCAGCCCCAGCGGGTGCCCCGGCGCCGGCAGCGCCACCCGCAGCCCGGTCACCCCCAGCGCCCGGAGCCGCCCGAGCGCCAGCGTCAGGCCCACCGGACCCGATTCGCCCGGCAGCCCTTCCACCCGGTGCACGGCGTCCTCGCCCACGATCGACAACACGGCCTCGTCGGGCGAGACCAGTCCGGCCAGCAGCGCGTTCCCCCAGGCGGCCAACCGCCCTGAACGTGGTTCGAAAAGCATCCCCCCACTTTACGGATCGACCCGGATCGGGCCCCGCGGCCAACCTGGCGCCCGGACCCCTCGCCGAGTGGCGTAGGTTTTCCCCTGGGGCTGCGCCTACCGGTGCACAGACGAAACCGAGACTGCAAGGGGAGACAACACGCTCATGAGCGATGTTCTGGAGCTGGTGGACGTATCCGTGGTCCGCGAGGGCCGGGCTCTGGTGGACCAGGTCTCCTGGTCGGTGAAGGAGGGGGAGCGCTGGGTGATCCTCGGCCCCAACGGCGCCGGCAAGACCACACTGCTGAACCTCGCCTCCAGCTACCTCTTCCCCACCAAGGGCGCCGCCACCATCCTCGGCAGCACCCTCGGCAAGCCCGGCAGCGACGTCTTCGAGCTGCGCCCGCGCATCGGCGTCGCCGGCATCGCACTCGCCGACAAGCTCCCCAAGCGCCAGACCGTCCTGCAGACCGTCCTCACCGCCGCCTACGGCATGACGGCGACCTGGCAGGAGGAGTACGAGGAGATCGACGAGCAGCGCGCCCGCGCCTTCCTCGACCGCCTCGGCATGACCGAGTACCTCGACCGGAAGTTCGGCACCCTCTCCGAGGGCGAGCGCAAGCGCACCCTGATCGCCCGCGCCCTGATGACCGACCCCGAGCTCCTCCTCCTCGACGAGCCCGCCGCCGGCCTCGACCTCGGCGGCCGCGAGGACCTCGTACGCCGCCTCGGCCGCCTCGCCCGCGACCCGCTCGCGCCGTCCATGGTGATGGTCACGCACCACGTCGAGGAGATCGCCCCCGGCTTCACCCACGTCCTGATGATCCGCCAGGGCAAGGTCGTCACCGCGGGCCCGATCGACCTCGAACTCACCTCCCGCAACCTGTCGCTCTGCTTCGGCCTCCCCCTCGTCGTCGAGCGCAACGACAGCGACCGCTGGACCGCCCAGGGCCTCCCGCTCCGCTAGACAACCTCCGGCGAACCGGCACCCGTACGCCCCGTACGGGGACGGTCGCACCCTGTCCCGACCGCACCCGCCCGACCTACCATGACCACGTGAACATCGACGCGTGGCTGTGGTGGCTCATCGGGGCGGTCGGACTGGGCATCCCGCTCGTCCTGACGGCGATGCCCGAGTTCGGCATGTTCGCCGTCGGCGCGCTCGCCGCCGCCGTCACGGCGGCGTTCGGCGGCGGACCGGTCGCCCAGGTCCTGGTCTTCGTGACCGTGTCCGTGGCGCTCGTGGCCGTCGTCCGGCCGATCGCCAACCGCCACCGCGAGCAGCGTCCCCAACACCGCACCGGGATCGACGCGTTGAAGGGCAGAAGCGCGCTCGTCCTCGAACGCGTCGACGGCAGGGGAGGCCGCATCAAACTCGCGGGCGAGATCTGGTCCGCCCGTACCCTCGACGCTGACAGCAGCTTCGAACCGGGCCAGCAGGTCGACGTGGTGGAGATCGACGGAGCCACCGCCGTCGTGATGTGATCCCGCGAGCTTGAGCCAAGGAGCCGACCCGCGGCCCCGGGGTCTGCGAGACTCCGATCAACGGGGCAGCACGGACAGCCGGAAAGGGCACGGGGAACCGCATGTCATCGATCATCATCGTCCTGATCATCCTGGTGGTCCTGGTCTTCATCGCCCTGGTCAAGACGATCCAGGTGATCCCGCAGGCCAGCGCCGCCATCGTCGAACGCTTCGGCCGCTACACGCGCACCCTCAACGCGGGCCTCAACATCGTCGTGCCGTTCATCGACTCGATCCGCAACCGCATCGACCTGCGCGAGCAGGTCGTGCCGTTCCCGCCGCAGCCGGTCATCACCCAGGACAACCTGGTCGTCAACATCGACACCGTCATCTACTACCAGGTGACCGACGCCCGCGCCGCGACGTACGAGGTCGCCAGCTACATCCAGGCCATCGAGCAGCTCACCGTCACCACCCTGCGCAACATCATCGGCGGCATGGACCTCGAACGGACCCTGACCTCCCGCGAGGAGATCAACGCCGCCCTGCGCGGAGTCCTCGACGAGGCCACCGGAAAGTGGGGCATCCGCGTCAACCGCGTCGAGCTCAAGGCGATCGAGCCGCCGACCTCCATCCAGGACTCGATGGAGAAGCAGATGCGCGCCGACCGCGACAAGCGCGCCGCGATCCTCCAGGCCGAGGGCGTCCGGCAGTCCGAGATCCTGCGCGCCGAAGGTGAGAAGCAGTCCTCCATCCTGCGCGCCGAGGGTGAGGCCAAGGCCGCCGCACTGAAGGCCGAGGGCGAGGCCCAGGCCATCCGCACGGTCTTCGAGTCCATCCACGCCGGAGACGCCGACCAGAAGCTCCTCGCCTACCAGTACCTCCAGATGCTCCCGAAGATCGCCGAGGGCGACGCCAACAAGCTCTGGATCGTGCCCAGCGAGATCGGAGACGCCCTCAAGGGCCTCTCCGGAGCCATGGGCAACTTCGGCCCCATGGGCGGCGGTACGGGCTTCAACCCGCAGAACACCGGCAAGGCCGCGGGAGCCGACGGCAACGGCGGGGGCAAGGCGGCGAACGGCACGGACCGGCGCGAACAGCCCCCGATCGACTAGCACCCGCCGCCCCGGACCGGCATCCCCTGTTGCATGATCAGTGAGGCCCCTCGACCTTCATGGCGGGGAGGCGACTCACTCTGCAAAGGGGATGGCCCAGTCCATGTCCACGTCTCTGTTCTCGATGTCCCTCTGGGAATCACTCGCGGTCTTCGCGGCCGGCATCGGCGCCGGCACCATCAACACCATCGTCGGATCCGGCACACTCATCACCTTCCCGGTGCTGCTCGCCACCGGACTCCCGCCGGTCACCGCCAACGTGTCCAACACCCTCGGCCTGGTGCCCGGCTCCATCAGCGGGGCCATCGGCTACCGCAAGGAGCTGCGGGGCCAGCGCGGCCGCATCCTCCGGCTTGGCGCCGTCTCCCTCGTCGGGGGATTCGCCGGCGCCGTCCTGCTGCTCACCCTGCCGTCGGACTCCTTCGACACGATCGTGCCCGTCCTCATCGGACTCGCCCTCGTGCTCGTCATCCTCCAGCCCCGGCTCGCCGCGGCCCTGCGCACACGCCAGGAAGCCGCCGGAGGAGACGGCGCACACCCCGACGGCGGCCCCGCCCTACTGACGGGAATGCTGCTCTCCAGCGCCTACGGGGGCTACTTCGGCGCCGCCCAGGGCGTGCTGTACCTCGGCCTGATGGGCCTGCTGCTCCACGAGGACATGCAACGCATCAACGCCGTCAAGAACGTCATCGCCGCCCTGGTGAACGGCATCGCGGCCGTCGTCTTCCTCTTCGTCGCCGAGTTCGACTGGACGGCCGTGCTCCTGATCGCCGTCGGCTCCACCCTGGGCGGCCAGATCGGCGCCAAGGTCGGCCGCCGCCTCTCACCGACCGTGCTCCGCGCCGTGATCGTGGCCGTCGGCGTCATCGCCATCGTCCAGCTCGTGCTCCGCTGAGCGACGTACCCGAAATACGTCACCCAGCGGACCAGCGGTCATACGGCCCTACGAGGCGGAGCGCTCCAGCCACTCCGGGAGCGCATCACTGCCCGCCACCCCCAGGGCCAGCAGCATCGCATCCGCAGGAGACGGCACGAACGGCTTCCGCAGGAGCGGCATCCCCGCCTCCTCCGGAGTCCGCGCCGCCTTGCGGTGGTTGTCCTCGGCACAGGAGGCCACCGTGTTCAACCACGTGTCCCCACCGCCCTGCGCCCGGGGAAGGACGTGGTCCACGGTCGTGGCGCGCTTCCCGCAGTACGCGCAACGGTGTTGGTCCCGGACCAACACCCCCCTCCGTGACCAGGGAGCATGTCTTCGGAACGGCACCCGTACGTACCTGCACAGCCTGATCACCCGGGGCATCGGAAGGTCCATGCTGGCACCGCGCACACGCAGCTCGGGATGCGACTGTTCCACGACGGCCTTGTCCTGGAGCACCAGGACCACGGCCCGGTTCAACGTCACCGTCGACAGCGGCTCGAAGCTCGCATTCAGCACCAGCGTGTCCCGCATCTCGCCCACCTCCCGTGTGCAGGCCCGCGACCACCCTGGCGGCAGGGCCCGCAACCACTCTGGCCGCGCGCGCCACGCGGGACAACGCAATAAAAATGCCCGGTCCTGGTCGTCTTTAGACCAGGACCGGGCAAACGCACGACGAACGATCAGCTCGCGGGGGCCTCGTACTCACCGATCAGCTGCGCCCGTCCCAACGTGTGGAAGCGCAGGTTGAATCCGACGACCGCCGGCGAGACGTCCGCACCGGGGCCCAGCTTCTCCTGGTCCACCGCGTACACGGTGAACACGTACCGGTGCCGCTCCCCGGCCGGCGGGGCGGCCCCGCCGAAGTCCTGCGTGCCGTAGTCGTTGCGAACGTGCACGGCCCCGGCGGGCAGGCCCTCGAACTTCCCGCTGCCCGCCCCGGCCGGCAGCTCGGTGACCGAGGCCGGCAGATCGAAGAGCACCCAGTGCCAGAACCCGCTGCCCGTCGGGGCGTCCGGGTCGAAGCACGTCACGGCGAAACTCTTCGTCCCCTCCGGGAACCCCTCCCACCGCAGGTGCGGCGAGACGTTCCCGCCCCGCAGGACCTGGGCGTCGCCCAGCTCCCCACCGGGTTCGAGATCGGCACTCTCCACGGAGAACGCGTGCACCCGGGGGTGGAAGTCGTGCGGAAGGGGCGCCCTGTTCTGCTCGGCCACTGCTGAACCTCCTGATCGCGAACCGGTACCGGCCGGTACCGGGCCCGAGCCTAGAACCAGTTGCGCTGCGAACCCACGGACGCGATCCACTGGTTGAGGTACGCCGCCCAGTCGGTCCCCTGGTACGACTGCAGCCCCACCTGGAAGCAGCGGTACGTGTCGCTGCCCTCGGTGAACAGCCCCGACTTCTTGTCCATCTCCAGGACGACGTCCATCTCACGGCCGTCCGAGATGAAGGTCAGCTCCACCTGGTTCAGCCCGCGGTACTGCGACGGCGGCAGGAACTCGATCTCCTGGTAGAACGGCAGCGTCTGGCGCGTGCCGCGGATGTGCCCGCGCTCCATGTCCGCGCTGCGGAAGCTGAAGCCGAGCTGACGGAACGCGTCCAGGATCGCCTGCTGCGCCGGCACCGGGTGCACGTTGATCGGGTCGAGGTCGCCGGCGTCCACCGCGCGCGCGATCTCCAGCTCCGTGCTGACCCCGATGTTCATCCCGTGCAGGTGCTGACCCCCGAAGTGGGTGATCGGCGTCTCCCACGGGATCTCCAGCCCGAAGGGCACCACGTGCAGGGCACCCGGCTGCACCTGGAAGGCACCGCCGAGGCGCTGCTTCGTGAAGACGACGTCCTGCTTGTACTCCTGGTCGCCGCCCTCCACCTCGACCCGCGCCTGCAGGCCGACGGACAGGCCCTCGATCTGCTGCTCCACGGAACCGCCCTGGATGCGGACCTCGCCCTGGACGATCCCGCCCGGCACGACGTTCGGCTCGGTGATGATCGTGTCCACCGAAGCACCGCCGGCACCCAGCGCCGCGAACAGCTTCTTGAACCCCATGCTCTGACTCCCCTTGAAGGCTCGTGCGACTACCGCTTACGAGTACACCCTGACAAACGCGGAACCTTAGGCCCCGGTTGCAGACGTGCGCGTTCGACTACGCTCGACCGGATGAGCGCGCGCCCCGACCGTACGCCCCTGACCCGGTCCTTCTTCGACCGGCCGGTCCTCACCGTGGCCCCGGACCTCCTCGGCCGCACCCTCGTCCGCCGTACACCGGAGGGCCCGCTGGAACTCCGCATCACAGAGGTGGAGGCGTACGAGGGGGAGGCCGACCCCGGCTCGCACGCCTACCGGGGACGCACCGCACGCAACGCATCGATGTTCGGTCCACCCGGACACGCGTACGTCTACTTCATCTACGGCATGTGGTTCAGCCTCAACCTGGTGTGCGGCCCGCCGGGCCACGCG
Source organism: Actinobacteria bacterium OV450 (assembly GCA_001298555.1). Lineage (GTDB taxonomy): Bacteria > Actinomycetota > Actinomycetes > Streptomycetales > Streptomycetaceae > Streptomyces. The sequence continues at coordinate 14,480 of LJCW01000075.1, forward strand.
AGCGGGGTCCTGCTGCGTGCGGGTGAAATCACCGTGGGCGCCGATCTGGCCCGCAAACGTCGACTTTCAGCCAGAAGTGACCGAGAACTGGCCAGAGGGCCGGCCCGCCTGGCCACCGCCCTGGCGATCGACCGTTCCCTGGACGGCACCGACCTCTGCGCCGGCCCCGATTCCCCGCTGGAGCTCCTGACCGGCACCGCCACGTCGTCCGACCTGGTGAGCAACGGCCCCCGCACGGGAGTGGGCGGCGCCGGAGCCGGCCACCCCTACCGCTACTGGATCACCCACGACCCGACGGTCAGCCCGTACCGGGCCCACGCGCCACGCCGCCGCTCAACTTGACTCGCCCTTGGCGGACGCCTAACGTAGTCCGAGCCGCTTGACCGGGGCACTGCCATCAGCAGACCCCGGAGCGGCCAACCCACTACCCACGACGCACCCCTGGCGGGGTCGATTTCGGCGCGCCCGAATTCGAATCCAGTGGCTCGATTATGAGCCGCAAGGGATAAGCGCTAAAGTGGTGGAACGCCGAAAGGCAAAGGCCCCCAACGGCCACCGAATTCAAATCCAAGTCGGAAACGGCAACGGAAATGATCTGGTAGAGTTGGAAACGAAGAACGAAAGCCCGGAGGAAAGCCCGCGAGGGTGAGTACAAAGGAAGCGTCCGTTCCTTGAGAACTCAACAGCGTGCCAAAAATCAACGCCAGAAGTTGATACCCCGTCCACTTCGGTGGATGAG
>LJCW01000087.1 GCA_001298555.1 Actinobacteria bacterium OV450
GCGGGGCGGTCCTGCCCCCGGGGGGGGGGGCGCCCTGGCCGCCCCGGGGGGGGGGGGGGGGGGGGGGGCGGGGGGGGGGGGCGGGGGGGGGGCGCGCGACGCCCCGGGGGACGCCCGCCCGCCGCTCCCCGCCGCCGCCCGCGCCGCGGCGCCGGCGGTAACGGCGGTCGTCGGTCTGCGCCCCCACCAGACCCTCCGAGTTGGTCCGGGTCAGCTCGCCGAGCCGGTCCGAGATCCGCGGGAGCAGCCCGTTGTCCTTCATCGTGTGCAGCAGCGTCTGGGTGCCGTACGTGCCCGCCGCGACGACCACGTACCGGGCGCGCAGCTCCTTGGCGATGCCCCGGCGACGGGCGTCGGTGGGGACGGTGCGGATCCGGTACCCGCCCTCGGGGTGCTCGGCGAGCGCGGTGACGGTGGTCATCGGGTGGATGACGGCGCCGGCGCGTTCGGCGAGGTGGAGGTAGTTCTCGTTCAGGGTGTTCTTCGCGCCGTGCCGGCAGCCGGTCATGCACTCCCCGCACTCGGTGCAGGCCTTGCGGGCGGGGCCGGCGCCGCCGAAGTACGGGTCGGGGACCTCCTGGCCGGGGCGGGCCTCGCACCCTCCCCCGGCGTCCGCGCCGTCACCGAAGAAGACGCCGACCGGGGCCATGTGGAAGGAGTCCCCGACGCCCATCCTCTCGGCGGCGGCCTTCAGGTGGACGTCGGAGGGGGTCATCGTCGGGTTGAGTCGGACTCCGAGCATCCGCTTGGCCTGGTCGTAGTACGGGGCCAGTTCGTCACGCCAGTCGGTGATGGACGCCCACTGCCGGTCCTCGAAGAAGGCGGTGGGCGGCACGTACAGGGTGTTGGCGTAGTTGAGCGAGCCTCCGCCCACCCCGGCGCCCGCGAGCACCATCACGTTGCCGAGCAGGTGGATCCGCTGGATCCCGTACAGGCCGAGGGCCGGGGCCCACAGGTAGTTCCGCAGGTCCCAGCTGTTCCTGGGCAGGCCCTCGCGGGTGAACCGGCGCCCCGCCTCCAGGACGCCGACCCGGTACCCCTTCTCGGTCAGCCGCAGCGCCGAGACCGACCCTCCGAAACCCGATCCGATGACGATGACGTCGTAGTCGTACGGCTCAGACACGGTGCTGCCCCTTGGACGAGTCGGAGGATCAACGGAGTCGCAGCGCCTTCATGACCTTGAGGCTGCGCGTCATGAACGCCGCGTACTTCTCGTCGTCCATGCCCAGCGAGGGCGCCATCGGGAGCAGCCGCTGGTGGGCGACCGTCTGGGCCTCGGTGTACTTGAGGATGCCCTCGGAGCCGTGCCGGCGGCCGAGCCCGGAGTCCTTCATGCCGCCCATGGGCGCCTGCGCGCTGCCGTAGGCGGGGGCGTAGCCCTCGTTGATGTTGACGGTGCCGGTGCGCAGGCGGGCTGCGACGGCGTGGCCGCGGCGGGCGTCCTTGGTCCAGACGCTGGAGTTGAGTCCGTACGCGGTGGAGTTGGCCGCGGCGACGGCCTCGTCCTCGTCGGTGAACCGGTAGACCGACACGACCGGGCCGAAGGTCTCCTCGCCGCAGACCGCCATCGGCGCCTCGACGCCGTCGAGGATGGTGGGCTCGTAGAACAGCGGCCCGATGTCGGGGCGGGCGGTGCCGCCCGCGACGAGGGTGGCGCCCTTGGCGACGGCCTCGTCGACGTGCCGCTGCACGGTCTCCAGCTGGCGCTCGCCGACCAGCGATCCCATGTCGGCGCCGTACGCGAGGGAGGCGCCGAGCCGCATGGCCTTCGTACGGGCGGCGAAGCGCTCGACGAACGCGTCGGCGATCGAGGCGTGGACGTACAGCCGCTCGATGGAGATGCACAGCTGGCCCGCGGAGGAGAAGCAGGCGCGGACGGCCCCCGCGGCGGCCTTCTCGATGTCGGCGTCGGCGAGGACGAGCATGGCGTTCTTGCCGCCGAGTTCGAGGGAGACCCCGACCAGGCGGTCGGCGGCGCCCCGGGCCACCTCGCGGCCGGTGCGCGTGGAGCCGGTGAAGGAGACGTAGTCGGCGTGGCGGACCACCTCGGGGCCGACGACGGGTCCCTCGCCGAGGACGATCTGGAAGACCTCGGCGGGCAGTCCGGCCTCGATCAGCAGGTCCCGGGCCCACAGGGCGGTGAGCGCGGTCTCGGTGTCGGGCTTCATCACGACGGCGTTGCCGGAGACGAAGGCGGGCAGCGCGTCGCCGACGGAGAGTTCGAGGGGGTAGTTCCAGGGGGCGATCTGGCCGACGACCCCGCGGGGCTGGCGCAGCTCGGTGACCTTGGTGAGGGTGGGCATGGCGCCCGTGTGGCCCTTGGGGCGCAGGTACGCGGGGGCCTTGCGGCCGTAGTGGCGGGAGGCGACGGCGACGGCCTGGACCTCCTCGTGGGCGTGCAGGCGGGCCTTGCCGGTCTCCAGCTGGATGAGGTCGAGCACCTCGGCCTGCCGGGCCAGCACCAGGTCGTGGAAGCGGAGCAGTACGGCGGCCCGCTTGCGTACGGGGACGGCGGCCCAGGCGCCCTGGGCGGCGCGGGCCCGCCCGAAGGCCTCGGCGACGTCCTCGGGGGTGGCCTCCGGGAGGTCCGCCAGCTTGGCCCCGGTGAAGGGGGTGTGGTTGGCGGTGCGGCCGGAGCCGATCACTCCGCGGGTGAGCCGGGCGACCAGGTCGGGGGTCACCACGTCGGCGGCGGTGCGGGCACCGGCCGGGGCCGGGGCGACCGGGTTGGTGGGCTGCGGTGCGCTGCGGAGGGGGGCCGGGGCCTGCGTGTCCGTCATGGCGGTGAGCGTATTCCGCCCGCGGGGCTTTGGGTACCCGTCGGTAACCCGATTTTGCCTTTTCCGCCAGCGATCGCTGGCGCAATGGCCGGTACGCCCCCGCCGGCCGGGTCAGCCCTTCTTCGCGGGCGGGTCCCAGCCGCTCAGCACGTTGTCGAACTGGGCGCGGGTGGTCTGCCAGTCGGCCGCCGGACCCGACATGTACACCGCGTACTCGGTGCCGTCCGGGGCGATGTACATCTGCTCGATCGCCCGGCGCGGCCCGGCATGCGTGCCCTTCTCCGTCCAGGTGAAGTCCCACAGGGCGGCGCGAGTGCTGTCCCGGAAGGTGTTCTGGTTCAGCTTCTGCCGCTTGTAGTCCGTCCGCTGCTTGAGCTGCTTCTCCAGGTCGAGCAGGTGCATGTACGGGTTGGCGAAGTCAGGCGTGGAGTCGGAGGCGATCCGGATGAAGTGCTTCCCGTTGTCCGGGGTGTAGTCGATCTGGTCGCCGTCCATCTGGCGCTTCCAGCCGTCCGGGACGAACAGCGTGAAGCCCGCCGGATCGGTGACCTCGGTGTAGCCGGCCGGAGGGGCAGCGTCCGCTTCGCCGTCCTGCTGATCGGGTGCGCTCGCGTTCTTGTCGGAGCCGTCGCCGTTGCCCGCGCCCCCGTCCGTGTCCCCGGTGAACTTCAGCACGCCGAAGACGGCGCCGCCGCCGATCAGCGCCGCCACGAGGGCCACGGCCGCCGCCCGCTTGATCCGGCCGCCGCTCACCGCCGGACCCGCCGGTGCGGCGGGCGGTCCGGGCTGCTCGGGCAGGGCCGTCGTGCGCACCTGATCGGGCGCCGACGGCGTCTTCGCGGCGGACTCGGCCTGCGCCCCGGAGTCGGCGCCCGCGGTGTCGGGTTCCTGGGCGTCGGCCAGTTCCTGCGGGGTCACCGCGCGCGTGGGCACGTACGCCTGCGCCGCCTTCGGCTCCCGCCCCTCCATCGCCTCGATCAGCATCCGCTCGGTCTCCTGCGCCGAGGGCCGCTCGTCCGGGTCCTTGCGCAGCAGGGCGGTGATGACCGGCCCCAGGGCGCCGGACTGCCGCAGCGCCGGCGGCTCGTCGTTGACGACGGCCTGGAGGCTGGAGATGGGCGAGGTGCGGCGGAACGGCGAACGCGCCTCGACGGCCGTGTACAGGGTCGCGCCCAGCGACCACAGGTCGGAGGCCGTGCCGGGGGTCCCGCCGGTGACCCGCTCCGGGGCCAGGTAGTCGATGGATCCGACGATCTCGCCGGTCCGCGTGATGGAGGAGTCGCCCTCGATCGCGGCGATCCCGAAGTCCGTGAGCAGGACCCGGCCGTCCTTGGCGAGCAGCACGTTGCCCGGCTTGACGTCCCGGTGCAGGACTCCGACCGCGTGCGCGGCGCGCAGCGCGCCCAGGACGTGCAGGCCGATCCGGGCCGCCTCGGCGGGCTCGATCCGGCCGGCCGCCTTCGCCGCGTCCGCGAGGGAGGGACCGTCGATGTACTCCATGACGATCCACGGCCGGTCGTCGTGTTCCAGCACGTCGTGGACGACCACGACCGCCGGGTGCTGGATCCGGGCCGCGGCCCTGGCCTCCTTCTGGGTCCGGGCGTGCAGCACCTCCCGGTCGGCCTGGGCGACGTACAGACCCGCCGTCAGTTCCTTGACGGCGACGGTCCTGTGCAGCAGCTCGTCATGCGCGCGCCACACCTTGCCCATGCCGCCGCTGCCGATGGGCTCCACGAGCCGGTACCGGCCAGCGAGCACCGCGCCCGCACCTGTCTGCTGTTCCACGAAACCCCGCCACTCTGTGCACTTCGGGCCAGATTACGGAGCCCCCGGGGCTCCTGGAACCGTGAAGGCGCGGTTCCGGCAGCACTGTGACGCAATCGCCGTACTGATTGACCGTCACCCGCCCGCCCGGTAACTCCCCGTGGCCTTTTCGAAGACTTCGGTGACCTTGCCCTCGCCGTCCTGCGGCCCCGAGACCATGACGACGTGGTAACTGCCGCCCAGCGCCACGACGAAGTTCCGGGCGACGACGCTGCGGCCGTTGCCGTCGATCCACGTGTACCGGCCGGTGGCACGGAGCTGCTGGCCGACCTTCGTCGTCTTGACGTCGCCGCCGCTGGCCCAGGTGGAGGAGCGGTACGGGGCCAGCTCGGGCTCCTTGTCCTTCTGGTACGTCGCCGGGTCCGGGCTGCCGTCCACCTTGTCCCGGCCGGGGACCACGGTCAGGACGTACTCCCCGTCGGTGTAGCGGACCTGACCGGCCTCGTTCATGCCGCGCCGCTCCCATCCGTCGGGGACGGCGATCTCGAAGTGCTCGGGGTCCTGCTGGGTGGTGTAACCGGCGGGTGCGGGCGGGGGCGCGGACCGGGGCGTCTGGCCCGGCTTGTCCGCAGCCGGGGCCGAGGCGGACGCCGACGGGGACGCGGCCGGGGAAGCCGCCGGGGACTGCCGCCCGACGGGGGCCTTGGCGGCGGCGTCCTCGTCCTGCTCCCCGGCGCGGGGCAGGAAGAGCAGCGCGTACGCCACCGCGCCGGCGAGCAGCGCGAGAACACCGACGAGCAGGGTCCGCCCGAGGGACCGCGGCGTGCGGGAGGCGGCGGGATTGCGGTGCCGGCCGTGCAGGTCGCCCCGCCGGCGTACGACGGGCAGCCGCGCGGGGTCCGGCTCCGGCATCGGGAGCGCCGCGAGGCCGCCGTCCGGCTCGGGGGCGGACCGTACCAGGGAGCGCAGCCAGCCGCGGAGCTCCTCGAAGTCGGGGCGTTCGGTGGGGTCCTGGCGCAGCAGCGACTCCACGACCGGGCGCAGCGGGCCGCACTCCTCGGCGAAGGCCGGGGCCTCGGCGCAGACCATGTCGACGAGTTCGGTGACGCTGTCCTCGGGGTAGGGCGCATGGCCCTGGACGGCCCGGTACAACAGCGCGCCGAGCCCCCAGAGGTCGGTGGCCGGCCCGACGGGCGCGGCCAACTGCCAGGGGCCCGCGACGGATCCGGCCTGCTCGGGCGCCCACCGCTCGGTGACGGCGCCGACGACGGCCATCCGCGTCTGCCGGGCCCGCTCCGCGTCCAGCCCGCTCCGTATCCCCCCGCCGCCCCAGCCGCCACCGGCGGACGCGGCGCGGTCCGCCGCGCCCTGACCGGGCCAGCCGTCCCGGGGCGCCCCGGCCGCGCCGGGCACCGGCGACGGGACCGGATCCGGCTCCCCGGCTCCCTGCGGCCGGGGGTGCACGGGCCGGCCCGGACGCGGGTACGGGCCCGTGCCGGCGCCCTCGCCGCTGCTCGGCGCGCCGGCCGGCTCCAGCCGGGCCCGGCCGTCCGGGTCGGCGGGGGGCAGGTACGAGGCCATGGTCGGGCGCGGGGCCGGGACCGGGGTCGCGGCCGGGCCGCCGATCCCGTGCGGCGGGGTCTGTGCGGGGCCCGCGAACCCGGCCTGCGGCCCGCCGGGTCGGAGGCGGGCGGACGGGTCCGGGGGCTCGGCCTCGGCTTGGTGGTAGCCCTCGGGCAGGGCGAGTTGCGCGGGCAGTGCGGGCCGGACCGGAGCCGGGTCGGGCCCCGGCGCGGGCTCCTGCTCCGGCACCGCCGGCACCGGCTGTCCGGCCGTCGGCAGCGCGGGCTGCCGGCGCGGCGTGGCCCCGTGCCAGGGCGCCTTCGTCCCGCCCTCAGGGCCCCCGTACGGATACGAGTACCCCTGCGGGAGGTTCGACCCCTGCGGCCTCGGCTCCGGCTCGGGCTCGGAGCCGCCGTTGCGCTGTTCCGTGACCCGCGCGGCGGCCGCCTGCGCCCCCGCCCGGTAGGCGGCGATGGCGCCGGCGCGGGCGGCGGCCCTCAGCTCGGGGCGCTCGCCCGCCGCCTCGGGGGTGATGTGGTCGGAGTACCGCGGGCCGGTGTCGTACCCGGGCGCCACGAGCGGCGCGTACCCGCCCGCGCCCGGACCGCCGTCCGACCCCGGACCGCCGTCCGTCCGCGGACCGCCGTCCGACCCCGGACCGCTGCCCGTCCGCGGACCGCCGTCCGACCCCGGACCGCTGCCCGTCCGCGGACCGCCGTCCGACCCGGCCGGCTCGACTCCCTGCGGCCCCCGTAAGGCAAGTCCCGTACCGCCCGCGTCCGGAGCCGGCTCGGCGCCGTACGACGTACCGGGGAGCGGACCGCCGTCCGCGTGCCCGGCCCCGCCTCGGTCCGGTCCGAGGGAGGGCGCACCGCCGGCCGGACCACCGCCCGGGGCGTGCCCGCCCGGCGCCGGGGTGGACTCCGGGGGGACCGGGTCGTAGCCGCAGAGGGCGTCTTCCGCGGCGCCCGCCGCCAGCCCCGTCAGGACGACCCGTCCGTCATCGCATATCAACACGGTCCGGGCCGTGATGTTCCGGTGGGTCCAGCCGTGCGCGTGCAGCACCCGCAGCGCGGTCAGCACGTCGGCGGCGACCTCCGCCGCCCGGTACGGACTCAGCGGTTCCTCGGCGATCAGCGCCGCCAGCGGACGCGCCGGCACCAACTCGCTCACTATCCACAGCGAACCGCCCTCGGCGAACACGTCGAAGACCTGGTCCAGTCGCGGATGGTCCGGCACGGACGCGGCCGCCTGCGCGGCGGCGATGGCCCGGCGCACGGCCGGAAGGTCCCCCGCCGAGCGGCGCCCCGCCGGCCGGACCGCCTGCCCGAGCGGCTCGTCGAGCAGCTCGGCGTCCACGATCTCCGGCAACGGCACCTGGCGCACCAGGACTTCCTGCCCGCTGCGCGTGTCGAAGGCGCGGGTCTCGACCAGCTCGTACTCGTCCGACGGCGGCAGCGGCAGACGGTAGCGGTCGGCCAGGATCCGGCCCGCGTAGTCCTCCACTTCGCCTCCCCCGAGTGCCGGGGCACACGTCCCCCATGGCCCCACTGCCACGATACGTCGCGCAGGGCGCCCGCGTCCCGGGCCTGGGAAGGCTCGTCACCCCGTCCGGTGTCGTCGGCCCGGCGGGTCGTCAGGCCAGCGGCTGGAAGGTCTGGAACGCCGTGTTGCGCAGGGTCGTGCACTCCGGGCCGTCCCACTGGTCCGCCGCGCAGCTGATCATGATGGCGTAGCCGTTCTTCGCGTTCACCTTGAAGCCGCGGTTCAGCACCCGGACCCTGATGCCGCTCTGCACCCGCTCGAACTCCCAGTCGGCGACCGTCGGGTAGTTGTTGTACTCCGTGGCGTCGATCCGGATCGTCTTGTAGTTCGTGCTGGAGCTCGCCACTCCGGCGACCGCCGCCGCCCAGGCGGCGCGGGCGTCGCTGCCGGGGCTGTTGGTGTGGTCGACCTGTATGCGCGGGAAGCCGCCGTCGCGGCTGTATATCGCGCCGGAGTTCTCGCCGGCTATGCCCGTCACGTGGAAGCCCGAGGGCATCACCATGGAGAAGTGGAACCCGGGGTCCGTCACCTTCGCATAGCCCTCGGGGATTCCGGCTCCGGGCCCGCCCGTGGAAGAGCCCTGGCCCTGGCTGCTCTGCCCCTGGGACTGACCCTGTGTCTGCTGTCCGCCCGGGGACTGCCCCTGGCTGGGCTGGGTACCGCCGTTCGCGCTGCCCGTGCCCGAACCGGTGCCCGTACCCGCGCCCTTGCCCGCGGTGGCGTTGGTCTCGCCCGTCTTCGCGGACGCGCCGGGGTCGGGACTGCCGGAAACCTTCGTACCCGGACCGCCCTTGCCCTGGTCCTTCTTGGCGTCGGCGTCGTCACCGCTGAACGCGTAGGCGATGAGCGAACCGATGACGGCGAGCACGACGACCACGCCGGCTATCGCGAGGGCGATGGTCCGGCGGGACATGACGTCGGTGAGCGGCGCCGCGACCGGCGAGGTCCTGCCCGGGGCGGCGGAGGCCGGGGCCTCGGCCGCCGAGGCCGCCGGAGCCGCCGCTGCGGCCGCCGCGGCCTTGCGGGCCGCCTTCAGCGCGGCGCGGGCCCGGTCGCGCTGCTCGCGCTCCTGCCGCTCGCGCTCCCTCTTCTCCGCCTTCTCCGCCTTCTCGGCCGCCTTCGCGGCGGCGGCCTCGGCCGCCGCCTGCTGGGCGTCGGCCAGCGAGATCTGCCGGGTCTCCTCGACGGACGGCGCCAGGACCGGTGCGGGCACCGGCTCCGGCGCGTTGACGACGGCGGTGAGCATCGCCCGGGCCCGCTCCTCGTCGAGGCGGCGGGCCGGGTCCTTGACCAGCAGGCCGTAGATGACGTCGGTCAGCGGACCCGCGTTCTTGGGCGGGTCCACCGGCTCGGTCATGACGGCGGTGAGGGTGGCGAGCGCGGACCCCTTGTCGTACGGGGGCACGCCCTCGACGGCGGCGTACAGCAGTCCGCCGAGGGACCACATGTCGGCGGGCGGACCGGGCTTCTGGCCGCGGGCGCGCTCGGGCGAGATGTACGAGGGGGCGCCGACGAGCATGCCGGTGGAGGTGACGGAGGGGTCGCCCTCGACCTGGGCGATGCCGAAGTCGGTGAGGACGACGCGACCGGTGCGGGCGATGAGCACGTTGGACGGCTTCACGTCCCGGTGCAGGATGCCCTGACCGTGCGCGGCGCGGAGCACGTCGAGGACGGCGAGGCCGACCTCGGCGGCGCGGTGGGGCGTCAGCGGGCCCTGTTCGCGGATGAACTCGGCGAGGGAGGGGCCCTCGATGAGCTCCATGACGATCCACGGGCGGCCGTCCTCGTCCACGACGTCGAAGACGGTGACGGCGCCGCTGCTGCGGATCCGGGCGATCGCCTTGGCCTCACGGAGGGTACGGGTGATGAGGCGGCGCTTCTCGTCCTCGTCCACGCCGGTGCTGAAGCGGAGTTCCTTGACGGCGACCGTCCGGCCCAGGGTCTCGTCCTCGGCGCGCCAGACGGTGCCCATGCCGCCCTTGCCGAGGACCTCGCGCAGCCGGTAGCGGCGCGCGAGCAGCCGTCCCTCGTCCTGCCCTTCCTCGGCGGCCTTGGCCGCCGCGGCCTTGACGGCGGCCGCAACGGCATCGGCCTTCTCGACGACGGGATTCACCGCAGGCTTGACCGCCTCGCCCGGATTCGCGCCCCCGGCGGCAGCGGCCGCGGGCTTGACCGGGTCGGGCTTCGCGTCCCCGGCGGCAGCCGGAGACTTCGTCAGGCCGGCCTTCGGCGCGGGTGATTCGGCGGCCTTCGCCCCTTCGGCGGCACCGCCGGCACCACCCGGCGTCGCGCCCCCGGCGGCAGCCGGGGACTTCGTCAGGTCGGCCTTCGGCGCCGGCGAGCCGGCCGGCTGTGCGTCCGCGGCGGCCGCCGGCCCGGCGGGCGAGTCCGGCTTCGCCGCAGGCGGTACGGCAGGCTTCGCCGCAGGCGACTCCGGCTTCGCCGACACGGGCTTCGCCCGGTCCTGCTCCGCCGCAGGCGACTCGGTGTGCTCCGGCTTCGACATGCGTCCCCTCTGCGATCGCTGCTCCGGCAGCCCCCGGGATCCCCGGTGGCCCGCTCCGGGAGAACCCGTGCGGTAACCCGCCCCGGCAGAACCCTCATTGTTCCTCACTCCGCAACGGACGGGCGCCCCGGGTCCGCGGTTCCCCCCTCCGCATTCCGGAGTTACAACGGAACGATGTCCGGAGCCCCCAGCCGCGCCGCATCCGCGGTCTGGTCGTCCGGCTGGCGCTGCGATTCCCGTTCCGCCTGGACCCGCTTCTCGTAGTGTTCCACTTCCTTCTCGATCTGCTGTCCGTCCCACCCCAGGACCGGCGCCATCAGCTCCGCGCACTCCCGCGCCGACCGCGTGCCCCTGTCGAACGTCTCGATCGAGATGCGCGTACGCCGCGTCAGTACGTCGTCCAGGTGCCGCGCCCCCTCGTGCGAGGCGGCGTACACCACTTCGGCCCGCAGGTAGTCCTCCGCCCCGGCCAGCGGCTGTGCCAGCCCGGGGTCCGCCGCGACCAGGTCGAGCAGTTCGTCGGTCATCGAGCCGTACCGGTTCAACAGGTGCTCGATCCACACCACATGGAGGCCCGCCCGGGCGGCGATCCGGGCCCTCCCGTTCCACAGCGCCCGGTACCCCTCGGCCCCGACCAGCGGCACGTCCTCCGTCACGCACTCCGCGACCCGCTGGTCCAGCCCGTGCACCGCCTCGTCGACCGCATCCTTGGCCATGACCCGGTACGTCGTGTACTTGCCGCCCGCGACCACGACCAGCCCCGGCACGGGATGCGCCACCGTGTGCTCGCGCGACAGCTTGCTCGTCGCGTCCGACTCACCGGCCAGCAGCGGCCGCAGGCCCGCGTACACGCCCTGCACGTCGTCCCGCGTCAGGGGTACCGTCAGCACCGAGTTCACGTGCTCCAGCAGGTAGTCGATGTCGGCGCTCGACGCCGCCGGGTGCGCCTTGTCCAGGTCCCAGTCGGTGTCGGTCGTTCCGACGATCCAGTGCCGGCCCCAGGGGATCACGAACAGCACCGACTTCTCGGTCCGCAGGATCAGCCCGGTCGAGGAGTGGATGCGGTCCTTCGGGACGACCAGGTGGATTCCCTTGGACGCCCGGACGTGGAACTGCCCGCGCTCCCCGATCAGTGCCTGCGTGTCGTCCGTCCACACCCCCGTCGCGTTCACGACCTGGCGCGCGCGGATCTCGTACTCGCCGCCGCCCTCCACGTCCTGCACGCGCGCCCCGACGACGCGCTCGCCCTCCCGCAGGAAGCCGACGACCCTCGCCCGGTTGGCGCAGTGCGCCCCGTACACCGCGGCCGTCCGGACCAGCGTGGCCACGTACCGCGCATCGTCCATCTGGGCGTCGTAGTACTGGAGCGCCCCCACCAGGGCGTCCTTGCGCAGCGCCGGCGCGACCCGCAGGGCGCGCCGGCGCGAGAGGTGCCGGTGCACGGGCAGCCCCCGCCCGTGCCCGCTGGACACCGACATCGCGTCGTACAGCGCCACGCCCGATCCGGCGTAGATGCGCTCCCAGCCCTTGTGCTGGAGGGGGTACAGGAACGGCACGGGCTTCACCAGGTGCGGGGCCAGCCGCTCCAGCAGCAGGCCGCGTTCCTTCAGGGCCTCCCGCACCAGGGCGAAGTCGAGCATCTCCAGGTACCGCAGGCCGCCGTGGATGAGTTTGCTCGACCGGCTGGAAGTGCCGGAGGCCCAGTCCCGCGCCTCCACCAGCCCCGTCGTCAGGCCTCTGGTGGCGGCGTCGAGCGCGGTGCCCGCACCCACCACGCCCGCACCCACCACCAGGACGTCCAGTTCCCGTTCGGCCATCCGGGCGAGTGCCTCTTCGCGCTGGACCGGCCCCAGTGTCGCTGTCCTCACGGCTGCCTCCCGTTGGTGCGGGTCGTCCCCGCCCAATGCGCTCGGTGCGCTCGGTGCGGGTGATCCCGCTCACATCCCCCGCTCACGATTCTGACCCGCCGCACCCACATCAGCCACCGCCTGTGGACAACACAACGGCGACCACCACCCCGTAATACGACACATCGGTCATATATACGCCTAGTCTGACATCGCGCCAGCTCCACGCGGGCCCCGCACGGTCCACAGGACTTGCGCACCCAGCCTCCTCATGCATGTCAGGGAAGGGACGGCACCCCATGCCCGCAGACCTCGCCGTCATCGGACTCGGCCACCTCGGCCTCCCGCTGGCCCAGGCGGCCGTCGCCGCCGGAATCGAGACGGTCGGCTACGACAGCGGTCCGGCCACCGACTCCACCCTCACCGCCGCGGAGGTCCGCCGCATGTCGGCCGCCGGCTTCCGGGTCACCACCGACCCCGCCGAACTCGGCCGGGTGCGCACCGCCGTCATCTGCGCCCCCACCCAGCTCGGCGCCGACCGGGCGCTCGACCTGTCCGCCGTCGGCGAGGCGGGCCGCGCCCTCGCCGCCCGGCTGCGCCCGCACACCACCGTCATCCTCGAATCCGCCGCCCATCCGGGCGTCACCGAGGACTACCTGCGCCCGATCCTGGAGGCCGGCTCCGGACTGCGCGCGGGCCGGGACTTCCACCTGGCCTACTCCCCCAGCCGCCTCGACCCCGGCAACCGGACGCACGGCATCGCCAACACCCCCAAGGTGATCGGGGGCCTCACCCCGGCCTGCACCGAGTCCGCGCACGCCTTCTACGCCCGCCTCACCGAGAAGGTGGTCCGCGCCCGCGGCCTGCGCGAGGCCGAGACCGTCCAGCTCCTGGAGACGAACTACCGGCACGTCAACATCGCCCTCATGAACGAGATGGCGGTGCTCTGCCACGACCTCGGCGTCGACCTGTGGGACGTCATCCGCTGCGCCGAGACCAAGCCGTACGGCTTCCAGGCCTTCCGGCCCGGCCCGGGGGTCGGCGGCCGCAGCGTCCCCCTCGACCCCAACTACCTCCCCCACACCACTCGCACCCCGGGTCACCCCCTGCGCATGGTCGGCCTCGCGCAGGAGATCAACAGCCGGATGCCCCAGTACGTCATCCAGCGTTCCGCCACGCTGCTGAACGAGCACGGCAAATCGGCCCGCGGGGCCCGGGTCCTGCTGCTCGGCGTCACGTACAAGCCCGACCTGGGCGACCAGGAGGGGGCACCGGCCCGCGAGATCGCCAGCCGCCTCCTGGACCTGGGGGCGCTGGTCAGCTACCACGACCCGTACATCGCCGGATGGCGCGTCAGGGACCGTCCCGTGCCCCGTGCCGAATCGTTGTACGAGGCCGCCGCGAACGCCGATCTGACGATCCTGCTCCAGCAGCACCGCACCTACGACCTCCAGGGCCTCGCGGTGAAGGCGCAGTTGCTGCTGGACACCCGCGGGGCCAGCCCCCCGGGCGCGGCCCACCGCCTCTGACCCACCCGCCGCCTCCGACCCCGCCGGTCACGGCACCGCCCCGCACTCGCTCGCACGCCGGAAAACCCCTCTTCGCATGTCAGTGCGCCCTGTTAGCCTGCGGCATCACTTATCTCGCACTTATGCCCCCGGGCGCTCGTGCGTCCACGTCCCTGGGGGGATTCCCGATGAGCCAGAACTTCCAGCCACCCGCGCCCTCGTCCTACACGCCGGCCCCCGCCGCGGCCCCCACCCGCGGCGGCAACGTCGCCCTGGGCGTCCTGGCCGCGGTCGTGGCCGGCCTCGCGGCCGCCGGCGTCTACGGCGCGATCGTCAAGGCCACCCACCACGAGATCGGCTACGCGGCGGTCGGCGTCGGCGCCCTGGTCGGTTTCGCCGCGGGCAAGGCCGGCGGGCGCAATGCCGCCCTGCCGGTCGTCGCCACCCTGCTGTCCGTGGCCGCCGTCCTCGGGGGCCAGCTGTTCGGCATCGCCCTGGACGGCGCCGAACAGCTCTCCACGGGCGTCGTCGAGGTACTGACCGACCACACCTCCGAAGTGGTCGACAGCTGGAAGACCGGCCTGGACCCGTTGGTGCTCCTCTTCCTCGCCATCGGCGGATACGCGGCCTTCCAGGTCAGCCGCAAGACCGCGGCCTGAACGACGACGACGTGACAACGCCGGAGGGCCGGCACCCCGCGTGGGGTGCCGGCCCTCCGGCGTGCGTGCGGCGGTGGGGTCAGCGGCGGTGCTGGGAGTCCGCGACCGTGACCTCGACGCGCTGGAACTCCTTGAGCTCGCTGTAGCCCGTGGTGGCCATCGAGCGGCGCAGCGCGCCGAAGAGGTTCATCGAGCCGTCCGAGATGTGCGACGGGCCGGTGAGGATCTCCTCGGTGGTGCCGACCGTGCCCAGGTCGACCTTCTTGCCGCGCGGCACGTCCTCGTGGACGGCCTCCATGCCCCAGTGGTGGCCCTTGCCGGGCGCGTCGGTGGCGCGGGCCAGCGGGGAGCCCATCATCACGGCGTCCGCACCGCAGGCGACGGCCTTGGGGATGTCGCCGGACCAGCCCACGCCGCCGTCGGCGATGACGTGCACGTAGCGCCCGCCCGACTCGTCCATGTAGTCGCGGCGGGCCGCGGCCACGTCCGCGACGGCGGTGGCCATCGGGACCTGGATGCCGAGCACGTTGCGCGTGGTGTGCGCGGCGCCGCCGCCGAAGCCGACCAGGACGCCCGCGGCGCCGGTGCGCATCAGGTGCAGGGCCGCGGTGTACGTGGCGCAGCCGCCGACGATGACCGGGACGTCGAGTTCGTAGATGAACTGCTTGAGGTTCAGCGGCTCGGCCGCGCCGGACACGTGCTCCGCCGAGACGGTCGTGCCGCGGATGACGAAGATGTCCACGCCCGCGTCGACGACGGCCTTGGAGAACTCGGCGGTGCGCTGCGGGGAGAGCGCGGCGGCGGTGACGACACCGGAGTCGCGGACCTCCTTGATGCGCTGCCGGATCAGGTCCGCCTGGATCGGGGCGGAGTAGATCTCCTGGAGACGACGGGTGGCGGACTCCTCGTCCAGCTCCGTGATCTCGTCGAGCAGCGGCTGCGGGTCCTCGTAGCGGGTCCACAGGCCTTCGAGGTTCAGCACGCCGAGGCCGCCGAGCTCGCCGATGCGGATGGCGGTCTGCGGGGAGACGACCGAGTCCATGGGGGCGGCGAGGAACGGGAGCTCGAAGCGGTAGGCGTCGATCTGCCAGGCGATCGAGACCTCCTTCGGGTCCCGCGTACGCCGGCTCGGGACGATGGCGATGTCGTCGAACGCGTACGCCCTGCGGCCGCGCTTGCCGCGCCCGATCTCGATCTCAGTCACGTGTGGTGGCCTTTCCTCTGGGTCTGCCCGTCCAGTATCCCCGAACCCCGGCCCCGCGCGTTGCGGTGACCGCCGTACGGACGCCGGGAGGGGCGGACCCGTGTCCCGGGTCCGCCCCTCTAGGCTCGCTGCTCAGCGCTCGTTTCAGCCCTTGCGGGAGTAGTTCGGCGCCTCGACCGTCATCTGGATGTCGTGCGGGTGGCTCTCCTTGAGGCCCGCCGAGGTGATGCGGACGAAGCGGCCGCGGTCCTGGAGCTCCGGCACGGTGCGGCCGCCGACGTAGAACATCGACTGGCGCAGGCCGCCGACGAGCTGGTGCACGACCGCGGAGAGCGGGCCGCGGTACGGGACCTGGCCCTCGATGCCCTCGGGGATGAGCTTGTCGTCGCCGCCGACGCCCTCCTGGAAGTAGCGGTCCTTGGAGAAGGAACGCTGGTCACCGCGGGACTGCATGGCGCCGAGGGAGCCCATGCCGCGGTACGACTTGAACTGCTTGCCGTTGATGAAGAGCAGCTCGCCGGGGGACTCCTCGCAGCCCGCGAGCAGCGAGCCGAGCATCACCGTGTCGGCGCCCGCGACGAGCGCCTTGGCGATGTCGCCGGAGTACTGGAGGCCGCCGTCGCCGATCACGGGGACACCGGCCGCCTTCGCCGCGAGGGAGGCCTCGTAGATGGCGGTGACCTGCGGGACGCCGATGCCGGCGACGACGCGGGTGGTGCAGATGGAGCCGGGGCCGACGCCGACCTTGATGCCGTCGCAGCCGGCGTCGATCAGCGCCTGGGCGCCGTCGCGGGTGGCGACGTTGCCGCCGATGACGTCGACGGAGGAGTTCGACTTGATCTTGGCGACCATGTCGCCGACCAGGCGGGAGTGGCCGTGGGCGGTGTCGACGACGATGAAGTCGGCACCCGCCTCGATCAGGGCCTGGGCACGGTCGTACGCGTCACCGGCGACGCCGACCGCGGCGCCGACCAGGAGCCGGCCGTCCTTGTCCTTGGCGGCGTTCGGGTACTTCTCGGCCTTGACGAAGTCCTTGACCGTGATGAGGCCCTTGAGGATGCCCGCGTCGTCGACCAGCGGAAGCTTCTCGATCTTGTGGCGGCGCAGCAGCTCCATGGCGTCCACGCCGGAGATGCCGACCTTGCCCGTGACCAGCGGCATCGGGGTCATGACCTCGCGCACCTGGCGGCTGCGGTCGGACTCGAAGGCCATGTCGCGGTTGGTGACGATGCCGAGCAGCTTGCCGGCGGAGTCGGTGACCGGGACGCCGGAGATGCGGAACTTCGCGCACAGTTCGTCGGCCTCGCGCAGCGTCGCGTCGGGGTGCACCGTGATCGGGTCGGTGACCATGCCGGACTCGGAGCGCTTGACCAGGTCGACCTGGTTGGCCTGGTCGGCGATCGACAGGTTGCGGTGCAGGACGCCGACGCCGCCCTGACGGGCCATCGCGATGGCCATGCGGGCCTCGGTGACCTTGTCCATGGCCGCCGACAGCAGGGGGACGTTCACCCGCACGTTGCGGGAGATGAGGGAGGAGGTGTCGATCTCGTCCGGGGCCATGTCGGACGCGCCCGGCAGCAGCAGGACGTCGTCATACGTGAGGCCGAGTGTGGCGAATTTGTCGGGCACTCCGTCGGCGTTCACAGTCATGACACCTTCCCAATGGTCTTGCTCAGCGCGGATCTCCATGCTAACGGGATCGCGACGCGTCTCATTCCACGAGCCGGGTCAAGCCCAAGTTTCGTGGCTTCCTCCTATTGATCGTCAGCCGAATTCCGGCCACCGATCAGTGGGGCTACTGCTCGGCGAGCGCGCGCAGCCGGCTGAGCGCCCGGTGCTGGGCCACCCGCACCGCACCCGGGGACATCCCGAGCATCTGCCCGGTCTCCTCGGCGGTCAGCCCGACCGCCACCCGCAGCACGAGGAGCTCGCGCTGGTTCTCCGGAAGGTTGGCCAGCAGCTTCTTGGCCCAGGCGGCATCACTGCTCAGCAGCGCGCGCTCCTCGGGGCCCAGCGAGTCGTCCGGCCGTTCGGGCATCTCGTCGGAGGGCACGGCCGTGCTCCCCGGGTGCCGCATGGCGGCACGCTGGAGGTCGGCGACCTTGTGCGCGGCGATGGCGAAGACGAAGGCCTCGAAGGGCCGGCCGGTGTCGCGGTACCGGGGCAGTGCCATCAGGACGGCGACGCAGACCTCCTGCGCGAGGTCCTCGACGAAATGGCGGGCGTCCCCCGGAAGCCGGGAGAGCCGGGTGCGGCAGTAGCGGATCGCCAGGGGGTGCACGAAGGCGAGCAGGTCGTGCGTCGCCTGCTCGTCACCCTCGACCGCGCGGCGTACGAGCGCGCTGACGGCCCCGGCGCTGCCGCCCTTGGCGGCGCCGGTGGAGCCTGTGGCCGCGGGTGCCCCCGGGGCCTCGTCGTCGCGCATCAATCCATGGTGCCTTGGCGCCGGAGCATTCGCGGCACCACGGCCCGTGTTGTGCGTCGAAGCGTTATGAGCGGGTGCGCCTGAACTCGTCACTGCACCCTCCCCTCCCGCTCGACCGAATAGTCCCCGAGGCCCCATCCCAGAAAATGCGCCACACCTCAAGCATGCGGCATCGCGCGCGAAGCGACACGTCCCCCGATTGTGCCCCGGCCATCCCCGGGTACGCACCGGGTACGGCGGGACGGGAACGGACGGGCCGGATCGGGACGGCCGGGCCGGATCGGCCGGGCCGGTTCAGGACGGCCGGGTCGGCCGGGTGGGCCGGGACCGGGCCACGGCCTGCGGGCCGCGGCCTGCCGCCCCGCCCGCCGATGGCGGACGGGACCGCTCTCAGCGTCCGGTCTGCGGGCTCACGGTCAGCGGACCAGGCCCCAGCGGAACCCGAGCGCCACGGCGTGCGCCCGGTCCGAGGCGCCCAGCTTCTTGAACAGCCGGCGGGCGTGCGTCTTGACGGTGTCCTCGGAGAGGAAGAGCTCGCGCCCGATCTCCGCGTTGGACCGGCCGTGGCTCATGCCCTCCAGGACCTGGATCTCGCGCGCGGTGAGCGTGGGCGCGGCGCCCATCTCCGCCGAGCGGAGCCGGCGCGGGGCCAGTCGCCAGGTGGGGTCGGCGAGCGCCTGGGTGACCGTGGCCCGCAGTTCGGCGCGCGAGGCGTCCTTGTGCAGGTAGCCCCGGGCGCCGGCGGCGACCGCGAGGGCCACCCCGTCCAGGTCCTCGGCGACCGTCAGCATGATGATGCGGGCGCCCGGATCGGCCGAGAGCAGCCGGCGCACCGTCTCCACACCGCCGAGCCCCGGCATCCGTACATCCATCAGAATCAGGTCGGAGCGGTCGGCACCCCAGCGGCGGAGGACTTCCTCGCCGTTGGCAGCCGTCGTCACACGCTCGACGCCGGGCACGGTGGCAACCGCGCGACGGAGCGCCTCTCGGGCAAGCGGGGAATCGTCGCAGACGAGGACGGAAGTCATGACCGCCCTCCGCAGCTGCTGATGCGCGTCACCTTGAGCCTCCAGGCTGGTACGTATCGTCACCTGTGCGGTCGATGCCCTCGGACACCCGTCCGGGAACTTCTTGGTTCAACCGCCTTCGCACTCTCAACGATGGTCACTCGAAAGAGTTACGGGTCGGACGGACACCTTCGGCACTCTACGTGAGGAAGCGATCACGACGCGGCTGCCACTCTCGGCGTGTCCTCCATCTGGAGCTATGCCCTATTTGGCGGCTTTTCTTCCGTTTGGCACGTGTCTGAGGCTAGATTCCCAATGAGTCATATTTACATCTACTACGACAGTAGGTGTGGAGACTTGGACCGTATCCGTCTCAGTACCGGCACCAAGAGGACTACCCATGGCAGATTTCTCCCGCCTCCCCGGACCGAACGCCGACCTCTGGGACTGGCAGCTGCTGGCCGCCTGCCGGGGGGTCGACAGCTCCCTCTTCTTCCACCCGGAAGGCGAGCGGGGCGCGGCCAGGAGTGCGCGCGAGGCCTCGGCTAAAGAGGTCTGCATGAGATGCCCGGTGCGCTCGGAATGCGCCGCGCACGCACTGGCCGTCCGCG
The DNA here is from genome assembly GCA_001298555.1 of Actinobacteria bacterium OV450. Classification (GTDB taxonomy): domain Bacteria; phylum Actinomycetota; class Actinomycetes; order Streptomycetales; family Streptomycetaceae; genus Streptomyces. The sequence goes on from LJCW01000087.1 coordinate 19,420, forward strand.
AGCCCTACGGAGTGTGGGGCGGCCTCACCGAGGACGAGCGCGAAGAGCTGATGGGACGCGCACGCCATCGCCTGATCCCCGCGTCGAGCACGATCGGACCCCTCCCGCCGCACTGATCCGCGGGTTCGCCGAAACCTACGAAGGAACGTTTCACCAGGCCTCCGGGCCCGGATGCCGGACCGGAACGCCACGCGATCGGCCGAACCGCCGTGCCCCGTACGGTGACGGTCAGCGCGTGGCGGCCCGTTCCAGCTCGGCCAGGGTCGCCGACACGGCCGGCACCCGGGCCAGGTCGGGCAGGGTCAGGGCCACGACCTCCCGCTCGACGGCCGGCTCGACGGCCACCGTGCTGACGCCCTTGGCCCGTACGGACTCCACGGCGAGCTCCGGCAGCACCGCGACGCCCAGTCCGGCGCCGACCAGGCCGACCACGGCCGGGTAGTCGTCGGTCGCGAAGTCGATACGGGGGGTGAAGCCCGCCGCCTCACAGACCTCCACCAGGTGGCGGCGGCAGCGCGGACAGCCCGCGATCCAGGGCTCGTCGGCCAGTTCCGCCATGCCCACCCGGTCCGCCCCGGCCAGCCGGTGCCCCTCCGGGACCAGTCCGACGAGCCGGTCCGTCAGCAGCGGCCGGACGACGAGGTCCTCCCACTCGGCGGCCGAGCCGGCCGCCCCGCCGTACCGGAACGCCAGCGCCAGGTCGCAGTCGCCCTCGCGCAGCATCTCCACCGACCGCGGCGGCTCCGCCTCGACCAGCGAGATACGGGTGCCGGGGTGTCCGGCGCGCATCGCGGCCAGCGCGGTCGGCACCAGTGTGGAGCTGCCGCTGGGGAAGGACACCAGCCGGACCCGGCCCGCGCGGAGCCCGGCGATGGCCGCGACCTCCTCCTCGGCGGCGGTCAGCCCGGCGAGGATCCCGGCGGCGTGCCGGACCAGCGCCGTACCGGCCTGGGTCAGCCGCATCTCGCGGCCGGCGCGGACGAGCAGCGGGGTACCGGCCGACTGCTCCAGCGCCTTCATCTGCTGGGAGACGGCGGGCTGGGTGCAGCCGAGCTCGCGGGCGGCGGCGGAGAAGGACCCGGTGCCGGCCACGGCGCGCAGCACCCGGAGATGACGTGCCTCGATCATCCTTCGAGCATAAGCCCCGCTTTGAGCTCCGCGCGAATACTCCCGTGACCCTTTGAGGGAGCTGGGTTAGCGTGTTCCGCATGCCTCCCACCGCCCCCGCCGACACCACCGCCGCCGACGTCGCCCGCGTCACGCCCCGGCGCGTCCTCTCCGTGAACATCGGCCGCGCGAAGGCCGTCGACTACACCGACGCGGAGGGCGGGGTGACCGGCATCGGCAAGCGCCCGGTCCCCGGCCCGGTGCGCGTGTCCGCCCCCGGGCCCAGGGGTGTCGGCGCGAGCGGGCTCGCCGGTGACGCCGTCTGCGACCTGCGCCACCACGGCGGGGACCACCAGGCCGTCTACGCCTACGCGCGCGAGGACCTCGACTGGTGGGAGGCCGAGCTGGGCCGCGAACTGCCCGCCGGGCTCTTCGGCGAGAACCTCACCACCACCGGCCTCGACCTGACCGGCGCCCTGCTCGGCGAACGCTGGCGGATCGGCTCGGGTCCGGTCCTCGAGGTGGCCTCGGCCCGCATCCCGTGCCGCACCTTCCAGGGCGCCCTCGGCGAGAAGGCCTGGGTCAAGCGGTACACGCGGGCCGCGCGGCCGGGTGCGTACCTGCGCGTGATCCAGGAGGGCGCGGTCTCCCCCGGCGACCGCGTCGAGATCGTGCACCGCCCGGACCACGACGTGACGGTGGAACTCTGGTTCCGGGCGTTCACCACCGACCGCTCGCTCCTCCCGCGGACCCTGGCGGCGGGCGCGGCGATGGAACCGCAGGGGCACGAGACGGTCCGCGCGCACCTGGAGAAGTACGGGAAGTGAAGCAGGCGCGTGGGGAAGTGCCGGAGCCGGCCCGGGAGTAGACGCCGGGTCGGCCGGAACCTCCCGGATGTAGCCGGAAGTAGCGGTTCCGCAGCGGCGGGCGACGGTCCGCAGCGCGAACCGTCACGAAGGGGTACCGCCCGGCGGGCTCCCCTTGAGCTGTCGCGAAGGGCGGCTAGGTTGCGCCTATGACGACTGCGTTGATTACGGGATCCACGGCGGGCATCGGCGCCGCCTTCGCCCGGCGGCTCGCCGCCCAGGGCCACAACCTCGTGCTGGTGGCCCGCGACACGAAGCGGCTCGGCGAGCAGGCGACCGAGCTGCACGACCGCCACGGCATCGAGGCCGAGGTGCTGACCGCCGACCTGTCCACCGAGGAGGGCATCGCGGCGGTCGAGCAGCGCCTCGGCGACCGGACGCACCCGGTGGACCTGCTGGTCAACAACGCGGGATTCGGCAACAAGGGCCGGTACCTCGAAGTCTCCATGGCCGACGAGCTGACCATGCTGAAGGTGCACATCGAGGCCGTCCTGCGGCTGACCTCGGCGGCCACCGCGTCGATGCGCTCGCGCGGCCGCGGCGGCGTCATCAACGTGGCCTCGGTGGCGGCGTTCGTGCCGCGCGGCACGTACGGGGCGAGCAAGGCCTGGGTCGTGCAGTTCACCCAGGGCGCGGCGAGGGACCTGGGCGGCTCGGGCGTACGGCTGATGGCGCTGTGCCCCGGCTTCGTGCGGACCGAGTTCCACCAGCGCGCCGGCATGGGCACGGACAACATCCCCAACTGGATGTGGCTGGACGCGGACAAGCTGGTGGCGGCGGCCCTGGCCGACCTGGCGCGCGGCAGGACGGTCTCGATCCCGGACCCCCGGTACAAGGCGTTGATGGGCGTGGTGAAGCTGACGCCGCGCGGGCTGCTGGGCGGGGTGTCCTCGCGCACGGGCCGCAAGTACGGGCCCCAGTGAACCGGCCGGCCGGGTGAATCGGCCGACGGGGTGAAATCTCCCTAAACTGGACATGTCCCATCCAGCCCGGGAGTGCGCCATGACATTCGTACAAATAGTCGATTACGAGACCAGCAAGCCCGATGCCGTCAACGAGGTCATCGACCGGTACCTGGCGAAGACGAAGGGCAGGCGCACCGTGTCCCACACCGTGGTGGGCAGGGACCGCGAGTCCGACACGCACTTCGTCGACGTCGTCGAATTCCCCTCGTACGAAGCGGCCATGAAGAACTCTCACCTCCCGGAGACGGACAGGATGTTCCAGGAGATGATGGCCCTCTGCGACGGGATGCCACGGTTCACCAACCTTGACGTCGTACGCGACGAGCACCTCAACACGCTGCTCGCCGACCGCATGTTCGAAGAGGTCGCGATGAAGGGCGACATGTCCGTCGTGGACGAGATCTTCGCGGCGGACTACCGGGACCACGACATCAGCCGCCCCGAGGTCAAGGTCGGCCGCGACGGCATCCGCGAGGACGTCCGGATGTGGCGCAACGCCTTCGACATCACCTTCACGCGGGACGCCCAGATGGCGCAGGACGACTACGTCACCACGATGTGGACCTTCAACGGCAGGCACAAGGGCGAGTTCATGGGGGTCGCCCCGACCGGCAAGGACTGCACGATGACCGGCACGACGGTCTTCCGCTGCGAGGACGGAATGATCAAGGAAGGCTGGTGGCACTACGACGCCATGCGCCTGATGAGGGAAATCGGCGCCATGTGACGGCAGCCCGCCCACGGGGAAGGCCCCGTTCCGCCGATGCGGAACGGGGCCTTCTCTGCGTGGGGCGCGATCAGTGGCTGTGGCCGTGACCGTGACCGTGGGCGTCGGCCTCTTCCTCGGCCGGCTTCTCGACGACCAGGGTCTCGGTCGTGAGCAGCAGCGAGGCGATGGAAGCGGCGTTCTCCAGCGCGGAACGGGTGACCTTGACCGGGTCGATGACGCCGGCCTTGACCAGGTCGCCGTACTCGCCGGTGGCGGCGTTGAAGCCGTTGCCCTTGTCCAGCTCCGCCACCTTCGAGGTGATGACGTAGCCCTCGAGGCCGGCGTTCTCGGCGATCCAGCGCAGCGGCTCGACGGCGGCGCGGCGGACGACCGCGACACCCGTGCCCTCGTCGCCGGACAGGCCCAGGTTGCCCTCGAGCACCTTCACGGCGTGGACGAGCGCGGAGCCACCGCCGGAGACGATGCCCTCCTCGACCGCGGCGCGGGTCGCCGAGATGGCGTCCTCGAGGCGGTGCTTCTTCTCCTTGAGCTCCACCTCGGTGGCGGCGCCGACCTTGATGACGCAGACGCCGCCGGCGAGCTTCGCCAGGCGCTCCTGCAGCTTCTCGCGGTCCCAGTCCGAGTCCGTGGACTCGATCTCGGCCTTGATCTGGTTGACGCGGCCGAGGACCTCGTCGGAGCTGCCGGCACCGTCGACGATCGTGGTGTCGTCCTTGGAGATGGTCACGCGGCGCGCGGAACCGAGTACGTCCAGACCGGCCTGGTCGAGCTTGAGGCCGACCTCCTCGGCGATGACGGTGGCACCGGTGAGGGTGGCCATGTCCTGGAGCATCGCCTTGCGGCGGTCACCGAAGCCGGGGGCCTTGACGGCCACCGCGTTGAAGGTGCCGCGGATCTTGTTGACGACGAGGGTGGAGAGCGCCTCGCCCTCGACGTCCTCGGCGATGATCAGCAGCGGGCGGGAGCCGCCGGCCTGGATGACCTTCTCCAGCAGGGGCAGCAGGTCCTGGATGGAGGAGATCTTGCCCTGGTTGATCAGGATGTACGGGTCGTCGAGGACAGCCTCCATACGCTCCTGGTCGGTGACCATGTACGGCGAGAGGTAGCCCTTGTCGAAGGCCATGCCCTCGGTGAACTCCAGCTCCAGGCCGAAGGTGTTGGACTCCTCGACGGTGATGACACCGTCCTTGCCGACCTTGTCCATCGCCTCGGCGATGAGCTCGCCGACCTGCTGGTCCTGCGCGGAGAGCGCGGCCACGGCGGCGATGTCGGACTTGTCCTCGATCGGGCGGGCGGTCGCGAGGAGCTCCTCGGACACGGCCTTGACCGCGGCGTCGATGCCCTTCTTCAGGGCGGCCGGGGAAGCACCCGCGGCGACGTTGCGCAGACCCTCGCGGACCAGCGCCTGGGCCAGCACGGTGGCGGTGGTGGTGCCGTCACCCGCGATGTCGTTGGTCTTGGTCGCCACCTCCTTCACGAGCTGCGCGCCCAGGTTCTCGTACGGGTCGTCCAGCTCGACCTCGCGGGCGATGGTGACACCGTCGTTGGTGATGGTGGGGGCGCCGAACTTCTTGTCGATGACGACGTTGCGGCCCTTGGGGCCGATCGTCACCTTGACCGTGTCGGCAAGCTTGTTGACGCCGCGCTCGAGGGCGCGACGGGCGTCCTCGTCGAACTTCAGGATCTTCGCCATGGGAGCGGTTCAGCCCTCTCGAAAACTCGGGTTAACGAACTGCGCCCCTTGCCGCCCGGCAATCAGCGGGGTGACCAGGGGCGCAGCTCAAAGCAATGCTTCGGTGAATTACTTCTCGATGATCGCGAGGACGTCGCGAGCCGAGAGGACGAGGTACTCCTCGCCGCTGTACTTCACTTCGGTGCCGCCGTACTTGCTGTACAGCACGATGTCGCCGACGCTGACGTCCAGCGGAAGACGCTGGCCGTCCTCGAAGCGGCCCGGGCCCACGGCGAGGACGACGCCCTCCTGGGGCTTCTCCTTCGCGGTGTCCGGGATGACCAGGCCGGAAGCCGTGGTCTGCTCGGCGTCGAGCGGCTGGACCACGATGCGGTCCTCGAGCGGCTTGATGGCAACCTTGGAGCTGGTGGTCGTCACGATCCGACCTCCCCCTTCGGAGATCTCACGGGGCTAACTGTCTGAGGTGGCGACCAGGTGGATCCGTCGTCGCGGGTGCCGGACCTGCCCGTCGCTGTGTTGGCACTCACCGGTGGCGAGTGCCAGGTGCGAGACTATTCCGGCGATTAGCACTCGGTCAAGCGGAGTGCCAACACGCTCCGCTCGGGTTGTCGTCTTCCGGGCCCTGGCAGCGCCCCCCACCACCCCGCCCGGGCCGGGACCGGGGGTGTGTGACAGTTGGTGGGGTGCGCATTCTCGTGGTCGAAGACGAAGAGGGCCTCGCCGATTCCCTGCGGCGCGGCCTCTGCGCCGACGGCCACTGGGTCGACGTCGCCCACGACGGCCACCGCGGCCTGGAGCTCGTCCGCACCGGTTCGTACGACGCCGTCCTCCTCGACCTGATGCTGCCCGGCCTCAGCGGCTACGAGATCTGCGCCCGCATGCGCGCCGACGGCGACCCGACGCCCGTGCTCATGCTGACCGCCAAGGACGGCGAGTACGACGAGGCCGAGGGCCTCGACTCCGGCGCCGACGACTACCTCACCAAGCCGTTCTCGTTCGTCGTCCTGGCCGCCCGCCTGCGCGCCCGCGCCCGCCGCGCGGCCGCCACCGCCACGGACCCCGGGGCCCTCCAGGCCGGCGACCTCCTCCTGGACCGCCGCCCCCGCCGCTGCCGTCGCGGCACCCACGACATCGAGCTCACCGCCCGCGAGCTCGGGGTACTCGCCTGCCTGATGGAGCAGCCCGGCCGGGCCGTCGCCAAGCAGGACATCCTGGACCAGGTCTGGGACACCCCGCACGCCATCGACCCGAACATCGTCGAGGTGTACGTCTCCTCGCTGCGCAAGAAGATCGACGCCCCCTTCGGCCGCCGCTCGATCCTCACCGTCCACGGCATCGGCTACCGGATGGCCCAGGACGGTGGCTAGCCCGCTCCGGCGCCGTGCGGCCGTCGCCGCCGCGCTCGCGATGGCCGCCGTCCTGGCCGGCGGCGGCCTGTGGCTGTACACCCTGCTGCGGGCCAACCTCCTCGACAACACCACCAACCGCACCGAGCTCGCCGCCCGCAAGGTCGCCGCCCAGCTCGACGGCCGCGCCCTGCCGCCCGGCGGCCGGCTGCCCGCGCCGGAGAGCGGGGTGGACCTGGTCCTCGTACGGGACGCGCAGGGCCGGACCGTCGCCTCCACCGGCGACCTCGGGGACGCCCCCGACCTCGGCGGTCTGCGGCCGCCGGCGCCCGGCGACGCCGGGGAGGACTCCCGTTCGGCGGTCCTCCCTCCCGCGCACCCCGGCGCGGAACGGCGCGCGGTGGTGGTGGTCGGGGCGCCGGGAGCGCACGAGGTGTACGCCGTCACCGTGCTCGGCGACGTCGACGACGCGACCCGGGCCATCGCGCTCGGCCTGCTGGCCGGCGCACCCCCGCTGATCGGCTTCGCGGCGGCCCTGGCCTGGTGGGTGACGGGGCACGCGCTGCGCCCGGTCACCGCGATCCGGACCGGGCTGGCGGCGGTCACCGCCAGCGAACTGGACCGGAGGGTCCCGGATCCGGGCGGGGCGGACGAGATCGCCCGGCTGGCCCGGACCGTCAACGCCACCCTCGACCGGCTGGAGCGGTCCGACGCCCGGCAGCGGCAGTTCACCGCCGACGCCTCGCACGAGCTGCGCAATCCGCTCGCGGCGGTCCGGTCCCGGCTGGAGGTGGCGCTGGCCGCGGACCGCCCCGACCGGGAGTCCGTCGCCGCCGCGCTGGCCGACACCGAGCGGCTCCAGCGCATCGCCGCGGACCTGCTGCTGCTGGCCCGCCTCGACGGCGGCCCGGCGCCGCGGGCCGAGCCGGTGGACCTGGCCCTGCTGGCGGCCGAGGACCTGGCCCGGCGCCCGGCCCCGCGGGTCCCGCTGCGGCTGGACGCGCCGGCGCCCGTACCGGCGCCCGGGGACCCGGCGCGGCTGGAGCGGGCACTGGCCAACCTGGTGGACAACGCGCTGCGGCACGCCCGTACGGGGGTCGTCGTACGGGCGGCCGCCGAGCCGTCCGCGGAGCGCGGCCCCTGCGTGGTCCTGGAGGTCGAGGACGACGGTCCCGGCATCCCTGAGCCGGACCGGGACCGGGTCTTCGAGCGGTTCGTACGGCTCGACGCGGACCGGGGCCGCACCGGTGGCGGCACCGGCCTCGGCCTGGCCATCGTCCGCGAGATCGCCCGCGCCCACGGCGGCGACGCCCACGCCCTGCCGCCCCGCGCGGACGCGGGCTCCGGCATCCGCCTCGTCCTGTGCCTGCCGGCGCCCGGGGCGGGCCCGGGGCGGCAGCCGGCGGCGCTGCGGTCCGGGAACTCCTGAACGCCCCTCCGGGGAGTCCTGAACGCGCCTTCAGGACTCTCAGGACTCCTTCAGCGGCCCTCCCCCACCATCGACTGGCATGAGTGCCCACCGGAGGAAGACCAGCCACCCCGCCCGCCGCTCCCGCCGGCGCCGGCGGGGCCGCACCGCCCGCACCCTGCTCGTCACCGGCTGCGCGGTGGCCGTCACGGCCGCCGCGGGCGTCTGGTGCGCGTACCGGGACCTCGCCGGCAGCATCGGCAGCTCCAAGGCCCTCGACGGCGCCGAGAAGTCGCGCCACGGGGACACCAACATCCTGCTGATGGGCCTGGACAGCCGCCGCGACCAGAACGGCGAGAAGCTGCCCGAGGCGGTCCTCGACGCACTGCACGCGGGCAGCTCCGACATCGGCGGCTACAACGCCAACACGCTGATCCTGCTCCACGTCCCCGGCGACGGGAGCCGGGCGAAGGCCTTCTCGATCCCGCGCGACGACTTCGTCGCCATACTCCCCCCGCTACCGCCGGGGGGAGTCCGAGGCGGCGGCAAGGACAAGATCAAGAAGGCGTACGGGCTGGCCAAGGCGGCCGAGGAGGAAAGGCTGACGGCCCGCGGCGTCGACGACCGGCGGGAACTGGAGCGCGCGGGACGGGAGGCCGGCCGCAAGGCGCAGATCGAGACGGTACGGAACTTCCTGGGCGTCCCGATCGACCATTTCGCCGAACTCAACCTGGCCGGTTTCCACCATCTGGCGGACGCGCTGGGCGGCGTACCGGTGTGCCTGAGGAGGCCGGTGCGGGACACGTACTCGGGTGCCGACTTCCCGGCGGGCCGGCAGACCCTGAACGGCCGGCAGTCCCTGGCCTTCGTACGGCAGCGGCACGGTCTGGACAGGGGCGATCTGGACCGGACGAAGCGGCAGCAGGCCTTCCTGGCGGGTGCCACGCAGAAGCTGGCTTCGGCCGGGACCTTCACCGATCCGGTCAAGCTGGTGAAGCTGGTCGACACCGCGAAACAGGACCTGGTGACGGACCGGGGCTGGGACCTGCTGTCGTTCGTGAAGCAGGCGAAGAACCTGTCGGGCGGCAAGGTGGCCTTCACGACACTGCCCGTGGAGCGGTTCGGAAGGAACCATGGGGAGGACATAAACGTCGTAGACGATATGAAGATAAAGCGCCTCATTGCCGAGCAGATCGGACCGCAGGCCTCCGCCTCCGCGACCGCGACCGCTCCGGGTGCGAGCGACGCACCGGGGGCGCCACCGGGAGGCGCCGGCCCCGCAGCGGGCGCGGACGGCGGCCCCGCCATCGACGGTGGCGGCGTCCCGTGCGTGGACTGAGGCCGCTGACCACGGCGGGCGCGCGCCGCCGCACCGAGGCGCTGCTCCTCGTCTTCGTCGTCGCCCTCACCGTCTTCGGGCACGCCAGTGCCGGTCTGGCGATGAACGGCGAGCTGCCCGCCAACCTCACCGGTTTCACGATCAGCATGTCGCTGCTGGCGCTGGTCGGGCACCTGGGCGTGCGCCGGTTCGCGGCGTACGCGGATCCGCTGATCCTGCCGCTGGCGATGCTGCTGTCGGGGCTGGGGCTGGTGCTGCTGCACCGGCTCGACCAGTCGTACATCGCGCGCTACGGCGGCGACGCGAACGCCCCCGGGCAGCTGATGTGGACGGTCATCGGCGTGGCCGCCTGCCTCGCGGTCGTGGCGCTGCTGCGCGACCACCGGCTGCTCCAGCGGTTCATCTACATCACGATGGCCGTGGCGCTGGTGCTGCTGATCGCGCCGGCGTTCTTCGGCGCGGACACGTACGGAGCGAAGCGGTGGATCATCCTCTTCGGGTTCTCGCTCCAGCCGGGCGAGTTCGTCAAGATCATGATTTCGGTCTTCTTCGCGGGGTACCTGGTCATCCACCGGGACTCGCTGGCCCTGACGGGCCGGAGGTTCCTCGGCGTGCGGCTGCCCCCGATGCGGCAGCTCGGGCCGATCATCACGGTGTGGATCGTGTCGCTGCTGGTGCTGGTCTTCGAACGCGACCTGGGGACGTCGCTGATCTTCTTCGGCGTGTTCGTGGTGATGCTGTACGTCGCCACCGAGCGCACCAGCTGGATCGTGACGGGCCTGCTCATGGCGGGCGTCGGCGCCTTCGTGGTGGGCTCGACGGAGCCGCACGTCAAGGGGCGCGTGGCCGCGTGGCTGGAGCCGCTGTCGTACTACTGGAAGGAACGGCCGCCGGGGGTCGTCTCGGACCAGTCCGCGCAGGCGCTGTTCAGCTTCGGCACGGGCGGCATGTCGGGCACCGGGCTGGGGATGGGCCATCCGGAGCTGATCGGCTTCGCGGGGCGCAGCGACTTCATCCTGACCACGGTGGGCGAGGAGCTCGGCCTGGCCGGGGTCATGGCGGTGCTGGTCCTGTACGCGCTGCTGGTCCAGCGGGGGCTGCGGATGGCGCTGGGCGCGCGCGACCCGTTCGGGAAGCTGCTGGCGGTGGGGCTGTCGGCGGCGCTGGCGCTGCAGGTCTTCGTGGTGGCGGGCGGGGTGACGGGCCTGATCCCGCTGACCGGCAAGGCGCTGCCGTTCCTGGCGAAGGGCGGCTCGTCCCTGCTGGCCAACTGGATCATGATCGCCCTGCTCCTGCGCATCAGCGACAGCGCGGAGCGCCAGCGGGAGGCGGACGCCCGCGGACCGGTGGAAACGACGATCACGCCGGTGGTGACGGCCGCGCAGGCACGGAGCGCATAGGTCCCGAACCGGCTCCGGGCCCCCGGCCGGCTGCCGGCGCGCGCTCTAGAGGTAGTCCTCCAGACGGCCTATCCGGTAGCCCTGCTCCTGGATGCGCTGGAGCATGCGGGTCGTCATCTGGATCTCCGTGGCGCCCTTGAGCTCGGACGGGCCGCGGAAGTGGGCCAGGATGATGTCGCCCGGCTTGAGGGCTGAGCCCTCGGCGTACTGGAAGTTGTTGATCTGCATCGACACGCGCCACAGGATGACCTGCGAGATGCCGCACTCGGAGGCGGCCTTGAGGGTGTCGTCGTTGTAGTTGCCGTACGGCGGGCGGAAGCGGGTCGGCTTGGCGCCGAAACGCTTCTCCAGGTGTTCCTGTTGCCCGCATATCTCCTTCTTCTGCGCCGCGAAGGGCAGGGTCCGGAGGTTCGGGTGCGTCAGCGTGTGGTTGTTGATCGTGCTGCCGGAGCCGTTGTCGCGGAGCTTCTCGAAGTGCCCGTAGTCCGACGAGGCGATGTTGTCCGTCAGGAACATGCTGATCGGCAGCTTGAGGTCGGCCGCCATCTTCAGGAACTCGGGGTCCTTCTCCGCGCCGTCGTCGAAGGTCAGGAAGACGACCTTGTCGTCGGCCGGGACGGGTATTCGGTCCACCACCCGCGCCTTGCCCGGGGCCGCCGGGGCGAGGGAGGGCTTCTGGGCCGGCTTCGGGGCGAAGCGGAGCGGGGCCGACAGGCCCCACTTCTTGTACGCGTCGTCCCCCGGCGCGGCAGCGGCCGACGACTGGGACGGGCTCGCCGTCGGCGACTGCTGCGCCTGCGTCGTCTTGCGGCCCAGTCGTTCGATCGGGTCCACGCTGTTCCCGCATCCGGCCAGGGACAGCGCGAGCGCGCCGGCCGCCAGCGATCCGGCTGTCAACCGGCGCGCGTACCTCACAAGTAGTCCTCCAGGCGGGCCACGGCGTACCCCTTGTCCGTGACGGTCTTCATGACATGACGGATCATGTCAGGCATCGTCCCCTTCCAGTCCTCCCGCCCTCGGAAATGAGTCAGGATGATGTCTCCAGGGTGGAGGTCGCGGTCCCATTCCCGCCAGTCCATGCGGTTCACGAAGGCCTCCGCGTTCCACAGCGGGACCGCCTTGATGCCGCAGGACTTCGCCGCGCGGAGCGTGTCCTGGTTGTAGTTGCCGTACGGCGGCCGGAACAGCGTCGGCCGCTTGCCGAACTGCTTCTGCATGGTGTCCTGCTGGCCGCAGATCTCCTCGTGCTGCTCCTCGTAGGAGAGGGCCGGCAGGTAGCGGTGGTTGAGCGTGTGGTTGTTCAGGGTGACGCCGGCGGCCTGCATCTCCTTGAAGTAGGGGTAGTTGTCGCGGACGAGGTAGTCGCTGAGGAACGCCGTGTACGGGATCTTCAGCTCCTTCATCATCTTCAGGAACTCGGGGTCCTTCTCCGCACCGTCGTCGATCGTCAGGAAGACGACCTTGTCCTCGGTGGGGACGGTGGTGAAGACGGGCGGGAGGTCCTCCTGGCCCTCGACCTCGAAGCCGTCGCGGGTGCTGATCTCGGGCTTCGTCTTCGGAGCGGGCGGCGCGATCAGCGGAGGCCTGGCCAGCTTCCATTTCTTGGCCGCGGCGACCAGGGCCTGCTGGGCGGTCTTCAGCTGCTCGGCCGGGTTCGCGACCGCGCCCGCGGCGCCCGCGGGGGTGTCCGCGGCCTTGCCGCCCTTGCGGGCGGGAGCGGTGTCGGCGGCGGAGCCGCATGCCGTTCCGAGGGCGGCGACCAGCAGCGCGGCCAGTGCCACCCCGACGCGGCCGCGCGGACCCGCCGCGGACCGGTGACCATGAAGCTTCTTATGTTCCTTTTGTCCGACTAGCTGCATAGCAGCGCATCCTGGCACCCGCCACGCCCGCTCCCCGGACGACACCGCGCGCCGCGCTGCCACGTTCCTCCGACCGGCCCACACGCACGGCCGTCGGCCGACGGAGCCGACAATGGAGGCGTGACCCCCGAAGACTTCGCCGCGCTCCTCACCCCCGAGGGCCGCGCCCTCCTCGACTCGCTCCGCGACCACGACCCGGCCCGGGAGATCGCCGTCGCCACCCGGCTCCGCCGCGATCACCCCGCCCCGCTGGTCTCCGCCGCGCTCGGGCAGGCCCGGCTGCGGCAGCGCGCGGTGGCGAAGTTCGGTGCCGAGGACGCGTTCCGGATGTACTTCACGCCCGGTGGCGGCGAGATGGCCACCCGCGCCCCGGTGGCCTCGTACCGCGCCGGGCGGCTCGCGGCGCTCGGTGTGCGCAGCGTCGCCGACCTCTGCTGCGGCATCGGCGGGGACGCGCTGGCCCTGGCCCGGCTCGGCATCCGTGTCCTGGCCGTCGACAACGATCCGCTGACCGTCGCCGTCGCCCGCGCCAACGCCGCGGCGCTGGGGCTGGAGGGGCTGATCGAGGTCCGCGAGGCGGACGTGACCGACGTGGACACCTCCGGGTACGACGCCGTCTTCCTCGACCCCGCCCGCCGGGGCGGGCGGGGCCGGATCTTCGACCCGGAGAGCTACTCGCCGCCGCTGTCCTGGGCCGTCGGGGCAGCGCGCACGGCCCGGTACGCCGCCATCAAGATCGCCCCCGGGATCCCGCACGAGGCCGTGCCACCGGAGGCGGAGGCCGAGTGGATCTCGGACCAGGGCGACGTGAAGGAGGCCGTGCTGTGGTTCGGGACCGCGCCCGGCACCGTGCGCGCCACGCTGCTGCCCGGCCCGCGGAGCCTGCACACCGCCGATCCGCTGCCCGATCCCGCGGCCGGTGCGGTCGGCCGCTACCTCTACGAGCCCGACGGCGCCGTGATCCGCGCCCACCTCGTCGCCGAGGTCGCCGAGCAGCTGTCCGGCCGGCTCATCGACCCGACCATCGCGTACGTCACCTCCGACGAGCTGCGCGCGACGCCGTACGCCACCGCATACGAGATCACCGACGTGCTGCCGTTCGGCCTGAAGAAGCTCAAGGCGCTGCTGCGCGAGCGCGAGGTGGGCATCCTGACCGTCAAGAAGCGCGGTTCGGCCGTCGAGCCCGAGGAGCTGCGCAAGAAGGTCAAGCCGCAGGGGCCGCATGCGGCGACCGTCTTCCTGACCCGGGTCGCGGGCGCCCCGTCGATGCTGATCGGCTCGCCCGTCAGCGCGCCGTAGGGCCGCCGCGGAAGGCGCGCACCGCCCACCGGTAGTGCGCGCCGGCCTTGCCGAGGCCCAGCAGGCCGGTGATCCACAGGATCATGCCGAGCCCCATGTAGTACGTGACCTCGCCGTACGTGGTCGCACCCGGGCGGGCCGACGCCGCGGACCCGAAGGTCACGTACAGCCCGAACGCGCCCACCGCGAAGGAGGCCAGCAGCCAGGTCAGGCTCCGGCCGGGGGCGCGGACCCGGGCGTCGGCGGCCGGATCGCGGTCGGACTCGGCCCAGGCGCACAGCAGCCCGCGCACCATCCGGTCGCGCTCGGCACCCCGGGCGAACCAGAACCCGGCCGGGACGAGCACGCCCGCTCCGAGCAGGGCGAAGATCAGGCCGAAGACGTACGCGAACGGGTCGCCCGGGGTCTCGAAGGACATGAGGGCCATGCCGACGAAGGACCAGCCGAGCGCGAAGACAGCGGCGACGGCCCAGAGCAGCAGCAGCCGCCCCAGGCCCAGGCTCCGTCGGCCCAGGTCGTCCAGGAAGCGCGCGCGGTCGGCCCGTACGGCGCTCTCGTCCAGCCAGGCGCGCACGTCGGCTGGGGGCGGCGGGGGCGGCAGGTCACGGCGAGGCATGCACATGACGATATCCGCCTGCGGCCACAGGCCCGCTCCGGAGGGGCTGGAGCGGGCCTCGTGCATCAACTCCCGCTGGTCTCCACGGACTCGAACCGCCAGCGGTGCACCGGACGGGTGATCAGGTCGGCTGCGGGCTCGGGGAGTTCGGGCAGTTCGGCCGCCACGCCCTCGGCCGCCTCCCACCAGGTGACGACCAGCACCCGGTCCTGCGGGGCCCGCAGCAGTTCGCGGCGCACGGGCTCGCGCGCCAGCACCTGCGAACGGGCCCACTCCAGCAGCTCGTTGCCCCGGCCCTCGGCGGCCCGGGCCTCCCACATCAGTGCGACGGTGCTCATCAGTACAGGTTGTCCTTGCTCAGCTCGTGCACGTGGTCGTGGTCGTGACCGTGTGCGTGGCCGTGGGCCTGCGCGGTGCCCGGCACGTGCGGGTCCGTCACCGGCAGCGAGGAGTCCGCCGACAGGTCCCAGTCCGAGGCCGGCCGGTTCCGCCTGACCATCTCGGCGCCCAGCGCCGCGACCATCGCGCCGTTGTCCGTGCACAGCTTCGGCCGCGGCACCCGCAGGACGATCCCCGCGTCGTCGCACCGCTCCTGCGCCAGCGAGCGCAGCCGGGAGTTGGCCGCCACGCCGCCGCCGATCATCAGGTGGTCGACGCCCTCGTCCTTGCACGCCCGGATCGCCTTGCGCGTCAGCACGTCGACCACGGCCTCCTGGAAGGACGCCGCGACGTCGCGCACCGGCACCTCCTCGCCCGCGTTCCGCTTCGCCTCGATCCAGCGGGCGACGGCCGTCTTGAGCCCGGAGAAGGAGAAGTCGTACGCCGCGTCGCGCGGTCCGGTCAGTCCGCGCGGGAAGTTGATCGCCCTGGGGTCGCCCTCCTTCGCGAGCCGGTCGATGACCGGGCCGCCGGGGAAGCCCAGCTGGAGCACGCGCGCGATCTTGTCGAAGGCCTCGCCCGCCGCGTCGTCGATGGTCGCGCCGAGCGGCCGTACGTCGGAGGTGATGTCCGGGGCGAGCAGCAGCGAGGAGTGCCCGCCGGACACCAGCAGCGCCATGGTCGGTTCCGGCAGCGGGCCGTGTTCCAGCTGGTCCACGCAGATGTGGGAGGCCAGGTGGTTGACCCCGTACAGCGGCTTGCCGAGGGCGTACGCGTACGCCTTGGCCGCCGAGACGCCCACCAGCAGGGCCCCCGCGAGGCCGGGGCCCGCCGTGACGGCGATGCCGTCGAGGTCGCGGGCGCTGACGCCGGCCTCCTTCAGGGCGCGGTCGATGGTCGGGACCATCGCCTCCAGGTGCGCGCGGGAGGCGACCTCGGGCACGACGCCGCCGAAGCGGGCGTGCTCGTCGACGCTGGAGGCGATCGCGTCCGCCAGCAGGGTCGTGCCGCGGACCACGCCGACGCCGGTCTCGTCGCAGGAGGTCTCGATGCCGAGGACGAGGGGTTCGTCAGCCATGGGTCTCACCTTGTACGGGTCCGTCTGCGGTGACGGAGCTAGCGGGATCGGAAAGGCGCATCACGAGCGCGTCGACGTTGCCGGGCTGGTAGTAGCCCCGCCGGAAGCCGATCGGCTCGAAGCCGAAGCGCTCGTAGAGCTTCTGGGCGCGGGTGTTGTCGACCCGGACCTCCAGGAGCACCTCGGCGCACTCGAAGGCGGTGGCGGCGCGCAGCAGGTCGGTCAGGAGCCGGGCGCCGAGCCCGGTCCCCCACTGGTCGCGCGCGGACGCGATGGTCTGTACGTCGGCCAGGTCGCCGGCGGCGGCCAGCCCGGCGTAGCCGACGATGCGGCCGCTCCCGGGCTCCTCGGCGACGACGTAGCGGCGGGTGGCGTGCGGGCCGCGGGCGTGGGCGAGCTCGGACCAGAACATGCCCGCGGACCAGGCGTCCTCGGGGAACAGCTCGTGCTCCAGTTCCAGCACGGGCTCGATGTCCCACCAGCGCATCTCGCGGAGCACTGCGGTCGCTGAGGTCACTGCGGGGTGACCACCTTGTAGTTCTTGGGCACCTGCGCGTCGGGCCGGCGCAGGTAGAGCGGCGTCGGGGGCAGGAACTCCTGTCCGGCCGCGAGCCGTTCCACGGCCAGGGAGGCGAGGGCGGCGGCGCTCTGGTGCTCCGGGGCCCGCGCGTCGGTGAAGACGTCCGGGTACAGGAACGCGCCCTGGCCCACGGCGGGCCGGCCGGCGACCTGCTCGGCGATGTCGGCGGGGCGGTCCACGGCGGGCTCGCCGACGCGTGTGCGCGGGTCCTCGTACCGGGCCCAGTAGACCTCCTTGCGCCGTGCGTCGGTGGCGACGGTGAAGGGACCCTCGATCCCGGCGGCCTCCGCGGCGTACGCGAGGCCGTCGAGGGTGCACAGGCCGTGCACGGGGATGCCGAGCACCGTGGCGAAGGTGGAGGCGGTGACGAGGCCGACGCGCAGCCCGGTGTAGGGGCCGGGGCCGACGCCGACGACGATGCCGGTGAGGGCGTCGAGCTTCAGCCCGGCCTCGGCCAGGACCTTGTCGACGGAGGGCAGCAGCAACTCCCCGTGGCGGCGGGCGTCGACCTGGTTCGACTCGGCGAGGACGGACTCGCCGTCGTGCAGGGCGACGGTGACGGCGGGGGTGGCGGTATCTACAGCGAGCAAGAGCACGCGAACAGCCTACGACTCCGGTGGCCCGGGCCCTCGCGGCCGGTCGCGGGGCGGCCCGGCTGCTACCTTCGACCCAGGTATGGGCCGGGGTCCGGGCCGGGGCAGGCTGCCCGGTCGGCGCTCCGGCACCGGGGAAGCACGGGAGAGGTGGAGCAAGGTGGCACGCAGCAGCTCGGGAATCGTGGCCGGGCTCACCGTGGCGGCGCTCGCCGTCGTCGGCTTCCTCGGGTACCAGGCCTCCGCGTCCGCGCCCGCGCACCCCGCCAAGGCGGCCCCGCCGCCGGCGGCGGCCCCCTCCCCCGTCCCGTCCGCGCACGCGGGCGACGAGGCGAAGCCCGTGGCGGTGCCGAACGCGTCGGGCACCGGCTCGCGGGTCGTGTACTCGGTGAGCCTGAAGCGGGTGTGGCTGGTCGGCGAGGGCGGGCAGGAGCCGAAGTCCTTCGCGGTCAAGCCCAGCACGGCGCACCCGAAGCCCGGCACGTACCTGGTGAACTCGCGCTCGGGCGCGGTCACCGGCTCGGACGGGGTGCCGATCGAACACGTCGTGCGCTTCGCCACCGCGGACGGTGTCGTGGTCGGGTTCAGCGCCCGGGTGGACGGCCAGATGCCGGAGCCCGACGCGAACAAGAAGACCGGCGGCATCCGCATGACGCGGGCCGACGGCGATGCGATGTGGGCCTTCGCGACGATCAACTCCAAGGTCGTCGTCGTCCCCTGACCCCGTGGCGCGCCGCCGGTCGGCGCCCCACCGCGGATTCACCCGTACGGACTACGGCACGTCCGGGCCCTCAGGCCGCCTCGCGCTCCGGGGCGGCCTGTTCGCGTACGTCGGGCCCGGGGGCCCGGGAGGCGTCCGGGGCGTGTTCGCGCACCGGCGGCGTCGAGACGGCCGTGGCGGCTGCGCCCGCGGCGAGCAGCGCCCCCACGGACACCACGGACGGGCGGGGGTCACGCTGCACTCCTGCTGCGGACATGGCTGCCTCCTGGCTCGGGCCGGCCCGTACTTAGGTAGGCCTAACCAGCCCTCTGTACCATGTGACCACGCGCGACTCCATCGGCGCAATATCTTGCCGACGAGTTGTCGGTACGTCTTCCCGTGGTCCGCCGCGGACCGCCCGCCGCTCCGCCGCGGCTAGCGCGCCGGGGACGCGGACAGCGCGGCCAGGGCGTCCGGCGCCGACCAGCGCGCCCCGATCCCGCGCACCGAGACCTCCCGTACGTCGTCCAGGACCTCCTCGTGGCCGACCGCACGCGCGATCACCACGTGCAGCCGGTCGTCGGAGAGCTCCTCGACCTTGCCGTCGCCCCATTCCACGACGACCACGGACTCGGGCAGCGAGACGTCGAGGTCCAGGTCCTCCATCTCGTCCAGCCCGCCGCCGAGCCGGTACGCGTCGACGTGGACCAGTGCCGGCCCGCCGCGCAGCGAGGGGTGGACCCGGGCGATCACGAAGGTCGGCGAGGTCACGGCGCCCCGTACGCCCAGCCCCTCGCCCAGGCCCCGGGTCAGCGTGGTCTTGCCCGCGCCGAGCTCCCCCGTCAGCAGGACGAGGTCGCCGGGGCGGAGCAGGCCGGCGAGGGTGCGGCCCAGCTCCTGCATGGCCTCGGGCGAGTCGACGGTGATGCGCGCCTCGGCGTCGGCCGGCTCAGTTGCCTGCCGCGGTGCCTGACGGTGTGGTGCTCGCGGCGCTTCCAGCGGTACTTCTTCCATGCCCGCCAACGTTAGTCGCTGCGGGCACCGCCCCGGTGCGCGCCAGCAGCTCGGTCAGCAGGGCGGTCACCGTGTCGGGGTACTCCAGCATCATCAGGTGCCCGGCGGATTCCAGGACCACGAGCTCGGCGGCCGGCAGCGCGTCCTTGATGGCCTGGCTGTGCGCGGCCGGCGTGACCATGTCGCGGTCGCCGCCGATGACGGTGACGGGGATGTCGGCGAACCGCTGGAGGGCGGCGCTCTTGTCGTGGATCTGGAAGGCCGGGTAGAACTCGGCGACCACGTCGATCGGGGTGGCCTCGATGAGCCGTTCGGCGAAGCGGGCGACGCCCGGGTCGACCTCGCGGGGGGCGCCGAACGAGTACATCTTGATCATGCCGGCGAAGAGGTCGGCGGTGGCCCGGCGGCCCTTCTCCACGAGTTCCACCTGTGAGCCGAGCGCCTTGAGCACGGGCGGCAGGATCCGGCGGACGGCCCCCATGCCGACGGAGGGCAGCCCGTACGTGACCTGGTCGAGGTGGCCGCTGGAGGTGCCGACCAGGGCGACGCCGACCACCCGGTCGCGGATCAGCTCGGGGAACTGCTCGGCCAGCGCCATGATCGTCATGCCGCCCATGGAGTGACCCACCAGGACCAGCGGGCCCTCGGGCGCGGCGGCGTCGATGACGGTCTTCAGGTCGCGACCGAGCTGGTCGATGGTCACGCGCTCGCCGTCGGCCTGGGCGAATCCGCGTGCGCTGCGGCCGTGGCTGCGCTGGTCCCAGTACACGGAGCGGACCAGTCCGCGCAGGGCGGCGCGCTGGAAGTGCCAGGAGTCCTGGGCGAGGCAGTAGCCGTGGCAGAACACCACGGTCGGTGCGGCCGGGTCCTTGCGGCGCAGCCGGGCCCGCTTCTTCGGGCCCTCGGGCGGCTCGTCGACCTCGTAGTAGAGCTCGGTGCCGTCCTCGGCGTAGCAGGCGCCCGCGGTCCCGCGCAGCGAGCCGTAGTCCCCGGTGGCGTCGAGCGCGAGGCGCGCCTTGCGGCGCATGCCGCGCCCGACGGTGATCCGTTCGACCGCGACGCCGGCGGCCGCGCCTGCGGCTATCACGCCGATCGCGGCGCCGGCCCAGCCGGCTTTGCGCCAGTTCTCGCTCACGCCGTCCTCACTCAGCCCTCAGCCGTTGCGGTAGACCCGAGGAACGCGCACCCCGATACGGGTGACGATCTCATAGGCGATGGTGTGTGCCGCTTGAGCCCAGTCCTCGGCGGTGGGCTCGCCGTGTTCGCCGGGGCCGAAGAGGACGGCCTCGTCGCCGGCCCGCACCAGGTCGTCGCCGAGGTCGACGACGAACTGGTCCATGGCGACGCGGCCGGCGACGCGGCGGACCTTGCCGCCGATGCTGACGGGGCCGCGGCCGGAGGCGTGCCGGGGGATGCCGTCGGCGTACCCGGCGGGGATGAGGGCGAGGTTCGTCTCGGCCTCGGTGACGTAGTGGTGCCCGTAGCTCACCCCGTGGCCCGGGGGCACGGTCTTGACCAGGGCGACGGACGCCTTGAGGGTCATCGCGGGCCGCAGGCCGAGCTCCTCGGAGGTGCCGAGCTCGGGGGCCGGGGACACGCCGTAGAGGGCGAGGCCGCAGCGCACGAGGTCGTAGTGGCTCTCCGGCAGGGTCAGGGTCGCGGGCGAGTTGGCGATGTGCCGGACCTCGGGCTCCACGCCCTCCTTCTCGGCGTACGCCAGCATGTCGCGGAAGGCGGCCAGCTGGAGCGGGACGGAGGGGTGGCCCGGCTCGTCGGCGCAGGCGAAGTGGGACCACAGGCCGGTGATCCTGACGGTGCCCTCGGCCTGGGCGGCGACGGCCGCGCCGACGAGCTCGGCCCAGTCGGCGGGCTGGCAGCCGGCCCGTCCGAGGCCGGTGTCGGCCTTGAGCTGGATCCTGGCCGGGCGGCCGGCGGCGTGCGCGGCCTTGCGGACCTCGTCGAGGGCCCACATCGCGCTGACGGAGATGTCCAGGTCGGCCTCGACGGCCGCCTGCCAGGGGCCGCCGGGGGTCCACAGCCAGCACATGATCCGACCGCCGATCCCGGCGGCGCGCAGGGCGAGCGCCTCTTCGGGGGTGGCGGTTCCGAGCCAGGTGGCACCGGCGTCCCGGGCCGCGCGGGCGCAGGGGACCGCACCGTGGCCATAGCCGTCCGCCTTGACGACGGCCATCAGCTCGGCACGGGGCGCCCGCGCGCGCAGTGCGCGTACGTTCGCCCGTACGGCGTCAAGATCGATCTCGGCGTACACGCGCGTCGGTGTCTCGTTCATCGCCCCCAGTCTCTCAGAGCCGGGCCGCGTGGCCTGCGCGACCGCCGTCCACACGGGGCATAGCGGACCATTTCACCCCTGATGGCATATCAATGTCACCTCAGGGACGGCGGATACCGCGCCATGCCTCCGGCAGGGCCTCCGCGATCTGCTGGGCGAGCAGCGGTGCCCCGGAGGCCGCCCGGCGCCCCGCCAGACCGTGCAGGTACGCCGCGGCCGAGGCGGCGTCGCGCGCCGGCAGGCCGGAGGCCAGCAGGGAGCCCGCCAGGCCCGACAGGACGTCACCACTGCCCGCCGTCGCCAGCCACGGGGTTCCCGTCGGGTTGACCCGGACGGGGCCGCCGCCGTGCGACACCAGCGTCGTCGAGCCCTTCAGCAGGGCCGTCGCCCCGTACTGCGCCGCCAGGGACCGTACGGACGACAGCCGGGCCGACTCCACCGACTGCCGGTCCACGCCCAACAGCGCCGCCGCCTCCCCCGCGTGCGGGGTGAGCAGGGTCTCGGCCGGCCGGGCCCGCAGCACCTGCGGGTCCAGCCCGCGCAGCCCGTCCGCGTCCACCAGCACCGGCACCGGGTCCGCCAGGGCCTGCGCGACCTCCGCCGCCCGGCCCTCCCCCAGCCCCGGACCGACGACCCACGCCTGCACCCGGCCCCGCCCGATCAGCGTCTCGGGGTACCGCGCCAGCACCGCGTCCGCCGCCGGCCCGACGTAACGCACCGCCCCGGCGCCGCCGCGCAGCGCCCCCGCGACGGCGAGCACCGCCGCGCCCGGGTACTGCACCGAGCCGGCGACGATGCCGACCACGCCCCGCCGGTACTTGTCGCTCGACGCCTCCGGCTCCGGCAGCAGGGCCGCGACGTCGGCGTGCTGCAGCGCCTCCGCGTCCGGCTCCGGCAGCGACAGGCCGATGTCCACCAGCCGCAGCGCGCCCGTGCGCGAGGCCCCCGGGTCGATCAGCAGCCCCGGCTTGTACGCCCCGAACGTCACCGTGACGTCGGCCCGCACCGCGGCCCCGGCCACCTCGCCGGTGTCGGCGTCGACCCCGCTCGGCAGGTCCACCGCGACGACGACGGCGCCGGCCGGGATCCGCTCCACCAGCGCCGCCGCGGCCGGCCGCAGCCCGCCGCGCCCGCCGATGCCGACGAGCCCGTCCAGTACGAGGTCGGCCCG
Source organism: Actinobacteria bacterium OV450 (assembly GCA_001298555.1). Classification (GTDB taxonomy): domain Bacteria; phylum Actinomycetota; class Actinomycetes; order Streptomycetales; family Streptomycetaceae; genus Streptomyces. The sequence goes on from LJCW01000087.1 coordinate 41,852, forward strand.
GCCGGGAACGCCCTGCTCCACGCGGCCCCCGGCAGCCAGCAGCGCCCGCAGCCCGCCCGCGTGCACCCGCTCCGGATCCATCGGCACCGCCGTCACCCCGGCCCCGCGCCGGGCCAGCCGGGCCCCCGCGTACAGCGCGTCGCCGCCGTTGTCCCCGGGCCCGACGAGCAGCACCACGCGCGCCCCGTACACCCGGCGCAGCAGCCCCGCGCAGACGGCGGCCAGCCCCGCCGCCGCCCGCTGCATCAGGGCGCCCTCCGGCAGCCGGGCCATCAGCTCCCGCTCGGCGGCCCGTACGGTCTCCACGCTGTAAGCAGTACGCATGGCACCAGCCTGCCCGAAAACCCCGCGGAGGCGGCCTATCCCTCGGCGATCACCACGGCCGAGGCGATGCCCGCGTCGTGGCTCAGCGAGATGTGCCAGGACTTCACACCCAGCGCCTGCGCCCTGGCCGCGACCGTCCCCGACACCCGCACCCGCGGCTGACCGGTCTCCTCGACGTACACCTCGGCGTCCGTCCACAGCATGCCGCCGGGCGCGCCCAGCGCCTTGGCGAGGGCCTCCTTGGCCGCGAACCGGGCGGCGAGCGAGGCGGTTCCGCGCCGCTCGCCGCTCGGCAGCGTCAATTCGGAGTCGACGAACAGCCGCTCGGCCAGTTGCGGCGTACGCGCCAGCGACGCCCCGAACCGCTCGATCTCGGCAACATCGATCCCCACACCGATAATCACAACGCCAACTCGCTTCGCTACTCCACGGTCACCGACTTCGCGAGGTTACGCGGTTGGTCCACCTCGTTCCCGCGCGCGGTCGCCAGCTCGCACGCGAAGACCTGCAGCGGCACGGTCGCCACCAGCGGCTGGAGCAGCGTCGGAGTCGCCGGGATCCGGATCAGGTGGTCGGCGTACGGGACGACCGCCTCGTCGCCCTCCTCCGCGATCACGATGGTCCGCGCCCCGCGCGCCCGGATCTCCTGGATGTTCGACACGATCTTGTCGTGCAGCACGGAGCGCCCGCGCGGCGACGGCACGACCACCACCACCGGCAGGTCCTTCTCGATCAGGGCGATCGGGCCGTGCTTGAGCTCGCCCGCGGCGAAGCCCTCGGCGTGCATGTACGCCAGCTCCTTGAGCTTGAGCGCGCCCTCCAGCGCCACCGGGTAGCCCACGTGCCGTCCGAGGAACAGCACGGTGTTCTTCTCGGCGAGGGAGCGCGCGAGTGCGCGTACCGGCTCCATCGTCTCCAGGACGGTGTCCACGGCCGCGGCGATGTCCGACAGCTCGCGGATCACCGCCCGGATCTCGTCGCCCCACTTGGTGCCGCGGACCTGCCCGAGGTACAGGGCGACCAGGTAGCAGGCCACCAGCTGCGTCAGGAACGCCTTGGTCGAGGCGACGGCGACCTCCGGACCGGCGTGCGTGTACAGCACCGCGTCCGATTCGCGCGGGATCGTCGACCCGTTCGTGTTGCAGATGGCCAGCACCCTGGCGCCCTGCTCGCGTGCGTGGCGCAGCGCCATCAGGGTGTCCATGGTCTCGCCGGACTGCGAGATCGCGACCACCAGCGTCCGCTGGTCCAGGATCGGGTCGCGGTAGCGGAACTCGCTCGCCAGCTCCGTCTCGCACGGGATGCGGGTCCAGTGCTCGATGGCCAGTTTCGCGATCATGCCCGCGTGGTACGCCGTACCGCACGCCACGACCACGACCTTGTCGACCTCCCTGAGCACCGAGACGGGGATGCGGACCTCGTCCAGGGACAGCGAGCCGCTCGCGTCGATCCTGCCCAGGAGGGTGTCCGCGACGGCCTTCGGCTGCTCGGCGATCTCCTTGAGCATGAAGTAGTCGTACCCCCCCTTCTCTGCCGCCGAGGCGTCCCAGTCCACGTGGTACGCCCGCACGGCCGCGGGCGCACCGACGAAGTCGGTCACCGTGACCCCGTCCCGGCGCAGCTCGACGACCTGGTCCTGCCCCAGCTCGATCGCGGACCGGGTGTGGGCGATGAACGCGGCCACGTCCGAGGCGAGGAAGTTCTCCCCCTCCCCGACACCCACGACCAGCGGGGAGTTCCGGCGGGCGCCGACCACGACGTCCGGCGCGTCCGCGTGCACCGCGACCAGGGTGAACGCCCCCTCCAGGCGCCGGCACACCTGCCGCATGGCCTCCGCGAGGTCCCCGCACGCGTCGAAACGCTCGGCCAGCAGGTGGGCGACGACCTCGGTGTCCGTCTCGGACTCCAACCGGTGCCCGCGCTCGGCCAGTTCGGCGCGCAGCGCGGCGAAGTTCTCGATGATGCCGTTGTGCACGACGGCCACCCGGCCCGCGTTGTCGAGGTGCGGGTGGGCGTTGACGTCGGTGGGCCCGCCGTGGGTCGCCCAGCGGGTGTGCCCGAGCCCGGTGGAACCGGCCGGCAGCGGATGCCCGACCAGCTCCTTCTCCAGATTGACCAGTTTTCCGGCCTTCTTGGTGGCGGCGAGCTCCCCGTCGGCGAGCACGGCGACCCCCGCCGAGTCGTAGCCGCGGTACTCCAGCCGCTTGAGTCCGGCGATGACCACATCGAGCGCCGACTGCGCTCCCACGTAACCCACAATTCCGCACATACGGCGCAGCGTACGCGGAAGTCGACCGCCTGCCCCGTACCTGAACAGGACGAAAAACCCGCCCCGGCGAATGCGCCGGAGCGGGATTGACGGAGTGTGTCGAACAGCCCTGCGGGCGGGGTCCGGCCGAGCACTCCTTGACCTGCGCGTCCGTCATCCCCCTCGCGGCCGGGGCCGCGGACGAAGTGGCGGCGGACGGGGTGGCGGCGGCCTTCTCGTCGTCCGCACTGCCGGAAGCGGACCGCTTTCCGGCGCGTGCCGGCGATCGTGACCGGGGTGAGATCCGCTCGCGGCCGGACCGCGTCCCGGTCCGCAACCGCCGGAGGAGACCCCGCGGGCACCGCACGACCGACCGCAGGGCCCCCGCACGTGACCGACCACACCACCCACAACCGCCGCCGAGCCACGACAATGGCCCTGTGATCACTTCGCCGCCACGAAGCACGCCGGACAGCGCGATGGAGCGCCCCGACCGGCCCGAGCGACCCCACCGCCGGGCCGAGGTCTCCCCGTACGTCGACCTCACCCGCGCCGAGTGGAGCGCGCTGCGCGAGCGCACCCCGCTCCCCCTGACGGCCGACGAGGTCGAGCGGCTGCGCGGTCTCGGCGACGTCATCGACCTCGACGAGGTCCGGGACGTCTACCTCCCGCTCTCCCGCCTCCTCAACCTCTACGTCGGCGCCACCAGCAACCTCCGCGGCACCCTCAACACCTTCCTCGGCGACGCCGGCAACGGACACGGCGCCCAGCAGGGCACCCCCTTCGTCATAGGGGTCGCCGGGTCCGTCGCCGTCGGCAAGTCCACCGTGGCCCGACTGCTCCAGGCCCTGCTGGCCCGCTGGCCGGAGCACCCGCGGGTGGAGCTGGTCACCACCGACGGCTTCCTCTACCCGATGAAGGAGCTCCAGCGGCGCGGGCTGACCTCCCGCAAGGGCTTCCCCGAGTCGTACGACCGGCGCGCGCTCACCCGCTTCGTCGCGGACATCAAGGCGGGCAAGGACGAGGTCAGCGCCCCGGTCTACTCGCACCTGATCTACGACATCGTCCCCGGCGAGAAGCTCGTCGTACGCCGCCCGGACATCCTGATCGTCGAGGGGCTCAACGTGCTCCAGCCGGCCCTGCCCGGCAAGGACGGCCGTACGCGCGTCGCGCTCGCCGACTACTTCGACTTCAGCGTGTACGTGGACGCCCGGCCCGAGGACATCGAGCGCTGGTACCTCAACCGGTTCCGGAAGCTGCGCGAGACCGCCTTCCAGAATCCTTTCTCCTACTTCCGCAAGTACACCCAGGTCTCCGAGGAGGAGGCCATGGAGTACGCGCAGACCATGTGGCGCACGATCAACAGGCCCAACCTCCTGGAGAACGTCGCCCCCACCCGCGGCCGCGCGACGCTCGTCGTGCGCAAGGGCCCGGACCACAAGGTGCAGAAGCTCAGCCTCCGCAAGCTCTGATCCCCTCGCGGCTGGGGTGCGGCCCTGCTGCACCTCCGGCTGATCACCCCGGCCGGCCGGACCGAAGCCGTCGTCTCGGCCATCGAATCGACGGTCGGCACCACCCGTCCGGTCGTACTGCCGGGGGCCGCCCGCGAACCGCGCGGCGACCTCGTGCTGTGCGACGTGGCCCGGGAGGCCGGGGACGAGCTGCTGCACGAGCTCCGGGAGCCGGGCGTGGAGCGGGACGGCTCGATCGCCGTCGAGAACATCGACCTGTCGCTGCCCCGGACGCAGCCCGGGCACGGCCCCGGACGCAGCCCGGGCGCGGCCCCGGGAAATGCGCCGGCCCCGTCCTCCCCGGGAGCGGGGGGGGCGGGGCCGTACGCGGTCGGGGGCTGGGGCCCGGTCTCAGCCGAGGGCCGACTTCACGACGTCCGCGAGACGCCCGGCGACCGCGCGGGCCTGCTCGATGTCGGCGGCTTCGACCATCACCCGTACGAGCGGCTCGGTACCGGACGGACGGAGCAGTACCCGGCCGGTGGTGCCCAGCTCGCGCTCGGCGTCGGCGACGGCCGCGGCCAGCTCGGCGGAGGTCTTGACCCGGGACTTGTCCACGTCGGGGACGTTGACCAGCACCTGCGGCAGCCGCTGCATGACACCCGCGAGCTCGGCCAGCGAGCGGCCGGTCGCCGCGACGCGCGCCCCCAGCATCAGGCCGGTGAGCGTGCCGTCGCCGGTGGTGGCGTGGTCGAGGATGATCACGTGCCCGGACTGCTCGCCGCCGAGCGCGTAGCCGTGCTCCTTCATCGACTCCAGGACGTACCGGTCGCCGACGCCGGTCTGCACGACCTCGATGCCCTCGCCCTCCATGGCCAGCTTGAAGCCGAGGTTGGACATCACGGTGCCGACGACGGTGTTGCCGCGCAGGGAGCCCGCCTCGCGCATGGCCAGGGCCAGCACGGCCAGGATCTGGTCGCCGTCGACCTCGGCGCCCGAGGCGTCCACCGCGAGGCAGCGGTCCGCGTCACCGTCGTGCGCGATGCCGAGGTCGGCGCCGTGCTCGACGACGGCCTGCTTGAGGAGACCGAGGTGCGTGGAGCCGCAGCCGTCGTTGATGTTGAGGCCGTCCGGCTCGGCGCCGATGGTGACGACCTCGGCACCCGCCCGGGTGAAGGCCTCGGGCGAGACGCGGGCGGCCGCTCCGTGCGCCTCGTCCAGGACGATCTTGAGCCCGTCGAGGCGGTTGGGGAGGACCCCGATGAGGTGGGCGACGTACTTGTCGAAGCCCTCGTCGTAGTCGGAGACGCGGCCGACGCCGGCGCCGGTCGGGCGGTCCCAGGGGGCGCCGGTGCGGTGCTCGTCGTAGACGGCCTCGATGCGGTCCTCGAGCTCGTCGGCGAGCTTGTGGCCGCCCCGGGCGAAGAACTTGATCCCGTTGTCGGGCATCGCATTGTGGCTGGCCGAGAGCATCACGCCGAGGTCGGCGCCCAGCGCACCGGTGAGATACGCCACCGCCGGGGTGGGCAGCACACCGACGCGCAGGACGTCCACCCCCGCGCTCGCGAGGCCCGCGACGACTGCGGCCTCCAGGAATTCGCCGGAGGCACGGGGGTCGCGCCCGACGACCGCGGTCGCCCGGTGGCCCGCGAAGGTGCCCGCCTCGGCGAGTACGTGGGCGGCCGCCACGGAGAGACCGAGCGCGAGCTCAGCCGTCAGATCCGCATTGGCGACGCCGCGTACACCGTCCGTCCCGAAGAGTTGTCCCACCGTTGTCCTCCCGAGTTCACGCTTCGTTTGTGACCGCTTGTGACATGTATTTGCCGCTTGTGGCGGTAAACGAACCGCCCCGGCAGCACGGAGAGTGCTGCCGGGGCGGTTTGTTGCTGAACAGCAGGCGCAGATTAACGCTTGCTGTACTGCGGAGCCTTACGGGCCTTCTTGAGACCGGCCTTCTTGCGCTCGACCGCACGGTCGTCGCGGGAAAGGAAGCCGGCCTTCTTCAGCGCCGGGCGGTTGTTGTCGACGTCGGCCTCGTTCAGGGCACGGGCCACGCCGAGGCGCAGGGCGCCGGCCTGACCGGAGACGCCGCCACCCGCGATGCGGGCGATGATGTCGTAGCGACCGTCGAGCTCGAGGAGCTTGAACGGCTCGTTGACTTCCTGCTGGTGCACCTTGTTGGGGAAGTAGTCCTCAAGGGTGCGACCGTTGATCTTCCACTTGCCGGTGCCCGGAACGATCCGGACGCGGGCGATGGCGTTCTTGCGACGGCCCAGGCCGGCGGCCGGCTGCGGGTCGCCGAAGCGGCCGGCAAGGGACTCGGAGGTGTAGTCGCCCTCGACGACGACCTCAGACTCGGTGGTGTACTCCTCGACGCCCTCGAACTCTTCGACGGGGGTCTCGGCGGTGGTCTCGGCCACGATGCTCCTCAGAATTTTCTACGTCTTAGGGGGTGGCCGGAACTACTGCGCGACCTGGGTGATCTCGAACGGCACCGGCTGCTGGGCAGCGTGGGGGTGCTGGTCGCCCGAGTAGACCTTCAGCTTCGAGAGCATCTGACGGCCCAGGGTGTTCTTGGGGAGCATGCCCTTGACGGCCTTCTCGACGGCCTTCTCCGGGTTGTTCGCCAGGAGGTCGTCGTAGCGCACGGAGCGGAGACCGCCCGGGAAGCCGGAGTGGCGGTACGCCATCTTCTGGGACGCCTTGTTGCCGGACAGGTGCACCTTGTCGGCATTGATGATGACGACGAAGTCACCCATGTCCATGTGAGGCGCATAGGTCGGCTTGTGCTTGCCCCGCAGGAGGGCAGCGGCCTGGGTCGCCAGACGGCCGAGGACAACGTCCTGGGCGTCGATGACGAGCCACTGGCGCGAGATGTCGCCGGGCTTGGGGCTGAACGTACGCACGCGTATGCCTTCGCTTCTTCAGTGGTGGTATCCCAGGGGCGCAAGCCCCACGGGAAGGTCCTGACAGGGTCACCACGGACGATCACGACAGCCCTCGTTCACATCGGGGACGCAACCCGTGTGAACCGCTGGTCATCGGTCCGGTGGACCGGCGTAAGGCCCTTTCACGTGAGAATGAGAAAGCCAATACGCATAACAAACCAGCAGGATACCCAAGCAGACCCGTACGGGTCAAAACGCGGTCCGCGATGCCGATTCTGCTGGCGTCGCGGCGCACTCCGGTTCGGTCCTGGGTGGGGACCCCGTAGTTGTTACGGGCTCCAGAATAACCCGACCGGAGAGCAGTGCACGACGCGCCAGCATGATCGCCAGTCCGCACAGGGTGGCGCAGTCCTTGAAGGCGCGCCGCTTGTGCGCCAGCTCGGAGGGCCACGGCACCAGCGCCACCTGGGGCGTCAGGGCCAGCCAGAACCAGGGCGAGCGGGGCATCGAGCCCGGCCGCACCGCCGAGGCCAGCAGCAGCGGAAGCACCACCAGCAGGTAGTGGTCGAAGGACGGCCGCGAGACCAGGAATGCGGCGAGCATCACCATGCAGGCGGTCTCCGCGAGCCGCAGCTCTCCCCCGTCCGCGTCCCCCGGGCCGTCCGTACGCCGCCACCGCCGCCACGCGGCGACCAGTCCGCCCAGCGCCCCCGCCCCCGCGAGCAGCACCGCGACGGGCTCCGGCACCCCCAGCCGCGGCAGCACCGCGATCGGCGAGGCGTCCCAGGGCAGCGCGTACGCGTCCTGCCCCTGGAGCAGGAACGGCAGCGTCTTGGTGACGAACAGCGTCGGGCTCGGCATCATCAGCGCCCCGAGCAGGGAGAGGCCGAGCGGCACCAGCACGGCCACGGCCAGTCCCCGCCACCGCCGGGCCAGTACGAAGAGCAGCCCGATCGGCACCAGCATGGGCTTGCAGGCGATGGCCAGCCCCACCACCAGCCCCGCCGCGACCCAGGACCGCCGGTGCGCGAACAGCAGCGCCACGGGCAGCGCCGCCGCCGAGATGGCGGTCCAGTTGCCGATCAGCACGAGGTTCACGTAGGGCTTGTAGGCCAGGGCCAGCGCGGCGAACCCGCCGACCGCGAACCGGGAGCGCGCCGGCACCGAGAACAGCCGCAGCGCGGCCCACCAGCCGACGGCCAGCAGGGCGGACATCGCCAGGGGGAGCACCCAGCGCAGCACCGGCTGCGGCAGCAGCGCCTCGGGCACGGCCATGATCACGGCGCTCGGCAGGTAGAGGAACCGCTTGTCCTCGTACGGGGACCCGCCCTCCAGCAGCGTCTGCGCGGCCTTGACCACGAAGGCGTTGTCCGAGCCCCAGTTCTCCCGCAGGCTGGTGGAGACCGCGATGCCGAGCACCACGGCCAGCGCGACCGCGTGCCAGGGCCCGGACGCCGGCCGCAGCAGCCAGTCCACCGGCCGGTGCCGGGCCGAGGGACCCCGTACGGTGTCCCGTCCCCTGAGCCAGTCGCCAGGCCGCAGCCGCACAACGCCTCCCGATCACCGCTCGGGGGCGGTCCCCCCAGCGCTTCCGCTCGACCCTACGACCGAGGGCCGAAGACCGTCAGCGCTTCCGCTCGACCCTGCGTTCGTCCCACACGGGTTCCTGAGTCTCTCGTACGACACCGTCCGAGCCGAAGACCAGGAAACGGTCGAATGTCCGCGCGAACCACCGGTCGTGCGTGACGCACAGCACAGTGCCCTCGTACGACTCCAGGCCCTCCTGGAGCGCCTCCGCGGACTCCAGGTCCAGGTTGTCCGTCGGCTCGTCCAGCAGCAGCGCCGTGGTGCCGGCCAGCTCCAGCAGCAGGATCTGGAACCGCGCCTGCTGGCCGCCCGACAGCTTCTCGAACGGCTGGTCGCCCTGGCGCTCCAGCTCGTAGCGGCGCAGCACGGACATCGCCGCGCCCCGGTCCTTGGCGCACTCGGACCACAGGATGTCGACGAGGGTCCGCCCGAACAGTTCCGGGTGGGCGTGGGTCTGCGCGAAGTGGCCGGGGACCACGCGCGCGCCCAGCTTCCAGGTGCCCGTGTGCTTGACGTCCTCGCCGGCCAGCAGCCGCAGGAAGTGCGACTTGCCGGAGCCGTTGGAACCGAGGACGCCGACCCGCTCCCCGTAGAAGACCTCCAGCGAGAACGGCTTCATCAGGCCGGTCAGCTCCAGGTTCTCCACGGTCAGCGCCCGCACGCCGGTCCGCCCGCCCTTGAGCCGCATCCGGATCTCCTGCTCGCGCGGCGGCTCCGGCGGCGGACCGGCCTCCTCGAACTTCCTCAGCCGGGTCTGCGCGGCCGCGTACCGGGAGGCCATCTCGTGGCTGACCGCGGCCGCCTGCCGCAGCGTGACGACCAGCTTCTTCAGCTGGGCGTGCTTCTCCTCCCAGCGCTTCTTCAGCTCCTCGAAGCGGGCGAAGCGCTCGCGCCGGGCCTCGTGGAAGGTGTCGAAGCCACCGCCGTGCACCCAGACGTCGGAGCCGTCCGGGCCGGGTTCCACCGCCACGATCTTCTGCGCGGCCCGCGACAGCAGCTCCCGGTCGTGGCTGATGAACAGCACCGTCTTGCGGGTGGCCCGCAGCTGCTCCTCCAGCCACCGCTTGCCGGGGACGTCCAGGTAGTTGTCGGGCTCGTCGAGCAGGAGCACCTCGTCCGGCCCGCGCAGCAGCGCCTCCAGGACGAGCCGCTTCTGCTCACCGCCGGAGAGCGTGCGCACCTCGCGGAACTGCGCCTTGTCGTACGGGATGGCCAGCGCGGCCATGGTGCAGACGTCCCACAGGGTCTCCGCCTCGTACCCCTGGACGTCCGCCCAGTCGCTGAGCGCCTGCGCGTACGCCATCTGCGCGGCCTCGTCGTCCACCGTCATGATCAGGCGCTCGGCGTGGTCGACGGCCTTGGCGGCCTCCCGGATCCGCGGCTGGGCCACGGACACCAGCAGGTCCCGGACCGTGGTCTCGTCCCGTACGGAGCCCACGAACTGCGACATCACGCCGAGGCCGCCGCTGACGGCGACCGAGCCGCCGTGCGGCTGGAGCTCGCCGGAGATCAGTTTCAGCAACGTGGTCTTGCCGGCCCCGTTCGCCCCGACCAGGGCGACGACCGACCCCTCCCCCACGCGGAAGGAGACGTCGGGGAGCAGGACCCGCCCGTCGGGAAGGTAGTACTCCAGGTGGCTGGCTTCGAGATGTCCCATGCCGGGCATTGTCCAGGCCCGGCGCCCGTCGGCCCAAACGGATTAGCGCGCGGTCAGCAGCAGCCCTTGCCGGGCAGGGTGCGCATGTTCCGCGCCTCCTTGCTGCGGGCGGCCAGCAGCTCGTCCGCCGGGTAGCCGACCTCCTCCAGGGTGAGCCCGTGCGGCTTCACGACGTGCACCGAGGAGTCCCGTACGGCGGCCCGCAGGACCTTCCCGGGCCAGTCGGTCGGCCGGTGCCCGTCGCCGACGTGGAGCAGGGCGCCGACCAGCGACCGGACCATGTTGTGGCAGAAGGCGTCGGCGCGGACGGTGGCGGTCACGATCCCGTCCTCGGCGCGCTCCCAGCTGAGCTGCTGGAGGGTGCGGATGGTCGTGGCGCCCTCGCGCTTCTTGCAGTACGCGGCGAAGTCGTGCTCGCCGAGCAGCGGGGCGGCGGCCTCGTTCATGGCGTCCACGTCCAGCGGCCACTGGTGCCACAGCACGTGCCCGCGGCGCAGCGGGTCGACGCCGCCCTGGTGGTCGCCGACGCGGTAGGCGTAGCGGCGCCAGACGGCGGAGAAGCGGGCGTTGAAGCCCTCCGGGGCCTCGGCGGCCCTCCACACGCGGACGTCGTGCGGGAGGCGCCCGGCGAGGCGGCGCAGCAGCTTGTCGTGGTGCTCGGCCCACACCTCCTCGGCGATGTCGAACTGGGCCACCTGCCCGCGGGCGTGCACGCCCGCGTCGGTCCGCCCGGCGACGGTCAGCTCGACCGGGTACGGCAGGCGCATCACGGTCTGCAGGGCGGACTCCAGCTCGCCCTGCACGGTCCGCAGCGTCCGCTGCTTCGCCCAGCCGGAGAAGTCCTTGCCGTCGTACGACAGGTCCAGCCGTACCCGGACGTGCCCGGGCTCCACCTCGTCACTCACGTGACAGATCCTCTCAGCTGCGTCTTTTGAACGAATGCAGAACGGGCCCGCCCCGGGAAGGGGCGGGCCCGTTCAGAGCCGATCAAGCAAGCTCGATCCCGGAGCGGGATCAGGCCTCCTTGGTCTCCTCGGCGGCGGGAGCCTCGGCCACGGCCTCGGCGTCCTTGGCGGCGCGCTTGGTGGCGGCCTCGGCCTCACCAGTGGCCTGCTGGGCGACCGTGAGGGCCTCGACCAGCTCGATCACGGCCATCGGGGCGTTGTCGCCACGACGGTTGCCGATCTTGGTGATGCGCGTGTAACCACCGGGGCGGTTCTCGTAGCGCGGGGCGATCTCGGTGAACAGCGTGTGCACGATGCTCTTGTCCGTGATCGTCTGCAGCACCAGGCGACGGTTGTGGATGTCGCCCTTCTTGGCCTTGGTGACCAGACGCTCGGCGTAGGGACGCAGGCGGCGGGCCTTGGCCTCGGTGGTGGTGATGCGGCCGTGCTCGAAGAGCGCCTTCGCGAGGTTCGCGAGAAGGTGCTTCTCGTGCGCGGCGGAGCCGCCCAGACGGGCACCCTTTGCGGGACGCGGCATGGTGTTACTCCTTCATATCTGCACCGGCCGTGTCAGGTACCGGTGTCAGTTCCCCCGGGGCGGCCGCCCCGGGAAAGTCTCTTCTCAGTACTGCTCGGTCTCGACGAAACCGGCGTCCGCGTCGTCGTCGGCGCCGAAGGCGTCGGCGGCGGCGGTCGGGTCGAATCCGGGCGGGCTGTCCTTGAGGGCCAGGCCCATGCCGGCCAGCTTCGCCTTGACCTCGTCGATCGACTTCGCACCGAAGTTGCGGATGTCGAGCAGGTCGGCCTCGGAGCGGGCGACGAGCTCACCCACGGAGTGGATGCCCTCGCGCTTGAGGCAGTTGTACGACCGGACGGTGAGCTCGAGCTCCTCGATCGGCAGCGCCAGGTCGGCGGCCAGGGCGGCGTCCGTCGGGGACGGGCCCATGTCGATGCCCTCGGCGTCGATGTTGAGCTCGCGCGCCAGACCGAACAGCTCGACCAGGGTCTTGCCGGCGGACGCCATGGCGTCGCGCGGGCGCATGGCCTGCTTGGTCTCGACGTCGACGATCAGCTTGTCGAAGTCGGTGCGCTGCTCGACTCGGGTCGCCTCGACCTTGTAGGTGACCTTGAGGACCGGGCTGTAGATGGAGTCGACCGGGATGCGGCCGATCTCCTGGCCCAGCTGCTTGTTCTGGACGGCGGAGACGTAGCCGCGACCGCGCTCGACGGTCAGCTCCATCTCCAGCTTGCCCTTGCCGTTGAGCGTGGCGAGGACCAGGTCCGGGTTGTGCACCTCGACACCGGCCGGGGGCGCGATGTCGGCAGCGGTGACCAGGCCGGGACCCTGCTTGCGCAGGTACATCACGACCGGCTCGTCGTGCTCCGAGGAGACGACCAGCTGCTTGATGTTGAGGATGATGTCGGTGACGTCTTCCTTGACACCGGGCACGGTGGTGAACTCGTGCAGGACGCCGTCCACGCGGATGCTGGTGACAGCGGCACCCGGGATCGAGGACAGGAGCGTGCGGCGCAGCGAGTTGCCGAGGGTGTAGCCGAAGCCCGGCTCCAGCGGCTCGATCACGAACCGCGAGCGGTACTCGTCGACGACCTCTTCGGTCAGCGAAGGACGCTGAGCGATAAGCATGTGTGTTCCTTCAGTCGTGGACGCCCACTATTTGACGCCCGACGGGAAAAGCCAGGTACTGCAAGGGTACGGGCGGCACGTCCCCCCGAAGGGGTTCGTACCGCCCGGACACTCAAAGACGCACAGGTGCGTCCGCTGCGTCAGACGCGGCCTTTCGCTTCGACGAAGCGAAAGGTCCGGCAGTCGTCAGACGCGGCGGCGCTTCGGCGGGCGGCAGCCGTTGTGCGGGGTGGGGGTGACGTCCTGGATCGAGCCGACCTCGAGGCCGGTGGCCTGGAGGGAGCGGATCGCGGTCTCGCGGCCGGAGCCCGGACCCTTGACGAAGACGTCGACCTTGCGCATGCCGTGCTCCTGCGCGCGGCGGGCGGCCGACTCGGCGGCCATCTGCGCGGCGAAGGGGGTGGACTTGCGCGAGCCCTTGAAGCCGACGTGGCCGGCGGAGGCCCAGGAGATCACGTTGCCCGAGGGGTCGGTGATCGAAACGATGGTGTTGTTGAACGTGCTCTTGATGTGGGCGTGCCCGTGAGCGACGTTCTTCTTTTCCTTGCGGCGCACCTTCTTGGCAGCGCCCTGACGACCCTTGGGGGGCATCTAAATCTCCTACGGGAGGTGGTCGGTCCTACAGCGCAAGACCGCTGAACAGGACTACTTCTTGCCCGGCTTCTTCTTACCGGCGATCGCGCGACGCGGGCCCTTGCGGGTACGCGCGTTCGTGCTGGTGCGCTGACCGTGCACCGGCAGGCCACGACGGTGGCGGATGCCCTGGTAGCACTGGATCTCGATCTTGCGGCGGATGTCGCCCTGGATCTCGCGGCGGAGGTCACCCTCGGTACGGAGGTTGGCGTCCACGTACTCGCGGATCTTGACGAGGTCCTCTTCGGCCAGGTCACGAACGCGGGTGTTCGGGTTCACGCCGGTGGAGGCGAGGATCTCCTTGGACCGGGTGCGCCCGATACCGAAGACGTAGGTGAGTGCGATCTCCACACGCTTTTCGCGCGGGATGTCAACACCGGAAACGCGTGCCATTCAATGGCTCCTGTGTGTTCGGGGGTCTTCCGCAGAACCACTCCCGACCGCCGACCGCCCGAGATGGGAGGTGGTACGTCCGGGTCCCCGGCCCCCGCCGGAGGTGCCGCCGGCCCCGGGGGGCTGGGCGGGTTCTGCGTATGTACGTTTTCTTACGTCGCGCGAAGAACTGCGGAAGGCAGGTCGGTCGGCGTGCGTCAGCCCTGGCGCTGCTTGTGGCGCAGGTTGTCGCAGATGACCATGACCCGACCGTGACGGCGGATCACCTTGCACTTGTCGCAGATCTTCTTGACGCTCGGCTTGACCTTCATGTTGGTGAGGTTCTCCGGGTCAGTGCCACCACCCGCACCGGGACGTCCGCCCAGGCAGGAGTGAGGACAAGATCTACTTGTATCGGTAGACGATCCGGCCACGCGTCAGGTCGTACGGAGACAGCTCCACAACGACCCGGTCATCCGGGAGGATGCGGATGTAGTGCATACGCATCTTGCCGCTGATGTGCGCGAGGACCTTGTGACCGTTCTGCAGTTCCACCTTGAACATCGCGTTCGGGAGGGACTCGATCACGGTGCCCTCGATCTCGATGGCACCTTGCTTCTTGGCCACGCTTCGCCCTTCGAATCGGCTACCTTGATCAGCTCCCTGCTTCGCATGAGGACATGCGGGTGCAAAGGAGCCGACGAGTCAGTCTACGTCAGGGCACCCAGAAAGACGAATCCGGAAAGTTTGCCCATCACCCTAGATCATTAACCGGTGTCGCCCGTCGATCCGGCCCCGGCACACCGGCCGGGTCAGCCCAGCGGGTCCGGGGCCGTCGTCACGCCGTATTCCGCCAGCTTCGCCTTGCCGCAGTCCGGACTGGTCAGGACGATGGGGCCGGCTTCCGTCAGGGCGATCGAGTGCTCCCAGTGCGAGGACCAGGTGCCGTCCGTCGTGATGACCGTCCAGTCGTCCGCCAGGACCTCCGTCTGGGGGGTGCCCAGGGAGACCATCGGCTCGATCGCCAGGCAGACGCCCGGAACCAGCTTGATGCCCTTGCCCCGCTTGCGCGAGACGTAGTTCAGCAGGTGCGGGTCCATGTGCATCTCGGAACCGATGCCGTGGCCGCCGTAGTCCTCGATGATCCCGTACTTGCCCGTCGCGGGCCGCGGCTGGCGGCGGATGTAGCCCTCGATCGCCTTGGAGATGTCCACGAGGCGGTTGCCGAGCTTCATGGCGGCGATGCCGGCCCACATCGACTCCTCGGTCACCCGGGAGAGCTCCAGGAGCTCCGGAGCGTGTCCGGTGCCCA
The DNA here is from genome assembly GCA_001298555.1 of Actinobacteria bacterium OV450. Classification (GTDB taxonomy): domain Bacteria; phylum Actinomycetota; class Actinomycetes; order Streptomycetales; family Streptomycetaceae; genus Streptomyces. The sequence goes on from LJCW01000087.1 coordinate 56,913, forward strand.
CGAACGCCGTGTAGGCGGCGTCGCCGTGCCAGCCGTCGACGATCGCACCGGCGTCGATCGAGATGATGTCGCCGTCCTTGAGCACCGTCTTGTCGTCCGGGATGCCGTGGACGACGACCTCGTTCACCGAGGTGCAGATCGTCGCGGGGAAGCCGCCGTAGCCGAGGAAGTTCGACTTGGCCCCGGCATCCGCGATGACCTTGCGGGCCACCATGTCCAGATCCCGCGTCGTGGCGCCCGGCACGGCCGCCTCACGGGTCGCCGCGTGGATCGCGGCGACGACCAGCCCTGCCTCGCGCATCTTCGCGATCTGCTCGGGGGTCTTGATCTGGACCATGGGAAGTGCCTTCCACCTTCGGATCTGCGTAATCAGGTCGTCTCAACAGTACGGCCGCGGGGTCCTGGGGACACCGCGGCCGTACTGCTCGAACAGGGGTACTACTTCTTGAGGGCGTCCATCGCGCGCTGCGTGACGTCCGCGACCTCACCGAGGGCCGGGATCGTCACCAGCAGGCCCTGGGCCTTGTAGTAGTCGATGATCGGCTCGGTCTGCGTGTGGTAGACCTCGAGCCGGTTGCGGACGGTCGCCTCGGAGTCGTCGTCACGCTGGTACAGCTCGCCGCCGCAGGTGTCGCAGACACCCTCGGTCTTCGGCGCGGCGTACACGACGTGGAAGACGTGCGCGGAGTCGTTGCGGCAGATCCGGCGGCCGGCGATGCGCTTGACCACCTCGTCCTCCTCGACCTCCAGGTCGAGGACGGCGTCGAGCTTCATGCCCGCGGTCTGCAGCATCTCGTCCAGTGCCTCGGCCTGCGAGACGTTGCGCGGGAAGCCGTCCAGCAGGAAGCCGTTCACGGCGTCCGGCTGCTCCATCCGGTCCTTGGCCATGCCGATGGTGATCTCGTCGGGGACGAGGTCACCGGCGTCCATGAACGCCTTCGCGCGCTGGCCCAGCTCGGTGTTCTGGCTGATGTTGGCCCGGAAGAGGTCGCCCGTGGAGATGTGCGGGATCGACAGGTTCTTCGCAAGGAACGCGGCCTGCGTTCCCTTGCCCGCACCGGGCGGTCCGACGAGGACGATTCGCATCAGCGGAGGAACCCTTCGTAATTGCGCTGCTGGAGCTGGCTCTCGATCTGCTTCACGGTTTCCAGACCCACACCCACGATGATGAGGATGCTCGTCCCGCCGAACGGGAAGTTCTGGTTCGCTCCGAAGCCGGCCAACGCCATCGTCGGCACAAGAGCGATGAGACCCAGGTACAGCGACCCCGGCCAGGTGATCCGGTTGAGCACGTAGCTCAGGTACTCGGCGGTGGGTCGACCGGCACGGATACCCGGGATGAACCCACCATACTTCTTCATGTTGTCTGCAACTTCCTCGGGGTTGAAAGAAATCGCCACGTAGAAGAACGCGAAGAAGACGATCAGGAGGAAGTAGGCGGCGATGTAGTACGGGTGGTCGCCCTTGACGAAGTGCTTCTGGATCCAGGTGGCCCAGCCCGCGGTCGAGCCGCTGAACTGCACGATCAGTGCGGGGATGTACAGCAGCGACGAGGCGAAGATGACCGGGATGACACCGGCCTGGTTCACCTTGAGCGGGATGTACGTCGAGGTGCCCCCGTACGCACGGCGGCCGATCATGCGCTTCGCGTACTGGACCGGAATCCGCCGCTGCGCCTGCTCGACGAAGACCACCAGGGCGACCATCGCCAGGCCGACGAGGATCACCACGCCGAACTCGACCCAGCCGTCGGCGATCTTGCCCTGGAGCTTGATCTGCCACAGCGCGCCCATGAAGCCGGCGGCGATCGAGATGAACATCAGGATCGACATGCCGTTGCCGATGCCGCGGTCGGTCACGAGCTCACCGAGCCACATGACGACGCAGGTACCCGCGGTCATGGTGACGACCATGACGATGGTGGTGAAGATCGACCGGTTCGGGACGATCTGGCTGGCGACCTGGCAGCCCTGGAACAGGGCACCAGTGCGGGCAGTGGCGACGAGGCCGGTGCCCTGCAGGATCGCGAGTGCGACCGTCAGATAGCGCGTGTACTGCGTGATCTTCGCGGTGCCGGACTGACCCTCTTTCTTGAGGTTCTCCAGCTTCGGAATGACCACGGTCAGCAGCTGCAGGATGATGCTCGCCGTGATGTACGGCATGATGCCGAGCGCGAAGATCGTGATCTGCAGCAGCGCACCGCCGCTGAACATGTTGACGAGACCGAAGAGGCTGTTGCTGCTCCCGGCCTGGTCGACACAGATCTGAACGTTCTTGTAGCTCACGCCGGGTACCGGGATGTGGGACCCGAGCCGGAACAGCACGATGATGCCGAGCGTGAAGAGCAGCTTCTTGCGCAGGTCGGGCGTCTTGAACGCCCGGGCGAACGCGGTGAGCACGGTGCCTCCTGCGACCCCCGCGCTACTGCGTCAGAGGTGACGGTCTGAGGGATCGACGAATACGTACAAGCAAAGGTGCAGGCCACCTTACCGGCGACTGCGCCCCCCGTGGAACGACCAACCGGGGATGCCCCATATGTGAGGCATCCCCGGTCGGGTTTTACTCGCTATTTGTCACAAAGTTCGTCTTAGACGAGCTCGGTGACGGTGCCGCCGGCAGCGGCGATCTTCTCCTTGGCGGAGGCGGAGACGGCGTCAACCGAAACCGTCAGCGCCACGGAGATCTCGCCCTGGCCCAGGACCTTGACGAGGCTGTTCTTGCGCACCGCGCCCTTGGCGACCAGGTCGGCCACCGTGACCTCTCCACCCTCGGGGTAGAGAGCGCCGAGCTTGTCCAGGTTGACAACCTGGAACTCGGTGCGGAACGGGTTCTTGAAGCCCTTGAGCTTCGGCAGGCGCATGTGGAGGGGCATCTGCCCACCCTCGAAGCGCTGCGGGATCTGGTAACGGGCCTTCTGGCCCTTCGTACCACGACCGGCCGTCTTACCCTTCGACGCCTCACCACGACCGACACGGGTCTTCGCGGTCTTGGCGCCGGGGGCGGGACGGAGGTTGTGGGCCTTCAGCGGGCTGTTCTCAGCCATGATTAGTCAACCTCCTCAACCGTCACGAGGTGGCGGACGGTGTGCACCATTCCGCGGAACTCGGGGCGGTCCTCCTTGACGACCACGTCGTTCAGGCGCTTGAGCCCGAGCGAACGCAGAGTGTCGCGGTGGTTCTGCTTGCTGCCGATGTACGACTTCGTCTGCGTGATCTTGAGGCGAGCCATTACGCACCCGCCCCAGCACGCGCACGAAGCAGAGCCGCGGGGGCGACGTCCTCGAGGGGCAGACCGCGGCGGGCCGCGATCTCCTCGGGACGCTGCAGGCCCTTGAGGGCCTCCACGGTCGCGTGCACGATGTTGATCGCGTTGTCGGAGCCGAGCGACTTCGACAGGATGTCGTGAACGCCGGCGCACTCCAGAACGGCGCGCACCGGGCCACCGGCGATAACACCGGTACCGGGGGAAGCAGGCTTCAGCAGGACAACGCCGGCCGCCTTCTCGCCCTGGATCGGGTGCGGGATGGTGCCCTGGATGCGCGGAACCTTGAAGAAGTTCTTCTTGGCTTCCTCGACACCCTTGGCAATGGCCGCGGGAACTTCCTTGGCCTTGCCGTAACCGACACCTACGGTGCCGTCACCGTCGCCCACCACGACCAGCGCGGTGAAGCTGAAGCGGCGACCACCCTTGACAACCTTGGCGACGCGGTTGATCGCGACAACGCGCTCAACGTAAGCGGTCTTCTCGGCGGCAGGGCCACCGTCGCGACCCTTCCGGTCCCGCCGCTCGCCGCCACCGGCATCGCTTCCGCGGCGCTGGGGTCCAGCCATTGGATTACCTCTCTCTGTTACGTCCGTGAGTCCCGGAACCGGGGCTTAGAACTTCAGCCCGGCTTCGCGGGCGGCGTCAGCCAGAGCGGCAATGCGCCCGGCGTATCGGTTGCCACCGCGGTCGAACACGACGGTCTCGACACCCGCGGCCTTGGCACGCTCGGCGACGAGCGCGCCGACAGCCTGGGCCTGCGAGCTCTTGTCGCCTTCGCCACCGCGGATCGAAGCGTCCAGGGTCGACGCGGACGCCAGGGTGTGACCCTGGAGGTCGTCGATGACCTGAGCAACGATGTTGCGGTTGGAACGCGTCACGACGAGGCGCGGACGCTCCGCCGTACCCGAGACGTTCTTGCGGATGCGGATGTGGCGGCGAGCCTTGGCAGCGCGCTTGTACGCGTCGCCCTTGGCGATCTTCACACCGTATGCCATGGCTACTTACCAGCCTTTCCGACCTTGCGGCGGATGACCTCGCCGGCGTACTTGACACCCTTGGCCTTGTACGGGTCGGGCTTCCGCAGCTTGCGGATGTTGGCGGCGACCTCGCCGACCTTCTGCTTGTCGATGCCCTCGACCGAGAACTTGGTGGGCGACTCGACCTTGAACGAGATGCCCTCGGGCGCCTCGATCAGGATCGGGTGGCTGTAACCAAGCTGGAACTCCAGAGCGGAGCCCTTCGCGGCGACGCGGTAACCGACACCGCTGATCTCGAGAGCCTTGACGTACCCCGTGGTCACACCGGTGATCATGTTCGCCACCAGCGTGCGGGACAGGCCGTGCAGGGCCTTGTTCTGACGCTCGTCGTTGGGGCGGGTGACGTTCAGAACGCCGTCCTCACCCTTGACGATCTCGATCGGCGCGGCGACGGTGTGCGAGAGGAGACCCTTGGGGCCCTTCACCGCGACCGTGCGGCCATCGATGGTGACGTCCACACCGGCGGGAACCTGGATGGGGAGCTTGCCGATTCGCGACATTGCTTTTCCTCCGTTCCCGACTACCAGACGTAGGCGAGGACTTCCCCACCTACGCCCTTCTTGCCTGCCTGCTGGCCGGTGAGGAGACCGTGGGACGTGGAGATGATCGCCACGCCCAGGCCGCCGAGCACCTTCGGCAGGTTGGTGGACTTTGCGTACACGCGCAGACCGGGCTTCGAGATCCGCTTGATGCCCGCGATGGAGCGCTCACGGTTCGGCCCGAACTTCAGCTCGAGGACGAGGTTCTTGCCGACCTCGGCGTCCTCGACCTTCCAGCCGGTGATGAAACCCTCCTGCTTGAGGATCTCCGCGATGTGCGACTTGATCTTGCTGTGCGGCATCACGACGGTGTCGTGGTACGCCGAGTTAGCGTTACGCAGACGGGTCAGCATGTCTGCGATCGGGTCAGTCATGGTCATGAAGTGGCCTTCGGCCTCTCTCGCCGGGGTTTCCTGTATGCGCCATCCCTCTCCCCACTCAGTGGCGGGACGGGTGCGGTGCGGGGACCTACGGCGTAGTAAGTCGTTATGGACGGCGGACGCCCAACCCCACAAGCCTACGGCATGCGGAGCAGGGCACCCACCGACCAGATGCTTACCGAGAGTCTCTGGAACTTCCCAAGTCCTTGCGGACGAGGGCGAATTACCAGGAGCTCTTGGTCACGCCCGGCAGCTCGCCACGGTGAGCCATCTCACGAAGGCAGACGCGGCACAGGCCGAACTTGCGGTACACGGAGTGGGGACGACCGCAGCGCTGGCAGCGGGTGTACGCACGCACACCGAACTTGGGCTTGCGGGCAGCCTTCGCGATGAGAGCCTTCTTCGCCATCTCGCTTACGCCTCCTTGAAGGGGAAGCCGAGGTGACGAAGGAGCGCGCGGCCCTCAGCGTCGTTGGTCGCCGTGGTGACCACGGTGATGTCCATACCCCGGGTACGGTCGATCTTGTCCTGGTCGATCTCGTGGAACATGACCTGCTCCGTGAGACCGAAGGTGTAGTTGCCACGGCCGTCGAACTGCTTCGGCGACAGACCACGGAAGTCACGGATACGCGGCAGCGCGAGCGACAGCGTACGGTCCAGGAACTCCCACATGCGGTCACCACGGAGGGTGACGTGGCAGCCGATCGGCTGACCCTCACGCAGCTTGAACTGCGCGATGGACTTGCGGGCCTTCGTGACGGCCGGCTTCTGACCGGTGATCGTCGTCAGGTCGCGGATGGCGCCGTCGATCAGCTTGGAGTCGCGGGCGGCGTCGCCCACACCCATGTTGACCACGATCTTCACGAGACCGGGGATCTGCATGACGTTCTCGTACGAGAACTCCTCACGCAGCTTGCCCGCGATGTCCTCGCGGTACTTCGTCTTGAGACGCGGAGTGGTAGCCATCAGATGTCCTCACCCGTCCGCTTGGCAACGCGGATCTTGTTGCCCTCGTCGTCGAAGCGGAAACCGACGCGGGTAACGACCTTCTGGCCGTCCTTCTCCACAACCAGCTGAACGTTGCTGACGTGGATCGGAGCCTCGGTGATCACGATGCCACCGGCCTGCGAGCCACCAGCGGTCTGACCGGCCTTGGTGTGCTTCTTGACCCGGTTGACACCCTCGACGAGGACACGGTTCTCAGCGGGGATGGCCTGGATGACCTTGCCCTGCTTGCCCTTGTCCTTACCGGTGATGACCTGAACCAGGTCGCCCTTCTTGATCTTCATGCTTACAGCACCTCCGGCGCGAGCGAGATGATCTTCATGAACTTCTTCTCGCGCAGCTCACGGCCCACGGGGCCGAAGATACGGGTGCCGCGAGGGTCGCCGTCGTTCTTGAGAATGACAGCGGCGTTCTCGTCGAAGCGGATGTACGAGCCGTCCTGGCGGCGGCGCTCCTTGACGGTGCGAACGATGACCGCCTTGACGACGTCACCCTTCTTCACGTTGCCACCGGGGATCGCATCCTTGACGGTGGCGACGATGACGTCACCGATGCCCGCGTAGCGGCGACCGGAGCCACCGAGAACACGGATGCAAAGGATCTCCTTGGCACCAGTGTTGTCGGCGACACGCAGTCGCGACTCCTGCTGGATCACGTCTATCTCCTGATTTGTCTGCCGGTTCCCGGCGGGGGCCTCTCACTCCGGAGAGCAGCGGCCCCCACCGAGCCTGGCGGAACGAACCTAAGGGAAACCCCTCAGGTAATTACTTGGCCTTCTCGAGGATCTCGACGATGCGCCAGCGCTTGCTCGCCGACAGCGGACGCGTCTCCATGATGAGGACGCGGTCGCCGACGCCGGCAGCGTTCTGCTCGTCGTGAGCCTTGAGCTTGTTCGTACGGCGGATGACCTTGCCGTACAGCGCGTGCTTCACGCGGTCCTCGACAGCGACGACGACGGTCTTGTCCATCTTGTCGCTGACGACGAGACCCTCACGGGTCTTGCGGAAACCGCGCTCGTTCGTCTCAGTCACGTTGTTCTCGCTCATCAGGCGTTCTCCACCGTCTCGATACCGAGCTCACGCTCGTGCATCAGGGTGTAGATGCGAGCGATGTCCTTACGGACGGACTTGAGCCGGCCGTTGTTCTCCAGCTGACCCGTGGCCGCCTGGAAGCGGAGCTTGAACAGCTCCTCCTTGGCCTCGCGCAGCTTGCCAACGAGCTCCTCGTTGCCGAGCTCACGCAGCTCGGACGCCTTGGTTCCCGTCGCCATCACGACTCACCTGCCTCGCGCCGAACAATCCGGCACTTCATCGGAAGCTTGTGAGCAGCGCGGGTGAGCGCCTCACGAGCAATCTTCTCGTTCGGGTAGGACAGCTCGAACATGACCCGGCCCGGGTGCACGTTCGCGATCCACCACTCGGGAGAACCCTTACCGGAACCCATGCGGGTTTCGGCCGGCTTCTTCGTCAGCGGACGGTCCGGGTAGATGTTGATCCAGACCTTGCCGCCACGCTTGATGTGGCGGGTCATCGCGATACGAGCCGCCTCGATCTGGCGGTTCGTCACGTAGGCGGGGGTGAGCGCCTGGATGCCGTACTCGCCGAACGAGACCTCAGTACCGCCCTTGGCCATACCGCGGCGCTTCGGGTGGTGCTGCTTGCGGTGCTTGACCCTACGAGGGATCAGCATGTCGGTCAGGCCTCCGTTCCGGTGCTCTCAGCCGGAGCGGCGGCGGGGGCGTCGGCCTTGGGGGCCTCGGCACCAGCAGCCTGCTGCGGCTTGCGGCCACCACGGCCGCCGCGCTCGCCACCACGGCCACCACGGCCGGCGGGACGGTCGCCAGCGCCGGCACCACGGGCCGGGCGGTTACCCGCACGGGCCGCAGCGTTCTCGGCGCGAACCTCGGCGATGTTCTTGACGTCGCCCTTGTAGATCCAGACCTTCACGCCGATACGGCCGAAGGTGGTCTTGGCCTCGAAGAAGCCGTAGTCCACGTTCGCGCGCAGCGTGTGCAGCGGCACACGACCCTCGCGGTAGAACTCGGAGCGGGACATCTCGGCGCCGCCGAGGCGGCCGCCGCACTGGATCTTGATGCCCTTGGCGCCGGCCTTCATGGTGCCCTGCATGCTCTTGCGCATGGCACGACGGAAGGAGACGCGGGAGGAGAGCTGCTCGGCAACGGCCTGAGCAACCAGCTGAGCGTCGAGCTCGGGGTTCTTGACCTCGAGGATGTTCAGCTGGACCTGCTTGCCCGTGAGCTTCTCGAGGTCGCCGCGGATGCGGTCGGCCTCGGCGCCACGGCGGCCGATGACGATGCCCGGACGAGCGGTGTGGATGTCCACACGCACGCGGTCACGGGTGCGCTCGATCTCAACCTTCGAGATGCCGGCGCGCTCCATGCCGGACGTCATCATCCGACGGATGGCGACGTCTTCCTTGACGTAGTCCTTGTACAGCTTGTCGGCGTACCAACGCGACTTGAAGTCGGTGGTGATGCCGAGCCGGAACCCGTGCGGGTTTACCTTCTGGCCCATTACCGGGAACCTTCCTTGCTGCTGACGACCACGGTGATGTGGCTGGTCCGCTTGCGGATCCGGTAGGCACGGCCCTGCGCACGCGGACGGAACCGCTTCAGGGTCGGGCCCTCGTCCACGTACGCCTCGCTGATGACCAGCGTGGAGGCGTCCGGGTGGTTGTAGTTGTGTGCGGCGTTGGCAATGGCGCTGTCCAGCACCTTGCCGACCGGCACGCTCGCGGCCTGCGGGGCGAAACGCAGGACCGCCTGAGCCTCCGTGGCATCCATGCCACGGATGAGGTCCACCACTCGGCGGGCCTTCATGGGCGTGACGCGGATGTACCGCGCCTGGGCCCTGGCTTCCATGGTTGTCCCTTCGGTGTTAGTCATAGTCGTAACCACCCCGCGATTAGCGGCGCTTCGACTTCCGGTCGTCCTTGACGTGGCCGCGGAAGGTGCGAGTCGGCGAGAACTCGCCGAGCTTGTGGCCGACCATCGACTCGGTGACGAACACCGGGACGTGGGTCTTGCCGTTGTGCACCGCGATGGTGTGACCCAGCATGGCCGGGATGATCATCGAGCGACGGGACCAGGTCTTGATGACGTTCTTGGTACCAGCTTCGTTCTGAGCGTCCACCTTCTTGATGAGGTGTCCGTCGACGAAGGGTCCCTTCTTGAGACTGCGCGGCATCTAAACCCGCTCCTAGCGCTTCTTGTTCGTCTTGCGGCGGCGGACGATGTACTTGCTCGAAGCCTTCTTCGGCGAGCGAGTACGACCCTCCTTCTGACCCCACGGGGAGACCGGGTGGCGACCACCGCTGGTCTTGCCCTCACCACCACCGTGCGGGTGGTCAACCGGGTTCATCGCGACACCGCGGACGGACGGGCGAACGCCCTTCCAGCGCATGCGGCCGGCCTTGCCCCAGTTGATGTTCGACTGCTCGGCGTTGCCGACCTCGCCGACCGTCGCGCGGCAGCGCGCGTCGACCAGGCGGATCTCACCGGACGGCATACGAAGGTGGGCCATGGTGCCCTCCTTCGCCAGCAGCTGCACGGAGGCACCCGCGGAACGGGCGAACTTGGCGCCACCGCCGGGACGGAGCTCGATCGCGTGGATCGTGGTACCGACCGGGATGTTGCGCAGGGCCAGGTTGTTACCGGGCTTGATGTCGGCCGTGGGGCCGTTCTCGATCCGGTCGCCCTGGTTCAGACCGCGGGGAGCGATGATGTAGCGCTTCTCGCCGTCCGCGTAGTGCAGGAGCGCGATGCGCGCAGTGCGGTTGGGGTCGTACTCGATGTGCGCGACCTTGGCCGGCACGCCGTCCTTGTCGTGACGACGGAAGTCGATCACGCGGTAGGCGCGCTTGTGTCCACCACCCTGGTGGCGAACGGTGATCCGACCGGTGTTGTTACGGCCGCCCTTGCTGTGCAGCGGGCGAACCAGCGACTTCTCCGGCGTGGACCGCGTGATCTCGACAAAGTCGGCGACGCTGGAGCCACGACGGCCCGGGGTCGTCGGCTTGTACTTGCGGATACCCATTTCTCAGTCCTCGTCCGATTCCGGACGACTCAGGACTCCGTTAGGAGGCCTGGCCGCCGAAGATGTCGATACGGTCGCCCTCAGCGAGGGTCACGATGGCGCGCTTGGTGTCAGCACGCTTGCCGAAACCGGTCTTGGTGCGCTTGCGCTTACCCTGACGGTTGATCGTGTTGACCCCGGTGACCTTGACCGAGAAGACCGCCTCGACGGCCTGCTTGATCTGGGTCTTGTTGGCGCCGGGCGCGACGATGAACGTGTACTTGTTCTCGTCCAGCAGCGCGTAGCTCTTCTCCGAGACAACCGGCTTGATCAGCAGGTCGCGCGGGTCAGTGAAGGTCTTGCTGGTAACGGTCGCCTCAGACATCAGGCGTCGCTCCCTTCGGTCTCGTCGGCCTTGGGGCCAGACACGAAGGACTCCAGCGCGGCCTGGGTGAAGACCACGTCGTCAGAGACGATCACGTCGTACGTGTTCAGCTGGCCCGGCTCCAGGATGTGAACCTGGGGCAGGTTGCGGGCGGACAGCCACGCGGCCTCGTCGGCACGCTCGACGACCAGGAGCAGGTTCTTGCGCTCCGAGATCTTGCCGAACAGCGTCTTGGCGGCCTTCGTGGAGGCGGCACCCTCGACCACGCCGGTGACGACGTGGATGCGGGAGTGACGCGCACGGTCCGACAGGGCACCGCGGAGGGCGGCGACCTTCATCTTCTTGGGGGTCCGCTGCGAGTAGTCACGCGGCTGCGGGCCGTGGACGACGCCACCGCCGGCGAACTGCGGAGCGCGGGTCGAACCCTGACGGGCGCGGCCGGTGCCCTTCTGGCGGTAAGGCTTCTTGCCACCACCACGGACTTCGCCACGGGTCTTCGTCTTGTGCGTGCCCTGACGGGCAGCGGCCAGCTGAGCGACGACGACCTGGTGGATCAGCGGAACGCTGGTCTTCGCGTCGAAGATCTCCGCGGGGAGCTCGACGGTACCGGCCTTGTCGCCTGCCGGCGAAAGGATGTCAATGGTGCTCATTAACCTCAAGCCCCCTTGGCCGCGGTACGGACCAGGACGAGGCCGCCGTTCGGACCGGGGACTGCGCCCTTGATGAGCAGCAGACCCTTCTCCGCGTCTACCGCGTGGATGGTCAGGTTCTGGGTGGTGACGCGCTCGTTGCCCATACGACCAGCCATGCGCATGCCCTTGAAGACACGCCCAGGGGTGGCGCAGCCACCGATCGAACCGGGGGAGCGGTGCTTGCGCTGCACACCGTGACCGGCGCCGAGGCCCCGGAAGTTGTGCCGCTTCATGACACCGGCGAAGCCCTTGCCCTTGCTGTTGCCCGTGACGTCAACCTTGACGCCGGACTCGAACACCTCGGCAGTGATCTCCTGGCCGAGCGTGTACTCGCTGGCGTCGGAGGTGCGGAGCTCCACCAGGTGGCGGCGGGGGGTCACGTCGGCCTTGGCGAAGTGGCCCTTGAGGGGCTTGTTCACCTTGCGCGGGTCGATCTCGCCGAAGGCGATCTGGACCGACTCGTAGCCGTCGATGTCGTTCGTACGGACCTGGGTAACGACGCAGGGCCCGGCCTTGACGACGGTCACCGGGACGACACGGTTGTTCTCGTCCCAGACCTGGGTCATGCCGAGCTTCTCGCCCAGGACGCCCTTGATCTGCTTTGCCATCTTCTCGACGCCTCTCAGAGCTTGATCTCGATGTCAACGCCGGCCGGAAGGTCCAGGCGCATCAGCGAGTCAACGGTCTTGGGCGTCGGGTCGAGGATGTCGATCAGGCGCTTGTGCGTGCGCATCTCGAAGTGCTCGCGCGAGTCCTTGTACTTGTGCGGCGACTTGATGACGCAGTACACGTTCTTCTCAGTGGGCAGCGGCACCGGGCCTGCGACCGACGCACCAGTGCGGGTCACCGTCTCGACGATCTTCTTCGCCGAGGAGTCGATGACCTCGTGGTCGTAGGCCTTGAGCCGGATGCGGATCTTCTGTCCCGCCATGGCTACTCCGTAGTCCTGTCTGTTGTGGAAACGCTCTGGCCCTCGGTCGGCTGTGGATCCCTCCACCGCTTCTCTCCGACCCACGCGGTCGGGCGTGTCGCACTCCCTCTACAGAAAATTCCCATACGGAAATTCCCTCGTCCAAGGGGGTGCGGTCCCAGGACCGCGGTTCGGGGGAGAAACACCCACCGAGCGCCTGGCAGGCACCGTGCTGACGCTTCCCAGAAGATTCCCGTACGTCCGCCCCATTGCTGCCCCGAGAGGCAGATGAAGGCGACGAGTACTGTGGGACTCGCTTCCGGTCCTCCCGGCGGGAGGCGCGCAGCATCGGCACTCAGCCGAGCAACTTGATTAGTCTGCCATACAAGACACGTACTGCGCCAATCGGGCCGAAGAGAATACCCCTCCACGGTGTGTGGTCAAACCGCGCCGCGCAGCGGGGCGGCCCGGGCCCCCCTTGGGATCCGCCCCGGCCCGCCGCCGGATCCGCGACGGCCTTTCCGCGGCGCAGCGGCGGGCCCCCTCCCGCTGAGGACCGGCGCGGCCACCGTCCGCGCCCGGGGCGGACGGCTCACGGGTCACCATGCCCCGCCCCTGGAAGTCCGGAGCCTGCGGGACCCAGGTCCGGCGGGCTCCCTGCGGGGCCCAGGTCCGGCAGGCTCCGGGCCGCCCGACGGATCGGGACGGGCTCCCCGGCCCGTCCCCCGGTGCCCCGTACCGCGGCGGCACCGAAGTCGATCGGATCTCACCGACCGGTTCGGCGGGTGGAGCCGGCCGGGAAGGGGGGCGCACTCATCCCGTACCGCCCCTCCTGGCCTTGGCGGCGAGCGCGGCGAACCCGGGGGTGGCCAGCGCCTCGGCGAGCTGCTCGCGCCAGTCGGGGAGCGGCGGCAGGCCCGCCTCCTCCTCCCAGGCCTCGTGCCCGAGCACGCTGAACGCGGGGCGGGCGGCCGGGCGGACGAACGCGGCGGAGGTGGTCGGCCGGATCCGCTCGGGGTCCAGGCCGCTCAGCCGGTACGTCTCGCGGGCCAGCCCCCTCCAGGTGGTCCGCCCGCTCGCGGTGCCGTGGTAGATGCCGCCCATGGCCCAGCCCTTCAGCGCGGCCAGGCCGAGCTCGACCAGCCGGCGGGCCAGTGCGCGGGACCACGTGGGCTGGCCGTGCTGGTCGTCGACGACGTCGAGGCTCTCGCGCCGGGCCGCCAGTTCCAGCATGGTGGCGACGAAGTTCGGGCCGTGCTCGCCGTACAGCCAGGCGGTCCGCACGATGTAGCCGTCCTGCGGAAGCAGTTCCGCGACGGCCTGCTCGCCGAGCAGCTTGGAGCGTCCGTACGCGTTGACTGGACCGGTCTCGGCGTCCTCGGGGTACGGCTCGGTGGCATCGCCGGGGAGCACGTAGTCGGTGGAGACGTGCAGCAGGCGTACGTGCGCCTCGGCGCACGCCTCGGCGAGGACGCGTACACCCGTGCCGTTGACGGCGGTCGCGGCTTCCTCGGCGGTCTCGGCGCCGTCCACGTCGGTCCAGGCGGCGCAGTTCACGACCACGGTGACGCCCTCGACCGCCGCGCGCACCGCGACCGGGTCGGTGATGTCCAGGTCTGCGCGGCGCAGGCCCACGGCCTCGATCCGGGAGGCCTTCAGGGCGGCCAGGACGTCCTGGCCGAGCATGCCGCCGGCGCCGGTGACGAGCCAGCGGCCGGCGAACGAGTAGGTCCTCACTTCCGCAGGGCCGCCTTCGCCTTCAGCGGCTCCCACCAGGCGCGGTTCTCGCGGTACCACGCGATCGTGGCGGCGATGCCCTCCTCGAAGGTGACCTGCGGGACGTAGCCGAGTTCGGCTCCGATCTTGCCGATGTCGATGGAGTAGCGCAGGTCGTGGCCCTTGCGGTCCTCCACCTGCTCGACCATGTCCCAGCCGAGGCCGGCCGCTTCGAGGAGCACGCCGGTGAGCTCCTTGTTGGTGAGCTCGGTGCCGCCGCCGATGTTGTAGACCTCGCCGGCGCGGCCGCCCCGCATCACCAGGTCGATGCCGCGGCAGTGGTCGGAGACGTGCAGCCAGTCGCGTACGTTGCCGCCGTTGCCGTACAGCGGGACCTTCCTGCCGTCCATCAGGTTCGTGACGAACAGCGGGATCACCTTCTCCGGGAACTGGTGGTGCCCGTAGTTGTTGGAGCAGCGCGTGACGACGACGTCCATGCCGTGCGTCCGGGCGTAGGCCAGGGCCAGCAGATCGGAGGAGGCCTTGGACGCGGAGTACGGGGAGTTCGGGGCCAGCGGCCACTCCTCGGTCCAGGAGCCCTCGCTGATCGAGCCGTACACCTCGTCGGTGGAGATGTGGACGAAGCGGCCGACGCCGTGCTTGCGGGCGGCGTCCAACAGGACCTGCGTGCCGACGACGTTGGTCATCACGAACGGCCCGGCCCCGGCGATCGAGCGGTCCACGTGGGACTCGGCGGCGAAGTGCACCACGACGTCGTGTCCGGGCATGACCCGGTCGACGGCCTCGGCATCGCAGATGTCGCCCCGGACGAACGCATAGCCGGGGTGCCGTGCGACCGGGGCGAGGTTGGCCTCGACACCGGAGTAGGTCAGCTTGTCGAAGACCGTGAGCCGGGCCGACGGGTCTAAGAGGAGCTGTTGGCGGACGAATTCCGAACCTATGAAACCGGCACCGCCGGTGACGAGGATGCGCATGGAACGGGGAGTCTAGCCGCTGGTGCACGACCGTTCGGGGCCGAATCGCACCGCCCCTTCCACGCTCTCGCATACGGTGGCGCCCATGCGAGGAATCCTCTTATCCGGTGGGACCGGATCCCGTCTCTGGCCGCTGACCCGCGCCGTCTCGAAGCAGCTGCTGCCCGTCTTTGACAAGCCGATGATCTACTATCCGCTCTCCACCCTGGTCATGGCCGGGATCAGCGAGATCCTCGTCATCACGACGCCGGAGGACCGTGAACAGTTCGAGCGGCTGCTCGGCGACGGCTCCCAGTTCGGCATCCGGCTGGAGTACGCGGTGCAGGAGCGCCCCGAGGGCATCGCCCAGGCGCTCGTGCTGGGCGCCGACTTCATCGGCGACGACTCCGTCGCCCTGATCCTCGGCGACAACATCTTCCACGGCAGCGGCCTCGGCACCCGCCTGGCCGCGCACACCGGTTCCAGGGGCGGCCGGGTCTTCGCGTATCCGGTGGCCGACCCGACGGCGTACGGCGTGGTCGAGTTCGACGAGAACGGCCAGGCCGTCTCCATCGAGGAGAAGCCGGACAAGCCCAAGTCGCGCTACGCGGTCCCCGGTCTGTACTTCTACGACAACCGCGTCGTCGAGATAGCCCGCAACCTGGTGCCCAGCGCGCGCGGCGAGCTGGAGATAACCGCGGTCAACGACGCGTACCTGCAGGCCGGCGAGCTGAACGTGACCGTCCTCGACCGCGGCACCGCCTGGCTGGACACCGGGACGTTCGAGTCCATGGTCCGGGCCTCGGAGTTCGTCCGCGTGATCGAGGAACGCCAGGGCTTCAAGATCGGCTGCATCGAGGAGGCGGCCTGGCGGGCCGGCCTGATCGACTCCGTCCAGCTGCACGAACTGGCCCAGCCGCTGCTCAAGAGCGGTTACGGCGACTACCTGATCAGCCTCCTCGACGAGGAGGGCTCCCGGTGAAGTTCCGCGAGCTCTCCCTGGAGGGCGCATACGAGATCACCCCGCAGCTGCACGGCGACCCGCGGGGCCTGTTCACCGAGTGGTACCGCTTCGACAAGCTGTCCGAGGTCGTCGGCCACCCGCTGAACCTGGCGCAGGCGAACCTCTCGGTGTCCTCGCGCGGCGTGGTCCGCGGCATCCACTTCGCCGACGTACCGCGCGGCCAGGCCAAGTACGTGACCTGCGTGCGCGGCGCCGTGCTCGACGTCGTCGTCGACCTGCGGGTCGGCTCCCCGACCTTCGGGCGCTGGGAGGGCGTCCGCCTCGACGACGTGGACCGCCGTGCGGTCTACCTCCCGGAGGGCATGGGCCACGGCTTCTGCGCCCTGAGCGACGACGCGACGCTTTCGTACCTCTGCTCGGAGACGTACAACCCGACCGGCGAGCACGCGGTTCACCCGCTCGACGCGGATCTGGGCATCGAGTGGCCGGCCGGCGCGCCGATGCTGTCCGCCCGTGACAGGGTGGCGCCCTCGCTGGCCTACGCGCAGTCCTCGGGCCTCCTGCCGGCCTACGCCGCCTGCAGGGAGTTCACCGACTCCCTGCGCGTGACCGACTGACGACCGGCTGACGCGCGCCCCCGAGGCGTCACGGCCCGTACGACGAAGGGCCCCTCCCCCGCCGCCGAAGCGGAAGGGAAGGGGCCCTTCGGTCAAACATGGTGCCCGCTCGCGCGAGCTACCAGGTCAGAACACGAATTACTTCGTGATCTTGGTGACCTGGCCGGCGCCGACGGTACGACCACCCTCACGGATGGCGAACTTCAGGCCCTCCTCCATGGCGACCGGCTGGATCAGCGCGACCGACATCTCGGTGTTGTCGCCCGGCATGACCATCTCGGTGCCCTGCGGGAGGGTCACGACGCCGGTCACGTCCGTGGTACGGAAGTAGAACTGCGGGCGGTAGTTGTTGAAGAACGGGGTGTGACGGCCACCCTCGTCCTTCGACAGGATGTAGGCCTGGGCCTCGAACTCGGTGTGCGGCGTGACCGAACCGGGCTTGATGATGACCTGGCCGCGCTCGACGTCCTCGCGCTTGATGCCACGGAGGAGCAGACCGACGTTCTCACCGGCCTGGCCCTCGTCGAGCAGCTTGCGGAACATCTCGATACCGGTGACCGTGGTGGTGGTCTTCTCTTCCTTGATACCGATGATGTCGACGGTCTCGTTGACCTTCAGGACACCACGCTCGATACGGCCGGTGACGACCGTACCGCGACCGGTGATCGTGAAGACGTCCTCGACGGGCATGAGGAACGGCTTCTCGGTGTCACGCGGCGGGGTCGGGATGGCCTCGTCGACGGCGGACATGAGGCCGAGGAGCTTCTCGCCCCACTCCTTGTCGCCCTCGAGGGCCTTCAGCGCGGAGACGCGGACGACCGGCAGGTCGTCGCCCGGGAACTCGTACTCGGAGAGCAGCTCACGGACCTCGAGCTCGACGAGCTCCAGGATCTCCTCGTCGTCCACCATGTCGGCCTTGTTGAGGGCGACGACGATGTAGGGGACGCCGACCTGGCGGGCCAGGAGCACGTGCTCCTTGGTCTGCGGCATCGGGCCGTCGGTGGCGGCGACCACGAGGATCGCGCCGTCCATCTGCGCGGCACCGGTGATCATGTTCTTGATGTAGTCCGCGTGACCCGGGCAGTCGACGTGGGCGTAGTGACGCGCCTCGGTCTGGTACTCGACGTGCGCGATGGAGATGGTGATACCGCGCTGGCGCTCCTCAGGAGCCTTGTCGATCTGGTCGAAGGCCGAGGCCTCGTTCAGGTCCGGGTACGCGTCGTGCAGCACCTTGGTAATGGCGGCCGTGAGGGTCGTCTTACCGTGGTCAATGTGACCGATGGTGCCGATGTTGACGTGCGGCTTAGTCCGCTCGAACTTCGCCTTCGCCACGGGGGTCCTCCTGGAGAGTGGTTCTGTACGCCTTACAGATCGGCGCCAGGTGATCTTTGCTGGAAAGCCGGCCGGTCCCCGGGGCAACGGGAGTTTTGCTCCTGTTGCCCCAGAGGCTGCCGGTGACAAGCCTAAAGCGTGTACTCGGAAGAGTTACTCGCCCTTGGCCTTCGCGATGATCTCCTCGGCGACGTTCCGGGGAACCTCGGCGTAGGAGTCGAACTGCATCGAGTAGCTGGCGCGACCCGAGGTCTTGCTGCGGAGGTCGCCGACGTAGCCGAACATCTCCGAAAGCGGCACGAGGCCCTTCACGACGCGAGCGCCGTGACGCTCCTCCATGGCCTGGATCTGGCCACGGCGGGAGTTGATGTCGCCGATGACGTCACCCATGTAGTCCTCGGGCGTGGTGACCTCTACGGCCATCATCGGCTCCATGAGCACGGGGGACGCCTTGCGCGCGGCCTCCTTGAAGGCCTGCGAACCGGCAATCTTGAAGGCGAGCTCGGAGGAGTCGACCTCGTGGTAGCCACCGTCGAGAAGCGTGACGCGGACGCCCGTCATCTCGTAGCCGGCGAGGATGCCGAACTGCATGGCCTCCTGCGCACCGGCGTCGACCGAAGGGATGTACTCCTTCGGCACGCGGCCACCGGTGACCTTGTTCACGAACTCGTACGCCGGGCCGTCGGCCTCGGTGATGGGCTCGATCGCGATCTGCACCTTGGCGAACTGACCGGTACCACCGGTCTGCTTCTTGTGGGTGTAGTCGTGACGCTCCACGGTGCCGCGGATCGTCTCACGGTACGCGACCTGCGGCTTGCCGACGTTGGCCTCGACCTTGAACTCGCGCTTCATACGGTCGACCAGCACCTCGAGGTGCAGCTCGCCCATACCGCCGAGGATGGTCTGGCCCGTCTCCTCGTCCGAGTGAACGTGGAAGGAGGGGTCCTCCTCCGCCAGGCGCTGGATGGCGACACCCAGCTTCTCCTGGTCACCCTTGGACTTGGGCTCGATGGCGACCTGGATGACCGGAGCCGGGAAGTCCATGGACTCCAGGATCACGGGCTGCTTGTCGTCACACAGCGTCTCACCGGTGGTGGTCTGCTTCAGGCCCATGACGGCGACGATGTCACCGGCGCCCACCGCGTCGATCTCTTCACGCTTGTTGGCGTGCATGCGGTAGATCTTGCCGATGCGCTCCTTCTTGCCCTTGACGGAGTTCAGCACCGAGGTGCCGGCCTCCAGGCGGCCCGAGTAAACCCGGACGAAGGTGAGCTTGCCGAGGTGCGGGTCGCTCATGATCTTGAACGCCAGCGCCGCGAGGGGCTCGTCGTCGGACGGCTTGCGCTTCACGACGACCTCGGCGTCGCGGACGTCGTGGCCCTCGATGGCCTCGATGTCCAGCGGCGACGGCAGGTAGCGGACGACGGCGTCGAGCAGGGGCTGAACACCCTTGTTCTTGAACGCCGTGCCACAGAACACCGCGGTGATCGTGGGCTCGCCCTTGCCCTTGCCGGAGCCGAGGATGATGCGACGGACGGCGGCGTGCAGCTGCTCCACGGACGGCTCGTCGCCGTTCAGGAAGAGCTCCATGATCTCGTCGTCGTTCTCGGCGACGGTCTCGACCAGCTTGCCGCGCCACTCTTCAGCAGCCTCGGTGTGCGTGGCCGGGATGTCGACGATGTCGTACATCTCGCCCTTGGTCGCCTCGGCGGACCAGACGAACGCCTTCATCGTGACGAGGTCGACGACACCCTGGAAGTCGGCCTCGGCACCGATGGGGAGCTGCATGACGATCGGAACCGCACCGAGGCGGTCCTTGATCATGTCGACGCAGCGGTGGAACTCGGCGCCGGTGCGGTCGAGCTTGTTGACGAAGCAGATGCGCGGCACGCCGTAGCGGTCCGCCTGACGCCAGACGGTCTCGGACTGCGGCTCGACACCGGCGACACCGTCGAAGACGGTGACGGCGCCGTCGAGGACGCGGAGCGAACGCTCCACCTCGACGGTGAAGTCGACGTGACCCGGGGTGTCGATGATGTTGATGGTGTGGTCAACATCTTCGAGCGGCCAGTGGCAGGTCGTAGCGGCAGACGTGATGGTGATACCACGCTCCTGCTCCTGCTCCATCCAGTCCATCGTGGCGGCGCCGTCGTGGACCTCACCGATCTTGTACGACACACCGGTGTAGAACAGGATGCGCTCGGTGGTGGTCGTCTTGCCCGCGTCGATGTGGGCCATGATGCCGATGTTGCGCACCTTGGCCAGGTCAAGCGAAGTGGTAGCCATAAGGCTTCGGTCTTCTCTCGGTCTCGATGTGGGGTGGGACTACCAGCGGTAGTGCGCGAAGGCCTTGTTGGACTCGGCCATCTTGTGCGTGTCCTCGCGCTTCTTGACGGCAGCGCCAAGACCGTTGGAGGCGTCGAGCAGCTCGTTCATGAGGCGCTCGGTCATGGTCTTCTCACGACGGGCGCGGGAGTAACCCACGAGCCAGCGGAGGGCCAGGGTCGACTGGCGACCCGGCTTGACCTCGACGGGGACCTGGTAGGTCGCGCCACCGACACGGCGGGACTTGACCTCAAGGGACGGCTTGACGTTCTCCAGCGCGCGCTTCAGCGTGATGACCGGGTCGTTGCCGGTCTTCTCGCGGAGGCCTTCCATGGCGCCGTAAACGATGCGCTCGGCGGTGGAGCGCTTGCCGTTCAGGAGGATCTTGTTGATGAGCGACGTCACCAGAGGAGATGCGTAGACCGGGTCGATGATGACCGGGCGCTTCGGGGCGGGGCCCTTACGAGGCATTCTTACTTCTCCTTCTTGGCGCCGTAGCGGCTGCGGGCCTGCTTGCGGTTCTTGACAGCCTGGGTGTCAAGCGCACCGCGGATGATCTTGTAACGAACACCCGGCAGGTCCTTCACACGGCCACCACGCACGAGCACGATCGAGTGCTCCTGCAGGTTGTGTCCCTCACCCGGAATGTAAGCGGTGACCTCGATGCCGGAGGTCAGACGCACACGCGCGACCTTACGGAGCGCCGAGTTCGGCTTCTTCGGGGTGGTCGTGAACACACGCGTGCAGACACCACGACGCTGGGGCGAAGCCTCAAGCGCGGGGGTCTTCGTCTTCTCGACCTTGTCCTGCCGGCCCTTCCGGACCAGCTGCTGGATCGTAGGCACTACTTCTCCGGTTTCTGTGTGCCGTGTAGTGAAGCTAACCTGGAACTTTGCCGACCCACGCGGTCGGGTGTGTCGGATCCGGCGGGACTCCGCGCAAGCACGGAAACACATGGATCGCGGTGGCTGTATCCGGCTCTCATGCGGTTGATGGACACGCACGGGAGCCCAGGCACACCCCAGGCACAAGGTCTGAGCGTACCTACCGCATCCCATCCGGTCAAAACAAAGGCGCGGGCGGGACGGCCGCGACATCGCCGCCGGTCATGTGCCGCTTGGGCGAGGCCCCCGTGCAGCCGTGCCGACTCGCACCTGTGGTAAAGGCGTGCTAAGGGGAGCCGGACCGGTCGTCCGACCCCGCCAACTACACTGCCTCAGCGATTCACCCCAAACGGCACGAGCATCCACGACCATCAGGGAGCGGGACATTGCGGACGGTCACACCGGAGCCGACGGCGGCGGTCACCCCGGTCCACCCCCCGCCCCGCCCCCGGCGCCCGCGGTTCGCCCGCCTGTACGGGCCCCTGCTGGCGTTCCTCGTCACCTCGGCCGCGTTCTGCTCGGCCTGGGTGGCCCGCGGCACCTTCCCCTTCGGCACCACCGGCCGGGCCCTCAACGACCAGGCCAACCAGTACGTGCCCTTCCACCGCGCGCTGTGGGACCTGGTCCACGGGCAGGCCGCCGGCGACCTCCTGTTCACCTGGCGCGGCGGCTTCGGACAGCAGTTCCTGTCCGACTACTACACCTACCTCGGCAACCCGTTCTCCTGGCTGGCCGTCCTTGTCCCCCGCAACCACGTCGACCTCGCCGTCTTCGCGGTCACCCCGATCACCATGGGCACCGCCGCCGCCGTCATGACGGTCTACCTCGGCAAGCTCCGTCCCGGGCCGTGGTGGCAGCGCGGGGTCCTCGGCGCCTGCTACGGCCTGTGCGGATGGGCCCTCAGCGACGCCTCGTACATCCCCATGTGGCTGTGGGGCCTGGTCGCGCTCCCCCTCCTCGGCATCGCCGTCGAATGGTGCCTGGAGGAACGCCGCTGGCCGGGGGTGGCGCTGTTCGTCGCGCTCGCCTGGCTCGGCAACTTCTACACCGCGATGATGGCCACGATGGCCGCCTGCGTCCTGCTCGCCATCCGCCTGATCACCCGGGACACGCCCGGCCGGCCGGGGGTCCCCCGGGACGGGGTCCGGTGGAGGCTGCGCGCCCTGTGGCGGGCGTCGACCGGCGCCGCGACGGGCATCCTGCTCACCCTCCCCCTCCTGCTGCCGGCGTTCCTCTCCAGCGGCTCCGCCCAGCCCACCCGGGCCGGGGCGTTCGAGCCCGTACGGATCGAGCTCTTCCTGGCCGGGATGCTCCCGGCCACCCACCTGTGGGGCGGCCGGCCGCGGCTGTACGTCGCCTCGCTGGGCCTGATCCTCGCCGGATCGTTCCTCTTCAACGCCGCCATCGGCCGCAGGGCCCGCCTGGTGTGGGCGGTGGCGACGCTGCTGGTCGCCGCCTCGTTCCAGTTCCCGCCCACCCAGTACGCGTGGCACGGCCTGGCGGTGCCGAACGGCAATCCGTACCGCGAGGCCTTCGTCTTCAGCGGCATGGTGGTGATCCTGGCCTGGCTGGCCCTGGCCCACCGCCCGCGCCCCCTCCACCTGGCCCTGACGGCCGCCCTGCTGGTGGCCGCCACTTTCGCGCTCCGGCACACCGACGACTTCGGCGGCTGGACCTGGCCCGCGGTGCTCGTCGGCGGGGGCGTCTCGCTGCTCGCCCTGGTCCTCCTGGCCCTGGGCGAGCAGCGCCGGTACCTGATCCCCGTGGCCGCCGTCCTCATGGTCGGCGTGGTCCTCGCCGAATCCACCGTGGCCGCCGCCAACGCGGACGCCCGCCGCAGCCGCGAACGCTGGGCCAAGCCGGTCGCCACCTCGAACCGCTCGATCAACGCGCACTTCGACGCCGTCCGGCAGGTGGACGGCTGGCCCGCATACCGGACCGACTCCGGCGCGCCGCAGACCTCGTACAACGACGCCCTGGCCCTGCGCGCCGAGGGACCGCAGTACTACAGCAGCTACCTGCCGGAGGCCACCTACCGGGCCTTGGAGCCCCTCGGCTACGGCTTCAAGAACGACGGCCGGACCTTCTTCGGCGCCGACAGCCCGGTGCTCGACGCCATCTTCTCCATCGGTGCCCGCGTCCGCCCGGGGAGCGCCCCGAACAGCTGGACGGCGACCCGCTTCGCGGCCCCTCCCCTGGTCACGGTCCGCAGCTCCGGCTACACCTCCCCCAACCCGGCCGGCAGCGTCTACGCCCGCCAGGAGAACGTCCTGGGCGCCACCGTCTACCAGGTCCCGCAGGTCACCCGCGGGGGCAGCGCCACGGAGCACACGTACACCGCCCGCTGCACCCCGGGCTCCGAGGCGTACTGGTTCTCCCCCGAGCTCTACGGCACCCTCACCTCCGGCGGCTCGGCCCGCCCCCTGGAGGACCGGATGACCGGAGTCGCCAAGCTCGGCCCGGTCCCCGCGGACGGCACGGTCTCGGTCACGGTGAACACCGGCACGAAGGACGCCACGGCGGGCGAACACCCCGTCGGCTGCCTGGACCGCGCCGCCCTGGACGCTGCCGTCGGCACCCTGAGGTCCACCGGCGCCACGAAGGTCACGGCGGGCGGCCACTCCATCGAGGCCACCCTCCCGAAGGGCGCCACGGGCACGGCGGTCTTCGCGATGACGGCCGTCCCGGGCTGGCAGTGCTCGGCCCCGATGCGCGACTTCCACGGCCTGGTCTCCGTGGACCTCCCCCCGGGCGCCGACAAGGTCTCCTGCACCTTCACCCCCAAGGGCCTCACCCCGGGCCTGGCAGCCGCCGCCCTGGCCCTCCTGACCCTGGCGTCGGTAACCCTCAACACCCTCCGCCGCCGCCGACGCGCCTGACGGCCTCCCCGGGGTTCCGCCCCGGGGAGGCCACAGCCCGGCGGCCTTGCCGGCCGCCCTGCCGCCCTGCGGTCCCGGGCAACGAAGAAGCCCCCCGCCACTCCTTTCGGAGCGGCGGGGGGCTTCCTCTTACGAGCTCTTAGCCGTTGTACGGGCCGTAGTCGTAGTCCTCCAGCGGGACAGCCTGGCCGGAGCCGGTGCCGAAGGGCGAGTAGTCGATGTCGTCGTAGCCGACGGCCGAGTACATCGCGGCCTTCGCCTCCTCGGTGGGCTCGACCCGGATGTTGCGGTAGCGGGCGAGGCCCGTACCGGCCGGGATGAGCTTACCGATGATGACGTTCTCCTTGAGGCCGATGAGGCTGTCGGACTTGGCGTTGATCGCCGCATCCGTCAGGACTCGGGTCGTCTCCTGGAAGGAGGCGGCCGACAGCCAGGATTCAGTCGCCAGCGAGGCCTTGGTGATACCCATCAGCTGCGGACGGCCGGAGGCGGGGTGTCCGCCCTCGGTGACCACACGACGGTTCTCGGTCTCGAACTTCGAGCGCTCGACGAGCTCGCCCGGCAGGAGCTCCGCGTCGCCGGACTCGATGATCGTCACGCGGCGCAGCATCTGCCGGATGATGATCTCGATGTGCTTGTCGTGGATCGACACGCCCTGCGAGTTGTAGACCTTCTGGACTTCGCCGACCAGGTGGACCTGGACGGCACGCTGGCCGAGGATGCGCAGCACGTCGTGCGGGTTGGTGGCACCCGCGGTGAGCTTCTGGCCCACCTCGACGTGGTCGCCCTCGTGCACGATGACCTTGGCGCGCTTCGAGATCGGGAACGCCGTCTCGTCGCTGCCGTCGTCGGGCGTGATGACGATCTTCTTCGTCTTCTCGGTCTCCTCGATCCGCACGCGGCCGGCGGCCTCGGAGATCGGGGCGACACCCTTCGGGGTACGGGCCTCGAAGAGCTCGACGACACGCGGCAGACCCTGCGTGATGTCGTCACCGGCCACACCACCGGTGTGGAAGGTACGCATCGTCAGCTGGGTACCGGGCTCACCGATGGACTGGGCGGCGATGATGCCGACCGCCTCACCGATGTCGACCAGCTTGCCGGTGGCGAGCGAGCGTCCGTAGCAGAAGGCACAGGTGCCGACCGCGGACTCACAGGTCAGGACCGAGCGGGTCTTGACCTCCTCGACGCCGTTGGCGACCAGGGCGTCGATCAGGACGTCACCGAGGTCGACGTTGGCCGGCGCGATGACCTTGCCGTCGATGACGACGTCCTCGGCCAGCATGCGGGCGTAGACGGACGTCTCGACGTCGTCGGCCTTGCGCAGCACGCCGTCCTCGCCGCGGACGGCGATCTTCAGCTTCAGGCCGCGCTCGGTGCCGCAGTCCTCCTCGCGGATGATCACGTCCTGCGAGACGTCCACCAGACGACGGGTCAGGTAACCCGAGTCGGCGGTACGCAGGGCGGTGTCCGCCAGACCCTTACGGGCACCGTGCGTGGAGATGAAGTACTCCAGAACGGTGAGGCCCTCACGGAAGGACGCCTTGATCGGACGCGGGATGGTCTCGTTCTTCGCGTTCGACACCAGACCACGCATACCGGCGATCTGTCGCATCTGCATCATGTTTCCTCGGGCACCCGAGTCAACCATCATGAAGATGGGGTTCGTCTTGGGGAAGTTCGCGTTCATCGCCTCGGCAACCTCGTTGGTCGCCTTGGTCCAGATCGCGATGAGCTCCTGCGTGCGCTCGTCCTTGGTGATCAGACCGCGCTCGTACTGCTTCTGGACCTTCTCGTCCATCGCCTCGTAGCCCGCGACGATGGCCTTCTTGGCCTCGGGCACGACGACGTCGGAGATGGCCACGGTGACGCCCGAACGGGTCGCCCAGTGGAAGCCGGCCGCCTTCAGGTTGTCGAGCGTCGCCGCCACGATGACCTTGGGGTAGCGCTCCGCCAGGTCGTTGACGATCTCGGAGAGCTGCTTCTTGCCCACCGAGTAGTCGACGAACGGGTAGTCCTCGGGCAGCAGCTCGTTGAAGAGCGCACGGCCCAGCGAGGTCTTCAGGCGGAAGCTGTCGCCCGGCTGGAACTCCTGCTCGCCCTCTTCGGCGACCGGCGGCACCCAGCCGCGCGGCGGGATGGTGCCCACCGGGAAGCGGATGTCGACGGACGACTGCAGCGCGAGCTCGCCGGCGTCGAACGCCATGATCGCCTCGGCCGTGGAGCCGAACGCGCGGCCCTCGCCCTTGGTGTCACGGAGCTCACCGTCGGTGGTCAGGAAGAACAGACCGAGGACCATGTCCTGGGTCGGCATCGTGACCGGACGGCCGTCGGCCGGCTTGAGGATGTTGTTCGAGGACAGCATCAGGATGCGGGCCTCGGCCTGCGCCTCCGCGGAGAGCGGCAGGTGCACGGCCATCTGGTCACCGTCGAAGTCCGCGTTGAACGCGGTGCAGACGAGCGGGTGGATCTGGATGGCCTTGCCTTCGACCAGCTGGGGCTCGAAGGCCTGGATGCCGAGGCGGTGCAGCGTGGGCGCACGGTTCAGGAGGACCGGGTGCTCGGCGATGACCTCTTCGAGCACGTCGTACACGACCGTGCGGCCGCGCTCGACCATGCGCTTCGCCGACTTGATGTTCTGCGCGTGGTTCAGGTCGACCAGGCGCTTCATCACGAACGGCTTGAAGAGCTCCAGCGCCATGGCCTTGGGCAGACCGCACTGGTGCAGCTTCAGCTGCGGACCGACGACGATCACGGAACGCGCGGAGTAGTCCACGCGCTTGCCGAGGAGGTTCTGACGGAATCGACCCTGCTTGCCCTTGAGCATGTCGCTCAGGGACTTCAGCGGACGGTTGCCGGGGCCCGTCACCGGGCGACCGCGACGGCCGTTGTCGAAGAGGGCGTCGACCGCCTCCTGGAGCATGCGCTTCTCGTTGTTCACGATGATCTCGGGCGCACCGAGGTCGAGAAGGCGCTTCAGGCGGTTGTTGCGGTTGATCACGCGGCGGTACAGGTCGTTCAGGTCGGAGGTCGCGAAGCGGCCACCGTCCAGCTGCACCATCGGACGCAGGTCCGGCGGGATGACCGGGACGCAGTCCAGAACCATGCCCTTGGGGCTGTTGCTGGTCTGCAGGAACGCGGAGACGACCTTGAGGCGCTTGAGCGCACGGGTCTTCTTCTGGCCCTTGCCGGTACGGATGATCTCGCGGAGGCGCTCGGCCTCCTCCTCGAGGTCGAAGGACTCCAGGCGCTTCTGCAGCGCCGCGGCACCCATCGAACCGTCGAAGTACGTACCGAAGCGGTCGCGCAGCTCGCGGTAGAGCAGCTCGTCGCCCTCGAGGTCCTGGACCTTGAGGTTCTTGAAGCGGTTCCACACCTCGTCGAGGCGGTCGATCTCGCGCTGGGCGCGGTCACGGAGCTGCTTCATCTCGCGCTCGGCACCCTCGCGCACCTTGCGGCGCACGTCGGCCTTCGCACCCTCGGCCTCGAGCTCGGCCAGGTCGGTCTCGAGCTTCTTGGCACGGCCTTCGAGGTCCGCGTCACGGCGGTTCTCGATCTGCTGGCGCTCGACGGAGACGTGGGCCTCCAGCGACGGCAGGTCGCGCTGGCGGCGCTCGTCGTCGACGAACGTGATCATGTACGCGGCGAAGTAGATGACCTTCTCGAGGTCCTTCGGCGCGAGGTCCAGCAGGTAGCCCAGGCGCGACGGGACGCCCTTGAAGTACCAGATGTGGGTGACGGGAGCGGCGAGCTCGATGTGGCCCATCCGCTCACGACGCACCTTGGCGCGCGTGACCTCGACGCCACAGCGCTCACAGATGATGCCCTTGAAGCGGACACGCTTGTACTTGCCGCAGTAGCACTCCCAGTCCCGGGTCGGACCGAAGATCTTCTCGCAGAAGAGTCCGTCCTTCTCGGGCTTGAGGGTGCGGTAGTTGATGGTCTCCGGCTTCTTGACCTCGCCGTGCGACCAGGTTCGGATGTCGTCCGCGGTGGCAAGGCCGATCCGCAGCTCGTCGAAGAAGTTGACGTCGAGCACTGTGCGTCAATCCCTCTTTCGGGGTCGAGTCTCAATCATGGTCTGAACGGTCCCGGGGATGACGGGGGGCTCTTGAGCGAGCCCCCCGTCAGGCCCGTCAGACCTCTTCGACGCTGCTCGGCTCGCGCCGGGACAGGTCGATACCGAGCTCCTCCGCCGCGCGGAAGACGTCCTCGTCGGTGTCGCGCATCTCGATGGACATGCCGTCCGAGGACAGCACCTCCACGTTGAGGCAGAGCGACTGCATTTCCTTGATGAGCACCTTGAAGGACTCGGGAATGCCCGGCTCGGGGATGTTCTCGCCCTTGACGATGGCCTCGTAGACCTTCACGCGGCCGGTGACGTCGTCGGACTTGATGGTCAGCAGCTCCTGGAGGGCGTAAGCGGCGCCATAAGCCTCGAGCGCCCACACCTCCATCTCACCGAAGCGCTGGCCACCGAACTGCGCCTTACCACCCAGCGGCTGCTGCGTGATCATCGAGTACGGACCGGTCGACCGCGCGTGGAGCTTGTCGTCGACCAGGTGGTGGAGCTTGAGGATGTACATGTACCCGATCGAGATCGGGTCCGGGAACGGCTCGCCGGAGCGGCCGTCGAACAGGCGCGCCTTGCCGGACGGGAGGACCAGGCGGTCACCGTCGCGGTTCGGGATGGTGTGCTCGAACAGGCCGGCGAGTTCGTCCTCGCGGGCGCCGTCGAACACCGGGGTGGCGACGTTGGTGCCGGGCTCGACGCGGTCGGCGCCGATGGCCTTCAGTCGCTCGGCCCACTCCTCGCCGAGGCCGGAGACGTCCCAGCCGCGGCTGGCGAGCCAGCCGAGGTGGATCTCCAGGACCTGTCCCGGGTTCATTCGGGACGGGACGCCCAGCGGGTTCAGGATGATGTCGACCGGGGTGCCGTCCTCGAGGAAGGGCATGTCCTCGATCGGAAGGATCTTGGAGATGACACCCTTGTTGCCGTGGCGGCCGGCGAGCTTGTCACCGTCGGTGATCTTGCGCTTCTGGGCGACGTAGACGCGGACCAGCTGGTTCACGCCCGGAGGAAGCTCGTCGCCCTCCTCGCGGTCGAAGACGCGGACACCGATGACCTTGCCGATCTCACCGTGAGGGACCTTGAGCGAGGTGTCACGCACCTCGCGGGCCTTCTCACCGAAGATCGCGCGGAGCAGGCGCTCCTCCGGGGTCAGCTCGGTCTCACCCTTGGGCGTGACCTTGCCGACCAGGATGTCGCCGGCGACGACGTCCGCACCGATGCGGATGATGCCGCGCTCGTCGAGGTCGGCGAGGACCTCCTCGGAGACGTTCGGGATGTCCCGGGTGATCTCCTCGGGGCCCAGCTTGGTGTCACGGGCGTCGACCTCGTGCTCCTCGATGTGGATCGAGGAGAGGACGTCGTCCTGCACGAGGCGCTGCGACAGGATGATCGCGTCCTCGTAGTTGTGGCCTTCCCACGGCATGAACGCGACGAGCAGGTTCTTGCCGAGGGCCATCTCGCCCTCTTCGGTGGCCGGGCCGTCGGCGAGGACCTGGGCCTCGACGATCCGGTCGCCCTCGTTGACGATCACCTTCTGGTTGACCGAGGTGCCCTGGTTCGAGCGGGAGAACTTGGCGACGCGGTACGTGGTGTACGTGCCGTCGTCGTTGGCGACGGTGATGTAGTCGGCCGAGACCTCCTGGACGACACCGTCCTTCTCCGCCTTGATCGAGTCACCGGCGTCGACCGCACAGCGGTACTCCATGCCGGTGCCGACGAGCGGGGCCTCCGCCTTGATGAGCGGAACGGCCTGGCGCATCATGTTCGCGCCCATGAGGGCACGGTTGGCGTCGTCGTGCTCCAGGAAGGGGATCATCGCGGTCGCGACGGACACCATCTGGCGCGGGGAGACGTCCATGTAGTCGACGTCGCCGCCGGCGATGTAGTCGATCTCGCCGCCACGACGGCGGACCAGGACGCGGTTCTCGGTGAAGCGCATCTCGTCGTTCAGCGCGGCGTTCGCCTGCGCGATGACGAAGCGGTCTTCCTCGTCGGCGGTCAGGTAGTCGACCTCGTCGGTGACGACACCGTCGACGACCTTGCGGTACGGGGTCTCGACGAAACCGAACGCGTTGACGCGGCCGTAGGAGGCGAGCGAGCCGATCAGACCGATGTTCGGGCCTTCAGGGGTCTCGATCGGGCACATGCGGCCGTAGTGCGACGGGTGCACGTCACGGACCTCGAAGCCGGCCCGCTCACGGGACAGACCACCGGGACCCAGGGCCGAGAGACGGCGCTTGTGCGTCAGACCCGACAGCGGGTTGTTCTGGTCCATGAACTGCGACAGCTGGCTGGTGCCGAAGAACTCCTTGATGGAGGCGACGACCGGCCGGATGTTGATCAGGGTCTGCGGCGTGATCGCCTCGACGTCCTGCGTGGTCATGCGCTCGCGGACGACGCGCTCCATACGAGCCAGACCCGTGCGGACCTGGTTCTGGATGAGCTCGCCGACGTTGCGCAGACGACGGTTGCCGAAGTGGTCGATGTCGTCGGTCTCGACGACGATCGAACGACCCGACTCACCGGTGGTCTCGGTCTCGCCCGCGTGGAGCTTCACGAGGTACTTGATCGTCGCGATGATGTCGTCGGTGGTGAGCACACCGGCGTCGAGCGGCTCGTCGGCGCCGAGCTTCTTGTTCACCTTGTAGCGGCCGACCTTGGCGAGGTCGTAGCGCTTCGGGTTGAAGTAGAGGTTCTCGAGCAGCGTCTGAGCGGCCTCGCGCGTCGGCGGCTCGCCCGGGCGCAGCTTGCGGTAGATGTCGAGCAGCGCGTCGTCCTGGCCCTGGGTGTGGTCCTTCTCCAGGGTGGCGCGCATGGACTCGTACTCGCCGAACTCCTCGAGGATCTGCTCGGTGGTCCAGCCGAGAGCCTTCAGGAGGACGGTGACGGACTGCTTGCGCTTGCGGTCGATGCGGACACCGACCATGTCGCGCTTGTCGACCTCCATCTCCAGCCAGGCACCCCGGGACGGGATGATCTTGGCGGAGAAGATGTCCTTGTCGGACGTCTTGTCGATGGAGGAGTCGAAGTAGACACCGGGGGAACGGACGAGCTGCGACACCACGACACGCTCGGTGCCGTTGATGACGAAGGTGCCCTTGTTGGTCATGAGCGGGAAGTCGCCCATGAAGACCGTCTGAGACTTGATCTCACCGGTCTCGTTGTTCGTGAACTCGGCCGTGACGAAGAGCGGCGCCGCGTACGTGAAGTCGCGCTCCTTGCACTCGTCGACGGAGTTCTTCGCCGGCTCGAACCGGTGGTCGCGGAACGTCAGCGACATGGAACCGGAGAAGTCCTCGATCGGCGAGATCTCCTCGAAGATCTCTTCCAGACCGGACTTGGTGGGAACGTCCTGTCCACTCTCGAGCGCCGACTCGACGCGAGACTTCCAGGCTGCATTGCCGAGCAGCCAGTCAAAGCTCTCGGTCTGCAGCGCCAGGAGGTTCGGAACCTCGAGGGGCTCCTTGATCTTTGCAAAGGAGATGCGCAGCGGGGCGGTGCTGGCACCGGTGTTCGTATTGGTCGAGGCGTTGCGCGAGGCGGCCAAGAGGGGGTCCTTCCGAGGGCTCGGACTCACTACGCGCGTACCGGTCCCAGCTGACACAGAAGACGGCCCGCCTGATTCGGCCTGAAAGGCCTGGTCAGGGCGTATCTATCAAGTGTGCTCAAGCGTGGGCATGCCCCTGGCGACGGGCAGGGGGCAGCTAACAGGCAGCGCAAAGGGTCAGTGTAGCCACTTGGCTCACTGATGTCCAGACCAGGTTTCCGGAAACCGGCAACAGGCCTTCCCCATGTCGTTTAAACCAACCCTGCAACCCTGCGTCCAACACGCGGATCCCGTGGCTCTCGCACACGGAGCGCGTATCAGTACTGCCCTCTTCGTAGTCGATCCATGCCTCGGATCCAAGATCCGAGCCTCGGATCTCCGATCGAACCGATCGATCCCACAACGGGACTGAGAATTGCGCGCCGCGTGCCGTTCGTCAAGGCCCCCTGCTCCGTGCGGATCAGCTCCGGACCCGGCCTCGGGGCAACGATGATCACCCTACTCCCCAACGAGACCAGGGCAAGTCAGGCACTGCGGGTACGCCAAAGGGCGACCACCCTTACGGGTGATCGCCCTTGGCTGGGGCCTCAGGAGGCCCCGGAGGTGTTACTTGACCTCGACGGCCGCACCGGCGCCCTTGAGGGCCTCGGCGGCCTTCTCAGCGGCGTCCTTGGCAACCTTCTCGAGGACGGGCTTCGGCGCACCGTCGACGAGGTCCTTGGCCTCCTTGAGGCCCAGGGAGGTGAGCTCGCGCACGACCTTGATGACCTGGATCTTCTTGTCGCCGGCACCGGTGAGGATGACGTCGAACTCGTCCTTCTCCTCCTCGGCCTCGGCCGG
Source organism: Actinobacteria bacterium OV450 (assembly GCA_001298555.1). GTDB lineage: Bacteria > Actinomycetota > Actinomycetes > Streptomycetales > Streptomycetaceae > Streptomyces. The sequence goes on from LJCW01000087.1 coordinate 89,309, forward strand.
GGCGCCGGGGGCACCCGGGGCGGCAACGGCGACGGCCGCGGCGGCGGTGACGTCGAACTTCTCCTCGAAGGCCTTCACGAACTCGGAGAGCTCGATGAGGGTCATCTCCTCGAACTGGGCGAGGAGGTCGTCCTGAGAGAGCTTCGCCATGATGGGCGATCCTTCCACTAATTCGGCAGGTGCCGATATGTCTATAGAGGCGGGCGTAACGGCCCGCTACGACCCACGCACTAGGCGGCGTGGATCAGTGCGCGAGCCGAATTACTCGGCACCGCCCTGCTCGGCGAGCTTGACGCGAAGCGCTTCCGCAGTGCGGACGAACTTCGACGGCAGCGCCTGGAAGAGCGAGGCAGCCTGGGACTGCTTGCCCTTGAACGCGCCGGCCAGCTTGCTGAGCAGAACCTCGCGGGACTCGAGGTCCGCAAGCTTCTTGATGTCATCGGCGGAGAGCGCCTTACCATCAAGGACACCCGCCTTGATGATCAGGTTGGGGTTCTCCTTGGCGAAGTCACGCAGGCTCTTCGCCGACTCCACCGGGTCACCGGTGATGAAGGCGACCGCGGTCGGACCAGCGAAGTGCTCGTCCAGCGCGGTGATCCCGGCCTGGTTGGCCGCAATCTTGGTCAGCGTGTTCTTCACCACGGCGTACTGGGCGTTCTCACCGAGGGAGCGACGCAGCGTCTTGAGCTGCGCGACGGTGAGACCCCGGTACTCGGTCAGCACGGCGGCGTTCGAGCTCTGGAACGCGTCCTTGAGCTCGGCTACCGATGCAGCCTTGTTGGGCGTCGGCATGGTGCGTTCGCCTCCTTCCGGGTGATGAGGACCGCTCAGAAGGGGCTGAAAAAACGAAACGCCCCGGCGCAGGCGCCAGGGCGTGGCTCAACCGGAACGAATTCCGGGAACCTTCCACAGTCACCTACGCGGGTCGCCCGCAATCAGCGGATCCTTCGGCCACCGCACCCTTTCGGACACGGCAACGACCAGCGGTCTTTGGCTTCCTCGGAAGAGTACGTGAACCGGTCGACGCAAGGCAAATCGCCTCGGGAGGGGCGGGGAGCCCCGGGGATGCCGGGCGCTCCCCGGGGCCCGGAAGGGGCTCAGGAGCCGTCGAGCCCGCCCAGCCCCGCGTCCTTCAGGGTGCGGTCGGCCTGCTTCAGCGTGTCGTCGACGCCCTTGAGCTTGTCGTCGATGCCCTTCATCACGTCGTCGAAGTCGGCCACCTGGTCCGCGGGCGGCGCGCTGACCGGCGCGGTCGTGCCGAACCCGGAGAACTTCGCCGAGACCTTCGTCGTGCCGTCCTTGGTGCCCTGCACGGATTCGACGCGGACGGGGTAGCCGTCCTTGCCGATCCACAGGTCCACGTCCAGGGTGAGGTAGTCCTTCAGCGCCTCGTGGAGGTACTGCCGGTTCGCGGCCTCCATCACCTTGGTGGACTCGTCCGCGGCGATCAGGTCGGCGTTGGTCAGGCTGCCCTTGAAGTGCCGGGCCTCGCCGCCGTCGGCCTGCTCGGTGCCGACCAGTGTCACCTTCTGCTGGCCCAGGAGGACGGCGAGGTAGTCGGCCGGGTCGTCGTTGAACCGCGAGCGGGCCTTGCCGTCCTTGTTCAGGTTCATCTTCATCCAGGAGTTGCCGTCCACGGGCTTGTCCGAGTGGGTGTAGATGACGTCGCCGATCATGACCTGGTTGTCGGAGCCGCCGCCCTTGGCGTCGATGCCGGTGCTCGACGGGTACCAGCCCTTGGTCCCCGTGAGCTGCTCGGCCTTGCCGCTGCCCGGGGTGATGGTCATCTGGTACGTGGCGAACCTGGCGGCGACGGTCTTCGCGTAGGACGCCTTCACCGCGTCCGCCGGCGTCTCGGCCTTGGTCCCGGCCGCCGTCCGGCCGCCGGCCCTCCCCCCGGCCTCGTCGGTCCCGCAGGCGGTCAGGCCGCCCACGAGCAGTGCGGCCCCCGCCGCGGCGACTGCGGCGCGGGTCAGTGCAGCCGTGTTCATCGTGTGTCCCCCCATGGATGGTTCTGATGTTGCGTACGGCCTCGCGGCGGGTCAGGCGCCCGCCGCGGCGCCCTTGGCGCCCAGGTCCCTGAGCATCGCGAAGAGGTCGAGGGTCTCGTTCTCGGGCGGGGTCTGCACGGTCGCCGTCGTGGCGTAGTCCGAGTAGACGGCCTCCATGTCGAGGGAGCCCTCGGGCGTGCCGATGGCGACCTTCATGCGGGCCGGGTAGCCGTCCACGGCGACCCAGACGTCCATGTCGTAGCCCTTGATGCCGGCCTTCCTCATGGCCTCGGTGAGCTTCGCGCGGTCGGCTTCGGGCAGCGCCTTGGAGCCCTCGTTCGCCGCGAGCATCTCCTCGAACGTCAGGGTGCCCTTGTAGTGCCGGGTGTCGGTGCCCCCGACCTTCTCGGAGCCGACGAGCTTCACGTTGGGCGAGGCGAGCAGCAGGGCCAGCTGCTTGGCGGGGTCCTGGCTCCGGTCCGTCCCGGTCAGGCCGCCCATGCCCCCGGCGCCGCCGAGCTTCTTCAGCACCTCGGCGTCTCCCGAGGCCTCGGCCGCGGCCTTCGTGTCGAGCTTCATCCAGCGCTTGCCGTCCATGCCCGCGGACAGCGGCGAGTCGGCCGGCATCTCCATGTACATGACGTCGTTGGACAGGACCATGCGCAGGGAGTCGGCACCGGTCCGGCCGAGCCCGCCCTTCATGGTGATGTCCATGACCTGCGGGTCCCACCCCTGGACGCCGGTCATCTCGACGCTCCCGCCGCCGAGCGCGCCGGACATCTTCATCGTCATGTGCACCTTGGCCGACTTGGCGGCCGAGGTCTTCTTGTAGGCCGCGGCGAGGGCCTCGGTGGCGGAACCGCCCGCCACCGGCGCGCCGGGCTGCGCGGACGCCCCGGCCGCCTTGCCGGAGTCGTCCTTCTTGCCGTTCTCGCACGCCGTGGCCCCGCCCACGAGCAGTACGGCGGCCAGCGCCGCGCCGGCGGCCTTCCTTCGGTATGCAGACATGGAGATCCCCGCCCCTGTGTGATCGCTCGATGTCCCACGACCCTACGTTTGCGCGCCGGGCGTTCGCGCGCCGATTACCGCCCAGTACGGCACATGTGGTCCGAAACACGGAAAACGGGCCCCTCGCCGCCCTGTGAAGGGGGCGAGGGGCCCGTTCAGCCACTCAGGTGAGCCGGGGGCTCAGCGGAGCTCAGACAGCGGCCGGGTCTTCCTCGACGAGGAGGTTCCGGGTGCGGTTCGAGTCCAGCTGGATGCCGGGGCCCATCGTGGTGCTCAGGGCGGCCTTCTTGACGTAGCGGCCCTTGGCGGCGGACGGCTTCAGACGAAGGATCTCGTCCAGGGCCGCGCCGTAGTTCTCGACGAGCTGCTCATCGGTGAAGGAGACCTTGCCGATGATGAAGTGCAGGTTCGAGTGCTTGTCGACACGGAACTCGATCTTGCCACCCTTGATCTCGGTGACAGCCTTGGCGACGTCCATGGTGACGGTGCCGGTCTTCGGGTTCGGCATCAGACCACGCGGACCGAGCACGCGGCCGAGGCGGCCGACCTTGCCCATGAGGTCCGGGGTGGCGACAACCGCGTCGAACTCGTTCAGGCGGTTGCCCTTGGCGATCTCGTTGATCAGCTCGTCGTCGCCGACGATGTCGGCGCCGGCGGCTTCCGCGGCCGCAGCACGGTCACCGGTCGCGAAGACCAGGACCCGGGCGGTCTTACCGGTGCCGTGCGGGAGGTTCACGGTGCCACGGACCATCTGGTCGGCCTTGCGCGGGTCGACACCCAGGCGGAAGGCGACCTCGACGGTGGCGTCGAACTTGGTCGTGGAGGTCTCCTTGGCGAGACGGACGGCCTCGAGCGGGGCGTACAGCTTCTCCCGGTCGACCTTGGCGTCCGCAGCGCGGAGAGTCTTGCTGCGCTTCACTTCTGCTCCTGTGTTTTGGCTTCAGGCATGGAGTCGTGGTGCGGACCAGCGCTTGGCCCTACCACTTGGTGGTGCTGGGGGGTGGCTGGATCAGCCCTCGACCGTGACGCCCATCGAGCGCGCGGTACCGGCGATGATCTTCATCGCGGCGTCGACGTCGTTGGCGTTGAGGTCGGGCATCTTCAGCTCGGCGATCTCGCGGACCTGGGCGCCGGTGAGCTTGGCGACCTTGGTCTTGTGGGGCTCGCCGGAGCCCTTCTCGATGCCCGCGGCCTTCAGGATGAGGCGCGCGGCCGGCGGAGTCTTGGTGATGAAGGTGAAGGTGCGGTCCTCGTAGACCGTGATCTCCACCGGCACGACCATGCCACGCTGCGACTCGGTCGCGGCGTTGTAGGCCTTGCAGAACTCCATGATGTTGACGCCGTGCTGACCGAGCGCGGGGCCGACCGGCGGAGCCGGGTTGGCCGCACCGGCCTTGATCTGGAGCTTGATAAGCCCCGTGACCTTCTTCTTCTTGGGAGGCATTGCTCTCTCCGGGTCCTAGTGAGAGTTTTTCGCCGCCAATCCGGTCATCCGGATGGAGGCATACCGCACCACGATAACGGGTATCAGGGCGGGGCTGAAAACCGAGCAGGTCAGACCACCCTTTGCGGGGCGATCTGACCTGTCCGGAAGCGTTGTCTCAGAAGATCAGTTCTTCTGGATCTGATCGAAGCTGAGCTCGACCGGGGTCTCGCGACCGAAGATCTCGACGAGGCCCTTGACCTTCTTCGAGTCGGGGTTGATCTCGTTGATGGTCGCCTGCAGCGTCGCGAACGGGCCGTCGGTGACGGTGACCGAGTCGCCGACCTCGAAGTCCAGGACCTCGATGGTGCGCTTGACCGCGGGGGCCGGCAGACCGGCTTCCTCGGCGGCCTGCTTGGCGGCCTTCTCCTGCGCCTCCGGGGCGAGCATCTTGACGATCTCGTCCAGGGTCAGCGGGTACGGGTCGTAGGCGTTGCCGACGAAGCCGGTGACACCGGGCGTGTTGCGGACGACGCCCCAGGACTCGTTCGTCAGATCCATGCGGACGAGAACGTAACCGGGCAGCTTGTTCTGCCGGACGTTCTTGCGCTCGCCGTTCTTGATCTGGACGATCTCTTCCTCGGGCACCTCGGCCTGGTAGATGAACTCCTCGACGTTCAGCGAGACGGCGCGCTGCTCCAGGTTGGCCTTCACGCGCTTCTCGTAGCCCGCGTAGGTGTGGATCACGTACCACTCGCCGGGCAGGACGCGCAGCTCGTCGCGCAGGGCCTGGATGGGGTCGACCGGCTCGGCGGGCTCTGCGTCCTCGTCGGCGGTCTCGACCTCGGCCTCGTCCTCGACGTCGCCGGCCTCGGCGACGGCGGCGTCCGCGTCGGCCTCCTCGGCCTCTTCGTCGTCCGCGACCTCGTCAGCCTCGTCCTCGGCGTGCAGCGCGGCCTCCTCGGCGGCGACACCCGCCTCGGCGTCGGCGAGCTCGGCCTCGTCGGGGTCCACAGCGTCTGCCGCCTCGACGATGTCGAGCGCGTCCTCGACGGACTCGACGGAGTCGGGGCTCGCGTTCAGGTTCGGGTCAGACACGGTGGCTGCTTCTTCCTGGATACAAAAGGTGGTCGAACATGCGAAAACGGGCGGCACCCATCAAGGCGCCGCCCTCCGCGGGGATCAGCCGAAGACGAACTTGATGGCTTCCTGGAGTCCATAGTCAATCACGGTCACCAGACCGATCATGATGACGACGAAGACAATCACCACGGTGGTGTACGTCGTGAGCTGATTGCGCGTCGGCCAGACGACCTTGCGGAGCTCCGCGATGATCTGGCGGTAGAACAGCGCGAGCCGGCCCAGAGGACCCTTCTTCCCGCGCTTGCCGCCCTTGCGGGCCTTCTTCTCGCGGGTGTCGTCCTCGGCGTCAGGCATGTCGATGGAGCCCAGGGCGTCCGTCACGTCTCTCACCTGAATCCGGGTCGTGGCCGTAGCCGCGCCCGGTTGCGCCGCACGGCGTTGCATCGAAGTACGTACCTGCGCACACGTCCGAGAAGGAGTGTGGAGCAGGGCCGGAGGGACTCGAACCCCCAACCGCTGGTTTTGGAGACCAGTGCTCTACCAATTGAGCTACGACCCTTTGTTGCGTCCCCCAACCTACCGCATCCAGACGGGTGCACGGAGTGCTCGCGCTCTGGAGTGACCGGCGGGGTCCAACGACAGGTGAGTGTACGTGGTCCGGGCCCTGACGTCGAACAGAGCGCATTTCCGGCTGGTCCGTCCGATGACTGAAACGGTGTGCGGCGCCTCTGGGGCGTCTGGGACGATTGGCCGCATGACCTCTGCAACGCCTTCCTCCGAGCGCCGGGTGTCCGCCCGTATCGGCGCCATTTCCGAGTCCGCCACGCTCGCCGTGGACGCCAAGGCCAAGGCCCTCAAGGCCGCCGGGCGCCCGGTGATCGGCTTCGGTGCGGGCGAGCCCGACTTCCCGACCCCGGACTACATCGTCGAGGCCGCGGTCGAGGCCTGCCGCAACCCGAAGTACCACCGCTACACGCCCGCCGGGGGTCTGCCCGAGCTGAAGACGGCGATCGCCGCGAAGACGCTGCGCGACTCGGGCTACGAGGTCGACGCGTCGCAGGTCCTGGTCACCAACGGCGGCAAGCAGGCGATCTACGAGGCGTTCGCCGCCGTCCTCGACCCGGGTGACGAGGTCATCGTCCCGGCCCCGTACTGGACCACCTACCCCGAGTCGATCCGCCTCGCCGGCGGTGTCCCGGTCGAGGTCGTCGCCGACGAGACCACCGGCTACCGCGTGTCCGTCGAGCAGCTGGAGGCCGCCCGCACCGAGCGCACCAAGGTCGTCCTGTTCGTCTCCCCGTCGAACCCGACCGGCGCCGTCTACAGCGAGGCCGACGCGAAGGCGATCGGCGAGTGGGCCGCCGAGCACGGCCTGTGGGTGCTGACGGACGAGATCTACGAGCACCTGGTCTACGGCGACGCGAAGTTCACCTCGCTGCCGGTCCTGGTCCCGGCGCTGCGCGACAAGTGCATCGTCGTCAACGGCGTCGCCAAGACGTACGCGATGACGGGCTGGCGCGTGGGCTGGGTCATCGCCCCGCAGGACGTCATCAAGGCGGCGACCAACCTGCAGTCGCACGCCACCTCCAACGTCTCCAACGTGGCCCAGGTCGCGGCGCTGGCCGCCGTCTCGGGCAACCTGGACGCGGTCGCCGAGATGCGCAAGGCGTTCGACCGCCGTCGCCAGACCATGGTCAAGATGCTGAACGAGATCGACGGCGTGTTCTGCCCGACGCCCGAGGGCGCGTTCTACGCGTACCCGTCGGTCAAGGACCTGCTCGGCAAGGAGATCCGCGGCAAGCGCCCGCAGACCTCCGGCGAGCTCGCCTCGCTGATCCTGGACGAGGCCGAGGTCGCGGTCGTCCCGGGCGAGGCCTTCGGCACACCCGGTTACCTGCGCCTGTCGTACGCCCTGGGCGACGCGGACCTGGTCGAGGGCGTGTCCCGCATCCAGAAGCTCCTCGCGGAGGCCAAGGCCTAGGCCTCCGGCGGTTGCGCCGGCCCGGAGCGGCGGCACCCCCGAGGGGGCGCCGCCGCTCCGGCGTTTTCGGCACCGGCCCGCCCCGTGCAAACTTTCGCGCAAGCCCCCGATCGGTAAAACCCCCTCCCGCCGGGCGCGGCGGTTTGGCAGGATCACCAGATGGAGCACCCACGCGATCTCACGCTTCTGCCGAAAGCCCATCTCCACCTGCACTTCACGGGGTCGATGCGACCGTCGACCCTTTTGGAGCTCGCCGACAAGTACGGCGTGCGCCTGCCCGACGCGCTGACCGCCGGGGAGCCGCCCAAGCTCCGCGCCACCGACGAGCGCGGCTGGTTCCGCTTCCAGCGGCTGTACGACGCCGCCCGCTCCTGCCTCCGTGAGCCCGAGGACATCCAGCGCCTGGTCCGCGAAGCGGCCGAGGAGGACGTACGGGACGGCAGCGGCTGGCTGGAGATCCAGGTCGATCCCACCTCGTACGCCCCGCTGCTCGGCGGCATGATCCCCGCCGTCGAGATCATCCTGGACGCCGTCGACACGGCGTCGCGCGAGACCGGCCTCGGCATGCGGGTCCTGATCGCTGCCAACCGGATGAAGCACCCGCTCGACGCCCGTACCCTCGCCCGCCTCGCCGTCCGCTACGCCGACCGCGGCATCGTCGGCTTCGGGCTCTCCAACGACGAGCGCCGCGGCATGGCCCGCGACTTCGACCGGGCCTTCGCCATCGCCCGTGAGGGCGGCCTGCTCGCGGCCCCGCACGGCGGGGAGCTGACCGGGCCCGCCTCGGTCCGGGACTGCCTGGACGACCTGCACGCCTCCCGCATCGGCCACGGTGTCCGGGCCGCCGAGGACCCGCGGCTGCTGCAGCGGCTCGCGGACCGGCAGGTCACGTGCGAGGTGTGCCCGGCCTCGAACGTCGCGCTCGGGGTCTACGAGCGGCCCGAGGACGTGCCGCTGCGCACGCTCTTCGAGGCCGGGGTGCCGATGGCGCTGGGCGCGGACGACCCGCTGCTGTTCGGGTCCCGGCTGGCGGCGCAGTACGAGATCGCCCGCCGCCACCACGCCTTCACGGACGCGGAGCTCGCCGAGCTGGCCCGGCAGTCGGTGCGCGGTTCCGCGGCGCCGGGGGACGTACAGGACAAGCTGCTGGCCGGGATCGACCACTGGCTGGCCGCCTGACCGGTCGGCCTCCGGCGGTCAGCGGGTGAGCCGCAGGTCGCCTTCCCAGCAGTCGGCGCGGACCCGGTCGCCGTCCGGGAAGCCGATCTCCAGCTGGGTGCGCCCGGTCTCCGGTGCCGCGAACTCGGCCACGGTCGCCACGGTGTCCCCGAGGTGGCGCAGGAACGGGTGGTCGCCGAGGTCCTCGCCGACCTCGATCCGGCCCCACTCCCCCATGTCGTACGGCTCGTGGGGCGGCGCGGACTCGACGATGAGGCACCAGTCGGACCCGGTGCTGATCCTGGTGGAATCGCCCTCGTTGTCGATCAGCCAGACGTCGAGGGGCGCCTCGGAGCGTTCACCGTCGCAGACGTGCCAGGACGCGACGATCCTGCTGATCCTGCGTCCCACCAGGCGGGTGGGGTCCGTACCGGCCCCGTGCAGTGGACAGAGCATGGCGGCCGGGACTCCTCAGATGCTGACGCCGACCGTCACCGGCTCGTTGACGAGGGTGACGCCGAAGGCCGCGTGGACGCCCGCGACGACCTCGCGGGCCAGGGCGAGGAGGTCCTCGGTGGTGGCCTCGCCGCGGTTGGTCAGCGCGAGGGTGTGCTTGGTGGAGATCCGGGCGGGGCCGGTGCCGTAGCCCTTGGTGAAGCCGGCCTTGTCGATCAGCCACGCCGCGCTGGTCTTCGTACGGCCGTCGCCGGCGGGGTACGCGGGCGGGGCGGCCTCCGGGCCGAGGCGGTCCTGGACGCGGGCGAGGAAGGCGGAGTACGCCTCGTCGCTCAGGATCGGGTTGTGGAAGAAGGAGCCGGCGGACCAGGTGTCGTGGTCGGCGGGGTCGAGGACCATGCCCTTGCCCGCGCGCAGGCGCAGCACGGTCTCGCGCGCGGCGGCGGCCGGGACGCGGTCGCCGGCCTCGACGCCGAGGGCGCGGGCGGTCTCGGGGTACTTGAGCGGCGCGGACAGGCCGCCCGCGTCCTCCAGGGCGAAGCGGACGCGCAGGACGACGTAGCGGTCGGGTTGGTCCTTGAAGGTGCTGTTGCGGTACCGGAACGCGCACTCGGCGGCGGTCAGCGTGACCGTCTCGTGCCGGGTGCGGTCGTACGCGACGACCTCGGTGATGGTGTCGCATACCTCCTGGCCGTACGCCCCGACGTTCTGGATCGGGGTGGCACCGGCGGAGCCGGGGATTCCGGCGAGGCATTCGATGCCGGCCAGGCCCGCCTCGACGGTACGGGCCACGGCGTCGCTCCAGTTCTCGCCGGCGGCGAGCTCCAGGGTGGTGCCGTCCAGGTGGAAACCGGTGGTCGCGATGCGCAGGGCGGTGCCCTCGAAGCCGCGGTCGCCGATGACCAGGTTGCTGCCGCCGCCGATGACGAGGAGCGGTGTGCCGCTCTCGTCCGCGGCGCGGACGGCCTCGACCACCTCGGCGTCGGTGGTCGCGGTGACCAGACGGGTGGCGGGGCCACCGAGGCGGAAGGTGGTCAGGGGGGCGAGGGGGGCGTCGTGGAGTTCCTGCACGGGGACAAGAGTACGGTCCGTACCCCTCGCATCCCTGCGGGGCCACGGACCGTACGTCACGGGCGGGCCTGCTGTTCGGCCAGCCGGCGCTCGGCCTCGGCCCAGGAGACCGGGAGCGCGGAGGCCGGGGCGGTCCAGAAGGTGAAGGCCGATTCGCGCATGAACGCGGCGGCTGTGCGGGAGCCGGAGCGGTGCGGCTCGCTGCCGGCGAAGCGGTACAGCGCGTCGCGGTCCTGCCAGGCGGAGAGGGTCAGGAAGGTCCGGCGGAAGATCCGGGCCCGGAGGGCGACGCCGTGGGCGCCGGGCGCCGAGCGGACCTGCCGGATGATGCCGGGGGCCCTGAGGAAGAACCGGAAGGCTCCGAGGAGGGTCTCGGTCTCGAACCGGGAGGCCATGACGTAGACCTCGGAACCGGGGGGGGGCGGGGTGGGCGTGGACCAGGGGACGTCGGGCATGGCGGGTGTTCCCTTCCGTTCGTGTGCGGTGCCGCGGGGGCGGTGCGGTCCCGCTGCGTCGCGGGGCCGGGGGTGGTGCGGTCGCGGGGCCGGGGGCGGTCAGCGCGTGGCGGCCTTGGCGGCGGGG
>LJCW01000077.1 GCA_001298555.1 Actinobacteria bacterium OV450
CTCCTATCGGACCCGCCAACGGCGCGAGCTCCTCGCCAAGGAGAACCGAGCAAACCGGGACTGACCGGACCCCAGGGGGTCAATTTTCAGAGGGCCGGAAGGGGTCAGTTTTCAGGGAGCGTTGACACTCCTGGTCAGGTCGAACGGGAAACGGGCGATGACGCAGCGCATGTTGCCTCACAGGAAGAAGAAGGGGGGACGGTCGTGCCGTGGTGAGGCGGTTCAGCGGGCATGCGCGAGGACGTCCAGAGCACTGCCCTGCTCGTCGACGACCGGCAGGGCATCGAGCAGGCGGTAGCGCATCGCGTGTTCGGCTTCAGCCATCGTGGTCACGGGTGAGGCGACCGGCCCACGGTCCCCCAGCAGGTCGCGGAGACGATCACGGTCGGTGTACGCGGCGCTGTCGCGGATGGCGGCGAGCTGGGCCTGGGTGACCAGCCCGGTGCACAGGCCGTCTTCGTCGCAGACGAGCAGATGACCCGTGCGGGCGCTGGCCATGATGGCCAGGGCCACCTCGACCGTCATGTCGTCACAGACCTGTGGACCGGCCGCCTCCATCGCGTCGTCCACCGTCCGGTGCGCGGGGTGGGCGTTCGCCGAGCGGGGCTGCATCTGGACCAGCGTCAAAACGTGCCTCCTGCAGAGACGGGTCAGTTTCCTGATGACGTGGTTCTCAGGCCGCCGCATTGGAAGCGGACTGCCGCACGCTCACACGCCGGGCTGTCGAAGCGGGCCGTCGCCTGCCACGGGAAGCCGCGCTGCGCTTGGCGCGTTCGACGACGGGTGCGGTGATGACGACGGGGATGCCGGAGGGGGCCTGGGCGCCGGTGATGCGGTTCAGGGCCTCTTCGCCCGAGCCGACCTGGGTGGTCTGCGGGGTGATGCCGGCGGCCTGCATGAGGCGGGTCATGTCGCGGCGCTGGTTGGGGGTGACGAGGGTAACGACGCTGCCGGACGCGCCGGCCCGGGCGGTGCGGCCACCGCGGTGGAGGTAGTCCTTGGGGTCGGTGGGCGGGTCCACGTTGACGACGAGGTCGAGATTCTCGACGTGGATGCCGCGTGCGGCGACGTTCGTGGCGACCAGCACGGTGACGTGCCCGGTCTTGAACTGGGCGAGGGTGCGGGTCCGCTGGGGCTGGGACTTTCCTCCGTGGAGGGCGGCGGCGCGAACCCCGCTGTTGAGGAGGTCTTGGGTGAGGCGGTCCACGGCGTGCTTGGTGTCCAAGAACATCATCACCCGGCCGTCGCGCGCCGCGATCTCCGTCGTCATCCGGTGCTTGTCGCTGCCGTGGACGTGCAACACGTGGTGTTCCATCGTCGTCACCGCACCGGCCGAGGGGTCCACCGAGTGCACGACGGGGTCGGTCAGGTACCGGCGCACCAGCAGGTCGACGTTGCGGTCCAGGGTGGCGGAGAACAGCATCCGTTGCCCCCCGGGGCGCACCTGGTCCAGGAGGGCGGGGACCTGCGGCATGAATCCCATGTCGGCCATCTGGTCGGCTTCGTCCAGGACGGTGATCGCGACCTGGTTCAGCTGGCATTCGCCACGGTCGACGAGGTCCTTCAACCGGCCGGGCGTGGCCACGACGACCTCCGCGCCTCCGCGCAGCGCTCCGGCCTGCTTGCCGATCGACATGCCGCCGACAACGGTGGTCAGGCGCAGCTTCACGGCGCGGGCGTAGGGAGTGAGGGCTTCGGTCACCTGCTGGGCCAGCTCGCGGGTGGGGACGAGGACCAGGGCGAGCGGCTGGCGGGGCTCGGCGCGCTGTCCGGCGGTGCGGGCCAGCAGGGCGAGGCCGAAGGCCAGGGTCTTGCCGGAGCCGGTGCGGCCGCGGCCGAGCACGTCACGGCCCGCAAGGCTGTTGGGCAGGGTGGCGCCCTGGATCGCGAAGGGCACAGCCACACCCTGCGCGCCGAGAGCGGCCGACAGCGCGGACGGCATGGCCAGGTCGGCGAAGACCTCGACGGCGGGCAGCGCCGGAGTGGTGGTCTTCGGCAGGGCGAATTCGCCCTGTACTGCGGCGGGCCGGCGGCCGTAGCCGCCGGAGCGGATCGGACCCCCCGAACGGCTGGAGGCCGGCGAGCCGTGGCGGCTGCCCCGCTCCGAACCGGCGGCAGCGCCGAAAGCGGGGCCGCCGGTTCGGCTGCCGGTGCCGGAGGAACGGTCGTTCGTACGTGTGCGGTTCATTCAGAACCTTCCTTGATACGGCACGTATCGATGAATTCCCGCAGCGGAAACGCAGCGCAGGGAATCACAAGAGCGAGCCGAATGGAATGCGAAAGCCCCTCTGGACTGCAGGGATTCTGTACGGTCGCAGGAGCTGAGATGGTGGCGTCGTGTGGACGCGAAGCCAAGAAAAATCGAGGGCTGAAGCGCAGAGAGGCTGTAACCCTGAATGCTGCGTCACGTAGATGACACCACGGCGGGAAATGCGTGCAGCTGGGGCCCGCACCCCGGGGGATGCGGGCCCCAGCTACGAAATGCGCATCAGCGCATCAGCGTCAGGCGGGAACGATGTTCTCGGCCGTCGGGCCCTTCTGGCCCTGCGCGATGTCGAAGGTGACCTTCTGGCCTTCCAGCAGCTCGCGGAAGCCCTGGGCGGCGATGTTCGAGAAGTGGGCGAAGACGTCGTCGCCGCCACCGTCCTGCTCGATGAAGCCGAAACCCTTAGCAGCGTTGAACCACTTCACGGTGCCAGATGCCATGTCATATCTCCTTTGGGGCAGTACACCAGCATCCGCACTGTACGGACACCGTGTCGCCGCGATGATGCCCCGCCGGAAGATGACCCGGAAATATGAAGCGCTCGAATGTGACGCGGAGGTCGAGTGGAGCGCTTGAAGTTTTTGGGTACCAAAACTGCAACCGAGATCGACAGTAGCACGCCGCAGCGGTTTGTGTGCGTTAAATATCTCCATCGCGTGCGTGCGGAAAAACTCTGCCTGCGGGGTCCATTAAACTCTCTGATCGCGGGGATAGATATTGATTCCCCCCCGAGTGCAGCGTTTCGGGAGCACAGGCGTCCGCCAGCTGAGACGTGCAGCCCAGGGGGAGCGAGCCTGAGGGGTGGGTCCGCAGCGCCCTCCCGAAGGGATCGGCAGCTCGCTAGTGCTCCATGGCGGTGTCGGGGGCGTCCACGGCAAGGCGGCGCGGGCCAGCCCCACCCCTCGCCATACGTCCGTTCCGCCGCGCCTGACGGGCACTGCGGTCGTTCGCGAAGCCGCTCTCACAGGTGGAGCAGAACCTCGGTGTCGGCGACGTCGACCAAGCTGCCAGCAAGATCCGGATACGAACGTCATCGCCAGGGTGCACAGCCCGCACGACGGCCTCGACGGTGGCGGCCGCCTCAGCCGGAACACCGACGAAGGTCGGTACTGTCACCGCTGATAGCGGCCTGGCCCTACCCGCGGGGCCGGACCCGGGAGACTAGGGATCATGACCGACCGTCGACCGCTCTCGCTGCCCGCCTTCTCCGAGTCCGCTCCCGACGCTCCCGTACCCGCCCCGGCCCGACGTCCGCTCGCCCTCGGCGGCCTCACCCGCTCAGACCCGAACCGCCATATCTGAGTGCTACCACCACGGGTTGCGCCACGTCCAGGACCAGCTCACCACCTAGGCTAGGCCCCACCGCCCGGTGTGCCAGCGCCTCCACCTGGACAGTGGTCGTAGCCGGCCCGGCTCCCGCCTCGGATACCGTGTTCCTCTACGGGGTGCCATAACGGATGTGACGCCCCCCAGCGGAGGTAGTCAGCGTATGAGTTCAAAGCGCAGCAAGAATCCAGCCCTGCCCGTACTTGACGACGCATTCCGACTCGCGTCGGTCAAGGACGCTGAAGAGTCCACCCGTGACTTGGCCGCGCGGCTGGCCACCACCGAGCTGCGCCGCGTTTCCCACCCGGGCCGGGTCACCTGGGAGCCCACGGAACAGGCCGAGCCCGTACCGGTCCCGCCGACTGTGGTCGACGGTGACGGGGACCTGTGGCTGCGGGACCGGGGCACCGGCACCTGGACCATGCCCGAGTTCAACCCGAAGGAGTTCCCGGCCCGCTGTGGCGAGGTTCTGACGTGGAACCAGCTTGCCCAAGAGTTCGGCCCGCTGACCGCACTGGCCGACGACCGCCGCATCGGCGGCGGCCGGCGCTGACCGCGCAGCCTTCGGGGAGGCGCTGCGCCCTGGCCGGCCACCCGTGACCGGCCGCCGGTACGAGGTCGGCCAAGCCGTAATCGACCGCGACCGCCAGACCGGCGGCCTTGTCGTCGGCCTCTACTCCTCTCCGCTGGTGCTGCGCCTTGCGGATGCGCCCGGTTTGAATGGATCGCCCGCACCGTCGCGTGCGAGCCGGGCGCACCGCAGCTGGCCGCCCGAGAGGCGGCCAAGCACCGTGACGGGGTGGCGTTCCCGGCGGGGGCGGATGCCGGTGGACGTGCCGCCTTCGAAGAGTAGGAATACGCCTGCCGAGGAGCGTCCTCGAAGTGACAGATCCTCGGCTGGCTTTGTTCACGAGAACGGGTTCCTCCAGGCGAGCCGTGCGCGGTGATCCACCGGTAGCCGATCCCGGCGGCCAAAGCCGTTGACCCGCCCAGCAGTGCGGGGCCGCCCACCTGGGTGGCGGGGCCCGCACTCCTGCGCTCACTGCTCGTCAGGGTCCGGGGCTCCAGACAGAAGGCCCGCCGCCGCGCCATTCGATCAGCAACGCGTCGTCCAGGCGGACGTCGTCGGGGTCCAGGCCGGCCCGTCGCAGGAATTCGAGGAGGTCGCCGGGGCCGAGGGCGCGGCCGAGGATGGTCCCGTCGACGCGGACGCGACGCCCGCCCTGGGCGTCGGGGGGATAGACGATCACGCGCAGCTCAGAGTCCATGCCTCCACCCTGCGGCCGCCCATTCACTGCGGCATGCCGGCAGAGGCATCCGGCCCCGGCGCTGTTCTCGGCCTGTCGCGGCGTCGACCGGTGGCGGGTGCCCATAGCGTGCGGTCATGCCCGATTCTTGCCTGCCCGGAAGCGGTCAATGCTCTTTGACCGCTTGCGGAACGGGCAGGCCGTGGCCACTGCCGCGCAGGCCGCGGGCCTCGACGCGAAGGCGGTGTTCGCCGCCGCCCCGCACCGACACCGCCCTCGTGCTCCTCCTGGCGGGCACCGACCCCGACGAACTCGGCGCCGCAGGTCTCATCCAGCGCGCCGAGTACCTGCGGCTTCTGGCTCTGGGCTGCACCCCCAGCCTCGCCGCGCAGATCCTGTTCGACGGTGCGGGGAAGGCCTGTCACTGGCGCCAGGAGGATCCCGTGTTCGCGCGGGCTTGCGATGCGGTCAAGGAGCTCGGGGCCGGACGGCCGGCGCCCGCGAGGGCGCCCCGCTTCACCCCCGAACGCCGGTGCGTCTTCCTCGAACGCCTGGAGTCCGGCCTGTCGGTCACGGCGGCCGCGGCCGCGGTGGGGGTCACCGTGGCAGTGCTCTACCAGCGCCGCAAGCGTGATCCGGCGTTCGCTGCCGCCATGGACGCCGCCCACCACGCGCACCCCCGCACCCCACACCAGGAGCCGAGGACTGGGAAGCGTTCTTCCGCGCTCTGCGTCCCGGTGTCGCGCTGCGCCAGGCCGCTCTTGCCGCCGGGATCCGGCCCGAAGCCGTCTACCACCGCCGCCGCGCCGACCGGGCGTTCGCCCACCGCACCGACCAACAGCGAACCCCCCCGATAACCCCCAGGGCGTGCCGGTCGCAGTCCCCGCCAGCACGGGTCACTCGATGCCGAGGGCGGCGTCGGGCCGGCAGTGGGGGCAGGCTTGTACGCCCTCGGTCAGCACGCGCCGTGCCTCGAACGGGGCACTTCCTCGTGATGTCCGCTCACTGGGTGTTCTTCAACCCTGGACCCACGCGCTCCAAGCGGGGCTCAGATCTGGTGATCATCGCTGTGGCGGCCGAGGCTGCGGCCGAAGCGTTCGGAGATGGCCGGCATCAGGCTCTTCCCTTCGCCGGGCCGGTCCAGTCCGAAGACGTAGCAGGGGAAGTCGAACTCCTCCTGCACTTCCCAGATCCCCTTGTGGTCCTCCGGCGCAAGGATGCGCGCTGGGTCGCCGACGGTGACCCAGCCGATGGGAACCGTCGAGTCGGCGGGCAGGACCGTGCGCAGGTGCACGACGCCGTTGATCCGGACCTCGGAGCGGGTACCGATCCGTGCCCCATTGAAGATGCGGCTGCCGGTGGCCAGGAAGACCTCGGCCTCGACCCGGCAGCCGGTCAGGTAGGAGGTGGGGCCCCACCAGGACCTGCCACCCCAGGACCAGCGGATCCCGTCGGGTTTCACGTAGGACCGCGTTCTCCATGACGATGCAGCCTCCGCCCAGCTCCACCGGCCCGCCCTCGGCGGTGAGCACCGCACCGAACAGCACCCGGCACCCAGCCCCCACGCGCACGTCGCCGCACACCGTGGCGTTCGGAGCGACATAAGCCGTGGGGTAAACGGAGGGCGAACGGCCCTCATGAGTAAGAAGCATGGCCGCGATCAGCCGTCCTTTCGTATGCCTGCCGGTGTCTGCGACGTACGGTCATGAGGTCTGGGCGCTGGTCAACGCGTCGACCAGTTGGGCGAAGTCGGCACGCTGCCGGGCGGTCAGCGCGGCGTAGAGCGGCGCCTGCAGCTCGTCGGTGAGTTGCTCGGCGCGCTGCCACCGGGGGATCAGGGCCGCAGCGGCCGGACCCGGCTCGCGCCAGCCGTAGTGGGTCGCCTGCTCGACGCCGAGGTTGACGACCATCGCCTCCCGGGCGCTCAGCCCAGACAGACGTACCGCCACGAGATGGCAGGCGCCACGGTGTTCCCGCAGGACGTGGATGCGCTGCATGGCCGCGCCGACCGGGTCGTCCGCGGGTACGGGCTGCGCGCGCCAGCCGGCGAACAGGGGCAGTGCGTCGGCGTCGGCGGCGTCGATCAGCCGCTGTGCCAGGCGGTTGAAGTGCTCCACATCGGCGTCGGCGGGGATGTGGGCGCGCCCCCATGTCCGGACGGCCTCTGCGTAACAGGCGGCGGCCTCCTCCGCCGGCATCACGGGCCGGCCGGCCCGCCAGCCGGTGGCGACGAGACCGGGGCCGAGGAACCCCTGCACCGCCTGGACCACCGGGGCCGGTGCCTCGCCGAGCACCCCGAACCGACCGCGGCAGTAGAAGCCGCGCCCGGGGGCGAACCCGGCGCGCAGACCGATGGCGGCGGTGGCCTCGTCGGACATGAACTCGTCGCCGAAGTCGTGGACCGGCCTGGCCACGGCGGCGATGCAGTCGAAGATCTCCATGCGCAGAAGGTCGCTCACCCCGACTAGACAGGTCAAGGGGATGTTTTCTGGTGGAACCCTTTAGGTAATCTATCGAGTCATGCTCGATATCCGCCGTCTGCACATGCTCAAGACCGTCGCCGCCCGCGGCTCCATCACCGCGGCCGCCCAGTCCCTGGAGCTGTCCGCCGGTGCCGTGTCTCAGCAGCTCGCCGCACTGAGACACGACGTCGGGGTTGATCTCCTGCGCCCCGACGGGCGAACCGTGGCGCTCACGGAGGCGGGCCGCGTCCTCCTCGAACACGCCGACCGGATCCTCGCCGCCATGGAGGAAGCCGAGTGCGCCGTCGCGGCGGTCAAGGGCACGGTCGGCGCCACGGCCACGCTCGCCGCGCTGCCGTCGACCGTCGCCAGGATCGTGGCCCCCGCGCTCACCGCGCTGGGCGCGGACCACCCGCAGCTCGCCGTCACCTGCCTCATCACCGACCAGGCACAACTGCGCGAACTCACACTCGGCACCGTCGACGTCGTGCTGGGGCAGCACTACCACCACCTGCCGAAGACCACGCCCAAGGGCATCGCGGTCTCACCGCTGCTCGACGACCCGCTGCTCGTCGTCACCGCCGACGACGGAGCCGACGGACGGCCCGTCGGCCTGCGTGAACTGGCCACGCACCGCCTCGTCCTGCCACCGCCGACCACGGACTGCGGACAGGCCATCCTGCACGCCTGCCACCAGGCCGGCTTCACCCCCACGACCCGCTACGTCACCGCCGACATCGCCGCCCAGCTCGCCCTCGCACGAGCTGGCCTCGCCACCGCGCTCGTCCCCCGGACGGCCATCGACCCCGCCACAGCCGGAATCCGCACGGCGCCCATCGAAGGCCACCCGATCCTGCGCCTCCTGTTCGCCGCGACCCGTCACACCGAAACAACGAACCCGACGACCGCGGCCATCGTTGCGGCACTGCGCACAGCAGCGCAATAGGACCGCACCAGTGGGGATGGATGCGTTCCGGTTGCTGCCGTAGGGGCCGAAGCAGAGTCGGAGCCCCCTTAAACTAGGGCGTTTCCTTCGGACCACCTTGCTGACCAGATGAAGATGGCGGCGAGGTGGAGTCCGGCGAGGTAGATGGTGGGGGTCTTTTCGTATCGGGTGGCCAGGCCGGCCGCTGTTTGAGTTTGTTGATACACCGCTCGACGGTGTTCCGCTGCTTGTAGGCCTCGCGGTCGAAAGCCGGCGGGCAACCTCCGCGGTTGCCCAGCCGCCGACGGTTCGCAGCCTCATCCGCGGGCTGCGGGATCCCGCCCGGATTCCCCGCCGTCGCAGATGACGTCGGATCACCCGGGCAGATCGATCCGGCCGCTGTACCCGGGGGCGGTCAGTGCTGGCGGTGCCGGTTGTGGCGTGGGGGTTCGGCGGTCACCAGGAGGACGAGGCCGAGGCCGAGAAGGAGCAGGAGCAGCAGCATCACGGTCATGGCTGCGCTCGTGCCCCCGCGTGGGTCTTTAACACCAGGCCGACCGGCAAAGAGCAAAGCCCGAGGCCGGCCGGGGGAGCGGGGGAAGGCGCCGTCAGGTTCCCGGGACCCTGACGGTGCGAGGCAGGGGCAGGTGAACTTTCCGGCTGGAGAATCGTTCCTTCTGGTGTCGCACGGCATGTGTACCGCTCCCCCGCGGTACCGCGACGCCGGCCCGGGAAGCCGTCGCCCCAACTTCCCGGGCCCCGCGCGCGCCGGTGTCGGTTTGGGGGCGACGGTGGGTCGCGGCCGCCCCTGACCGACCTCCATCATCGCGGCCGTCAGGTGCGGGTCTGAGGGAATCTCACCGTGGCTGCTCGGGCAACAGGCCAGATGGTGGGAAGGGTGTAACGGCTCGTCAGGGGGCAGGGCGCAGGGGGCAGGGGGCGCCGGACGACGCGTTGCGAGGACGCAAAGTGTTGGGGCGCCCTGTTACCGACCTGGCAGACGTGGATCGTCCGGGAGGCGAAAGTATTCCGACGCGGGTAGGCGGCCCCTCAGGGGCCTGGGCGGCCCTCTGTCACTGGCCGGCCGCTGACTGCCGGATTCGGCCGTCGCGAGGAGAACGCCAGAGCGAGGCGCAGCCTGCCTCTTGACGCCCCTAGGATGGGGAGAGTGATTGCGAGTACCCAGGACATCGAGAAAGCAGCCGGTGTGCTGCGCGTCGGCGGGCTGGTGGCTCTGCCGACTGAAACCGTTTACGGTCTGGGCGCCGATGCCGAGGACCCCGCTGCCATCTCGCGCATCTTCCAGGTCAAGGGCCGTCCGCCCTCCCACCCGCTGATCGTCCATCTTGCCGGCGCCGAGCATCTCGACGACTGGGTGCAGGAGGTGCCGGCGGCGGCCCGGGTGCTGGCCGAGCACTTTTGGCCGGGGCCGCTGACGCTGGTCCTGCGCCGCGGCCGGCGCGTGCCGCTGGAAGCGACCGGTGGGCTGGAGACGGTTGCGGTGCGTGTGCCCGACCATCCCGTCGCCCTTGCGCTGTTGGCGGCTTTCGGCGGCGGTGTCACGGCCCCTTCTGCGAACCGGTTCGGCTCCGTCAGCCCCACCACCGCGGCCGATGTGCGTGCCGAACTGGGTGACGCCGTCGACTTCGTCCTGGACGGGGGCCCCTGCCGGGTCGGCGTCGAGTCCACGATCGTCGACGTCACCGCGGGAACCCCTACCATCCTGCGGCCCGGAGGGGTGACGCGCGAGGACCTCGAATCGGTGCTGGGACACCCGCTTTCGGTCCCCTGGACCAGCGAGGTTCGTGTGCCGGGCCAGCACCCCTCCCACTACGCCCCGCGTGCGCGAGTCGTCCTCGTCGACCCCGAGGAAGTCCACGTTGAAGCCGAAACCGCAGGGGGCCTGGGACATCAGGTGGGCGTCCTCTTGCCTGCCGCCTTTGCCGACGTTCCGGTCAAGGCGCACGCCGTGGTGGCAGTCCCCGCTTCGCCGGCTGCCTACGCGCGAAGCCTGTACGGGTTCCTGCGCGAGTTCGATCAGCAGGGGTGTGACCTCATCATTGCGTCACTGCCGGCGGAGCGGGGGCTGGGGCTGGCGATCGCCAACCGGCTCCGCCGAGCCGCCGGGCCCCGTCCCACCCCGTAAGCCGGCGACCGAGCGGTCACGAGAGGATGAGCCGAGCAGCCCGTCGCGGGAGCGGCAACCTGGTCGACGGGAGCGCGTCGCCGGCTCTGGCCTTGGAGGGCCACACGCCCCCGTCGGTTCCCCACCCGCGGCGGCGCAACGCTCCTTGGCAAGGGCGCGCCCGCGCGAGTTCACCGTCGGCGACTGCGCGTTCCTCAACCTGCTCCTCACCGTCAACGGCCCGGTGTGAACTGCGGCTGGCGGGCCTCCTACCGCCCCAGCCGGCCCGCTTGCTCAGCCTTCCGGAACGGACCGCCTCCTCACCGTCGACAATGAGCTCACCGACCCGCCACGCCCCCAGGGCTGAAACCCGGCCTGCAGGGAGGGCTGGCCACGGGCCACGCAGAGCCTTGGTAGGCCTGTTGGACGCTGGGCTTGGAGCGCGGGCCAGGCCGGCCCGGCGTCCGCATCCGGTACGTGCCTCACCATGATCGTGAGATCCAGGTCTGCGACCCGGTCGGCCGCGACCTGGGCACCGCCCTCCTGTCCGACGCCGTCACCCCCGAACAGCCTGACGAGCTGCGCCGCGCCCGCACTGTGCTGGCCCCCCGACTGCGCGAGAGACGAGGAAGGGCGAGGCCCTGCGGCGGCAGGGCTTCGTCCTCGCCGGGACGAGGCGCCTCTCGTGCTGCTCAGGACCGCAGAACGGCGTCGGCGAGCACGACGACGACGCCGTCGGCATTGCAGGAGTTCGGCTCGCTGAGGTCTGGCTGGAGGCGGAGGTTGATGACGCTGGAGGTGTCCACTGTCACCGTCTGCGGATGGTTGATTTCCAGCATGACGGACTTGATCTCTGTGCCGTCGCCTATCACCGAGAATTTTCCAGGCCTGGCTATGCCGTTGTCGTCGAGCCCCACGGTGAAGGTGAGGGTCTTGTACCGCTGGTTGAGGCTGTACTCGGGACCGTCCTGGCAGGGATAGCGGTAAACCATGGCGTTTTGGTACGCCTTGCCTCCCAGCGTGGCCGAGCTGAGGGAGATCTTCTCCCGGTCGAAGGAGCCGGTCGGCGGACGGTCTCGCAGTGCGACTTCGCCGCTCGGCAACGCGGCGGGAGCCGAGGGCTCTGCCGGGCCCCCAGCAGCGACGGGGGATGACGCTGTGACAGTTACGGTCACGGTTGCGTGAGGGGCTTCCGTGACGGTCCTTGCGGTTGGGGAGTTGAGTACAACCGGCAGTCCCAGGAATCCGAGCAGCAGGCCGAGCACAGCAGTCCCGGCGGAGACGAGCGCCGCCACTTCCCCCAGGCGCCGGGGCGAAGGGGCAGGCTGTGCGTTTGGCGGCGTCGGCGGTAACGGCGGTATCCCGGCACCCGGCGGTGGAGATGTAGTCATAGTCTGCCCCCTGTATGGCTGGTGGAGAGGGCATTCAACTCGACTGATCGGTCGGCGCGCCAGATACGGGGCTTCGAGGGATGGGGTCAGAGCTCACCAAGACGCTGGCCGTGCGCGACGGCGAGCACGCTCTGCAGCGGCTCCGGTGGGGGAGGGGGCGGCCGATAACGGCATGGCTGTCGTTCCGGAGCGCCGCCGCGGCGGCCCCTCGGGGACCGAACGTCTCCCGTCTGCCGCTTCTTGCCCTCGGCGCACGGCTGGGGCGAGGTAGTGGACCGACCGTTACGCATGAGTGAGCGCAGCAGCGGCTCCTAGCACGGGGGAGGCGCCTCGCCGCGCGGGGCGATCACGTCCGCTCGCCCGGGGCGCCTGTAAACCTTCTTGGCTGCCGGGGCCGTGACTTTCGCCGAGGACAGCTTCATCACCGGCCGTCCGTCGTACGCCGCCAATGTGTACGCGGCGTCCAGGTACGGGGCATCCGCGGCAACGCTCACGCGCGTCCCCACGGTGAACTGTCGATCGGAGCCCCGGAGAGCACGAGGTCGTCGATCACGTACTCGTCCAGGCCGCCACCGGGGACGATCCGCACATCGGGCGGGCTGCGGCGTCCAGCCGACTGCGGCAGCGACGGGCCAGTTCCCCGAGGTCGCCGCTGTCGAGGCGGATCGCGCAGCCCGGACCGCGCCCCAGCTCGGTCAGGCCACGGGCGGCGGTGGCCGCCGCGGTCGGTGTCGGAGGTGTCGACGAGAAGGGTGAGCGGCCCCGGGAGCGTGCGAGGGCGTGGAACGCGTGCTCTTCGGAAGGGAAGGCCTCGATATAGGGCACAAAGGCGGCAGCTGCCGACAGCCATGTCATGGACCGCTCAGCCTCAAGTGCTCCTCTTGTTCGTCATGGTCTGACCCCGAACGATGCCCCGAACGCGTATCGCGCGTAGGTGGATTTCATGGGGGCGTGGACGCGGCGGCCTTCGCCTGATTCTGTGCTCCGACAAAGAGGGACTGGCCAGCACGAAGACAGGCTCTGACCGGCAGAGGACCTTGCGTTCGGTAAAGTGCCGCGTGCGCCGGACAGGTGCCGCAGCGCGGGCCGAAACCGACCGTAAGGGAACTGAGTTGGACACCATCTTTCATCCGCTGGAGGTCGACGACCCGCGGTCCGTCGCCGGATACCGCATCGCGGCCAGGCTCGGCGCGGGCGGCATGGGCAAGGTGTACCTCTCGTACACGCCAGGGGGACGACCCGTCGCGATCAAGGTGATCCGGCCGGAGTTCGGCGAGGACGCCGAGTTCCGCCGCCGCTTCCAGCAGGAGGTGCGGGCCGCCGAGCGCGTGCAGGGGCTCTACACCGCGCCGGTGATCGACTCCGACACCGAGGGCCGCCACCCCTGGCTCGCCACGGCCTACGTCCCGGGGCCGTCCCTGGCCGACGCCGTGCAGCGGCACGGCGGACTGCCCGTACCCACCGTGCTGCTCCTGGTCGCGGGAGTCGCCGAGGCCCTGAAAGTCATCCACGGGGCCGGCATCGTCCACCGCGACCTCAAGCCGTCCAATGTCCTGCTCGCGGGCGACGGGCCCCGCGTCATCGACTTCGGCATCGCGCGGGCCGCCGACGCGACCGCCCTCACCGGCAGCGGCGTCACCATCGGCACCCCGACCTTCATGGCGCCCGAACAGGCCGCGGGCGATGCGGTCACCCCGGCCACCGACATCTTCGCCCTCGGCCAGGTCGCAGCGTACGCGGCGACAGGGCTGCCCGCGTTCGGCGAGGGCACCTCGCACGGGGTGCTCTACCGCATCGTCCACGAGCAGCCCGACCTCACCCGACTCCCGGCCCAGCTAAACGAGTTGGTGACCCGCTGCCTCGCCAAGGACCCGGCGGCCAGGCCCTCGGTCGACGAGGTCCTCGCGCTGTGCCGGGCCGCCAACGGCGACGCGCCGCTGCGCCGCACCGAGGCCTGGCTGCCCGGCGCGGTCGCCGCCGACATCACGCTGCGCGCGGCGGCGCCCGCACCGCCCGAGGTGACCCAGGTTGCGGCGGCCCCCGCCCCGCCGCCGCCCGGCCACGGGT
>LJCW01000078.1 GCA_001298555.1 Actinobacteria bacterium OV450
GTTGCTCGCGCACGGCGGGCTCACCACCCTGGGCGGGAACGGGCTCCGGGAGGCGAGCGGCGGGCCCAGGGGCGGGGGCGGGGGGCACCGGGGCGAGAAGGGGGGGGACGGCCCGCGGGGGGGGGGCGTGTGTGGGGGGTGCAGTCGGGGGGCGGGCAGGCGGGTCGCCCGTCCGCGTTCGGCGGACCCCCGGCGGCCGGCGCCGCGCCGGGCGACGGGCCGAACGGCCCCCGATACCCACCGTCTACCCATCGCCGGTGACCGGCTGCGGTTGTCGGCTGCGCTTCGCCCCAGCCACCGTCCCCACCCCACGACGTGATCGCCAGCCGGCGCTCGGTGCCCGAAAAGATTTTCGCGGTCCGGGGCAACCTTTCCGGGGGCGGTGACAACTGGGTGGTGTCCGGACAGGCGGTCTGGTCAGAGGCAACGGCTGAAAGAGAGCATCGACATGTTCCCTCGCCCATCCACGTCGTCGGAGGCATCGCCCGGCGGCCGCGCCCGCCGCGGTCGCGCGTCGTCCCGCTCGGCCGCTCCGGGGCGGCGGCCGACGCACCGTGGTCGTCGGTTGTACCAGCGTCGGAGTTTCTGGGCGGCCGTCAGCCTGGCCGTCGTGGGCGGCTCCGTGGTCGTGGTCAACACGGCCTCGGCGGAAACCGTGAACACGGGCACCTGGTACGTGCTGGTCGACCGCGACACCGGCAAGGCACTGGACGACCTCGGTTACGCCACGAACGACGGTGCTCCGCTGGTGCAGTGGAGCCGCACCGGCGCGGCAAACCAGCAGTGGAAGTTCATCGACGCAGGTGACGGGAACTACCGGCTGCAGAACCGGCACTCCGGCAAGGTGCTGGACGACTACAACTGGTCGAAGACCGAGGGCTCCGAGCTGGTGCAGTGGAGCGACCTGAACGGCGCCAACCAGCAGTTCCACATGGAGAAGTCGCCGGACGGCTACGTGCGTCTGATCAACCGCTTCAGTGGCAAGGCCGTTGAGGTCCCGGGCGGCAGCAAGGCCGACGGGGCCCACATCGCCCAGTACCACGACTGGAACGGCCCCCAGCAACAGTGGCGGCTCGTCCCGGCCGGTAGCGCCGGCGGCACCGGGAACACAGGGAGCTCGGGCAGCAGCGCCACGCCCACCACCCCTGCCACGCCCGGCGGCAGTGGGCCGGCGAGCCATGCTCCGAGCGGTACGCACCCGACGTCGGCGCCACCGACGCCTCCCGCCGGCGGCAGTGGCACCTCGACGAAGAGTTTCATGGGCAGCAACACGGTGCTCATCGGTGGCTCGATGAACGACGCCTCGGCGAGCGCCGCGCCGTTCGACGTGCAGTACGCCTATGTGCACAGCCAGCCCGCACCCTCGTCGGACTACTACACGGCGGCCCGCTGCCAGGACGCGTGGACGGGCTGGTGGGGCTGCTGGAACGGCAGCACCACGGCCCCCGGCACGTACGTGACCTGGCGGGACGCCAAGGCGGCCCAGCAGACCTACCAGGGCAAGCCGCGCCCGCAGAAGTTCCTCTGGACCTGGTACTCGCTGCGCGACCTCGGTGACGCGGCGGGCCAGGGTGACGGTCCGGGCGAGGTCCAAGCCATCAACAGGGCCGACCTGCTCACCCGCTACATGAACGACTACCGCTTCTTCCTCCAGAAGATCGGCACCTCGCACGACATGATCGACATCGAGCCCGACTTCTGGGGCTACGTCCGGTCGCTCGGCAACCCGCACCGGGTCGCCGCGCAGGTCACGGCCGCGAATCCGACGGACTGCGGATCGCAGGAGAACAGCGCTGCAGGCCTGGCCCAGTGCCTGATATCGATGGCGCACAAGTACGCGCCGAACACGAGCGCCGGGTTCCACCTCACCTGCTGGGACTGGCAGAACAACACGCAGGCCTGCGTCAAGGACTACGCGGACCTCGGGGCGAAGAACGCCGACTTCCTGGCCACCGACGTGGTGGACCGCGACGCGGGCTGGTACGCGCTGCCGGCGAACGGTGGCCGTGACACCTTCTGGAACGACCAGAAGGCCGCCGCCCAACTGGCGTTCTACAAGACGATGGCCGAGTCGGTGGGCAAGCCGGTGGTCCTGTGGCAGATCCCCCTGGGCAACATGGCGCAGAACAACACCCGCAACCACTACAAGGACGACAAGGTCGACTGGCTCCTGTCGCACATGGACCAGGTGGCGAACGCGCACATCGCCGGTCTGCTGTTCGGTGCCGGGCAGCAGGAGCAGACCGCGGTCGAGTCCGACGGCGGGAACCTGATCAACAAGACGATCGCGTACCGCAACTCGGGCGGCACGCCGCTCAAGTAGCCACACGCAGCCGGTCGGCCCACCCTTCGACGGGGCCGCGTTCATCCCCCGTCGTCCCGCCGAGCACGTCTCGGCCGGCGCCGACCGGCTGCCGCCGGCCGTAGCGCGCCGGCCGGGGCGCCGGCAATCTCAGTTCATGGCGCGAACGCGGGAATGAGGTACACAAGAAGCAAGCCCCAGGCCTCCGGCCTGGGGCTCTACCTACCTTTGGGCCTTCGGCCCGACTCTCCGATCAGCCTGGATGCGACGGTGCCACCCGTTCCGGCGATGACAGTAGCTACACCACGTCACATACCGCCCTCTGGCAGCCGTATCCACCCGTGGATTGCAGCGCTCGCATCGCGCGACAGACGGTCGATGGGAGTCAGCTCGCCGATCCTCCGCAGTCGATCCTGGTACGCCGGCCTTCGCTGACGTCGCCAACCACGCCACCACTACGTCGACGTATCGGGATCGTCCCTGAAATCCGTGGTCGCCACGAAGCTGAAGTGCCTACCCTCCAACTCATGCGAACCGTCTTCGTGTTTCCCACAGGTGATCGAGCTGAGACCGTCGCCTCGCTCGATCGGCGTCTGCCCGAGCAGAGCGATCCGTGGACTCTGGACGGCAACCTCTACATCGACATCGACGATGAACAAACCGGCTACCTCTTTTCCGACTGGGATCCTGAAGATGTGGCGATCCTCGAAGCGGCCATCGGACATCACCCCACTTGGGCGGTGCAGATCGACATCTCCGGGCGGATCGACGGCACCGCAGAGGTTCACCAAATGATCGCTCTGCTGCTGGAGGGTGGAGGCGTCGCAACGGACGACTACACCACCCACCCATGGACCCTGCCGGAAATCCTGTCTGGAGCGGTGATCGACGGCCTGCGTTTCTTCGACTTTCGCGGCTACCACGAACTCAACCGCGAACACGGGCATTCCTGACTCGATCACCTCACCACCGCAAGAATCAGAGAAGTCTGCGTCCGATGCCCGATGCTGCAGGTCAATCCCAAGATGCTGCCGCGGCTCGCCGACATCGAGAAGGACCTGGCCCTCCGCCGCAAGCGAGCCGCGGAGGAGCAGTGGCTCAGCGAGATTGAGGGCATCGACATGACCTTGACCTTCGTCCGCACCAAGCAGGCTGACACAGCCCACCGAGTTCCTGTCGCCCTGGACATCCCAACCACCCGCCCCCCCCCGTCGGACCGACAGCAAGATCGACTCATCTGGCAAGAGTGAGGAGCCCCGCCAGCCGCCGGGGCTCCCTTGATGCGGCGGGCAGACTCGCCTGCTGGGCTCTCGCCCCTCGGTCAGGGTGATTCCCGCAGATACAGGGCTCCGCAGCTGTGACAGATCGGCATCCCCGCATTCCCCCAGTCGTCAACGGATCACAACGCAACTTCCGGGCTCGCCCCAACAGCAGGGCTCGGCGTGCCTGCGAGGGCGCATGGGATCCGACGCACACAATGCCGGTAAATGCCCGATTCATGCGAACAATCCATGCCGAGTTCATGACACAGGAGTGCGTGCCGATGGATCTGGAGCTCACCGACAAAGTCGCCGTCGTCACCGGTGCCAGCAAAGGCATCGGCTTGGCCATCACCGAGGCGTTCCTGCGTGAGGGCGTGCGCGTAGTCGCCGGCAGCCGTTCCGAGACCCGTGAGCTGGCCGCGTTGCGTGAGACATATGACGTGGCCTTCGCAGCCGGCGACCTGGCTACCAGCGAAGGAGTGGAGGCACTGATCCAGGCGGCGATGGAGCATCATGGCAGGATCGACATCTTGGTCAACAACGTCGGAGCCACCAAGCCCCGCACCGATTTCCTCGCCATCGACGACGCACAGTGGCAGCGGGGCTTCGACCTGAACTTCTTCAGCGCCGTCCGCGCCAGCCGCGCCGCGCTGCCACACCTGCTCGCGGACGGCGGAGGCGCGGTCGTCAACATCAGTTCCCTCAACGCCCGGATGCCCTTCCCCACGGTGGTGGACTACTCGGCGGCCAAGGCCGCGCTGACCAGCCTTACCAAGGCGCTGTCGGAGGAGTTTGCGCCGCGCGGCGTAAGGGTGAACGCCATCGCTCCGGGACCGGTCCGCACCCCGTTCTGGACCGCCCCCGGCGGCTTCGCCGAGGCGGTGGCGGCCAGCGCAGGGACCACTGCCCAAGAGGCCGTGGACGTGGTGGTACCCCAGCAGACGGGCATCACCACAGGACGCTTCACCGAACCTCAAGAGGTCGCCGACCTCGCGCTCTTCCTGGCCTCGCCCCGCGCCGCGAACATCACAGGCGCCGAATTCCTCATCGACGGCGGCCAGACCAAGACGACCTGAGCCCTGGCGCGGCGGTGCCGCAAGGGAATCCTGCTCGGGGCTTCATGGCACAACCACTCGGGCGGCGCGGATCGACTTCAGCGCGGCCAGGCCCCGGCAGATGCCCCTTTCGGCCCGGCGAACCTGTGGGGCCATAGCACTAGGGTTCCCGTCGCACCTAAGCTCGGCGTGCGTGCAGGGTGATGTGGTCCTTTACGCCCGGCCGTGCTCGGCGCAGGAGTCGGCCGGGACCATGCCGCCGCAGTCGTGGTGTTGGCAGACACATTCCTCGCCCGAGCGGACGTAGGACACCCCGTGCCGGACCACCCCGCTCCCGCCGCCCTCTCCGCGGTGCCTCGCGGCATGGTCGGCCACGCCAGCGTCACCCGCAGGCCGCCCGCCCCTGAGCGGAACCCGTCGATGATGCGCACCTCCCCCAGCACCGCCGCCGGCGCCGTGCCCGGCGCCGTGAGCCGGCTCCCCGACGCCCCGGTCTCCCCCGCCGTAAGAGTGGCCAGTTCCTCGGCATGCTCATCGGTGAACAGCCGGACAGCTGGTCCTCGTCGGCGACACCGTCGGCCTTCTCGGCCAGGACCAGGTGCGGGTCAGCAAGCCGGAGCCGGGGCGTACGCCGGATGCACCGGCTCGGGTTCTGCCCGCAGGCTCCCGTCCGGCGGGTGGCAGCCGCAGACTGCCCCGAGGACGAAGCTGGGGACGAGGCGGACACACCCCGGTCGTAACGGTGAGCGGGCGCCGCTCGGGGCGGCTGTCGGTGGCCGGACTGATCGCGATGCGGCCCGGCTCCCGCACCCGCCCGTCCTATCGTCTCTCCGCCCATCCGGCGACTGTCAGTCGGCGACCACCACGGTGAAGCTCTGGGAACCGTCCGCTTCGTACCGGAGCGAGTCGGGGTCGCCGCCGACATGTTCCAGCAGGCTCTGGGCCATGCTGGTGCTGACGCGCCGAGGTTCCCGCGTGTCGCCGGCCGGGGGCGCGGTGGGCGCCGTGGGCGCCGTGGGGTCATAGCGAGGGAGGGCCACGTCCTCGCTGACGGTGGAGGAGAAGGCCGCCGCCTTCGCGGCTACGACCACGCGCACGCGCTTCGGAACGCCCCAGCCCGAGGGCTCGTCAATCAGGGTGAGCCGGACGTTCCCGAGCCCGTCGTCCATGCCCCACGGGAGCGTCCACTCCAGTGTTCCGTCCATCGCGGCCGGGATGATGTTGCGCGCGCGCTGATCCTCGATGAGCGGAGGGAAGATCGCGAGCAGGGCCTTCAGACGTATGAGTACGTGGTTGGTCCAGACGTCGAGTGTCATCGGTCCCCCTTCAAAGGTGCCGTCATCGAATCCGATCTCTGCCCCGAGAGGAATAGTCCGCCTGGGTGGCTCTCCATGACCAAGCTCCCGAGCCTCTGCTCGAACAACTCAGCCGCGGTGTAGCCGTACGGTCTCCCGGCGCTGCCGTCCCGTGGCAGTCAGCCCGCGCCCCGTCCGCATACCTCACGCACCACGGAATACAGCCCACACCCCAAACCCATCAGACACTTCGTGAAAGATCACCCTGACGAGCCGAAGTCAGTAACGACTCCTGTCTGCGTCTTCCCGTCAGCGTGCCCAGCGCCGGCAGGCGGCCTGGCTCGTGGCGCGTCTCCGGACGCGTGCGGGCATGCCGTTCTCCGACGTGGGCAGCAGGGGCGGATGGCGAGCCCATGGGTGACGGTGTGTCTGCCGGGCAAGGCCGCAGGCGATGCCGAAGGGGCGCTTGGACGCGTGGGCCACTGTCCTGCAGCAGCCCCACGCGGACCGACCAGCCCCGGCGCCGGGCAGTACGGCGCGAAGGGGATCAGGAACGATACGGCGAGCGCTGGCGCTGCGGCCGCGCTGGCCTTCGTCACCGCCGACCTCGGATACGGAATCCTCCTGCGCACATGGGGCCAGGGCGCCGGTCCCGGAGCGGCCGGGACTCCGGCCCGCTCGCGCGGGCGCCGCTCCTGAGGCTGGTCTCCGGCGACCCGACCGCCGGTCAGGCGGCCGGGTCGCCCAGCATCGCCAGGATGTCGCCAACGGTCTGTTCGAAGAGGGGCCCGGGGTCGGTGAGGGCGAAGTCGAGGTGCCCGAAGACCTCCACCGCGACCGCACCGTAGAGCCGGGCCCAGCACGCGACGAAGACGTAGAGCACCTCCAGTGGCACCGGCTCCCCTTCCAGGTGCTCGCGCACCTCCTCCAGCTGCACGATCCACTCGGGATCGAGGTCCGCGGGTGCCCGTACGGCGCCGCACCGCCACAGTTCGACCATCGAGCCGAGGACGACACCGCCGAAACGCCAGCTGGACTCGTGCGCGGCGTCCTCAGGGGCGGTGCCGGCGTCCGCCACGGGCTTGGCGAACAGCAGGGTGAACTCCTGTGGATGAGCCAGGGCCCACCGCCGCAGCTCCCGGCACACCTCACGCAGCCGCTCGCCCGGCCCGTCGGCCGGCCGCCGCTCGCGCGCGGCCTCCAGGGCGGTGGCGAGATCCTCGTAGAGGTGTGAGACCAGGGCCTGGACCAGCTCCCGGTGCCCCGCGTAGTAGCGGTACAGGCCCGGCGCGGTCAGGCCCATCTCCCGGGCGACCGCCCGGACCGTCACCGCCGCCGGCCCGTCCTCCACCAGCAGCCGACGGGCGATGCGCATCGCGTCGGCCATCGCCTCCTCGCGCACGCGGTGCCGACGCCGCGCCGCCGCGGTTCCGGGCGTGTCCGTCATCTCGGCCGGCCTGCCTTCCGCTTGACAAAGTTAACGGGTATCACTTTAGCTTCCGTCAGAGTTAACGGTGTAAACAATTGGCTTTGGGGGACTCATGACCTACGGCATCGCGCTGACCTACACGCTCACTCCGCGCTGGCTGGCGCTGCCACGCGAAGAACGCAACCGCATGCGCGCCACGCACATCGAGCCGCTCTTCACCCGGTACGCGGACCGGGTCACGGCCCGGTTCTTCGACGCCGAGGCGTTCAGCGGCAGCTTCTCCGACTTCGCCGTGCTGGAGACCGCGGACCTGGGCGCGTACTACTTCCTCATCGAGGCCCTGCGTGACACCCCCCTCATCCACGAGGGCTACCTGATCCTCGGCGAGGTCCTCCTCGGCGTCCGCGACGGCTTCCAGACCTACGAACGCCACCTCGCCCACGCGACCGCGACCGCCACGGAGGCCGACGCATGAGCGGGGCTCGACGCCCGCGCAGGACGGTGGCCGCTGCAGCTGATGTGGCCCGCGGCCGCACCGGCGCTGCTCGACACGCTCACACGGACCGCGCCGGCCGGCCTCTTGGTCACCGGCGACCTCGACTTGCTGGCCTGGCACTCGGCCAACGCCGACGTGCTGGCTGCGCTCACGCTCGGCCAGACAGCGGCCGCGCTGCTGGTGCGCCGACGGCTGGGCGGGCCCCTCTGGCCGATCGGCACGAGCGCCCTGCCAGCCGTCCTGGTGGGCGCGCAGCAGGCCTTGGGCGAGGCCCGGATGCTCGCCGGGCACCTGCCGCTCGGGAGGCGATCTTCGGACTGGCCACCGCCCTGGTCTGCTGGACCTGGACCTTCGCCTCCGCCCAGGCCGACGCACGCATGGAGCCGACGGAGGTGACCACATGAGGCCCGCGCTCGGCCGGCGGCTGCTCCTGGGACTGGCCGCCGGCGCGGGTGCGGCCATCACGCTCGGCGTGACCGGCTTCTCCCGCCTGGCGGGCGCGTCCACCGGCCGGGTCCTCGCCAGCACCGCCCCCCTGCCTCAGCTCTTCACCGTGCCGCTACCCATCCCTCCGACCGCACGGCCCGTACGCAGTGAGCAAGGCGCGGACGTCTACGAGCTGGAGCAGTGCGAGGGGAAAGTGGAGATCCTCCCGGGCTGACGACCACGGTGTGGGGGTGCGACGGGACCTTCCCCGGACCGACCATCAACGCCCGCTCCGTTCACGGCCTACTTCTGGGCTGCCCGCCGTACCTGTGCCTGATACTCCGCCCGGCGGCCCTTGGTCTCCTCTTCCTGCGGATGTCGACGGCCTCACGCCGCGGGCTACCGATCGCCTCCAGGCGCGGCTGCAAGTGGTCGCGGCCGAAGCGGAGGAGCACCGAGCCAGCCGCACCGAGCTGGCGCAGCTGGTTCAGGCCGGTCGCGATGATCGGGATCCTCCGGTCGCAGAGAAGGGGGCCGCCGCGCTGCCGCTCCCCCTGCCACAGGTGACGGGTCAGCTCTTGCAGGCGCGGAACGGTGTGGTCGGGGTTGCGCTCGCCGACGCGGTTGAACACCAGCAGCACGGGCGGATGCGGCGCATCGTCGTACCGGCCCTCGGCGACCGTCCAGCGCGTACGCCACCTCGGGCACTCCTTGCCATCGGTGTCCTTGGCGTTGCGGCGGAAGAAGCAGACGTACTTCTCCAGCTTGGCGGCGAGTTCCTCGGCGGTCTCGTGGCAGTTGTCGACCTCGATGAACAGAGCGACCCCCGTCTTGCGAGGCGGTGAGCACGAGGTCGGTCCAGGACGGGGCGATGGTGCCGATCCTGTCCTGCAACAGGCAGGCGCGCAGCCGGCGGTCGTGGACGAGCGCGGGCCGCGCGGCTGCGGGCGGCCGCCCGACGGTCGGGCAGTCGCCGAGGGGCCGCCCTACTGGGGGATTGACCTACTGCCTCAGCAGCCGAAGTTGATCCGCTTGAAGGTGGCGTAGTGGTCGGCCGTGTAGTAGTCCTCCTGGCTCTGCCGGCCGGTGATGATGCGGCGCGCTCCGCGGGTCGGGGAACCCGGGGTGATGACCGTGTACTCGTGGTAGTAGCCCCTGGTCTGGCTGGGGAGCACCTGTTCGCGGTTCTGGAAGACGACACCGTCCTGCCGGTACGGGAAGGGGCCGCCCGCGTCTATGAGTCTGAGGGTGTCGTGCGCCTGGGACGGCAGTGCGGAGGAGCAGATGCTGCCGACCCCTTTGGCGGAGACAGAGGTCGCTGTGGAAGGGGCTGCGGCGGCGACGGGCTGGAAGAGGAGGGCGGCGGCGACGGCGGTCGCGCCGCCGATGGCGAGAATGCGTGGGGGGATCTGCATGGCGCCATGATGACGCGCGTAGACCTGAACACGTCAACCCCAAGTGCGTTGGTTTTTCTACTAGTTGCCTTGCGGGCTGTTGCTCGGAGCCGAGTCGTGACCTGCCCGTCGCGCGAGCGCACGAACCGTGCAATGGCCGCCGATCGGCGGGGGGGGGTGTCCCGCCGACCGGCGGAGTGGAATGGTCCGTGGCGAGTGGTGGGGTGGGGAAGGAGCACAGGGCCTCACGCGCCCGGACCGCTCATGGACAGGCAGGGAGGACGGCGATGACAACGGCCCTGATCAAGGGCGGCAACGTGATGCTGAGCAAGCAGGCACCTGGACTGACCGCAGTGACCGTCGGACTGGGGTGGCGGACGCCGGCCCTGGGCGTTGAAGGGTATGACGTGGACGCCAGTGCGCTGATGTGCGACGGGGCCGGGAAGGTGCTCTCCGAACAGCACTTCGTCTTCTTCAACAACCCGCGCAGCCCGAATGGTTCGGTCATCCTGGCCGAGGGTGCAGGAGCCGACGGCGGACCCGACGTCGAGCACATTGACGTCGACCTCGTCCGCGTACCGGCCGGCGTGGCGAAGATCGTCTTTCCGGTGTCCCTGTACGAAGCAGACCGGCGCGGCCAGAGCTTCGGGCAGGTCACGGGTGCGTACATCCGTGTCGTCGATCGGGTCAGCGGCCGTGAACTGGCCCGCTACGACCTCACGACCGGGGCATCGGCCGAGACCGCGATGGTCTTCGGCGAGCTGTACCCGCACGGTACGGAATGGAAGTTCCGCGCTATCGGCCAGGGCTACGCCTCTGGTCTCGCGGGTATCGCGATCGACTACGGCGTCGATGTGCTGCGCGCGGACACCGGCCCGGCCACCGCGTCTGCGTCCCTGCCCGCCCCACACCACGCTCCGGCCTCCGCCGCGCCCCAGGCGCCGGCGGACACATCGTCACCAGCCCACGGGAGTTACACCATGACCTGCTTCTTCGACCCCCACCACAGCGCCGGCACCACTTGGGTGATGTGGTCACCCCAGTGGGGAACGCCCCGCCACGTCCAGACGTGCG
Source organism: Actinobacteria bacterium OV450 (assembly GCA_001298555.1). GTDB lineage: Bacteria > Actinomycetota > Actinomycetes > Streptomycetales > Streptomycetaceae > Streptomyces. Next base: position 10,734 of record LJCW01000078.1, read on the forward strand.
GGGGCTGTGCCCAGCGGGTCCAGAGCACACCGCCGCCCTACTACGGCGCGCCCCCGGTGGCGGACCCGCACACCGGATATCCGGCACCAGCGCAGCAGGGGTACGCCCCGCAGAGCTACCCCGAGCAGGGGTACGCCCAGGAGGGCCATCCGCAGACGCCCGGCCAGAACCAGCCCCGCCGGTTCGGCACCGGCGCGCTGATCGGAGCCGGAGCCGCCGGTCTGGTCGGCGGCGCCCTGCTCAACGAGGCGTTCAGCGACGACGAGCACGACGGCCACCACTGACGGCGAAGGCTGATGGACCCCTCCGCCCGGACGGTGGCGGTCCATGCCGGCCAGGCAGGCCCCGCGCGGCCCCTCGGGGGGGCGCCTGACCGGGGGGCGGCGGTCAGGGCTGCGGGCCCGCCCGGGCGGAGTTCCTCGCCGCCCGCGTCCGTATGCGTGTCCGTCCTGGACGGGTCGCTCCGGGGCGACCCGACCTGTCCGGCCCCTCTGCCGACGAGGGTCACGGGGCGGGGGCGAGGAGCTGGGTGGCCGCCAGCTGTGCGTACAGCGGGTCCCGGTCCACCAGGTCCCCGTGGGTGCCCACGGAACGGACGCGTCCGGCCTCCATCACGACGATCCGGTCGGCGTTGATCACCGTCGACAGTCGGTGGGCGATCACCAGCACGGTGGTCTCCTGGGCCACCTCGGCGATGACGTCCCTCAGCGCCAGCTCGTTGACCGCGTCGAGCTGCGAGGTCGCCTCGTCCAGAAGCAGCAGTCGGGGCTTGCGCAGCAGGGCGCGGGCAATGGCGATGCGCTGACGCTCGCCGCCCGACAGTTTGGACCCGCGGTGTCCGACCGGTGTCTGCAGGCCTTCGGGGAGCCGCTCGACGAGGGCGTCGAGTTTTGCCCGGGTCACCACCGCGCGGATGTCGTCGTCCGTCGCGTCGGGTGCCGCGAACAGCAGGTTCTCCCTGAGCGTGCCGGCCAGTACGGGGGTCTCCTGTTCCACGTACCCGATGGCTGCCCGCAGTTCGGGCAGGGGCCAGTCGCGTACGTCCTTGCCGTCGACCAGGACCCGGCCGCCGGTTGGTTCGTAGAACCTTTCGATGAGGGCGAAGACCGTCGACTTGCCCGCGCCCGAGGGGCCGACGAAGGCCGTCATCCCGGCCCCGGGTACCTCGAAGCCCACTTCGTGGTGGACGTCCGCGAGGTCGGCACGGTAGCGGAAGGAGACGTTGTCGAAGCGGACCGTCGCCGGGCCTGTCACCGCTGCCGGCTTCGCCCGCGGGGTGGGCTGCCGCTGAGGCGGCGGCTCGGTCGACAGGCGCTCGGCCTGCGTGATGCGGGAGATCGCGGCCGCGCCCTCCTGGTACTGGGTGGCGGCGTCGACCAGCTTGGACAGGGGCTCCATCAGGTAGAAGAGGTAGAGCAGGAAGGCGATGAGGGTGGAGACGGGAATGTCCCCGGAGGCCACCCGCCCCCCACCGATCCCGAGCACCGCGAGGAACGCCAGCTGGACGGCGAGCTCGTCCGCCGATGACGCCACGGCCTCCCATTTCGCGCTCTTCACACCGTGCTGCCACGCCCGGTGCGCCGCCGCCTCCACACGGGCGGCCTCCCGCGCCTCCGCTCCGGACGCCTTCACCGTGCGGAACGCGCCGAAGACCCGCTCCAGCGCGTCGGAAATCTCCCCGACCGCCTCCTGGGAACGCTCGGTGGCCCGGGCGATCCTCGGCATCACCAGTGCGGTGGCCCCGCCGATCAGCAGGAGCGCACCGAGTGTCACGCCCAGCAGCACGGCGTCCAGGGCCGCCATCATCACGAGCGCCGCGACGAACGCCACCGCACCGGTGGCCCCGGCGACGACGGCGCGCGTGGTGACCGCGCGCAGCAGCGTCGTGTCGGAGGTGACCCGCGACATCAGATCGCCCGGCGGGATCCGGTCGACCTCCGCGAGCCGCAGCCGCAGCAGCCGTCCGATCAGGGAGCGGCGCGCGGACAGCACGACCGACTCCGCCGTCCGTTCGAGCACGTAGGTGCCGATCGCTTCGAACACCATGCCCACCAGCACCAGCGCGGTGAGTGACACCAGGATCGTGGTGATGGTCCCACCGGAGGTCAGCCGGTCCACCAGTGCCTTCGTGGCCAGCGGCTGGAGCAGCGCTCCTGCGGCTCCGGCCAGCGCGCACAGCAGACCGAGCGCGATGGCCCACCGCTGCGGCCGGGCATGCGCGGACAGCGCCTTGAGCGTCTGGCGCGCGGACAGGTGCTCAGCATCCGTCGTCGAGGGGTCGGGTGCGGTGTTCACGGAGTTTCTCTCTCTTACGGTCTGCCGGGCGTCAGCCCAGCCGGGAGGGCCTGCGGCCCTTGCCGCGCCGAGCCAGTCGTCGTGGTGCGTGTCCACACTGGCGACAGGCACGACCCGCGGCCCATCCGGCGATGGTCCGGATCGCCCCCGCCGGACGGCCGGAGCCGCCCCCGCCGGTCGGCGACGCGATCCCCGCCTCTGGCCGCGTCCGGCCTAGGCCGTTTCTCTCGGATCATCGGATCGTTGGTTGATGTGTGTCGTTGACTGACGCGCAGTGGGCGCGGATCGAGCCGTTGCTGCCGGACCGGACGCCGAAGCGGGGTGGAC